>NZ_AUIH01000003.1 GCF_000423605.1 Saccharospirillum impatiens DSM 12546
TCCAAGCCCAGCGCCTTCGATTTTTTTCTAAGCCACTCGACCTCGACCTGCAGCTTGCCAATTTGTTGATATAGATGGTCTTCCCGAGCTTCCAGCTTTTTCGGGTCGGGTTGGCTACTGCCGCGTTCGAAGGCTTCCACCAGTCGCTCCTGGGCGATTTTCTTCCAGGTGTTGATCTGAGAGGCATGTACGCCGCACTGCGAAGATAATTGAGCGACTGTCTTGTCGCCTCGGATAGCCTCCATTGCGACCTTGGCCTTGAACTCACTACTGAACCGTTTTCTCGCCACGTTACTACTCCTGCTTGGTCGTGGCATTCTACCTATGCCCGTGGTCTAAATCATGGGGTCCACTATACTATTCGCTTCAAGAATCAACTAGACTGCCGATAGCACCAATACAATAAAAACTCGCCAGTGGAGCTCGGCTTATGAAAATCACGGTTGTCATGAAAACAGCGTTGGGCTTTGGCCTGATGCTGCTGCTCATCATTGGCATCTCCCTGACAGCACTGACCAACCAGGCATCCATTGCCAGCCTGTTTCGCATCACCACCGATGAAGTGGTGCCCCAGGTTGAGAATGCCTTCGAACTGGTGATCAGCATTCAAAACGCCAACAAAGCCGTTTCGCAGCATGCGGCTGTCGAATCCGAGGAGGCGCTGGCTCGGTATGAAACTGACTTTGATTCAGCATTGGTGGAAGTCGATCGCCTTTATCAGCAACTGAACGAACGACTGAACAATGCACCCGAATTGCAGGCACAGCTGGCGGCGGCTTATGACAACGTCAATGAAGCCATGGCACTGGCGACAGAGCACCTGAGTACGCGGCGCACGGTCCTCGATAGCCGGGCCGGCTTTTTATCAGAGTTTCAAACTCAGAATTCACGTTGGCTTACCTTCACCAATGACATGAAAATTGTCGACCGGGTGCTGGAGAATCTGGCCATGGAAACGGATTCAGTCTCCCGACAGGTCGGGGCTGATGCAACCTATGTACTGGATCGTATAGCTCTGATCCGTTCAGGGGTGGGCGGTATCACCGGGCTGTCAACGGCCGAGCAGGTTGACAATGTGCAGGCCGGTCTGCAACGGGAAATTGAACGTGCGGATACCCGAATGGAACGACTGGAAAGCAACAATGAAATTCTGTTCCGCTACCTCTCGACCTATATGGGCCTGCTCAGGACGGCGGTAACGGGTGAAACCGGCACCTTGCCACTGTATCGCTCCTCCCTGGCCGCCAACGAACTCAGTACCCTGCAGCTCGGCCAATTGGCCGACAGCATCAACCGCAGTGTTGATGCCTTGACCGCTCTGTCAGTCGATTTGTCCAACCGGCGGGTGGCGCTGGCCAACGAAGTGACGTCTGCCAACCACCAGGCTGCATTGACCGTTTGGGCGGTGCTGGGCGCGTCCATCCTGGTGGCCTTGTTGGTTATGACATCCTTGATCCGCAGCATTCGGACCCCCCTCAAACGCATCACGCAGGTGCTACACGCCGTCGCCACGGGTGACCTGACCCAGAAAATGACAATCACCTCTCAGGATGAGTTCGGACAGATTTCAGCCGGCATTAATGAACTGGTGGAGCAAACTCAGGCGGTCATTCGCGACATTACCCACGCTTCGGGGGAAGTTGATTCGGTGACTCAACAAGTCACAGAAACCACCCGCTCCAGTTCGACCAAACTGCTGCGCCAAAAAGATCAGTCAGCCTCCATCGCAACCGCAGTCACTGAGATGACCGCAGCGGCCAGCCATATTTCAGACAATGCCAACGACACCTTGCTTAAAGTGGAAGCGGTTAATGAATCCGCTTCTGAAGGTCAGGCGAATATGAACGCCAGCCGCGAGGTGATCAGTAACTTGCTGGAAGAAATACACTCGACCAGCGACGTTGTATCGGAACTGCAACAGGAGTCGAGCAACATCGGCAAGATTCTTGAGGTCATTCAGAACATTGCCGAGCAAACCAATCTACTGGCGTTGAATGCTGCGATTGAGGCAGCACGCGCCGGCGAACAAGGGCGGGGCTTCGCGGTTGTCGCCGATGAAGTGCGCAGCCTGGCCAGTAAGACCCAGCAATCAACGGAAGAAATCTACCAGATGATCGACCGATTGCAGCAGCGAGCCAACCAGGCTGTAACCCGAATGGGTACGAACCGGGAAAAGGCGGAATCTCTGGTCACCCAGGCAGACAATACCGACAAGTCGATTCAGACCATTCTCGACAGCCTGGGCAGCATCACCGACATGAGCCGGATGATTGCGGAGGGAACATCGGAGCAACAAAAAGCGGCAGAGTCGGTCTCGGAGACCATTCAGGAAATTGCCGAATTGTCCGACGCGATCTACTCCAACGCGCGGCGCAACGTATCAAACTTCGAACAGTTGAATACGTTAGTACAGCAACAGAAAACATCAGTGAGCCGCTTCAAATACGACTGAGGTAAGGTTGTAGCTTGTGGCGGGAATCTGTGTTGACTACCGGGTATACCCGGCAGTCAACACTCGCTACAGGATCAATTTTTTTGACCCATTATTAAGCCAAATAAATACTACTTTTCTACAAAAGCCCGCTCAATAACATACTCGCCAATGTGTCCGGCACGGGTCTCGTTGAAGCCCATCTCGTCCAGAATGGCGGTGGTGTCTTTCAGCATGGCCGGGCTGCCGCAGAGCATGAAGCGGTCGTCTTCTTTGTTCGGTGCTGGCAGGCCCAGATCAGAAAACAGCTTGCCGCTTGTCATCAGATCGGTCAGCCGACCCTGGTTGCGGAAGGGTTCGCGGGTGACCGTTGGGTAGTAGAGCAATTTTTCCTGAATCACGTCACCGAAATATTCGTGCTCGCGCAATTCCGATTCGATCATGTCGCGATAAGCCAGTTCAGACACATGACGCACGCCGTGGGTCAGAATAACCCGGTCGAACTGTTCGTATATTTCAGGGTCTTTGATGATGCTCAGGAACGGAGCCAGGCCGGTACCGGTCGACAACAGCCACAAGTTTTTGCCGGGCAGCAGGTGGTCTGCAACCAAAGTTCCGGTTGGCTTGCGCCCCACATAAATCTGGTCGCCGGGTTTGATGTTCTGCAGTTGAGAGGTCAGCGGGCCGTCGGGCACCTTAATGCTGAAAAACTCGAGTTCTTCTTCATAGTTGGCGCTGGCAATTGAATAGGCGCGCAGCAACGGTCGACCCGTCTCCTGCTCCAGGCCAATCATGGTGAAATAGCCATTTTTAAAGCGAAAGGCCGGGTCACGACTGGTCTTGAAACTGAATAGAGTGTCATTCCAGTGCTGGACGCTGGTAACGGTCTCTATATTCAAATTAGACATATCAACCTCATAAAAAAGAATAATAAGTTATATAAGATAACTATACCGACACTCTCTTTATCGGCAAAATGACTATTATCAATATATATAATCGGTTTTACAAATATGAAATTCACGCTTCGGCAATTGCAGGTCTTTCTGGCAACCGCCCACTTTGAAAACATCAGCCGGGCTGCCAACAGCTTGAACATGTCCCAATCGGCGGCTTCCGGGTCTCTGAAAGAACTCGAGACCCTCTATTCGGTCCGCTTGTTCGAGCGCGCCGGTAAGCGCCTGAAGTTGAATGAACTGGGCCGCCAGCTTTGGCCACGGGCCGAAGCGCTGCTTGCTCAAGCGGTGGAAATGGACGAAGCGCTTAACCATCATCAGGATCTGGGCTTGCTCAAGGTCGGAGCAACGCTGACGATTGGCAACTACCTCGCGGTGGGCCTGATGGCACAGTTCAAAGCGCGCCAGGCTTCTGCACGGGTACAACTCAAGGTTGCCAACACTCAGGCCATTGTTGATCAGGTGCTGAACTTTGAACTTGATCTGGGCATGATCGAGGGCGAAATCAACCACCCGGACCTGGATATACAACGCTGGCGCAGCGATACCCTTGTAGCTTTTTGCGCGCCCGATCACCCGCTCGCCAGGTTGAAAACTCTGGACGATGAGCACCTGAAAACAGCCCAATGGATAGTTCGCGAATCCGGGTCAGGTACTCGTCAAACCCTGGAGCGCGGCATGCATGGGCTCTGGTCGAATCTGAATATCGAACTGGAGCTGGAGCACACCGAAGCGATCAAGCGAGCAGTTGAAGCCGGGCTGGGCATCAGCTGTCTGTCACAGGTGTCTCTGCAAGAAGCCTTCAGACGCGGCACACTGGTGCCATTGTCCATTCCAGACCGGGATTTCAGCCGTGACTTTTACCTGGTATTGCATCGGCAAAAGTATCGCAGTCCCGGTATTCAGGCCTGGCTTGAACTGTGTCAGGCAGAGGGCTGAGTAATTTACGGTTATAGACGCTCAAGGCACATGGCCGTGCCTTCTCCGCCGCCAATACACAGCGCTGCGATGCCCTTCTTGCGATCCAGACGGATCATGTTGTGCAGCAGCGTCACCAGAATGCGGGCGCCAGAGCAGCCCAGCGGGTGGCCCAACGCACAAGCGCCACCCGTCACGTTAGTGATCTCGGGACTCAGCCCGACTTCCTGCATGCCCAGCATGGTCACCATGGCAAAGGCTTCGTTGATTTCGGCCACTTCAATGTCATCGGCCGTCCAGCCCGCCTGTTCCAGCGCTTTGTTCATGGCACCAATGGGCGCGCAGGTAAAGGTGCTGGGTGCCTGAGCGTGGCTGGCGTAGCTGCGGATAACAGCCAGTGGCTTCAGCCCCAGTGCTTCGGCCTTGCTGCGGCTCATCAGTGTCAGCGCAGCGGCGCCGTCACTGATTGAGCTTGAGTTGGCGGCTGTAATGGTGCCGTCTTTGGCAAAGGCAGGACGCAGTTGCGGAATTTTGTCCGGTCGAGCCTGCCCCGGTTGCTCGTCGTGCTCTACCAGGGTGTCACCCTTGCGCGAACTGACGGTAACCGGCGCAATTTCCGCTTTGAAATAGCCTTGTTCAATGGCTGTTTGGGCTCTGCTCAGGCTGCGCAACGCAAACTCATCCATCGCCTCACGGCTGATCTTGAATTCATCGGCGGTGGTCTGGGCATGAACGCCCATGGCATTGCTGTCGTAGGCGTCTTCCAGGCCATCCAGGAACATGTGGTCGTACACCTTCTGATGGCCCATGCGATAGCCTGAGCGTGCCTTGTCCATCAAATAAGGCGCATTGGTCATCGATTCCATGCCCCCGGCAATGGCGATGTCGATCTGGCCGGTGCGAATCTGGTCGGCCGCCATCATCACCGTTTTCATGCCCGAGCCACAGACTTTGTTCACCGTCGTTGCCGGTACTGACTCCGGCAGACCCCCACCGAGCGCGGCCTGACGCGCCGGTGCCTGGCCCAGACCAGCGGGCAGCACACAGCCCATTAGCACTTCCTGAACCTGATCCGGTGTAATGCCGGTTTCACTGAGGTTGGCGGCGATCACAGACGCCCCCAACTGAGTCGCTGTAAGACCGCTCAGCGCACCCTGGAAGCCACCTATTGGGGTGCGTTTGGCGGCGACGATGACGATATCGGTAGTCATGATGAGCATTCTCCTGTGACAATTATGTTCATTATTTCAGTGCGGAGTTTGAATAAGCTGTATCGACATGAGTTCGTACCAGCCACTGGGTGACCCTATCCGGGGTCGGCGTAAACCCATCCATGGGGCCTAGACCGCAGCATCCTTGCTGCGGACTCCCCCGGATAGGCCCACCCAGCGACCGGTACTCGACTCGCAGCTAACTATGAAACTTGAGTCTATTCCCGGGCGAGGACAGTGGATGGGTCAGATCCGCATCCCCCCATCCACTTCCAGAATGCGACCCGAATAGTAATCGTTCGTTAGAATAAATGTGACCGCCCGGGCGATATTGTCCGGTTGCCCCACCCGCTTCAGGGGTACAGCCTGCTTGACACGTTCCAGTGCTTCCGGCTTCATGCTGCCTGTCATTTCAGTCTCAATAAAGCCCGGTGCAATGCCCGCTACCCGTATGCCGTAGCGCGCCAGTTCCTTTGCCCAGGTGACGGTCATCGCCGAAACACCGGCCTTGGCCGCACTGTAATTGGTTTGCCCCATGTTGCCAGCCTGGGAAATCGAGCTGATGTTGATGATGACGCCTTCGGTTTGTTCAGCCACCATCCAGGAAGCCGCTTCCCGTCCACATAAGAAGACACCGGTAAGGTTGACGTCGATCACTGACTGCCACTGAGCCAGGCTCATCGTCTGAACTTCGCCATCCTTCACTTTAACCAGCAAGCCATCGCGCAAAATGCCGGCGTTATTCACCAGGCCATCCAATTGCGACTCGTCCTGTTTCAATTGCGCGAACAGCGACTGTACCGAGGCTTCATCCGCGACATTGCAGGTGTAACCGCGGGCAGAATAGCCCTGGGCTCTCAACTCGGCAGCGGCCTGCTCAACCAACGGCTGGTCTATGTCAATCAGCGCTACCCGGGCGCCCGCCTGCACCAGCGAAGTCGCCATTTCCAGGCCAAGACCGCGGCCACCACCGGTGATGGCCAGGTGTTTACCAGCCAGAGTTTGAGGTGTCGTCATCATTACATCCTGTGAGTTGTTATTGGAAAATCATGCTAATTTTTAGTTTCGGAGTTTGCGGAAGGCTTTGTCGCCAATAATTCGCACCGGCTACCAGGTAGACCCATCGGGGGTCGGCGTGAACCCATCCATGGGGCCTGGACCGCAGCATCCTTGCTGCGGACCACCCCCGATGGGTCTACCTGGTAGCCAGTGCTAAACCAGCTCCAGCGAACTCCAAAATTTAAACGTCTAAACGTTATCAGGTGCTAGGAGTCTGTCGGACTTAGGGTGATCGAAGCGAGGGAGTGGGACAGCAGCCGATTCATCCTAAGTCCGACAGCCTCCCAGGGCTGCGTCGACCGAAATCAGTGGCGCCCCCGCGACTGGCCGGTAGAAGCGGTCGATCAGGCTCATCGGCACAGAAATAATGCCTGGATACAGCCAGGCTGGCGATTTGTCTTTGTCCACCAACAAGGCGCGTACCCCTTCAAGAAATTCACGCTCTGCAACGGCGTGGGCACCGACCATCAGGTCTTCGTTCAACGCCTCAACCCGGCTGGCACGGCGCAAGCGACGAAAATGGTGCCAGGTCAGCGCCACACTGAGCGAAGAGCCCGACTGCCACTGTTGTTTGGCCTGCCGAAAAGGTTCAAATGTCGACACGTCTATATGGGCCATCCAGTCGCTCAGGTTCGGGGCGGGTAAGGCATCCAACGCCGAATACCAGTCGTCACGACGCTCGGCTACCTCGTCACTGAGCGCAGGAATGACCCAGTCAGATGGGGCACCACCGGCGGCCAACCAGTCTTTCAGTTGCCTGGCTCCATTCTCGTCCAGGCAAGCGTCGGCGTAGCCCAGGGCCAGTACATCCTTCGCGGTTAAATGAATACCCGAACACCCTATCAGCGTGCCCGCACGCCAGTCAGGCTGTTGCAGAAAGTGGGCTGCACCGACATCGGGGAACAGGCCAATCTGCAATTCCGGCATGGCAAAACGGGCATCGGCATCGATCAGTTTCAAATCGCCACCGGCAAAGAGACCCCAACCGCCCCCCATCACCACACCGCGACCCCACATCACAATAGGCTTGGGGCTGTGCTCGATCTTGGCGTCCAACTGATACTCCGCCGAGAAATATCGAATGGCTTCAGCCCGTTGAACGTCTGCCGGTTGATCGACGGCCGCCTGATACAGCGCTTTGACGTCACCACCGGCACAAAATGCCCTGGCTTGGGTGCTCTGTAACCAGATGCTGCTAACCGATTCGTCGGCAAAGGCATCGGTCAAAGCTGTATCCAGGGCCTCAATCAACCCCAGATCCAGCGCATTCAGCGCCTTCGGCCGGTGCAGGCAGATGACCCGCAGCGCTCCAAGTTGTTCAGTTTGCAGCGGTACATTGAGCGTCTCGTTCATGGGGCTACCTTAGCAATGGGCGCGTTGAAACCGCCATCCTGCATTGGTACGAAGCGCTTCTCAAGCGTCATTGCAGTCTTCTCCATGCAAAGGCGTCCGAACGGACCGATTACACGTAATCTGTTACCCCTTGGCATTGATCGCACCCTCAGGGGTTGGAAAATCAGAGTTGGCTGGTCAATACTGTGACCTGTCTATAGCACTGTGACTGGCACGCTGATGCCACAGCGATCACCCAAAATTGACCCAAGAGACATTGAAAAAGGAATCACCCATGAAATACCTCACCTGGTTGGGGCTTGCGATTGCAAGCCTGCTTGGAACGGCTCAGGCCTGTGAACTGGATAGAAACGTGCGTCTGGCTGGAATGAGCTGGATGTCGAACCTGATGATGGTCGAGATTGAAAAAGCCATTCTGGAAGACGGCTACGACTGCGAGGTTGTGGTTGAATTTGGCGACACGGTTCCAATGATCGCCGCTGTCGTGCGCGGCGACGTCGATCTATACAATGAACTGTGGATTGATTCTGCCCCACAAAACTGGATCAGTGCCAATGAAGCAGGTGAGGTTGTATCCCTGGGTGACATTTACTCCGGCGGTGTCGAAAGCTGGTGGATCCCCCGTTACGTCGCTGAACAAAACCCCGGCCTGACTTCTGTTTATGACCTGCCAGACTACAAAGATTTGTTCGAAGACCGCGAAGAGCCCGGCATGGGCCGAATCTATAACTGCCCTGAAGGCTGGGTGTGCGGTGCAATCAACAACAACCTGTTGCAAGCTTTTGGCCTGGAAGACGATTACATCATGTTTTCACCCGGCAGCGGCGCTGCTCTGGACGCTGCCATCGCCTCTTCATACGCCCGTGAGCAGCCATTCGTGACCTACTACTGGTCACCCACTGCTGTGCTTGGCAAATACGACATGGTTGAACTGGAAATGCCGGCGTATGACCCCGAAGGCCACCAATGCAACATGGACCCCGAATGCGAATCTCCGGTAGCCAGCGCTTTTCCAAAAGCCAGCATTCAAAAGACCATTCCAACCGCTCTGCAACAAAATGCGCCTGAAATGGCTGCGTTTTTTGCTGAAATCAACATCCCGACAGACGAGGTCAATACGTTGCTGGCCTGGGCCGATGAGCAAGACGCTGAACCCGACCAGGTGGCAGAGTATTTCCTCGCGAACTACGAATCACTCTGGACACAATGGGTATCGGCAGAGGTAGCCGACAAGGTCAAAGCAGCTCGCCAGTAGCACCGTTTTGAGAGGCCGATCAACGTCGGCCTCTCAGGTCATTCCTGCCCGCAGTAACCAAAGGACGCGTTTGTGGCTTTCCCCGAGATTCTTAATGCACGAGCCCTGCGCCAGGGCATTGATGGTTTCGTCAATCAACTGGTGATTGACTATGCCGATACCCTGGAACGGCTCAGCCAGCCCTTGTTGAATTTCCTGGTATTTGTCGAGCAACTCTTGCGCAACTCTCCGTGGTATCTGGTGATCGCGTTTTTGGCCATTATCGCCTGGTTTGGGAGCAAACGCTGGACTCTGATGGTCGGTGTGGTGCTGCTGATGCTGTTCATCGGCGTCATCGGCCAGTGGGACCGGGGCATGCAAACGCTGGCGCTGATGATTGTCTCACTGGTCATGTGTCTGATCGTCGGCATCCCGGTTGGAGTGCTGATGTCACTGTCAGAACGGTTTCGCAAAGTAGCCTTGCCGGTTCTCGATGTCATGCAAACCATGCCAAGTTTCGTTTACCTGATTCCCGTCGTCATGTTATTTGGCCTTGGCAAGGTACCTGCCCTGATTGCGACCATCGTTTACGCAGTGCCACCGCTGATTCGACTGACGGATCTGGGGATTCGTCTGGTTGATCATTCAGTTATGGAGGCAGCTACCGCCTTTGGCGCTACACGGCGTCAGAAGTTGATGGGCGTTCAATTGCCTCTGGCAATGCCCAATATCATGGCGGGCATTAACCAGACAACCATGATGGCGTTATCGATGGTGGTGGTCGCTTCAATGATTGGGGCCCGGGGCTTGGGTCAGGAAGTCCTTGCGGGGATTAACCGGCTGGAAGTCGGTCGTGGGTTGCTGGCCGGCTTGGCCATTGTTGCACTGGCCATTCTGTTCGACCGTGTGACTCAGGCGTATGGCCAACGCCTGCAATACCCGAAACAGGGAGACAAATAATGGCCAAAATCGAAATATCGGGTATCTATAAAATATTTGGCCCCAACCCCAAGCGTCATCTTCAAGCTGTGACAAAGGGGTTGTCAAAAGACAGTTTGTTGGCCGATACCGGCCATACCCTGGGCTTGCAAGACGTGAATCTCTCGATTGAGGAAGGAGAGCTGTTTGTCATCATGGGGTTATCCGGGTCGGGCAAGTCGACGCTGATCCGGCACATCAACCGATTGATTGACCCAACCTCCGGCAGCATTCGGATAGACGGCGAAAACGTATTGAACTTGCGCCAGAACGAACTCATTCAGTTACGTCGACATAAAATGTCGATGGTGTTTCAACGCTTTGCCCTCTTCCCGCACAAAACCGTTCTCGATAACGTCGCTTATGGCCTGACCGTTCAGGGCATAGATAAAAAAAACGCCCGGGTCATTGCCGCCGACTGGCTAGAGCAAGTCGGGCTGCAGGGCTTTGGCGATCAACACCCGCATGAATTATCAGGTGGGATGCAGCAGCGAGTGGGTCTTGCCCGGGCGCTGGCAACCAACCCCGATATTCTGCTTATGGATGAAGCCTTCTCGGCACTGGACCCACTGATCAGAAAGGAAATGCAGGATCTGCTGATGAAGCTTCAGCAGCAATTGCACAAGACCATTGTTTTTATCACCCACGATCTGGACGAAGCACTGAGGCTGGGGAATCGCATCGCCATTCTCAAAGATGGCGCACTGGTGCAACAGGGTGACCCCCAGGATATCCTGCTTGCTCCGCAAGACGACTACGTCGCCGACTTCGTAAAAGACGTCAATCGCGGCAAGGTCTTGAACGCACATCACGTTTTAGCCAAACCGGTATCAACGCTAACCACCCAGACCTCTGTCACCAAGGCCAGGGAGTGGATCATGCGTCATGGCTTTGATTATGCCACCGTTCTGGAAGGCCCTTACC
Organism: Saccharospirillum impatiens DSM 12546; assembly: GCF_000423605.1. Taxonomy (GTDB): domain Bacteria; phylum Pseudomonadota; class Gammaproteobacteria; order Pseudomonadales; family Natronospirillaceae; genus Saccharospirillum; species Saccharospirillum impatiens. The sequence continues at coordinate 11,065 of NZ_AUIH01000003.1, forward strand.
TGAAAGGCATCGTGACTCTCAACGCTTTGCAATCTGCAACAGAAGACACAATTCGGGAACGGGTATCGCCCGTGAGCAGCGTGTTGGAGTCGGCGGATCTGGAAAGCCTGATGCCCCGAATGATTCGTGACACAGCGCCCATAGCAGTCACCACCGACAACGGGGAATTTGTCGGATGGGTGTCGCGCACCAAAGTGATTCGTCTGATCAGCCCGGCTCAACCGATCGGCCAGCAAGACCCGGTAGGCGAGCTGACCGAATGAGAGAGGTTACTCGTCCAACCATTTGTACATGACAAAAGAGTCAATGTAGCCATGCTCCGGGTGTTTGAAAGCCCGGGGCAACACGCCCACCTTTCGAAACCCCAGTTTCTCCCACAGGGTAACGGCCACCCGGTTGGTTGAGACCACTGAATTGAATTGCATGGCCTTGTAGCCCAGTTCAAGCGCCCGCTGCTGGGAGTGCTCACACATCATTCTGGCCAGGCCCTGGCCACGCGCTGACAGGCTGACCATATAGCCGCAATTGCATACATGAGCGCCCGGCCCGGTAGCGTTCGCTTTGAGATAATAGATCGCCTTGATCTTGCCTTCCTGTTCGACCACCCAGGATTCATGAGGCAACTCAAGCCAATCGCGCAAGCCTTGCTCCAATGTCATGCCCGGGTCCAGTGAATAGGTTTCACGGCGCTGTAGAATCTTCGAGAACACCGGCCAAAATGCCCTGAAATCGGCTTCATGCATGGGTCTGAGTACGCTCAAGGCCAGGCCTCCTAGTGTCTAAAACGACAATTAACTGGATTGGGAATCAAGCTGTGTCCGCCACAGGCTCGCATACACACCATCTGCCGCTAAGAGCTTCGCATGGGTACCACGTTCCACGACCTGGCCACCCTGCATCACTACGATCACATCGGCGTCGATGACGGTCGACAGGCGATGAGCAATGACGATGCTGGTGCGGTTGCGCGATACCTCATTCATGGCGGTCAGAATTGCCTGCTCGGCGTGGGAATCAAGCGCCGATGTGGCTTCGTCAAACACAAGAATCGGCGGGTCCTTCAACAATACACGGGCGATGGCGATGCGTTGTTTTTCGCCACCGGAGACTTTCAGCCCCCGTTCTCCAACCTGGGTATGTTCACGTTCCGGCAGACTGTTGATGAAATCCTCCAGATGGGCCATGCGAATGGCCCGCCAGACGGCCTCATCCGACGCATCCGGCTTACCATAACGCACGTTGTTGAGCAGCGAATCGTTGAACAGCACGGTATCCTGAGGCACCACGCCGATGGCCTGACGCAAACTGTGTTGTGTGACGGTTCGAATTGACTGGCCATCAATACGAATATCACCGGCCAGCGGGTCGTAAAAGCGAAACAGCAGACGCCCGACAGTAGACTTGCCTGCACCGCTGCTTCCCACCAACGCCACTTTCTGGCCAGCCTCAATCTGCAGACTGAAATCATGCAAAATGGTACGCCCGGCATGGTAACCAAAAGCGAGCTGGTCAAACTCAATACGGCCTTCCGGTACGGTCAACTCAGGGGCATCGGCCAGGTCAACGATGGCCGCTGGTCGCCTTAGCAAACCAAACAGCTTTTCAATATCAGTCAGGGCACGGCGTATTTCACGATACACAAATCCCAGGAAATTCAGGGGAATGAACAATTGAATCACATACGCATTCACCATCACCAGATCACCCAGAGTGATGGCTCCACTGACGACATCCCGGGCGGCCAACCACATCATCAGGGTCAATGAAGCAGACACAATCAATGCCTGACCGGTATTGAGCATCAGGAGCGACATCCGGTTTTTCAGGCGGGCGCCTTCCCATTGCTCCAGATTACGATCGTAGTGTTCCGCTTCCCAGGCTTCATTGCCAAAGTATTTGACCGTTTCATAGTTCAACAAGGAGTCGATAGCGCGAGTGTTAGTCTGGCTGTCGAGGGTATTGGCCTCACGCACAAAACGGTTCCGCCACTCCGTGATTACCACGGTGAACAACACGAAGATCACAACGGCAAACAGCGTAATCAGCGCAAACCAGACATTGAAATTGATGATCAGAATGGCAGCGACCATCGACAGTTCCAACACCGTCGGTACGATATTGAACACCAGAAAGCGCAGCAGGAAATGAATGCTGCTGGTGCCGCGCTCAATATCGCGGCTCAAACCGCCGGTTTGTCGGCTCAGATGGTAGTCGAGCTCCAACTGATGCAAATGCTCGAATACTTCCAGAGACGCCAGGCGCATGGCGCGCTCGGTCACCCGTGAAAAAATCGCATCACGAAACTCACCAAACGCCACCGACGTGAACCGAAAGAAACCGTAGGCAAGCAAGAAAGATAAAGGAACGGCAACGACTTGCGCCTGTTGCGAGTCCAACCCATCAACAATGTGCTTCAAGGCCCATGGCATGGCGACGGCCACCCCTTTGGCGGCCACCAAAAACACCAGAGCGATGCCAACGCGCCCCCGATAGGCCCACAAATAGGGCCAGAGTGAACGGGCGATGAACCCCAGGTCGAGATCAGATACAGATTTGGCCGGCGTTTCCGGGGACGCCTTGTGGGCTTTACTGCGCGCCATTGCTAGCGCTCCCTGTGGTTACCGACGCGTGCAGAGAGTACCAGCCCAACTGGTACAGCAGTTGGGTCCAATCACGGTTAAGACCGGCACGAATGCACAGCCGGTTCCCAGAGACGGGATGAGACAGGGTCACCTCCATTGCGCGCAAGGCCAGTGATTTAATGGCCAGATGCTGTTGCGCCCAATGGTTATGATGCCGGTCGCCGTAGCGTGTATCACCCAGTATGGGGTGACGCACGGATTTCAGGTGGCGCCGTATTTGATGCTTGCGACCGGTTTGCGGTCGACATTCCAGCAGACTTACTCTGGCTTTTGGGTAACGGCTAACCGCCTGCCCCACTTCTGCGACCGCCAGTCGCTGAAACTGCGTCTGTGCCGGTTGTGCCGCTTTGTTTTGCTGCGTTTTACGGTCAGAGATGGCATCCGGCTCTTCGAGCAAAGCCCGATCACAGCCAAAGGCATCCGCCGTAAACCCACGAGCCAGTGCCCAGTAGGTTTTTTTGACTGAGCGACGGGCAAATTGCTCTGCCAGATGACGGGCTACCGCGGTTGATTTGCCTATCAGTACCACGCCCGAGGTGGGCCGGTCGAGCCGGTGAACCGTGTGAACCGGCCCTCCGTCCAGATACGTTTTCGCCCGCCCGGCCAGGGTATCGGTGACAGAGCGGTCGATCCAACTTGGGTGCATCAGCAACCCGGCGGGTTTATCGATGGCCAGCAACCAGTCATCTTCATAAAGAACGCACAGCGGATCAGCCATCTACATCATCGTCTTCAACCAGTTCGGTGGTCACCGTCTCACCGCAGACACGGCACTGGCCCTCAATGAACAAGCGCCCGTTCAGGGTAAACTCAACCGGATCCGACATGCCCAAATCCACTTGCTGGCAACGGTTACACCAGGTGTTTTCGAGGAAGGCATTCTGCTCTTCAGCATCCCGGTCGTGAAAATTACGGAGCTGACGTTCATCACTCATCGATCAAACAGCCTTTCTTTACAACAAAGACGCCAGTATAGGGGATGCCTTGCCCGGTGTCCTGTGCCTCAGGCACTGTGACCGCTATACTGCGCGCATTTACTGATAACGGAAACGAACCCGATGCATTTACCGGTTTATATTGCCTTTGAAGTGACTGACGAAGACCAGGGTTACCCCTTTTCGGTTGCCTGGAGCCTGAACAACGGCCAGTACAAAAGCGTCCTGCTCAAGCCTGAAGACGACTGGCTTATCGACTGGGATAGCGGTCAGAATGCCGCCGGTGCCCCGCCCCTTCAGGATCTGCTGGATCGTGGCGAAACCGTACTGGATGTCCTGAAAGAATGGGCTGAAGACCTGAACGATGGCGAAGTTTATTGCGAAGACCCGGCACTGGCCGAATATTGCCTGGATATGATGTATGACGCCTACAACAAGGAAGTCGCCGCTGAGATTGTTCCGGTCAATGAACTGTTCACCGACATCGATCCGATGGACCTGGATGATCAGCGCCGCTGGATCATGGAGACTGAAGGTTTGATGGCGATCCAGGCTGAGGACTCAGTGCGCACCTTCATTCATCTGTATGCCCAGATCCACGGCGTTGAGCCAGATCCAGAGCCCGAAGACGACGATGTACAGGATGCCACCGACACGTCGCCACACCCGGACAATGACCATGAACAACACTGACAACTGAATTCAGAGGCCGAGTTCAGACTTCACAAAAGGAATGGTCAGCCGGCGTTGCTGGGCCAGGGAACTGTGGTCCAGTTGCTCAAAGGCATCAACCAGGGCGGTCATGGAGCGTGCAGCCCGGTTAATCAGAAAAGCGGCGACATCCGGCTCCATGGTCAGACCTCGCCGCCTGGCCTTCCAGATCAGCCAGTCGGTCTTCTGTTCGTCGGTCAGTGGCTGAATATGAAAAGTCAGACCCCAGCTTAATCGGGAGGCCAGGTCGGGCAAGCTTATTACCGGACTCAAGGGGCTCGTTTTACTGGTGACCAGCAACACACGACCGCTGTCGCGCATCCGATTGAACAAATGAAACAACGCCTCTTCCCAGTCGGGCAGACCGGCGATGCTGTCGATGTCGTCCAGGGCCAGCACGGCCAGCTGGTCCAGCCCCTCAAGCGCTTCGGGACCGTATTGCACACAGTCGGCCAGGGGCAGGTAAAGGCTTTCAAGCCCCTGTGATTGAAGGTCATGAACACAAGCTTGAAGCAGATGGGTAAGGCCCGACCCGCTCGCGCCCCACAGATAAATCAGGGTTTCATCCAACCGCGCCAGCGCATGGCGTAAAGCACCCAGTGTCTGAGCGTTATCACCGGGCAAGTAGTCTTCAAAAACGGCGTCTTCGCGAAAGGTCACGCCCAAAGGCAGTTGTTGAATCGCCACTTAGGATCTCCAGGCTAGCGGCAAGACGCTGAGTCTCGCTGGCTCAATGACTTCAGTCAGGGTGGGCTGACGCAATACCGAACGTCTCATTGCCAGCGATACACCAGCTCATTGTCGAGCTGGGTTTCCAGTGTGAGCTCCTCCACTGGCAGAATGCGACGATCCAGTGCCAGAACGTCACGCAACTGATTGCGATCGCCGCTGATTTCAAGATCAAATTGCACGGCATCTGCCTCCACCTGTCGTAAGGTAATCCGGCTGACTACGTTTAACGACTCCAGATATCGCTCAACTGCAGCCAGGGTCGATAATTCGCGTACATTGGTTACTCTTAGCGCCAGTTGACCGGCCATTGTCGGATCTCTCAGCACCGCATACTGGTCGGCAACCCGATTCGACAATTCATCGGCCAGAGTCTGCATCAGTTCCGTTTCAGTCTCTGCAACCACCTGTAATCGCTCCCGGCTGTCGCGCATCAGAAACACCACATCCGCCTGGTAACCACCGCTTTGTCGTGCTAATCGGCCGACTGCTATCGCATCGCTTGGGTAACGGTCGGATGCAACTTCGATATCGCCGGTGAACAGGCCATACACATCGGTAAAAGAGACATTCAAAGTGTCGGTCAGATCCATAATGGGCAGCAATACCGGCAACCCACGCTGCTCGAGCCGGTTGTTCAGTGCCAGGGCCAGGTCGTGGTTGTCACCGTCAGTCAGAATTCGGTCGCGTCCCTGCAGGCGGTCAGCCAGCCAAAGCAACACCTCTGGCCGGCGCGTGCCCCAGACCGGCAAACGCTGGTTCACCAACCACTGTTCGATGGATTGCTGGTCGAACTGCATCACCATACGTTTGGTCGGAACCGACTCTCCAAGCACATTGGTCAATAAGGTGTCGCTCGCCTGAAACCGAAAGGTCGACAGGTAATCCGACGCATTGCGCAGCAAGGGTTCTGTTCGCCCCTGGCTCGCAATGTCCGCCTCACCGGTTGCCCGAATCAATACCCTTATCAGTGCCTCACGTACCGCCTCAGTCTGATCCTGATTGGATGCATTCTGGGCAAGAATGGCCGAATCGGCATAGACATCCACCGTTCTGGCTGCCCAGGCAGGCAACGCCAGTAACAACAGACAGGCAAGTGAGACAGTTCGAAAAAGCATAAGTCCGGCTTCTATTAGGTGATGATGGTCTATTGTGACAGAGCCCGCGGTGAAAATCAGGTCGTGTCATCGATATTGTTACGCAAAGCAACGGTCATTTCCTGACCGAACAGACAAGCTGATTCCCGATACAGCTCCTGCTACAATCCGCGCGCCCAAGAGGGCTGTGGCCAGAATCGTGTCAATTGCGATAAGACGGTAATGGCCAGACCCTTCTTTATATTCGAATTGCCGCTATGGAGCCAGAGATGTCAGACGCGCCCAAACCCCTGAGTTACAAAGATGCCGGTGTTGATATCAACGCTGGCAATGAATTGGTGGAACGCATCAAAGACACGGTCAAACGCACCCGGCGCCCCGAAGTCATGGGTGGCCTGGGCGGGTTTGGTGCCCTGTGTCGCATTCCCAGTCACTATAAAAAACCCGTGCTGGTATCCGGCACTGACGGTGTTGGCACCAAATTGAAGCTGGCCATGGAGCTGGGACGCCATGACACAATCGGCATCGATCTGGTCGCCATGTGCGTGAATGACCTGATCGTCTGTGGCGCCGAACCCCTGTTTTTCCTCGACTACTACGCCACCGGAAAGTTATCGGTCGATATTGCCTCCCGGGTCGTTCAGGGCATTGGCGAAGGATGCCAGCAGGCGAACTGCTCACTGGTCGGTGGCGAAACCGCTGAAATGCCCGGGATGTACCAGGGTGAAGACTACGATCTGGCTGGTTTTTGCACGGGCGTGGTCGAAGAAGACAAGATTATCGATGGCACCCGGGTGCGTGTTGGCGACAGTGTGATCGGTCTGCCCTCCTCCGGCCCTCATTCCAATGGTTACTCCCTGATTCGCAAAGTCATCGAAGTATCCGGAGCCGATCTGCAACAACCCATGGGCGACACCACTCTGGCTGATGCCTTGATGGCTCCCACTCGTATTTACGTAAAAGCCGTGCTGCGCTTGCTGGCCAACCAGACTGTTCACGCCATTTCCCACATTACCGGCGGCGGTTTCTATGAAAACCTGCCAAGAGTCGTGCCCGCTTCACTGGCCATTCGCCTGAATGCTCACAGCTGGACCCAGCCACCGGTCTTTGACTGGCTGAAAACAGCCGGCAACATCGATTCCCATGAGATGTACCGCACGTTCAACTGTGGTATTGGTCTGGTCCTCGTTGTACCGGCCGGTGAGCAGGAAGATATTCTCAGTCAGTTGAAAGCCAGCGGTGAAAGCCCGGTAGTCATGGGTCAGGTTGAGCAGCGCACCGGAGACGCTGTTATTATCGACGGAGTCTAGTCGTGATTCGCATCGTTGTTCTGATCAGTGGTGGCGGTTCCAACCTGCAATCGCTGCTCGACCAGTGTCAGGCCGGAATTCTGGATGCCCAAATCGGGGCGGTTATCTCAAACCGCCCCGATGCCTTTGGCCTGTCAAGAGCGCGTCAGGCCGGTGTAAAGGCCCTGACCCTGGATCACACCGATTTTACAGAGCGCGCGGCATTCGACCGCGCCCTGGCGGAACTGGTCGACGCCCAGCAGCCCGACCTGATCGTACTGGCGGGTTTCATGCGCATTCTCACCGACGATTTTGTGAAGCAGTTTGCCGGTAAGATGATAAACATCCACCCCTCCCTGCTACCGCTTTACCCGGGCTTGAACACTCATCAGCGAGCCCTGGATGCCGGCGATTCGAAGGCCGGTGCAACGGTTCATTTTGTCACCGCTGAACTCGATGGCGGCCCGGCCATTGCCCGTGTTGAGGTCGATATTACCGACCAGGACAATGCCGAGTCACTGGCCCGAAAAGTACTGACCCAGGAACACAAACTGTACCCGGCGGTCGTAGACTGGTTTGTAAAGGGGCGCCTGAGCCTGAACAACAACCAGGCACTTCTGGACGACAGCCCTCTTCCCAAAGGCGGGTGTGTGCTGGATACTGCTGCGCTATGAATCGATTGATCACCAGCCTGCTCATGTGCACCTTATCCCTGACGACCTTCGCCGAGGGGATGCAGCCGTTCACAGCCGAAATGGAAGCCATTCGTCATGGCGCCATAGACATCAAAGCCCGGGGCACCCTGCAATTGCGGGAAACAGCACCCGATCAATGGCACTACCGACTCAGCACTGACGGACGCACGCTATCCCTGCGTGAAGAAAGCTGGCTAACCGTTGTGGACGATCAGATTCGGCCAATGCGGTACGAATTTGAAAGCAAGGTACTCTGGATCAAAACCACCAAGTCACTGCGTTTCGACCACGACAGCAGGCGCGTGACCGGACGCGTTGAAAAAGATCGCATCGACGAGCGATTCTCTGCCCCCATTTACGATGCCATTGGTTACCAACTGGCGTTGCAGCAGGCTCTGGCCCGCGGCGAGGAATCCATTACGTTGAATGTTCTGCGTCACAAGCGACCGGATGACATGTCATTCCGGGTCATTGGCGAAGAAATGCTGCAATTGCCCCAGGGCTCCATCTATACCTGGATCATCGAGCAAACCGAACCGGTCAGCAGAGACGAGCGCAAGCTTATCTGGATCGCCCCCGGGCTGGGTTACACGCCGATGCGCTTCGGGCGTTATGAAGACGGTGATCTGAAAGAAGAAATACGCGTGCTGTCCCTGGAGTTGGATGGTCAACGGGTTGATTTCAGCCAGTAATCAGGCAATGCTGGCTGTACTGGGCCTACGTTGCATTTAGCGCCCGGCACCGTCACAACTCACAGGTCGGCACAGGGAGCTTACTATTCATGAAAGTCGCCGTATTCAGCAGTAAACCGTACGACATCCGTTTCTTTACCCAGGCCACGCAGTCTCAACATCAATTCACCTTTTTCGAACCCCACCTGAACGCTCAAACGGCGGCACTCAGCCAGGGCCACGATGCGGTCTGCTGCTTCGTCAACGACACCGTAGACCGACCTACACTGGAACAACTGCACAAACATGGAATCTCGCTGATTGCACTGCGTTGCGCCGGATTCAACAACGTAGACCTGGCGGCCGCTGCGGAGCTGGGAATTACCATCGCCAGAGTGCCAGAGTACTCTCCTTTTGCAGTAGCAGAGCACGCCGTAGCCCTGATTCTGGGTCTTAACCGGAATTCTCATCGAGCCTACAACCGGGTTCGCGAAAACGACTATAGCCTGCACGGCTTACTCGGCTTCGACGTGCATGGCAAAACAGTCGGCGTGATTGGTACCGGAAAAATCGGTCAGGCCTTCATTCGCATCATGCGTGGCTTTGGCTGTCGGGTTATTTGTTACGACCCCTACCCCGCGGATGCAGCCGTCGCCGCTGGCGCTGAATATGTTGAGCTGGATGAGCTCTGGGCACACAGTGATATCATTTCCCTGCATTGCCCGCTGGTTGCCTCCACCCGACATATCATCAACAAAGACACCCTGGCCAAAATGAAACACGGCGTTATGCTTATCAATACCAGCCGGGGTGCACTGATCAACACCAGCGATGTCATCACCTCACTGAAAACCGGCGCAGTGGGTTATCTGGGGCTGGATGTCTACGAGGAAGAAGCCGATCTCTTTTTCGAGGACAACTCCGACGACATCCTGCGCGACGATGTCTTTGCGCGCCTGCTCACCTTTAGAAATGTCCTGATTACCGGCCACCAGGCCTTCTTTACCCGGGAAGCCCTGGAAGCAATTACAGCGGTCACACTGGCTAACTTGAGTGCTTTTGAGCGCTCCGACTACGAAGCCCTTCATCAGGTGCTCCCACCCACCTAGGGAGCCTCTGAACAACTCCCCAGGGCTCTGCGCGAGCTAAAACGTTCTGGCACAAGTGGGCGGCACTCCGACGTACTTCGCAGCGCAATGGCCGTAGCCCTTGTCAAGAAGTACAACGCCGGGCCAGGACGTTTTAGCCGCGCCCGCGGGTGGTGCGGCATTCCGACTTTCCGAGGAACGCTGCCACGGCGTTGGACTCATTTGAAAGGTCTAGACATTCCTGCATGAGTCCGTCGGGATGCCGCACCACTGCGGCAACGTCCCTCGGATAAGCCAGAGCCCCGGGGGAGTTATTCAGAGGCTCCCTAGCCAAACGCTATTTGTGCCCTCTCCTGATTTACAGGCATAAAAAAACCCGCCAACCGGCGGGTTTTTTCTAACCAGTCAGACTCAAGCCAGTTTGGCTTTAGCCTGTTCAGTCAGTGCGGCGAAGGCAACCTTATCGTTAACCGCCAGATCCGCCAGGATCTTACGGTCGATTTCGATGGTTGCTTTCTTCAACCCATTGATGAACTTGCTGTACGACAGACCGTTCACCCGAGCTTCGGCATTGATACGAGCGATCCACAATGCGCGGAACTGACGCTTACGCTGACGACGGTCACGGTAAGCATACTGACCTGCTTTGATGACCGCTTGCTTGGCAACCCGGAACACTCGTGAGCGAGCACCGTAATAGCCTTTAGCCTGGTCCAATACCTTTTTGTGACGACGACGAGCCACTACACCACGTTTAACACGTGCCATATTTCTTTCCTCCTAATCCTGTATTTCAACCTGCTGCTTTTCAACCAATTGCTATTCAACCAGCTGTAACAGCAAGGTCAGACCTTAAACGTAGGGCAGCATGCGCTTGATCAGCGCTACGTCGGACTCAGCAATAAGCTGGGTGCCGCGCAGATGACGCTTACGCTTGGTGCTCTTCTTGGTCAGGATGTGGCTGCGGAAAGACTGCTTGTGCTTAAAGCCGTTTGCCGTCTTCTTGAAGCGCTTTGCAGCGCCAGAATTGCTCTTGATCTTAGGCATTTTCAATCTCCCGATCTACTTCCTATAACCGTGTCGCATCCCTTGTGATGTCTGGTAAACCCGACATCGGGAGCTAACGGTTGCCATGTCGCCCGGTGATGAACCTCACCCCGAGCCCCTTCTTAAGGTTTTAAAATGACTCCTGCCTTTTTAAAACACGATAGGCAAAAAATGTGATTTTTGTCTATCTCACAAAATCTAAGACTTAACAGTCTATGACTTTGCCGAAACATCCATATTTCGGTGGTTGGCAGCTGAAACAGACTACAGCCTTTTTCAAAATACCATAAAAACGACGGCACTAGGCCGTCGCAGCGCGCAGGATACCAGACCCTGCCGGAATAACCAGCGACAGAGCTGATTATTCCTCAAAACGTCTTATTTCTTCTTGATCGGAGCCATCACCATGGTCAGCTGACGGCCTTCCATTTTAGGTCGCTGCTCAACAGTCGCCAGATACTCGAGATCCGTCGCGACACGGGCCAGCAGTTCCATGCCCAGCTCCTGGTGAGCCATTTCACGGCCCCGGAAGCGCAAGGTCACCTTGGTTTTGTCACCGTGCTCAAGAAAACGAGTCAGATTACGCAGCTTGACATTATAGTCACCGATGTCGGTGTTCGGCCGGAATTTGACTTCCTTGACTTGCACCTGAACCTGGTTTTTCTTGGCAACCGCCTTGGCTTTCTTCTCTTCGTAGAGTTTTTTGCCCAGGTCCATGATCTTACAGACCACAGGATCACCGTTCGAAATTTGCACCAGTTCCAAGCCTTCCTGCTCTGCTTTCTGCAGGGCTTCTTGCAAGGGAACCACTCCAATTTGCTCACCGCCGGAACCGATCAGACGAACTTCGTCCGCCTTAATCTGGTCATTCACGACATGACGGTTAGCCGCCGCTTTTGCACCTTTCGCGTTGCGTTTTATAGTTCACTCTCCATTTCTACCAGACGGCCTTTTCGGGCGCTATCCGCGCTGAGTATCTCGATGAAAGCGTCAATAGACATGACACCAAGATCTTTGCCCTCTCGGGTGCGGACCGCTACGGCCTCGTTTTCGACTTCCTTATCACCAATGACCAGTAAATAAGGAACTCGCTGAATTGTATGCTCGCGGATTTTAAAGCCGATCTTCTCATTTCTCAAGTCGGCATTGGCTCTAAACCCTTCTGAAATCAAGCGATTTTGCACTTTTTGCACGAAATCGGCCTGCGCATCGGTGATGTTGCACACCATGGCCTGAACCGGTGCCAGCCAGGGTGGCATCGCCCCGGCATGCTGCTCGATCAGAATACCAATGAATCGCTCGAAGCTGCCGAGCGTTGCCCGGTGCAACATGACCGGCGTCTGTCGGTCACCATGCTCGTCCACATACTGGGCTTCAAGACGCCCCGGCATCGAGAAATCTACCTGTATGGTACCACACTGCCACATCCGACCGAGACTGTCTTTCAGGGTGAACTCGACTTTCGGTCCATAAAAGGCGCCCTCACCGGGCAACAGCGACCAGGGTTTGCCGTACGCATCCAGCGCAGAGGCCAGTGCCTGTTCGGCTCGATCCCAGTCTTCATCATTGCCGACCCGTTTTTCAGGGCGGGTCGATAGTTTGAGAATGACCTCGTCGAACCCAAAGTCGTAATAGACCTCGTTGAGCATTTCAATGAACTGTGCCACTTCAGACTGAATCTGGGATTCAGCGCAGAAGATGTGACCATCGTCCTGGGTAAACCCGCGCACCCGCATAATGCCATGCAAGGCCCCCGATGCCTCGTTCCGGTGGCAACTGCCGAACTCGGCCAGTCGCAGTGGCAAATCACGGTAGCTCTTCAACCCCTGGTTAAAGACCTGAATGTGGCAGGGGCAGTTCATTGGCTTGACGGCGTTGTCCCGAGCTTCACTGTGAGTGGTGAACATGTCGTCCCCGAACTTGTCCCAGTGACCGGACTTCTCCCACAGCGATCGATCGACGATCTGCGGCGTACGAATTTCCTGGTACCCGTGCTCACGTTGTTTCTGGCGCATGTACTGCTCAATGACCTGATACAGCGTCCAGCCATTGGCGTGCCAGAACACCATGCCAGGGGCTTCTTCCTGCAAATGAAACAGATCGAGCTTTTTGCCAATCTTGCGATGATCTCGCTTGGCGGCTTCTTCGAGAAAATGCAGATGCGCTTTGAGTTGTTTTTTATCAGCCCAGGCGGTGCCGTAAATGCGTTGCAACTGGGCGTTTTTGCTATCACCGCGCCAATAGGCGCCGGACACGCGCATCAGTTTGAAATGGTGGCAGAATTTCATGTTCGGCACGTGCGGACCCCGGCACATGTCAACGTATTCTTCATGGTGGTACAAACCCGGGTGGTCATTCCGGGCAACGTTCTGCTCCAGAATCTCCAGTTTGTAGGGCTCCTTACGCGCCGTGAACGCATCCACCGCTTCCTGCCAGGTTACCTTGTGCCGCACCACCGGATAATTGGTTTTGGCCAGTTCCAGCATGCGTTTTTCCAGTGCGACCAGATCTTCCTCTGTCAGCCGGTGCTCCATTTCAATGTCATAGTAAAAGCCATTTTCAATGGTAGGGCCAATCGCCATCCGGGCATCCGGCCACAGTTGCTTGACAGCATGACCCAGCAAATGAGCACAGGAGTGACGAATGATTTCCAGACCGTCTTCGTCTTTAGGCGTAATGATTTCGACAGCGGCGTCTTTGCTGACCACATCAACCAGGTCCACGCGGGTACCATCGATGCGACCGGCAACGGCATTTTTAGCCAGGCCAGGGCCAATGTCTTCGGCAATTTGAAGAATACTGACAGGGTGTTCAAACGAACGCTCGGAACCGTCCGGAAGGGTAATAACGGGCATTGCGGTGCTCCTTCAGTGGTGACCCCTACCATGGGCCACGTGTTGGATGTCTACCTCACCCTCGGGGTGAGCAGGACACATACGATTAGTCAGGCTGTTAGCAGACATCACACCCGAACCTACCCCTACCAAGGGACCGTATTCGAGCGGGCGGCACGCGCCGCCAGCCAACCAACAGAACGTGGCATTCTATCGGAAAGCGAACGCCGGTCATACCTCTGACACGCCCGGAACCAAGGCTATTCACTGATTCTGACCAGGGCGTTTACCGAACATTGACCGGCCAGTGCACATTTGCTTCACGATTCATGCGTAAAATTCGGGTCAATTACTCTATAGGGACTGTCAGGATGTGGAAGAAAGCCGTGGTCGTCGTGGCCCTGTTAGCGATCGGTTTTACCGGCTATCGCTGGATGAACGCCCCTGTTGAATCGGCGGCCAGCGAGCAGCGCCGTGGCAATGCAGCCATGTCGATGCGCGCAGGCATCACCGGTTCACGCTGGGGGCGCGACGGTGTCGACAGTTCGGCCATTCAAGTCGAGGCGCTAGAGGTATCCAGAACGTTAAACACACCCCAGATTCCGCTATTGGGGACCGTTCAGGCGAAACGACTGGAGATCATTACAGCACCCCAGGCAGGACGTATCACCGAAATACTGATTCGCTCCGGTGATTCGGTCACCGCAGGTGAGCCTCTGCTGCGCATGGAAGCCCGGGCGGTGGACTGGGCACTTCGTCAGCAGCAAGCCACCATTGACCAGCAACAGGCAAGCATTCGCATCGCGGACCGTCAGCATGAGCGTAACCAGGAAGCACTGGCCATTGCCCAACGGGATCTTGCCCGGGAACAGTCACTTCTGGAGCAGGGCTTTTCCAATGATACCAACGTTGCAGCCGCCCGCCAGACCTGGCGCAGCGCCCAACTGACGGTGGCCAACTACGACGATGAAGCCGCACAGCGGCAATCCCAACTGGAGCAGGCATTCATTGAACTGGAACAGGTACAAGACCAACAACTGGACCTGTCGCCCACGGCGCCATTCAGTGCCGACGTCGCATCGATAGACACCGCTGCTCAGGTACAAGTCGAGGCCGGTGAAACCCTGATCAGCCTGATCGACCGCGACTCGCTTTACGTCCGTACCCAAGTGCCCTTGCGCGTTTACCGGAACATTGCCGGAACCGAGATCGACGCAACCGCCTGGCTGAATAACACGCCTTACCCGCTGACACTGGACAATCTGGCGGCGACGTCCAACACCGGGTCGGTCAACCTCACTTTGAACCTGCCCCGCGACATTCCGGTATTGATCAACGAAACGCTGGAAGTCAGTCTGAAGCTGCCTCCAATAGAGAGCTTCGCCATACCGCAAAATGCCGTCTACTACGGCGACCAGATTTATCAGATTACTGAGGGTAGCCTTCAGGTGCTGCCGATTCGCATTCTTGGCTATCAACAACGTGACGGTGAACAGTGGGCGTTGATCGACAGCAACGAATTGGCCTCAGAAGCCACCATCCTGACGACCCGTTTGTCACAGCCGACCAATGGCACGCCCGTCACCATTGTTGAGCCCGGCACACCCTCGATACTCAGCCGCGGGGACTCCGGACAATGAACGGTTTCTACGCAAAACTTCTGGACCATCGCCTGGCTGCAAACCTGCTGATGATGGTTGTTATTGGAGCGGGTATCTGGGGGTTACAACAGGTCCGTTCGCAACTGTTTCCCGATACCGAACTGCCCTTGGTGCGCGCCAGCATTGCCTGGCCGAATGCGGATGCCGAGGCGGTTCGAACCGGGATCGTTGAACCGCTCGACCGTGCCATTCAGGATTCACGGCATTTTGATTTCGTGCGCTCGACAGCGCGCGAGGGCGGGATGAGTTTGTTTGCCCGTGTCTCCGACAGTTACAGTGCCAGTGAAGGCCTGACCGCACTGGAAGAAGCCATTGACGGCCTCGACTTGCCCGACGGTGCTGAAGTCGATGATGTTGAAGCCATCGAGATTACCGAGCCGGTTGCCAGTGTTCTGATTTATGGTGACGTGCAACGCAGTGAACTGACCGCTCTGGGCTATGAAGCTCGCCAGTCGTTGCTGAACCGGGGCATGGCAGTGGTAGATCTCGATGGCGTACCTGGCCGGGAGCGGCTGATCACCATTGATCTGGCCGCGCTCAACTCACTGGGCATTACGCTGGATACCCTGGCAAGCCGGCTAAGTACTCAGTTTGCTGTCGCTACCGCAGGGTCGGTGACCGTTGGCGACAACACCACAGCGCTGGTAACGGATGCCCCCGACTGGACCGTTTCGGCCTTGCAAGACGCCATTGTGGCCCAGAGTCCTGATGGTGGCGTGGTCAGGCTGTCACAAGTTGCCACCGTGGCCGAGCGTTTCGATACGGCCAATATTCTGCGCTATCAGGGGTTGCCCGCCATCAAGCTCGACATCGAGCGGGCTGCCGGAGAAGACACTCTGGAAAATGCCGACATTCTGGACCAGTGGATGGCCGACTTTGCCCTGGAGCTGCCTTACGGTGTCGGCTTTCACGCCTATAACGAAATCTGGCGTGTGGTGGAAGCCCAGTTGAACCTGGTACTGACCAATGGCATTGGCGGCATGCTTCTGGTCATACTGGTGTTGTTCATTTTTCTACGCACCCGCCTGGCGATCTGGGTGGCGGCCGGGATTCCCATTTCCTTCATGGGCACTCTGGCGTTCATGGGGTACACCGACACCACCATCAACACCATCAGTCTGTTTGGTTTCATCATCGCCATCGGCATCATCGTCGACGACGCCATTGTCGTGGCTGAAGATACGGCCGCCCTGGAATCCGAAGGGCTCGCCCCCCGAGAAGCGGCCAAGACAGCGGCATTAAGGATGATGCCCGCGGTTGTGGCATCCAGCCTGACCACCATCGCGGCTTTCCTGCCACTGATGCTGATTGGCGGCAGCTTTGGCAACTTCCTGATCGACATTCCCATTGTCGTCACAGCGGCCATTGTGGCGTCACTGATTGAGTGCTTCATCATTCTGCCGGGGCACCTGGGTCACCACAAACGCATGCGTCCGCCCAGCCGCTGGCGAGCGGGGTTTGACAAGCGCTTCGGGCAATTCCGCGATGGACCGTTTCGCTCCCTGGTGGCTCTGTCGATCCAAAATGGCGCTGTCTTTATTGCGGCACTGGTGATGATCAGCCTGATCGCACTGGGCGCTGTGACCAGTGGCAAAATTGCGTTTGAAGCCTCACCCTCGCTGGATCAGCCAACGATGAGTGTGTCACTGGACCTGCTCAATGGTACCAGCCTCACCCAGGCGGAGCAGGCTCTGGATGATCTGGAAGCCGTCGTACAGTCGATCAACGAAGACGTCGGTGGCGGCCTGATTGACACCCTGGTTCATGAATACAATCAACTGGATGAGCCCACCCGTGCAGAACTGAACATTTCACTCACCAGCGATACCGACCGGGCTTTGTCCAACGCCGAAATACTGCAACGCGTTCAGCAAAACTACGAATTGCCCAATGTAGTACGCAGCTTTTCGACCGGCCGGTCATTCCGCGGCCCCGGTGGCGGCGGAGACCTGTCGATTCGTCTTGAAGGCAACAATATTGACCAGCTCAAGGAAGCCTCGCTACTGCTGCAAGCACAATTGCAAACACTGTCAGATCTGAGCGATGTGACGGACGACTTGCCGTTCGACGCCCAACAGTATCAACTGACCCGTACACGCGCCGCAGAAGCCGCCGCGATCGAAATCAGCGATGTGGCTCGACAGGTGTCCTCTCAATTGTCAGGATTAAACCTCTACAACGTTGAAACCGGGTTTGAACAAATTCCGGTCCGGTTGCAACTGGAAGACCGGCAACGTGAAAGCGAGAGCTGGTTGCAATCACTCCCGATTCAATTGAGTGATGGAACCACCTTGCCTCTGGGTAGCCTGGTCGACTTTTCCTATCAAAAGGGGCTTGATCGAATCAGTGCGCGCAACGGCGTTTTATCGGTCACCGTTTCCGGCAGCTACAGTGGCGACCAGCTATCCGATCTCTATGCGGTACTGGAATCAGACATTTTACCGATCGTCACCTCACAATTCCCGGTCGACTATGCGATTGAAGGCCAAGCCGAGGAACTGGACGCCTTTTTCAGCGACACCCTGGTGTCGGTACTGATTTCCATCCTTCTGATCTACTTTATTCTGGCCTGGGTGTTTGAATCCTGGTTATGGCCTTTCGCTGTGCTGATCACAGTGCCCTTCGGTCTCATCGGGGCGGTGGCCGGTCACTGGATCATGGACATGCCTTTATCAACGATTTCCATATTCGGGCTGATCGGCCTCTCCGGTATCGTCATCAACGATTCGATCATTCTGGTGGCTGTTTTTCGCCGTTTGCACGCCCAGGGGCAATCCTTGTACGAGGCAACGCTGGCAGCAGCGACGTCGCGTTTGCGCCCGGTCATACTCACATCCATCACCACCATGGCCGGCCTGTCACCGCTGCTGTTTGAGACCAGTATTGATGCCGCCCTGCTCAAACCCATCGCCGTAGGCCTGGTATTTGGACTGGGGTTTGGCACCCTGTTGATTCTGCTCATGGTGCCGGTATTGCTCTACAAAATCGGCCAACTGACCGACTGGGCAAGTCGCCGCATTGACCCGACAGGAGCCCGCTCCGCTGAGGTGTGACCGAAGCCTTAGCAGGCTGTTGAAATTCGTAGAATTTCCGCGGCCTGCTACTGGAACATGTGGTCCGGCAATTCGGACGTTCCGGCAAAATCAATGACTGTTAAGTCATTGATTTTGTGAGAGAAGCAAAAATCGCAATTTTGGGATCTCATGTTTTGAAAAAGGCAGGAAGCCTTTTTCAACAACCTGTTAGCGGTCCAGCTCAGCCTGCGCTAACTGACCGGTCTGCACCTGCCACTGTGACCAGTAGGCGCCCTGGCCAGTCAGCAGGCTGCTGTGGGTGCCCTGCTCAACAATACGCCCATGTTCGAGCACCACGATCTGGTCGGCATGCACAATGGTCGACAGCCGGTGCGCAATCATAATGACCGTTCGGTCCTCAGCGATGTGGGCCAGAGATCGTTGAATGGCGGCTTCAGTTTCGTTGTCGACAGCGCTGGTGGCTTCATCCAGCACCAGCACTGCCGGATCTTTCAACAAGGCCCGGGCCAGGGACAACCGCTGACGCTGACCACCGGATAACTTAACGCCGCGCTCACCCACCTGGGTCTTGAACCCTTCAGGCAACCGGTCAATGAACTCCAGCGCTTCAGCCGTTCTCGCAGCGGCTTGAATCTCGTCAACGCTGGCGTCTGGCCGAGCGTAGGCAATGTTCTCGGCAATGGTACCATCGAACAAAAATACATCCTGACTGACCAGGCCAATATGCGTACGCAAATCGCGCAAAGACAAACGGTCGATGGCAATGCCATCCAGTTCGATCTGTCCCTGCTGCGGCTCGTAAAACCGCAGCAGGAGTTTCATCAGCGTCGATTTACCGGACCCAGTCGCCCCTACCAGCGCCAGCGTTTTACCCGCCGGCACCTCAATGCTGACATCATGCACGCCAGCGCCGCTCTGGCCGTACTCAAACGATACTTGTTTGAATTGAACCCGACCCGCAACCGGCCCTGAAAACAATTGATCACCGTCGTCCGGCACGGTAACCGGGGTGTGAATCAGGACCAGAATGCGTCGGGTACTGGCCATGGCGCGTTCAAACAGGTCAATGGTTTGTGCCAGCTCGGTCAGTGGCCACAACAAGCGCTGGGTCAGAAATACCAGTACGCCGTAGGCACCTACGCCGAGCACGCCATTCAACACCTGAAATCCACCGACGACAAAGGTAAACAAAAAGCCGGTCAAAATGGCCATCCGGATAACCGGAATAAAGGCCGAACTGATCGCGATCGCTCGGCGGTTCGCCTCGGCATAAGCATCGCTGTCGGCCCGGATCTGTCGCGCTTCCCGCTCTTCGGCAGTAAAGGATTTGATCGTTGCCATTCCGCCTATGTTGTTGCTCAAACGGGTAGCCAGAACGCCCACCCGCTCACGCACATCGGCATACAGTGGCATGGCTCTTTTCTGAAAATAGAACGCCCCCCAGATAATCAGCGGAATGGGCGTAAATGCCAGAAAGGCAATCAACGGTGACAAGACGAAAAAAACGGCGCCGACCGCGACCACGGTCACCAGCACCTGAATGATGTCGTTGGCGCCCCCATCCAGAAACCGCTCCAACTGGTTTACGTCGTCGTTCAGTATTGAGATCAACTGACCGCTGCTGCGCGATTCAAAAAAGCTCATGTCCTGTTTTTGAATATGTTCGTAGGCATCCTGGCGAATATCAGCCTGCAGGTGTTGCGCCAGATTACGCCACAGAATCATATACAAGTACTCAAACAGAGACTCCCCCGCCCAGATGACAAAGGTCAGCACCGCCAATGCGATGATTTGCGACTGCGGCGTCTCCAGCCCGAGCTGGGCAACAAAACTCGCCTCCTGATTGACCACCACATCAATGGCAATGCCGATCAGAATTTCCGGGGCAATATCGAACAGTTTATTCAATGCAGAACACACCGTTGCCGCTATGATGCGACGGCGATAGCCTCGAGCGTATTTCAACAATCGAAGCAGTGATTGAAAGCTGGTTGCAGGGGCAATAAATGACATGTCTTTCCTTATAGTCAAGCACTCGCCTGCTGAATGCGGGCAATGGAATCTTTCTCTTCAATGGGCCAGTGCAGCCAGGCGGCTATGAGACCCAACACAATACCGGCAATCCAGATACCGTCGTAACTCTGATAGTTCTTGTACAACCACCCACCCAGCCAGACACCGCTGAAGCTGCCAACCTGGTGGCTGAAGAAAACAACACCATACAGAAACGTCATGTAACGAGTGCCGAACAGAACAGCAACGAGACCCGAAGTCGGTGGGACGGTCGCGAGCCACAAAAAGCCCATGATGGCACTGAACACCAGAATGGTCACCAGCGACACGGGAACCAGCAAAAACGCAGCGATGGCAACCACGCGCCCCAGATAAATAGCCGCTAAAATGGTTCGCTTCGGACGCAGGCTGCTCTGCACGCCAGCAATGTAAGCACCAAAAACGTTGCATAAACCAATCAGACTGATACTCCAAGCACCCACTTTGGCTTCGAAGCCGAGATCGACAACATAACCCGGCATGTGCACGGTAATAAAAGCAACATGAAAACCGCAGACAAAAAAACCCAGCACCAAGAGGGTGTATGAGCGCACTTTCAATGCCCGCTTCAAAATGGTCCAGAGGGACGCATCGATTTTTGGACTTGAGGTGTCATTGGCACCCCCGTATGGAGCCAGCGGCAAGGCAAGCACGGCCATAATAAAAGCCGAGGCACTGAGCCATTGCAAGGCGCGAAACCAACCGGCCAGATCGACAAGTTCCTGCATCAGCGGTACGACCAGAAACTGGCCAAAACTACCAGCCGCCGTACCAACGCCCAGCGCCCAACCGCGACGGTCTTCGGGTACGGCCCGGGCAAGCGCTGGTAACACGATGCCAAATGCGGTGCCTGCTACGCCAGCGCCAACCAATAACCCGGCCGTGGACACCATGGCCAGTTCAGTCGTCGAGTAGGACATTCCCCACATGCCGGCGGCGTAACACACCACGCCTGCCAGCAGCACCTTGAGATTGCCAAAGCGGTCCGCCAGACCGCCGGCAAAGATAGCCATTACACCCCAGGCGAGGTTTTGCACCGCCAGTGCCAGTGACAACACATCCCGACCCCAGCCCCGGGCTTCTGAAATGGGCTGCATAAACAGACCAAACCCGGCCCGATACCCGAACGACAACATCAACAGCAAACACGCGCTGATCAACACCGGCAATACCGGCATCAAACGACCCTTCATGACACGCCTCCGACAGGCATCAAACCGGTAGATCAAAGTAAAACAAGCTCGAAACAATACTCCGACCGGTAAAGGAGAACAACGTTCAGAACGCTTTGTTCCAACCTGCTACAACGCCCTATCAGGCTTGCTCCGGCCAGCAACCACGGACCTTCAATCGCCCGATGCGGGCTGGGCATCGTATTGATGAGGGGTTTCTTAATCGTTATAGTCAAAAACCCGTAATCGCCTGCACCTTCAGGGGTGACCGGAATCGATATCTCCCCCCGAACCGGAGTGAAGCATGACCGACCGCCGCCGCATGATTCTTATCTGTTTGTGCTTCATCGCCTTCATTTCACTGGGTTTGCCAGACGGTCTGCTCGGCGTAGCCTGGCCTGGCATCCGTGCCGACTTTAATCAGCCCCTGGACGCTGTAGGCTGGCTGCTGGTGGCAACCACCACCGGTTACATGATCAGCAGCTTTTTCAGCGGTGCAGTCAGCCGGTTTTTCGGCATCGGTCTACTGCTGGCCTTCAGTTGCATTGCAACCGGCGTCGCCTTGCTCGGGTTCACTCTGGTTCCAGTTTGGTTGGGTTTCGTGGTTCTGGGTACTCTGGTCGGTTTGGGCGCCGGAGCCATTGACGCAGGCCTGAACACCTATGTCGCTGAACACTACAGTGAACGATTGATGCAGTGGCTGCATGCCAGTTTTGGCATTGGTATTACGCTCGGCCCGCTCATTATGACATTGATGCTGAATCTGACCGGACAATGGTCGCCCGGTTATTGGCTGGTAGGTTGCGCCCAAGTCTTTCTGGGGTTGTGCTTTTTCGTTTCCGCCCGGTTATGGGAGGCACCGGTGTCGGCGAATGCCGAGCCCACCCTGACAGACGATGCCGGCAAAGTCGCCCAAACCCACCCCGGCCCGCCAACCAACGCTCAACCGGGCAAGGCACCAGCCAGCTTTGTGTCCTCTCTGACAACCCCGGCGGTCTGGTTGAGCATGGGGCTATTCTTTGCCTATACCGGCCTGGAACTGACACTGGGTTTGTGGGGGTATTCGTTATTAACCGAATCGCGCGAGGTGGAGGCTTCCGCGGCCGGCCTGTGGATCGCCATTTATTGGGGCATGTTTACTCTGGGCCGCATGGTCGCCGGGGTATTTGCCAATCGCATGGGCAATCACCGCCTGGTTACTGGCAGCCTGATACTGGCGCTGGCCGGTACCGTATTGTTGGCCTGGAACCCGATTGCCTGGGTCGGGCTGATCGCCATAGGCCTGGTCGGTTTCGCCTTCGCGCCGATCTTTCCCGGGCTGGTGTCTGGCACCCGACTGCGAGTGGGTGAGGCACACCTGGCGAACACTATGGGCATGCAGATTGCCGCTGCGGGTATCGGTGCCGCCTGTTTGCCTGCCCTGGCCGGTGTTCTGGCCGAACAGACGTCACTGGAAATTGTACCGGGTTTTCTGATTGTGTTTATTGCTGTGCTCGGCGTGCTATACGGAGCTTCCCGGCGCCTCGGGAATCGCCAGATCGGCATCGACCCGGTTGATCACTGACGTCTTGTTGCCCGAGAGCTTGATCACCGGCGTCTGCAGCATGAGCGTGTTGGGAACGGTCATCAGATCGCCCTTATCGTGCCGGATCATGACATGAAATGAAGAGATCTCTTCAATGACTCCGGTCAGATCATAATCCGCATTGAGAATCCGCACCCGATCACCGATCCGGTAAGGAAATTGGAAAAAGATGATCATGCTCGCCGTCAGATTGCTGAGAATCGACCATTGCGCAAACAGCGCGATACCAATGACTGCGAACAACGACGACAGAAACACCGTCAATTCGCCGTATTCAATGCCAAAGGTCAGCCCCAGGGCAATCAGGTAACTGACGGCGTGAACGCTTCGCAACAACTTTCTCACCAGCGCCTTACGCTGGACCGGAACATCTTTTGAATTGACCCAGCGACGAATAAAGTAATTAAGAGCCTTATGAGTGATAAAAAAGGCCACTAAAAGCGCCAGAAATACTATGTATTGCCAGGACACGTGCGCAGACTCCTGCCCATATTTGAGTGTTTACGCCCTTCAGACTCGATATCGGGTGCCCCGGGCGCGTGAATTGCTTACACTTTACCGTAAATCACCCAAACATCGAGAGTTCCGATTTTGAGTCAGCAACCACAGCGCAGCGGATTCTTCAGCAATCTGCTGTTCAACATCATTGTCCCAGTCGTTATCCTCAGCAAATTCAGCGGACCTGATCGACTGGGGCCGGCCTGGAGCATTGTTGTTGCTCTGGCCTTCCCCATTGGCTATGGCCTCTGGGAAATGCGCCAGACAGGTAAGTTGAACGCAATGTCGGTTATCGGTGTGATCAGTGTCTTTCTGACCGGCGGCATCAGTCTGCTGCAACTGGACCCGAAGTACATCGCCATTAAAGAGGCGGCTATCCCCGGCCTGCTGGGCCTGGCCGTACTCATTAGCCAGAAAACCCGCTGGCCACTGGTGCGCACCCTGATATTCAATGCCCAGTTGATCGCCATCGACCGGGTCAACCAGGCACTGGATCAGCGCGGTACGCACCGCCAACTGGAGCAAAGCCTGTCGCTGGTGTCCTATATCGTCGCGGCGTCGTTCTTCCTGTCGTCCGTTCTTAACTATGTACTGGCCCGGGTCATTCTGGTGAGCCCGCCCGGAACCACTGCGTTCAGCGAAGAGCTGGGCAAGATGACCGCTCTGAGTTATCCGGTGATCGCACTGCCAAGCACCATCGTGCTGATGTCCGCCATCTTTTTTCTGCTATACCGGCTAAAGAAACTCACCGGACTGGACCTCGAATCCCTGATGGTGGATCAAAACGCAAGCAAAGACGGCAGCAAAGAAGCTCCGGAGACCAAATAACCAATAGCCCAGACGTAAAAAAGGCGGGGAAACCCCGCCTTGAACGTATCGATTGTGTGAGTGGCCCTACCGGATCCACGGTCAATCAGCAGAAGAACCTCCTGACTCACTATCCCCAGACTCACTATAGGTCGGTGGACAAACCCCCCGATACAGATCTATCAGTGCAAGGTCGCGCTGCCGACAACGCCGGCACGACCGTATTCCTGTGTCGCTTCCTGGACGGCACGGAATCGCTCAATTTCGAGGTCAGCCGGGCCACCATTCTGCAAGTGAAAATCGTACAGAGTGCTGATCAACGTTGATAACACGTCGTTGTTGTTCAACAACCCTTCTTCAATGCCTGAGGCCGACAGGATATCGGCAATAGGCTCCAGGTTAGCTTGCAATTCGCCCTCTTCATCACGACTTATTTCCAGGGCGCCGAAATCAAACGATTCAGAAACGATCAGCTCGAACTGTCTTACATCATTCATAGCCTTACCTCGCTCTTAAGAGCCTCGATCGGAAGCAGCGTGCAGAACCACCCGAGGCTCTCAGGGTGGCTGCGTGGATAGACCGATTGCGAACACAATCCCCTACACCATACAAGAAAGCGGCCCAGTCGCCAAATCACGGGCCTTTGGGCCGGAGCCCCATACGGTTAAACCGTCGTCACCCACTCGTGTGAGGCCAGATTCACAGTCTGTTCAGCTCGGCACCTCTACACTGGTCTTTCACTCGAAGGAGCTTTGTTATGATCCCGATCACAGCGTATCGACCTGGCTGGTTACTGGCAGGCTTGGTTTTATCAATGAGTGTTAACGCCTGGCACCCTGACACTGCCAGCCTGAACCCGCCATTGGCTGAATCGACGATCAAAACCCGACCGATTGTGACAGCCCATCGCATGCCCGATTCGCTTACCGGGCAGGTATTCCAGTGGCAATACAGCCTGCTTGAAAACGGATCGAGGGTGCAGCCAGACCATTCAGACGCCTACCAGCTCAGGTTTGGCAGCGAAGGTCGTATCAGCCTCAGAGCAGACTGCAATCACTATGCCGCCTCCGCCAGGCTGACCGACACCGTCTTTGCCATCGGTCCCATGATCGGTACGCGCGCGCTGTGCCCGAAAGGCAGCCTTGAGCGCCCTTTCATCAACTTTATCGAATCAGCCTCGCAATGGTCACTGGACGGGTCGCAGTTGACACTTCGTTTGCCACACGATGAAGGAACCATGATCCTGGCCGCCGCAGAAGATCATGAATAAAGTCGCAATGCCCACCTGACCCAGGGGGGGGCATGCGCAACGTTTCGGGACCGGTCGCGTAGCGAATGTGCACAACTCACTGCAGTCACGGAACGCTACGACCAAGCCACTGGCCAACGGTTTAAGAAGCTCAAACAAAAAAGGGCCCGAATGGGCCCTGTTATAAAAGCGGTTTAACACTGCGTTATTGGCGAACCAGATCCACCAGAACGGTCCCCAGGTTACCGGGGTTCAGGCCGTCTGTTCCCAGACTGAATGAGCCATAATAGCGCTCACCGGCAACGGACCCGGGCAAGTTAAAGCCAAGATCGACGGTGAATGGCTCTCCGCCTGGCACCGATACCGGTACGTCGACGTTGAGGTTACCCACATCGCCGGTCACCACAGCCGTGTGCAGTGTGAGCGCCTGGGGCTCGGCGTGTCCGGCCTCCCAGTTTTGAACCACGACCCACAGAGTACCGGCTGGCGGATTGGCGATGTTGACGTACTCCAGTGCCGACCCGGTTGCGGCGTAATCAATCAGACTGGCAAAGCCCGGGTCATCACCCGATCCGACGAACACATCCAGATCACCCGATTCCGAGTCAGAAACGTCCACGACAAAGCGTGTCGCATTCTCCGGAACCTCGACGGTAAAGAAAAAGGTGCCGTCGACACCGGGGTCAAAACCATCGAAAGGGTTATCGT
Source organism: Saccharospirillum impatiens DSM 12546 (assembly GCF_000423605.1). Lineage (GTDB taxonomy): Bacteria > Pseudomonadota > Gammaproteobacteria > Pseudomonadales > Natronospirillaceae > Saccharospirillum > Saccharospirillum impatiens. The sequence goes on from NZ_AUIH01000003.1 coordinate 37,570, forward strand.
TGCTCGGGTCAGAAACCAGAGCCGATTCCGTTATGGTCGAAGCCGCCAACCCGGTTATGCGCACTTCAGCCGCACTGATGTCTACGGCCTTAAGGCCATCGAGACTGACAACATCACTGGCCAGTGGCGCCGTAATGGTGATGGCCCCGGGCAAATTGCTCAGCGCCGGTTGAACCGCGACCGGGAAATGCACATCGGGCACACGCCGGGTCAGGGATTTGAGCTGCAATTGCGCAAACTGCCATTCACCCACCGGTGCGCCCGATGCATCCGCCTCAATGGTTAACACCTGGCTCTCACCCGGCGCCAGACGGAATCGCTGCGGCGCAACCGTCAGCCCAGTCTGGGGCTCTGCTCGCCAATGCGTCGACTGGTTCGAGACATTGGTCACGGTGCGCGTCCACTGACAGTTGACGACACACCGAGCCTGGCCAAGCCCCGTCAAGTTCAGGACCGCTGGCTCCCCCCCGACGAACGGATCGGCTGCCAGAAAGGCATCCTGCTGCTCGTCCAGAACCAATGCAGCCTGGGCCGCCCGGGGCAAATCAATTCGCCCACCGCCCATATCAAACGGATCAGCCTGGCGCGAGCCGTCTTCCTTGCGATGCTCTTTAACCGCCGTTGTCATCATCGCGGATTGAATTTGCATGGGTGACCAGTCAGGGTGCAAAGCCGTCAGCAAAGCACCGGCGCCGGCGATGTGCGGGCTCGACATTGAGGTCCCCTGAATCACAGTAAAGTCCTGATCGGCATCGCTATACCCCTCATGAAAGGCCGCAAAAATGGCCCGGCCCGGAGCGGTAATGTTGGGTTTAACCACACTGGGCACCGATGGGTTTACACCGCGTGAACTGAAGTAAGCCAGCACATCGGCGGTTGCCTCGTCATGAACCAATTCAGTACCCGTCAGGCGACCCTGATGACCGTGACCCGAGGCCAACCAGTCTCGCAATCTGGAGGCATCGGTGTAGGTAATGTGAGTGGCGGGCAACACATGTGCATCTGTTTCCAGATAGCCCGACCCATCCGGCGTGGTCGGTTCCCGGGTAAGTATCATGCCACCGCCACCGTTGGCGGCAACGTGCTCACCTTTAGCAGCCCGGCCAATATCACCTGCCTCGCAGAGCACAATCTCGCCGTTGAACCGCGCACTGAATTCGCCGGGCAGACACAACGGATTGGCAAAGTCTGACGCGTCTACAATCGGAGCCGGTCCATACCCGGAGGAAACGCTCTGCCCGATAATCTCTCCCGGCGGTGGCGCGAGCCCTCCGGACAGATCAACCAGCGAATTTTTATAAAACAGAGGATGAGCGCTGGCGGCGACTGATGTCACCCAGGGCGCATCCGCCGGGTTGCCCAGAGTGGCGAAGTCCGGACCTGAATTGCCAGCGGAGGTGGCGACAAAGATACCCGCATCCATCGCGGCCAGAAAAGCCAGTGAATCCGGATCGCCCCAGGGGTCGGATGCACCTCCGCCAATGGAATAGTTGATCACATCTACACCGTCGGCAATGGCCTGGTTGATGGCAAACAGGATGGCGCTCAGATAACACCCGGCTTCGGAGCACACGCTGTAAGCGATCACATTGGCCCGCGGTGCTACCCCGGCGATGTGTTTGCTCAGTTTGAAGCCTGCAGGCGTCGTGACAGTTGCGTTGTACACGAGGTTGCCGGCAGCCGTACCGGCGGTATGAGACCCGTGACCGTCTGTATCACGAGGGCTGCCCTCGTTGATCAGTTCATGCCCCCAGGCGCCAATCAACTTGTCGTTGCATGGAAAGCCGGGATCGTAAACATCGGAACCAGCATCACAAACCCCCAGATAAGTGTCATGGGGATTACGATGCCGGTAGCCGTCACTGTCTACCGCCGCAAAAGAATCACTGACCGGGTTAATCCCGGTATCAATAATACCCACAACAACGCCTTCACCCCGGGTTCCGGCCTGACCTGCCACACCTCTCCAGACTTCGGGGGCGCCGATCCAGGCGAAGCCACCTTCCCACAGGCAACCGGCGAGACCCAGAGTTGCGAGCACAGAAGCGGCCAGGCCATGACGTCGGTTCAGTCGCCCGGTCGCCAGCGCCCATACCAATGTGACCAGGGCCAGACTCAGGGCAGCGGCCAGAGACCACCACAGCCAGACCGTTGAATGCGTGTCGCTGGCAACTGGCAAGGCATAGCCGGAAGCGTCACTGGGCGATCGCGTCAACTGTCGCAACTCGTCTTTGTGGATACTGCGAATACCCGGTAAACCCGCCAACTGGCTAGCCTCGGTATTGGTCAGTTCAACCACCACCGCATTGACAGCCAGGTGAAACTGGTCGACAACGTCTACGGAACGGCCCAGGCGAGCAGAGATTTGCTGCAGTAACTTAGCCTGTTGGGACTCAAGATACTGCCCATATGCCCGGACCTCCGGGGTTCGAACATCCAGCGACGCTCTGCCCTCGGGGCTGGTCGACTGATAGCCGGCTATATCACCCCGGTAGCGAGCCACAGCGGCCGCATCGCCAGTAATGATGTATCGGTCAAAGGGCGTGGCCGCACGGCTGAACGGCTGGATACCGGGCGCCGCGGCCTGCTCTGAAGGACGAGCCTTCTCAAGCACATTTCGCTCACCGGTTAGGGTGCGTTCGGATACTTCAGATTCAGCCAGGGCAGTCGTCGCGACCAGAGACAGGCAAAGGCCTGCGATCAATGACGGCAGCGAAGCCCCAGACCATCTGCGGCGAAACCGCACGGTTAATTGAGACGGGGTCATGTCATTTCCTTGTTTGTCGAAGTTGAGAAACACGGAGCCCCTCCGGGTTCACCGCGTATCACAGGCCTGGAGACAACATGACCTAACAAGTGCCTGAACCACACCCCCGAAAGAGCAAGTCAGAGACTGCTTAGTGGGCCACCTTCCGACAAAACGCCTGCATCCTTGCCCGATTCACGCAACGATCCGTCACTGGATCGAAGACAGGCCGTAAAACGGAAGCTTCAGGCACGCTAGCAGCTTGCAGGGCGTTGAGGGAATATTAGTGGCGGAACTGAGACCGATTTAGCACTTTAAATCGGTCAACACTTTGTAAAGAGGAGATTACAGAAGGTCTAAAAGGTATTGATGACGCCTGCGAAACACAGGCGCCATCGCTCGTCATTCAAAACCGGCAGGACGTTCGCATGGGTTCAATGACATCGCTGAAGCCTGTCATGTCAAACTCAGCGGTGATGGCAGAGTAGTTATAGGGTGTGGTTCGAAACACCAGAGTTGCATTACCGGCCTTTACTTCAGCCTCGAGTTGATTGACGAGGTCGACTTTGGAAAATCCTGATTCAACACCGGAAAAAATGGTCCGCTCCCGAAAACGATCGGTCTGCCAGGTACCAGTGACCGACCCACCCTGGCCTATCCGGGTGGTAACCTCCGGCGAGGTACTGGGCAGAAACTCACCCCAGTTGAGGACCAGTTGATAATCACCCGGCCGGGTCGAATCGCAGGTAAGTTCCATCTCGATCGGGTTTCGACGACGGTTAAGCCCACGGTCCGATCGCAGAAAGACAGCGTGTTCGGTCTGACCGGTAATGGGGTCAGAAGTCGACTCATAGTCAAATTTCCCAATGTCTCTCGACACACTTTCTGCACTGGGCAGCGCCTGCTCCGCATCGTCGTAACATTGATAGCGCTGTGTCTGTTCCGCCACTGAGCGACACGCCTGAATGGCTTCTGTAATGGATTCAGCCTGGCTGACAGGAGCGGTCATCATGCCACCCGCAACCAGGCCAACAATGAGGGCAGATTTGCACGGATACGATACACCAACGGTCATGTCTGCGTGGTACTCCTGTTCATACGCATGATAGAACGGTTCATAAAACCGGACTTGGGCGGCCGTGCTCAGACCTGGCAACCACCGCCGCAACCCAAAGCCGGTCAACATGATTGCTTGCCATCATGCCCGACCGCTGTTGAAAGCGAAACCGTGCCTTAACCCGGCATCACATTAAACGCCTGCAAACCGCGCTGACGCTGACGCCCCTGACGATGCGACTCATTGAGACACGACTCGACAAATCCAAGGTGTGCCTGCGAGGCTCGCTGGGCCGACTCGGCATCCCCCTCAAGAATAGCCTCGAGTAGGCATTTGTGCTGTGCCAACAGTCGGTCAGCGGTGTCGCCCTGCCCGGCAATCTGAAACACACTCTCGGCAATCGAGGTCGCCAAAACCCGAAACAGCGCCTTCATACTATGCAGCAGCACGGTGTTATGGCTGGCTTCAGCGATGGCCAAATGAAAATCAGCATCGGCCCGGGCCTGCTCTTCAGCGTTGCCCGCCGCATGGCTTCGCTCCAACTCAATCACACAGGCCTGCAATCGTTGTCGGTCTGAGTGGGTCAGGCGCAGGGCAGCGTACCAGGCCGCCATACCTTCCAGTGCGTTCCGGTACTCAAGAATGTCGTACTGATAGTCCTTATCGTTACTGAGCAGGGCCAATAACGGATCACTGAATCCGTCGCCCAGGTGCTGACACACCCGATGCCCACCACCCTGACGAGTTTCCAGCCAGCCACGGGCTGCCAGTGTGGTCAGCGCCTGGCGCAAGGTCGGGCGGGATACGCCCAAACGAACCGCCAGTTCACGCTCAGGTGGTAACTGACTCCCTACCGGATACTGCCCCTCGGTAATGGCTTTCTCGACGACACGGGCGACCTGGTCCGACATTCGCTCTGCTTTCATGGCACACCTCCAGATACAACACCCGCCAGGGCAACAAGACCGATTGACAGCCATCGCGACTGCGCCTATTCTCAACGAAAACAATTGGTAAATTGGTATTACCAATTTATCTGGCATCGTACTCCATACCGGACCAGCGATGCAACCGTGCACGCTCATTTCAGTCGAGGTTCCCATGTCACAGCCTGTCATTCTCTACCCAAACAAGCCGGAAAAGGTGTACTTGTTTGGCACCTGCCTGGTCGACTTGTTCTACCCGGAAGCCGGGCTCGCCGGTGTCGACCTGCTGGAGCGGGAAGGCATTGAGGTTATTTACCCTCAGGATCAAACCTGCTGCGGGCAGCCCGCCTACACCTCGGGGCGCAGTGATGAAGCACGGGCGGTGGCAAAAACTCAACTGGATCTGTTTCCCGAAGACTGGCCGGTCGTCGTGCCCTCTGGCTCCTGTGCCGGCATGATGCGACATCAGTACCCCAAGTTGTTTGAGGGCACCGAAGACGCCGATCGCGCGCTCAAACTCGCCAGGCGGGTCTGGGATCTGGCGGACTTTCTGGTCAATGTGTGTCAGATCCAACTGACCGATACCGGAGAACCGACGACCATTGCCTTGCATACCTCCTGTTCATCGCGCCGCGAGATGGGCGTCGCAGACAGCGGTCCGGCCCTGCTTCGCCAATTGAACAATGTCACCCTGGTGGAGCCTGCAAAGGTCGCCGAATGTTGCGGTTTCGGGGGTTCCTTCGCTGTCCGGCACGCCGATATCTCAGGCGCCATGGCGACTGACAAAGTCGCCGCTTTGACACAAACCGGTTGCGACCGTTTTCTCAGCACCGACTGCGGATGCCTGATGAATCTTGCCGGCGTTGCCAAAAAACAAAAAATGGCCCTGCCCGGAGAGCACCTGCTGAGCTTTCTCTGGCACCGCTCCCAGCCAAACCGGGAGGCCTGATCGATGCCTCAGACCTTACAACAGAGCCACAACAGCGCCATCAACTTTCAACCCCAGGTAAAGTCTGCCCTGGCCAATACTCAGCTGCGCGGTAACTTCGACCGCGCCATGACCGGGCTAATGCACAAACGCACGATGGCCTTTGCCGACTGGGACCTGGAGGCTCTGCGCGACCTGGGCCAGGCCATTCGACAACAGTCGCTGCGACAACTTCCCGACTTGCTTGAGCAGTTGGAACGCCAGTGCCAGGCAAATGGCATCCAGGTGCATTGGGCACGCGATGGCGACGAAGCCTGTCAGGTGGTCACCGAGATCTGCCAGCAGCGCCAGGCTAAAACGGTGATCAAGGGTAAGTCGATGGTCACTGAAGAGATGGAGTTGAACGCTCATCTGGAACAACGCGGCTATACCGTGCTCGAATCGGATCTCGGTGAATACATTGTGCAAATGGCCAAAGAAACGCCGTCGCACATTATTATGCCGGCAATCCACAAGAACACCGCTGAAATTGCCGAACTGATGCACACCATGACCGGTGTCGAACAACGCGAAGACGCCCATTACCTGACCGACCAGGCCCGACAGCAACTGCGTGAAAAATTCATGCAAGCCGATGTAGGCATTTCAGGTGTGAATTTCGCCGTCGCTGACAGCGGTACCCTTTGCCTGGTCGAGAACGAGGGGAATGGTCGTCTGACCACCACCACACCGCCCTGTCACATCGCCGTAACCGGCATCGAGAAAGTTGTTCCCAGCCTGACCGATGTGGCTCCGTTGCTGAGCTTGCTCACCCGATCAGCCACCGGTCAGTCCATCACCACCTACGTCAACATGATCAGCCGCCCGCGCCAGCCAGATGAAAAAGACGGACCGGAAGCGGTGCATCTGGTCCTGGTCGACAATGGCCGCTCCGACATCTATCAGGATGAAGAACTGGCCGAGACCCTGCAGTGCATTCGCTGCGGCGCTTGCATGAACCATTGCCCGGTCTATACCCGCATTGGAGGCCATGCCTACGGTACAACCTACCCGGGCCCCATCGGTCAGGTATTGATGCCGCAACTGCTGGGGCTTGAGCAAACGCCGGACTTCGCCAGCGCCTCCTCCCTGTGCGGCTCTTGCGGTGAGGTGTGCCCGGTGCGGATTCCGCTACCCAGCCTGCTGCTGCGCCTGCGCCGCGAAGCCGTCGACGGAGACCGGACGCGAGCCTCCACGGTTCCCGGTCATGGTAGCAAGCGCTCAAACCTGGAATCGCTAATCTGGGCTGTCTGGCGACTGGTGCATCGCCGCCCCGGGCTGTATCGACTGACTACCCGACTGGCCAGCCAACTAAGGGCACTCAGCCCCAAACGACTCGGCGGCTGGACCCGCTATCGCAGCGCCCCGAAACTGGCAAAAACGACCCTGCACAGCGCCATGAATAACCGCTCAAAGAGGCAACAACCATGACTTCCTCTGCCCGTCAGACCATTTTAAGCCGCCTGCGTGAGCGCACGTCTCAACCGGCCAGTCAGCCGCCCGACTTCCGTGTCATGAACACGCGCCGCTGGTCGCTTGAAGACGGCATTGAGCGCTTCATCGCTCAACAAGCCTCGGTTCACGGCGACGTGCAACGAGTGCATGAGCCCGACCTGGCAACAGCGGTGTTATCGCGGTTACATCAGGCAGGCGCTCACCGGGTCCTGATTGCTCCCAGCCAAGGGCTGCGTGATGCCCTGGTAACCCGTGCACAAAACATCGACTTTCAGGGTTACGACCAGAAAGTGGAAGCTTGGCAAAGCGAGCTGTTTCACCAAACCGATGCCGCCATAACGAGCTGCCATGCAGGGCTCGCCGACACCGGATCCCTGGTAGTGATCCCCAGCCCCGAAGAGCCCAGGCTAATGACCCTGGCACCGCCGCTGCATATCGCCATTTTGCCGGTCAGCCGACTGTTCAGCAGCTGGTACCAACTGATCACAGAGGAGGACTGGACAGGCCCCATGCCAACCAATACCCTGCTGATCTCCGGGCCGTCCAAGACGGCGGACATCGAGCAAACACTGGTCTATGGGGCTCACGGCCCCAAAGCGTTAACGGTTTTCCTGGTCGATGGGATCTGACAAACGGCTAATCATGAAGGAGCATCGGCCGATACATTTCTAAATTGCTTTTGGCCAGACTGCTCAGGAACCCGATGTCTATGCGCAACAATCAACCAGTCACTGATCGTGAATATGTCCTGGCGGACGACCAACAACTGATCTCATCAACGGACCGAAAAGGCCGTATACAACATTGCAATCAGGCTTTCATTGATGCCAGCGGCTTTTCCCGCGAAGAACTGATCGGACAACCGCATAACCTGATCCGCCACCCAGATATGCCACCTGCTGCCTTCGACAACATGTGGACTTACCTTAAAACGGGCAGCCCCTGGATGGGTCTGGTCAAAAACCGCCGCAAAGACGGTGGGTTTTACTGGGTCAATGCGTATGTAACTCCCATCACCAAAGGTGGCGAAGTTGTCGGGTATGAGTCAGTGAGGGTCAAAGCCGAACGCGAAGACATCGACCGGGCCACGCGCATATATCAACGCATCAATGCAGGCAAATCCGGGATTGCACCACTGCGCCGACTGCGAGATGCAGCCTCAGCCCTGGGGCCCGCAACCATACTCGTCGCGATGTTGATGACTCTGGGGGCTTACAGTGGCCAATGGCTGGCCGCGCTGGCCGGTGCGAGCGCCGTTGTTGTAGCGACTTTCTACGGTCACCGGGTCCGGAAACAGTCTCTGGCAACCATTGCCGGGAAACTGGAAGGACGATTCAACGACACCCTGATCGCCAGCACCTATTCCGATGCCTCACTGACCCTGGCTCGGGTAGAGCTTGCTGCCAGCGTAACCAGTGCTCACCTGAACACGGTGCTGACCCGCATTGATGATGCTGCTCGCCAGGTGTTTCAGCAGTCGCAGAAGGCCCATGATCTGGCGGGCCAGTCCGAACACGCAATTGATGAGTTGCAAAGCGAAACAACCCAGATCGCGGCAGCCATTAACGAAATGACGGCCACCATCCACGAAGTTTCGGGCAATGTTCAGGTAACAGCCAATGAAGCCGATACCGCTCACGATTTGGCAGAGAAAGGCACCCGTACCGTTCAGCAAACGCGCGATGAAATCCAGCAACTGGCTGAGGCTGTGCAATCGATTGGCGCTACAGTCAGTGAAGTGGTCGCCCAGACCGATTCGATCTCCAAGGCGGCAGAACTGATTCAGAGCGTCACCGATCAAACTAACTTGCTGGCGCTGAACGCCGCGATTGAAGCGGCCCGGGCCGGAGAACACGGTCGGGGTTTTGCTGTCGTGGCGGATGAAGTGCGCTCGCTGGCCGTGCGCACGACGGAAACGACTCAGCAGATTCAGAACATAATCGACAACCTGAAATCAAAAACCGGCGAAGCCGAAGCTGCAGCCGAAGCGGGTAGAACCATTGCTGAACAAGGTGTCGCCAGAGTCGAAGAAGCTGACCAGGCCCTGCATGAGATCGCCAGTGCAGTCAGCCGTATTACCGAAATGACGCACCAAATGGCTACTTCCATAGAGGAACAAAGCCAGGTTTCCGAAGAAATCAACCAGCAACTGACCCGCATCAGCGGCCTGGCGGATCACAGCCTCGACCAGGCCCACAGCTCGGTTTCTGGCGCCCAGGCCATGAATGACTTGTCTAACGAGTTGCATGAGCTGGTTGAATTGTTTCGTCCGTGAACGTCAGTCGAAGACCCCGTTGTAGCTGACACCCCACACCAGAAACACCCGATTCAGCGCGCCCGTATCCCGCACCAGCGGACTGCGGGCAGCGTCGCCCTGGTACTGACTGACAGACGCAAGCCAAATAGTCGACCAGCGCTGCGTATGCTGATAGGACGCAATCAGGCTGAGACTCAGATCCTTCAACCCTGCCGCCGGCTGATAAGCACTTACACCGGTATCGGGTGTTGCCTGTACCCCGAAAAAAGTGCCCATGTGCGCCTCCGTTCCCCACTGACTGCCCAGTGCGCCAATCAGCGTTAATTGCGGTGTGACCGAACTGACCCAACCGACCGATGGCGCAAAGACACCGGTTTCGTGTCCGCCTGGAAACGTGGTGACCAGGTCAGCCGACAGGGTGAACACACCGGGCAATGGCACCCCAATAACCTGCCAGGGCACCCCTGAACCGATAGAGAGACCCACCTCTGCAGACGCCGGAATATCTGGCTGTTGTCGATAGGAGCCGGGTAACTCACGGCTTTCCCGACCGCCTGAATACCGCACCAGTGGTCCCAGGGTAAGAGCCCGCGAAGGCACCAGATCAGCAGCCAGACCGGGACCCCGGGTAGCTAACCGGTAGCCTTCATACTCGATTGAAAAACTGGGCGCTGGCAGAGCTCTCCAGCCCTGACCAAGCGACTGCTCGCTGGCGGTCACTCCAAGTCCCAGACTGAATTTATTGTCAGCCAGACCCTTGCCGGTGACGCCTGTACACACCAAAACACACAACACCTTTGCGACCAAGCGCATTAAAAACCGCTTCCTTTTCACACCATTGAGAGGTCCGGACTGACCTCACCAGGTGAAAGACGCTGCGTCCTACCTGGCTATCGTCCGGTCAGATACTTCAGGTTCAATAACCTACCCCACCCGCCTTGACGGGCCGGTTTACTACCAATACGCAATTACGCGGGTTTTGTACCAGTATGTCTAAGATATCCTGACCGGTGATCAAATCGGCTATTGGGTTTCGTGCGCACTGGCCGATAACGTATCATGCTAATGGTTCCCGGACACTCGGGCACAATGACGGTTCTGAGAGGTTTTTATGAGCAGTAAGGCAAAACACGCCCAAAAGTTACTCCTGTTTACACTGACGGGCCGTCAGACCTTTGCCATAGGCACCCTGAAAGTGCGGGAAATCATTCCGACCGCCAAGCTTACCAAAATGCCTCAGGACCACCCTTCCGTATTGGGGGTCACAACCATTCGAGGTAAAACCATCCCGGTGATCGACATGGCCTACGCCGTTGGCTACCAGCCTCTGTCTGCCGAAGAAATTGCCTCTGCATCCATCATCATTACCGATTGTCAGCGTCGTGAAGTTGGTTTTCTGGTACGAAAAATTGAACGCATTGTCGACACCAACTGGCGAGACATTAAAACGCCCCCGTCCATGTTGGGTAAAAATGCCTTTTTAACAGGCCTGTTGATGGACGAAAAACAGACCATTCAGTTACTCGATGTCGAACTGCTGCTGTCAATCGTCTACCCGGCTCCGGCCGACAAAAAATTTACCGTACTGACCGACGTTCAGCGTGAAAAGCTCAAACCGCTGAACATTTTACTGGTAGACGACTCTCACGTGGCAAGGCGACAATTGTCCGATGCCCTCGATAACCTGAACATCAGCTACCAGGTCACCAATAATGGCATGGAAGCGCTGGAAATACTCAAAACTGAAGCAGGCAAAGGCCACCCGATTGACCTGCTGGTCAGCGACATCGAAATGCCCGGCCTCGACGGCTACGAACTCGCGTTCAACATTCGCGACAACGCTGACCTCGCCGGTGCCTACATTATTTTGCATACCTCCCTGAACAGCGAAATGAGCGTCAGCTATGCCACTCAGGTTGGCGCCAACGAGGCTCTGACAAAATTCGATGCCGAAGAGCTGGTGATGGCCATGCTCAGAGGCGCTGAATCGGTTCAAACCGCCTAATTCTCACACCGACAGTTGGCAAGAGCAGACATTTCCACCATACTGTATATATAAACAGTATATTGAGAGGTCGCTATGTCGGTACAAGTGCTCGGTCGCTGCGAAACAGGCCCGCAATTGAACCTGCCACTGTTTGTGGAAGGCCAGTCAGTCGACGACGAAGAAGGACTGGATCACGATATTCCCGGTATTGACCTGGCCAGCCTGTGCATTCGCAACCCGCAGACCAGCATACTGGTAGCCGTGCACAGCATGGCCATGGCTGAAGCAGGCATTATTGCTGGCGACACCCTGATCGTCGACCGCAGCGCCCAGGCGAGCCAGGGCGACATCATCCTGGCAGGTTACAACGGTGAGCTTATGGTGCGGGAGCTGCAACTGACCCCAAGCCCAAGATTACTGCCGCGCCACCCAGACTTTGACACCCTCGTGGTTCCCGAAAACGAGACCCTGAGCCTAATTGGTAAGGTCAGCCACATTATTCGGTCGTTATAACCCGGCGACCCGGCAACAACAATTGTAAGCAGGTGCGATATCGACTAATATTTCCTCAGCGACAGATACTGCCTGTTAGCCACTTATCTGAACTGTTGAACCCTGTACAACTGATTAATAGCCAACATTCCTGTTCGATAGATATCTGATGAGCCCGATACTGCACTGCCAATGAATGACAGCGAATGCCTTCACAAGAGGGTTCGCTGTTAAAAGATGTTTGTGATCCCGCACATCTAAAAAACTATTGCGTCACATGGCAGTATCTTTAAACGCCCTAATGCAGTATTGATCCAATTTGGCATTGATAACGGATATAGTCGGCCAGTGGTTATATGTAAACCCGGATACCATACGCAAAGCCCACGTAAGTTGAATAAGCATATACTGATGCAGTAAAAAATCAGGATCCGCCAATCCGTTTTGCCTATGCAAGGCGATCGAACCGGGTCCCGAAAGGTGTTAAAGGCGCCACTGCAGATGCATAAGTCAGTGCATTTGGGCCCCGGGATACGAAATTAACCAGCAGGCCTGTTAACGCGAAATGAGCTGTAAATCAGAAGAAGACCCACTGGGGCTGCCCAACTGGAAGCCCCAATAAACTATGACTCTTGATAATAACCGTGAACACTGGAAGCTTATGACACAAACACACTCTGCTGTTCGCATCGACGCCTTAAACATTGATGCTGAAATCCAGAAATACGAATCTGAACTGCAAAACCTGATTCGTTTAAAAGAAAGCGCATTAAAAAAAGAAGCTGGCTTTAACGCCTACATGGAATACCTGGCGACGCTGGAGCGCGAATATGGCATTACCGAAGAGGATTTATTTTCGCGGCGCAGCGTAAAAATTGGCGACTGGATTACCAAAACGCTGGTTCGTCAGAAACAATCGGCTTTGCTAAAACGACTGGCTGGTTTTTTTGAAGAATACGCCAGAAAACAGCCGAAAAAAGTTGTTGGCAAGGGCCGTCCGCAGCCAGCAAAGGCGCTGGAACCCGGTGTTTACCGCCACCCGATGAGCCTTGAAACCGTCGAAAAGAAAACCCGGGCACCCAAACAGCTAAACGCCTGGATACTCGAGCACGGTCTGGAAAAAGTTCAAAGCTGGCGCGTGAGTGAATAAATCGCCAGCCTGGCCCACCTGCCCCGGGGTCGCCTTCCTGACAAACAGGATGATCCGGGGCAAATGCTCATTCTCAGTGGATTTGAGCTAACCTCTTGATATCGATCAAAAAAATTCTAGTCTGTTATTGATAGCCTACCCCTTTTGGCAGTTGCAGGGAGCGCTAACAGGCCACCAACACTGCACACTCAAGAGGCACTGGAATGACGTCGACAGACAGCGATATTGTTTTCCAAAGTTATGGACGCGTTTGCAACAAAGACAGTTTCTTCGTCGATTTTTACGACCACTTCATGAGCAGTTCTGACGCTATTCGTGCGCAATTTGTCGACACCGACATGAAACAACAGCGCCATTTGCTCAGAAACGGCATCATGCAACTGGTGCTGCATTCTCGCGGCATGCCAGACACCAAACTCAAAGCCCTGGGCAAAAGTCATGACCGCTCTGGCTATAACATTAAGCCGGAATGGTATGGCCTCTGGCTGAACGCTCTGATGCGCACACTGAAGAAACACGACCCCCAGTTTTCAGACGAACTGGAAGCCAGTTGGCGCAACGCCATTGAACCCGGCGTCCGCCTGATCAGTGACGCTTACTAATCTGAAGGTACACGGCTCCCATACCCGGTAACTGGTTGAATCCGTTATCTTTTTACCAAAAAAGGCTTGCACTGAACCCCGGTACAGGTATCATACGCCTCGTTCTTCAGGACTATAGCTCAGTTGGTTAGAGCGCACCCCTGATAAGGGTGAGGTCGGCAGTTCAAATCTGCGCCTACAGTTTTGACTATGTGTTCTATAGGACTGTAGCTCAGTTGGTTAGAGCGCTACCTTGACATGGTAGAGGTCCCCAGTTCGAATCTGGGTAGTCCTACCAAATTACAAAACAAAAGAAGCTGCCTTTAGGTGGCTTTTTTTGTTTTGGGACCGGGGCAACCCCGGTCCGAACGGTAAGTTCGACCCGAAAGGCGAGCCCATCCGGGCAGTCCTACCAGATTACATAACGAAAGAAGCCGCCATTGAGCGGCTTCTTTCGTTATGTCAGACGGGAAACCGGCTGCGAACAGTAACGTCGACCTAAAGGGTTCAGTCCCCTCGCGCCCGGCGCACACTGACGGACTCGCCGCCAATTCCCCAGTTATCGGTCTCCACCTCATCAATCACAACCACTGTCGTCGCCGGATTTTTACCCAGCACATCCCGCAGCAGTTCAGTAGCGCCCTGAATGAGTGCCGCTTTCTGCTCAGCCGTCGCACCTTCGCGGGTAATCTTGATGTTTACATAGGGCATTGCGCTTCCTCGGTCAGTCGGTCAGGTATAGCCATTGCTCAATCTGCGTATTGACCGCTGCCTCATGAGACAGGGGTGCCATGTGCCCGCCAGGGGTCTTAACCACTCTCACCCCGGGCAACCAGTGCTGCAGTTGCTGAATCAGGGCACGGGCGCTGGCACGGGTTTGCTCGCCGTGAAGCAATGTCAGCCGACCGGCCAACGGCGACAGGGCGTCAGCAGTGAAGGTTGGGTGCATCAGCGCCTGAAAATCGAGATCAACTTTCTTCACCTGGTGAGTAAAAAGCTGCTGAAGTCGCTCTGGCATCACATCAAATGCGCCAGGGCCGTTCCAATATTCGATGAACCGACGCGCCTGTGACGTTGGATCCGAGGCTGTGGAGGTGTCGTCAAACACATGCAACACCGACTCAAGATCCTGCAAGCCAGCATCACCGGCGTCCAGGATGGAGAAGCACACTGGCTCAAACAGCACCAGCCGCTCTATTCGTTCCGGGTACTTTTGAGCAAAGGCCAGAGCGACTGCAGCACCATAGGAGTGACCAACCAAGCGCAGGGGTCCCCGAATCTGCTCTTGCTCAAGCACTGATTCCAACAAGGCCACTTCCTGCCAAAGCGTAAATGACGACGCACTGTCCAGTGCCGGTAACGGCGTCTCTCCGTAACCGGTCAAGTCCATGGCCAGGCAATGTGCCTGCCCTCGCAGGCGGCGAATCAGATCACGCCACTGCCCTGATGAACTCAGCGAACTGTGTAACATCACCACGGTGGGGCCCTGCCCCACACTCAGAAAACCTGGCACCATGTGAACCCTTGCCCTAGTCAGACTGATTTCAAATGCTCTTTGGCATCCATCATTTCATCGCGCAACGCCGCTGCCTTCTCAAACGCCATGTCCTTGGCAGCACGGTGCATGTCGTCTTCCAGTCGCACGATGACTTTCGACAGTTCAGCCGCCGTCATGGTGGTGTAATCGCGTGCTTCGGCGTCAATGCGCTCCACTTTTTTGCGGTTACGCGCAATCTTGCCTTTGCGACCCGGCGCCACAGCCCCTTCCAGAATATCCTGCACGTCTTTTACCAGCGCCTGAGGGGTAATGCCTTCGGCCAGGTTGTGGGCAATTTGCTTTTCGCGACGACGATCGGTCTCATCAATGGCGCGCTCCATCGAACCGGTCATTCTGTCAGCATACAGAATGGCCTTACCGTTCAGGTTACGGGCAGCCCGGCCAATGGTTTGTATCAGGGAACGCTCACTGCGCAAAAAGCCTTCTTTATCGGCATCCAGAATGGCGACCAGTGAGACTTCAGGCATATCGAGGCCTTCACGCAAAAGGTTAATACCAACCAGAACATCGAACTCGCCCAGTCGCAAATCCCGAATAATTTCCACACGCTCAACGGTGTCGATATCCGAATGCAGATACCTGACCTTAACGCCGTTCTCATTCAGGTAATCGGTCAGGTCTTCAGCCATGCGTTTGGTCAGTGTGGTCACAAGGACTCGTTCGCCCACCGCTACTCGAAGGTGGATTTCATGCAACAAATCATCAACCTGAGTTGTCGCCGGGCGAATCTCGATAACCGGGTCAACCAGTCCGGTGGGTCGAACCAGTTGCTCCACGACCTGCTGAGTATGCGCTTCTTCATACTTGCCAGGGGTCGCTGATACAAAAATGCCCTGGGGTGCCAGTCGTTCCCACTCTTCAAACCGCATCGGCCGGTTATCCAGCGCGGAAGGCAAACGGAAACCATACTCGACCAGCGTCTCCTTGCGCGAACGGTCACCTTTGTACATGGCCCCCAACTGAGGCAACGTCGCGTGAGACTCGTCGATAAACATCAGCGCATCGTCGGGCAGGTACTCATAAAGGGTCGGCGGCGGATCGCCCGGATTTCGACCCGACAAATACCGTGAGTAGTTTTCAATACCGTTGCAGTAACCCAGCTCACGCATCATTTCCAGATCATACTTGGTGCGTTGCTCCAAGCGCTGGGCTTCGACCAGACGGTGGTTCTCTTCAAGCACGCCGAGCCGTTCTTTCAATTCAACATCAATTTTATCGACCGCCGCCAATATGGTTTCGCGGGGTGTCACATAGTGCGTTTTCGGGTACACCGTAAAACGGGTCAGTTTTTGCAAAACTTCACCGGTCAGTGGGTCAAATAAGCTCAGATTTTCCACTTCGTCATCGAACAATTCGATGCGCAATGCCTCCAGCTCCGATTCAGCCGGGAACACATCAATGATATCACCCCTTACCCGGTAGGTGCCGCGACCAAACTCCACGTCATTCCGGCTGTATTGCAATTCGGCCAGTCGGCGCAAAACCTGTCGCTGGTCGACCGCGTCACCGCGTTTCAGGTGCAGAATCATTTTCAGATAGGATTCGGGCGAACCGAGGCCATAGATCGCGGATACGGTGGCGACAATGAGGACATCCCGACGTTCCAGCAAGGCCTTGGTGGCAGAGAGCCGCATCTGTTCAATGTGCTCGTTCACCGACGCGTCTTTATCGATAAAGGTATCGGACGACGGCACATAAGCTTCAGGCTGATAATAGTCGTAATAGGAGACAAAATACTCGACGGCGTTGTCCGGAAAGAACTCCCGAAATTCAGAATACAACTGGGCCGCCAGCGTCTTATTGTGCGCCAGTACAATGGTTGGTCGCTGCACCGACTCAATAACCTTGGCCATGGTATACGTCTTACCAGAACCGGTTACCCCTAGCAGCGTTTGAGCAGTCAGGCCGGCATTCAAACCGGTTACCAACTGATCAATGGCTTTGGGCTGATCCCCCGCTGGTTGATACCTGGAATGAACTTTAAACGGTTTCATGGGCTTCACTGGGCTGGGAGTGCGTAGGGTTATTGTACTGCAGCAGGCCGGGCAAAACCGGCCTGCTCGGAGTCTGAACTGACTACAATACGGCGACTATGGCGTCACAAACGGCATCGATATTTGCCTTGGACATGCCCGCTACGTTGATACGGCCACTGCCGACCATGTAAATGCCGTACTGTTCGCGCAGCCGGGTTACCTGCTCGCCGGTGAGCCCCGAGAACGAAAACATGCCATTCTGGCGCTGAATGAAGCTGAAGTCCCGTTTGGCCCCTTTTGCAGTTAGCGTCGACACCAGAGCGTCACGAAGTTCGTGAATGTGATCGCGCATGTCAGCCACTTCCTGAATCCATTGCGCACGCAAGGTGTCGTCCTTGAGAATGGCAGCAACTACCTTGGCACCGTGTGCCGGCGGATTCGAATAATTGCCACGAATGATGGATTTCACCTGGCTGAAAGCGCTGTCGGCGGTCTCACTGGATTGGGCAACCAGCGTCATGGCTCCAACTCGCTCATTGTACAGGCCGAAGTTCTTCGAAAAGGAGTTGGCCACTATCAATTCTGGTATCTGATCGACGAAGGCGCGCAAACCGGCGGCATCTTCGTCCATTCCCTGGCCAAAGCCCTGATAGGCAAAGTCAAACAAGACAACAAACCCTTTGCGCTTGGCCTGCTCTGCCAGTTGTTGCCATTGCTCAGTGGTCGGATCAATCCCGGTTGGGTTGTGGCAGCAGCCATGATAAAGCACGGCGTCACCGGCAGAAACCTGCTCCAGGTCAGCGAGCATGCCCTCGAAATCAAGACCCTGTGCTGCGGCATCGTAATACCGGTACTGGCTGATGCCGAGACCGGCGCTTTCAAAAATGTTGCCGTGGTTGGCCCAGGTCGGATTGGACACATGTATGTGTTTAACGCCCAGCTGACGCTTCATGAATTCAGCAGCGGTTCGCAACGCACCGGTACCGCCTGGCGACTGAGCGGTGCGGGCGCGCTTTTTGCTGATGACCGGGCTATCGGCTCCAAACAACAGTGCCTGAACCTGTCGACCGTACTCGACGTCGCCTGATATGGCCAGGTAGCTCTTGGTCGTCTCTGATTGAACCAGTTCCGCTTCCGCTTTTTTAACGGTATTCAGAATCGGGGTCTGTCCTGCGTCATTCATGAACACCCCGACGCCCAGATTAACCTTGTGGGATCGGTCATCGGCGGCAAACGCATCGTTTAAACCGAGAATGGGGTCGGCCGGGGCTGCTTGAACTCGTTCGAACATGACGGTCAGGATCCTTTTGTTGGTTGGGTCGTGAGAGTTTGGCTCAGCTCTAGCAGGTTGTTGAAAAAGGCTTCCTGCCTTTTTCAAAACACGAGCACCAAAAATTGTGATTTTTGCTTCTCTCTCAAAATCAATGACTTAACAGTCATCAATTTTGCCGGAACGTCCATGTTCCGGTAGCAGGCCGCCGAAATTCTGCGAATTTCAACAACCTGCCAGGAGGCTGTCGGATTATAACGCGGTGCCCTGACCCCAGCCACGAAAAACCGGAGCTCTGTCTACAGTAACGAAAACACCTGCGTCTCTTTAGTAATTGGGCAGTCGAACCGCATTTCAACCGCTTTCAGTTTAAGGTTCTCATGACTTTCGTTATTTTTGCCATAACGGGGGTCACCCATAACGGGATGACCAATGCTGTCGAGGTGACGGCGAATCTGATGTTTGTTCCGCGTTTTTGGCCAGACATCCAGTACAGACCGGTTCGGATGGGCTTCGTAACGCTGTTTTCGGAACTGAGTCAGCGCTGGCTTACCATCCAGTGGGGATTCAACCTCCCCCGCTTCAGGTGCATCGCCAACCACTTCAACGCGAAATTGCTGACGCAGAGCATCGGGAGTATTGAAACACTCTGTCAGCAGGGCAGCGGCTTTGCGGCTGTGAGCGACAATGACCAGCCCCGAGGCAGCGCTGTCCAGTCGCTGCACCACAAAGACTTCCCGGCGTGGTTTGAAATAAAGCTCAACCAGACGAACCAGCGATGCGTGATCCCCCCAGTCCGTACCTTCTATCAGCAAGCCAGGCCCTTTGTCCCAGACGCTGTAATGGGTCAGATCGCGGACCAGCCTGGGCAACGGCGGGCGCAACGACAGCAGGTCTTCATCGTAAAACACCTCCAGCCGATCTCCGATCTTCAGATCGGTCATCGCCCGGCGCAACCGCTGCCGGTGGTCTTTGGCATCCACGTGCCAGACCGCGCCCTTGTTCATCATGTCTTTAAGGCGAGACTTCGACAGCTCAATGTTATCGACCAGAAAATCGATGGCGATCAGCGAATCGGTCGCCTCCACCTCGAGTACTACATCAATGCGCATAACAGGTTCCCGTTTCAGGCCGGACCGGCCTGAGTAATAGCTTGTGTTTCAACGTTCACACCCAACTGAGTGCCAGACACCGGGTCGCAGCGCGAACCCGGATTCCGGAACGTGAACTCAGGATCAAAAGCTGGGTAACTGCAGATCATCCAGCGCGTCTTCAGCGCGGCGGCGGGCTTCCTCTTCAGCGCGACGACGCTCCGCATCGGCCGCGTTACTTAAGCGATCTCGCTGGTTTTGCAAATCCTGCTCAAGTGCCGCCAACCGATCCATCACCTGCTGCTGAAAGGCGTCGGCCTGCTCCCTAACGGCATCGCCCTGCGCCTCTATTTCATCAAAGCGTGCTTGAATCGGTGCTGTCAGAGTGTCGACCTCAGCATCCAGTCTTGCTCTGGTAGCATCCAGCCAGCGGTTGTACTCTGCCTGTAACGCTGCTGAGAGCGCAGAGCGGATCTGGTTGTCCAGATCAGACGTCAGTTGCAGCTCGGGGGCACTGATGTTCCCGGTCACTCTGATACCGATATCGAATGCCGCAATTCCCTCAAGCGCATTACCGAGCGTTGTCGCAATCTGACCCTCTCCCCGGGCTTCAAATACCGAACCACTGAAATTCAATTCGATCAGCCCATCGACCTGGTCTCCGGTAACTGTTACCTCGCCTCCCAGGTCCACCGAGCCCGGCGCCCAATCGACGTCAACGCCACCCAGCTCCAGTGAGCGGGAAGAAAAAGCCAGATCACGCCCAATCAGATTAAAACGATCGACGGTTGTCGACTCTCGACGATCCAGCACGGCGTCAATGCGCATGGCCTCATCGCCAGCCTCTCCCCGCATCAGTTGCAATCGCGACGGTTCGCCGGTCAGCCGTTGCTGGCCTGTGATCTGGCTCAGGGTCAGTGACCAGGGCCAATCGTCTGCCACAAAGCTGATCAACCCCTGGCGCAACAGGAAGTTAGGGGTTGGGTTGGGTGTGTCGAAGCGGACATAACGGCCATCCAGCCGGGCTGGTCCTGCATCCTCTTGCTCGCCACCCGCCGGCGCCAGTCGACGCAGCCAGGGCGCCGCCTGGGTATAGTATTTACGGGCCTGGTCATAGCGGTCGAAAATGGCATCACCGAGCAATAGCCGACCAGCCTGAACCGCAGAGGCCTGGTTCAGGGGGTAAGCTTCGCGCAAGGCAGCCCAGTCTTTAGCGGGTGCAGCCAGTGCGGTGTCCAATGCGTCCCGGCTGTCGCCAACGGCCGAGTTGGCCGCCTGTCGAGCCGCGGCTACCGCCAGTTGGTCCTGTACGGCCTGGCGCTGCAATGAATCCAGATCTGTTCGAGCTGCGCGTATCGCGTCCAGAGAATTCAGAGACCGGCCACGCAGCGCTTCGATACGCGCATCGTATTGTTCAATCGAGGCATCATCGGGCAAATTGTTCAGGGCGTTGCCAACCTCGGAACGGGCGCTCTCAAACGTTGTTCTCGCCTGGTCAGTCGCCTGGCGGGTCTGAGTCAGGGCCTGATCGACCGCGTCAGCCGGTTCGGGCAATGCAGCGCGAACAGACTCTGCCCTGGTGGCGGCCGCTTCACGGGCTCTGTCCGCCACGCCGGATTCACTGGCGTCAACCGGGACAATACGACCCGGCTCACTGCGTTCGGTACCGCTGCTAAGGCCGGAGACGGTCAGATCGTCAATACTGATCTTGCCCAGAAACAATTTGGGCAGATCCATAGCAAGCCGGGCCGTATCGAGTTCAAACAGGTTTCGTTCCGGGCGCTCCTTGTCGGTTACCTGGACGCCGCGAACATCGAAACCCAGCGGGCTGAGTGTCAGATCCACTGAGGCCACATTCACTTCTGCCCCGTGAACCCGGGTACCACCAGCCTCCAGGCCCGCTTTAACCCAGTTATCCAGAAACAGGAGGCCAATGACAAGGATCAATGTCAGTACCACCGCGAAAGCGATCAGGCCGCTCCATCGAAATAGCTTCATCTGTGGCGCTCCTTAGCTCACTCGTTCGTACAGGGAATAGACTTTGCTGGCTTTAACGACTTGGACCAGTTTCAGACGATTGGCCCAGGGCATGAGCCGGGCACGATACTGAACAACGCCATAGCGCATGATCAGCACCACCGGCACAAATAGCAGTAATGAGACCCCAAAGCTTGCCAGCGTAATGGTGTGATTGAATTTAATGATCTGCCAGACATCACTCTGATACAAAGCCGTCCAGGTACTGGTCAGACTGGCCTGAGTCAGCCAGGCGTAACCCCAGGCATCAAAGACCGGATCCAGCAAGTAGGCAAAACCAGTGAAGACGGCCCAAAAGACGAGAAAGGTACCAAAATGCACCCGCATAATGCAGGCCAGAAGAATGATCAGTAAATTGTGGACCGACCACAGTGGCGTGAGCCCAATGATCAGGGCCAGACCCACGGCAAAAGACAGTTGCCAGGGGCCTGCGTCCGAATTCAGTGCTTTAAAAAATTTCAGAAATTGTGTCAGCATGGTGTCCCTCACGCATGAAAGTCTGGGTGCCAGTGTATAGCCGGGAGGGTGTTGAATACAGCTGTCCGGCTCTATCGGGTTCTGAAATTAACCGGCTTGGTCCGCCGGATGATCCAGGCGATGCTTAAGCTTAAGCAACTTGTCGATCAGTCGGCTTGCAGCCACCATACCAAAACTGGCCGTCACCATCACTGAGGCTCCAAAGCCCGTAGCGCAGTCCAGACGTCGGCTGCCGTCGTCGCCCGGCTTGGTGGCACATACGTCGCCGTTCGCCTGAGGGTAAAGCAACTGCTGAGTCGAATAGACACAGTCTACGCCAAATTTTCGTTTTGGATTGCGACTGAATCCATATTCCCGACGCAACAACTGACGGGTGCGGGCCGCCAGGGGGTCTTGTTCCGTGCGCGACAAATCAGTTGCCTGTATCTGCAACGGGTCAGTCTGACCTCCGGCGCCTCCCGTAGTAACCAGTGGGATTTTCTGGCGCTGGCAGTAGTTGATCAGAGCCGCTTTGACACGCACGCTGTCGATGGCGTCGAGCACGGCATCGGGCCTGGGCGTCAGGTGGGAGACGAGGTTATCCGGTGTCAGAAAGTCATGACGGGTCGCCACCTCGCAATCGGGGTTAATGTCACGCAGACGCTGAGCCAGCACATCCACTTTCATTTGGCCCAGAGTGCTGGCCATGGCATGAGACTGACGGTTGGTATTGGACACACAGACGTCATCCAGATCAATCAGCGTGATGCGTCCAATCGCCGTGCGCACCAGCGCCTCTGCCGCCCAACTGCCCACCCCACCGACACCGACGACAATCACATGCTGTTGCCCGAGCCACTGCGTCTGGTCAATGCCATATAACCGCTCAGTGCCTCCAAATCGTTCCGACGCCATAACGTTCTTCACCCTCACTGCTAATAATAGGAGCGGCTCTATATTGCCCGGTCCGCCGCCCCACCATGGGTACAGGCGCGGAGTATAACAAGACTGTCGGCCAGCCGCGCGCCTGCACCGGCCGACTTGCCAGCCGCTGGAACATCGGGCAGCATTCCGGCCTCAGAGCAGCGTATTTTTGAACGCCCATCCAGACAATCACCAGGATCCCCGTCCCGACATGCCGTTTACCTTCGACACCATTGACCGAAGCGATACCCACGCCATCAAACACGAGCTGTATCGCAACTCGCCGGTTTTACCGATGTGGGTGGCCGATATGGATCTGGCCTCCCCTCCTTGCGTTCAGGAGGCCCTGGCCAGCCGAGCCGCCCACCCGGTTTACGGGTACAGCCACCCATGGCCGAGCCTGAACAACGCCGTCGTTAGCTGGTGCCAACAGCAGTACCAGTGGGCCATCGACCCCAGCTGGGTCGTCTGGTTGCCCGGTGTGGTGCCCAGTTTCAATCTGGTCATCGACGCTTTTGCCCGCGGTGGCCGGGTCCTGGTGCAGGAACCTAACTACCCGCCGCTGCGCAAGGCCGCTGAATTGCGCGGTGCTACTGCGGTAAAACTGCCGGTAACGACAGCCCCCCGTGCCGGCTGGGACTGGTCGGTGCTGGAGCGTGAACTGGCCCATCCGGACTGCCACCTGATGATCCTGTGCAATCCGATGAATCCACAGGGTTTGGTGCTGAGCACCACCGAACTGGAACGTTTGGCCGCTGTATGCCGGGAGCACCGCGTTTTGCTCTGTTCGGACGAGATTCATTGTGACCTGATCCTGGAACCGGGGTTGAGCCACCGCCCCGCCAGCTCACTGCCGGACATCGCAGAGCACAGCGTGACCCTGATGGCTGCAAGCAAGACCTTTAATGTGGCGGGACTTGGCTGTTCGTTTGCTGTAATACCCAATGGTGACCTGCGTCAGCAGCTTCAAAGGTCAGGTCAGGACCTGATGCCCCACCCAAATTTCATGGGCATGCTGGCGACTGAAGCAGCCTTCAGCGAAGGTTACGACTGGCATGTGGCGCTGCTTGCTCATTTGAAGAACAACCGGGACCGGGTTGCATCGGTTATCAGTGAGTTGTCGGGATTGCACTATACACCCGCCCCGGCCACCTTTCTCGCCTGGATCGAAAGTGACCTGGCACCTGCAGAGGCAATGAACCATTTTACCAAAGCCGGTATTATGCCCAGTGATGGCAAAGACTTTGGTGATCCGCGCAGTGTGCGGCTCAATTTCGGAACCGGTCGGGAAACCCTCGATCAGGCGTTGCATCAGTTGCAGACTTACTGGCGCCAAAACAGGCCCAGCTCGTCCTGATGAACCCGGGCCAGCAACGGAGCAGGACTGACCGTCGCCTCAACCCCCGGGTAACGCTGCCAGCGACCCCGACTGCCGCGAAAATAAAGCCGCCAGCTCGCCTCCCGCCAATGCAACAAGGCCATGGGCAGCAATACGGTTTCACGAGTCAGAGGGTGCGGTTGTCGCTCCTGAATCAACAAGGCCTGCTTCTGAAAGCGCCCCTGAAACCGGCCAGCGGCGTTAGCATCGGCCAGAAACCCATCCAGAGCAACCTGGGCCTGTCGGTGAACAAATTCAGGCAGTGCATCACTGACGACTAACGAGGATTCCACATAATGTCCTTTCAACACGACGATTTGCTGGCACTGGCGAGAACCGAAATGCCTTTCGGTAAATATAGCGGAAAACCACTGATTCGCTTGCCTGAAGAGTACCTGCTCTGGTTTCAGAACAAAGGATTCCCTGCGGGAAAATTAGGCGAGTTGATGGCCCTGGCATTGCTGATCCGTTCGGAAGGACTTGAATCGCTCATTGAACCGCTGATGCCAGGCAAACACCCATGACCGAATCCCTGACCTGGTCGGGCGGTACCATTCCGGTGACGCGATCAAAACGCAAGACCGTTGCGTTGCATGTACGCGACGGTGCGCCCGAACTGCGTGCGCCCTGGCACCTTAACGAGACCGATCTAAAACGTTTTTTAAAGGACCGTGAGACCTGGCTAACCAAGGCGCTGGACAGTCAGGCTGAAAAACAATCCCAAAAGCCTGACTTCAGCCAGCAAGAACACTGCCCACTGATGGACGAACACTTAACACTGACGTTGCAATTGAGCGCACGGTCGCATTGGCACCGTGTTCAGAACCGCTTGATACTGGGCGCTCCGGTACTGGACAAACCCCACGTTCATCACGTTCTGGCAGACTTCTATAAAACTCAGGCGCAGTACACGTTGTTCAACAAAACCCGGGACCGGGTAAAAACCGAAGGCTGGGAGCATCGCCTGACCGATGTGCGCCTGCGACGCACCAAAACCAAGTGGGGGCACTGCACTGCTACAGGCCGAATACAATACAACTGGCTGATCATGCTGGCACCCGAACGCATTGTCGATTATCTGGTTGCCCATGAAACGGCCCATTTACTGCACCCACACCATCGGTCACCCTTCTGGGCTGAAGTTGAACGACTTCACCCCAGCTGGCAAGCCGACCGGCTCTGGCTGCATGAGCATGGTCACCGACTCTGGCTGTGACTGCGCGATCATAGCCTCTGGCAAATAGCCATCGTCGGCTGCTACAACCGATAGCGACGAATCAGCTCACTCAGTTGCTGCGCCATTTCATCGATGCGTTGAATGCCAGCGACCAGTTGCTGGGTCTCTGACGCATTCGCTTCCGACAAATCGCTGATGCGAACTACGTTGGTGTTCATGTCTTCGGCAACCTTGCTTTGTTCTTCTGAGGTCGTGGCAATCAATTCATTCATCGATGAAATGGCCGAGACCGAATCCAGAATATGCTGCAAGCCTTCGCCGATGGTGACAATGGTTTCACCATTGCTGCGCACCACCTCGACGCTGTCGCGAGCGGCACTGGCTGCCGCCTCGCTGCGCGATTGCAGCGACCGGATGACACTCTCGATCTCCTGGGTGGACTGCGACGTCTTAACCGAGAGGTTGCGAACTTCATCAGCAACAACGGCGAAACCCCGCCCCTGATCCCCCGCTCGCGCTGCCTCAATGGCAGCATTCAACGCCAACAAATTCGTCTGTTCCGCTATGTCATTGATGGTTTTGACGACTGTGCTGATCGCATCCGACTGATCCTTCAGCTCCAGAATATTGTCTGACAAGGTGCTCATTTGCCCCTGCATCGCCTTGGCCGACCCGATGGCCTGTTCAATGTCCTGGCGCGAATGGCCGGCGTGTTGGTTGGCATCCTGGGCGCGATGCGACGTTTCTTCTGCGTTCTGCGCCACTTCGCGAATCGTCGCTGACATTTCGGTCATGGCCGTGGCAACCTGCTGGGTTTCATCCGACTGCGCCTGAGACCGTTCTGCATAATTGCGACTGGCGGCATTGAACTCACCCGACATATTGTGCAACTCGGTGACCAACTGCGCGACTTCACCAAGAGTGTCGGTCAGGCTTTGGGCGAGATGATTGAAATGCTGGGCAAGCTCACCGAATTCGTCTTTACCGTCGGCCTGAGCCCGAACACTGAGATCGCCGTTCGCCACAGCCGAAAACGAGGTCAACAGGTTAGCCATGCCCCGACGCAATACCCCACCGAGAGACCAGGCTACCCCCAGGAACACCAGCAGAGAAACCGCTGCTACCGCCGCTATGACATTAAGGACGGTGGCCTGCACCGATTGAATCTGGCCATCGACGCTGTTGATAATATGCTCGATCACCGCATCGGCATTGGGCTTGAACGAATCCCAGGCTTCTATGGCCCCGGTCAGTTCCGGCGTGATATCCGCACCGGCCGGGTGCGCCACGACCAAGGTCCGTAACCGCTCCAACCGATTGACGATTTCGTTGATCGGCCCGACAACCCGGGGATCTTCCTGAAAAGGCCCCTGTGTCGTCGCCGCAGCCAGTCGTTGAGCCGTATCCCGCGCCTGGGCTTCGTAGCGACTAACCGCTGACTGGTCGCCGCTGTAAACCGCCACCTGCAGCTCTTTGGCAGCCACACGCATGTCGTTATATACCTGTATGGCGGGAATCAGACTGGCGGAATAATAGTTGGCAAGACCGGCCACCACCCGAGACCCGATAAAGCCCGCCAACGCTACAACACAGAGTAGGATGAACAGACCTGAGAGCGAGAACCGGATGCGGGATTGAATCGTCATGAGCGACTTCCTGTTTTACAAATAAGGGGGCTGATGCACACCATTGGCCATCATCCCATGGTAATCGGCTAGTGGTTGAAGGACTTTAATCAGGGTAGAAGCTCAGGTCGCGCAGTTCAATGAATTGACTGACCAGAGGTCCGCTTGAAACAACGGATGCGCAGACAGGTCGTTGAGTGCAGACGCCGGGAGTGGGCTATATGCGTGACGGGGCTGCTGGCAAGACCAGACGAAAACGGGCACCCCCCAGGTGGCCGTCTTCGATGCGCAAGTTAACGCCATAACTGCCCAGAATATCAGTCACCATACTCAAACCGATACCCTGACCCGGCTGAAGGGTATCCAGTCGCTGGCCACGATTGAGCACGGCATTGCGACGCTCCAGGGAGATCCCCGGACCGTCATCGTCAATGTCGACCACCCAACACTCGGGAAACTCGGGCAGGCGGGTTACCGACACTGTGATGACTGATCGGGCGTACTTGAAGCCGTTTTCCAACAGGTTACCGAACACCTCCAGAACGTCATTAACGTCCATTGCCAGGGTCCATTCCTGGTCCGGCTCAGGCAAATCCAACACCTTATCTTCATGGTGAAACGCTTTGCCCAGGGCACGGCCCAGGCGATCCAGGCTCTGATTCAGCGAACTGCGCTGGCCCAAAACCGGGCCTTGCCGGGTCTCGGCGACTGCCCGTTGCAGCTGGTAGCGAACGATCTGATCCATGCGATGAACCTGTTCATGCAACTCTTTGCCGTCGGCAGGCTCCAGCGTCCGAATGACGGCCAGGGGGGTCTTAAGGCTGTGCGCCAGGTCGGCCATCGCCGTGCGGTAACGCTCGCGCTGACTTTGCTCAGCATCCAGCAAGCGGTTCAGATTGTCTGTCAGCGGTTGCAGTTCTTTCGGGTATCGCCCCTGCAAGCGCCCCTGCTCGCCCGTATGGATCCTCTGGAGGTTCTGCGCCAACTGATGCAAGGGCCTTAAACCCCAGCGCGCAACCAGCCAAAGCGCCAGCAGCAAAGCCAGCGTGACCGCGGCCAGCCCACCCCACAATTGCTGCCGAAAGGTCTGAATAATCTGATTCAACGGCGCTGCCGTCTCCAGCACCCAGAATTCATAGCGCTGTTCGCGACCGTCTGCTGCCTCCCAGAGCACCGCATAACGCTCGTATATATAGTCGCCGCGAAACCCGAAGTCCTCCTGGCCAATACCGATGTTAGCTTGCGCCGTGATCCAGTCCGCCTGATCAAACCACTGGCTCGACAAGCTCTGCCAGACTAACTGGCGCCGTTCATCCAACACCAGTGCCACCAGACCGGACTCCGGGGAGTTGTAGCGCTCTTCGGCGAGGTAAGCCGGAAGCCAGAGCCCCTCGGTCTGAAATTCAGACTCGGCCAGCAAAGTGAGGATGCGCAGAAACAGGCGTTCGGACTGGCCAGACACCTGACTGCGCTCAAACGCCCGATCCAGCGCAATGCCAGTTACACCCAAAAACAGCAACAGAACAAGGCTCGCCGACACCAGCAAACGGCGGCGCAGTGAAAAAGCAGGACGATATTTAGTGGAACCCGAAGAGAACACTGTCATCAGTCGATTATTCAGCCACCGCATCTGCGTTGAATCTATAGCCCATGCCGCGTTGGGTGGTAATGGGGTTGCGCTCGTTGTCGGGATCCAGTTTTTTGCGCAAGCGACGAATGAACACCTCGATGACGTTGCTGTCCCGATCAAAATCCTGCTCATACAGGTGGTTGGTCAGTTCGGTTTTGGAGACCACTTTCTGGCGATGCATCATCAGGTATTCGAGCGTGTTGTATTCGTAGCTGGTCAGTTCAACATCCCGCCCGTCAACACGCACCCGACGAGAGGCGGTGTCCAACTCGTAAGGGCCTACGGTCAATGTGGCGGTCGCCATGCCCACACTGCGCCGAAGCAATGCCTTGACCCGAGCAAGCAATTCGGCAAACACAAAGGGTTTGGCCAGGTAGTCATCAGCACCGGCTTCCAGTCCTGCCACCTTATCCTGCCAGTGACCACGCGCGGTCAAAATCAAAACCGGATACTGCTTATCAGCGGCCCGGAGTTGTCGAATCAGCTCAATGCCATCCAGCCCGGGCAGACCGAGGTCGATAATGGCAACATCGTAGTCGTGTTCCAATGCCTGAAACAGGCCGTCATTGCCATCGGCCGAGGTGTCGACCGCAAACCCTTCTTTTTTGAATCCGCCGTGCAGATGCTCGCGCAGACCGGCTTCATCTTCAACGATTAAGAGTTTCATTCACTTCCTCCAGCACAACCGGATTGGTCGGCATGCCCGATGTGCGATTCAAATCAACGGTTCTGACCCGGCCCCCGTCGAGCAGCAAGCGCAGCCGATAAGCCCAATCGTTACCGGCACTGACCCGGTCTACTTTGACCACGCGGCCGTCAAACAGGCATTCAGCGGCTTGAACCACCTGTCGCTCAGTCGTCAGTGGCAGGGCGGCGCCGGTACAGGGGTGAGCATTACTCTCAGCACGGACTGAACCCGAAACAATCAGCATCATTAGAATTCCGGTGCCGATTCCCAGGCGCCTGAGGCGCGCCGCAGCATAGCTTGACATGAAAGTGCCTCTTCAATTAACGGGGCGTCACCTCCACAGCAAGCTCAACATAGCGTCCGGGGTGACGGTCCATAAAGGTCATGAATTCGCGCCCATTGTAACGGTAGCGAACCTCATAGCCTACCAGATCACTGCGCCGGTGACGGTATTCAACTTCACACTCGCGCTCGGTTCGATACTGGACAGTGGTCTCTCCGCGCCCGCCCAGCTCATGCCCAATCGCACCGCCGATGATACCCCCGGCGATGGCCCCGAATACCTGGGATTCCCGCGAATTGCCACTGTGTGAGCCTACGGTGGCACCAACTGCACCGCCGATTATTGTCGCCGCCGGGTTACCACTGCGGTGACTGCGACTGACTTCAACATCGCGCGTCCGGCAAATTTCATAGCGGTGATCGCTATTACCCCTGCTCTGCTCCCGGTAGTAGTAGGTTTCATAGACCGGCTCAACCTGAACCACACGGCCTTCAGCGAAGAACTGCTGTCGATCACCGCGATACCGGTCACCATCGTGATCAGCCACTGCCATTGCTGACACTGCCAGGCCAATCACCAGGGCCAGACCCATTGATTTATTCATACTGTGGCTCCTTTATGCGTTGCCAACGTTGCTACCATGACCTCAGCTTACCGCCTCTGGCTGAACCATGCCTGAATTCATTGTTCCAATGTTGCCGTCACTGAATAACAGAGCTCAAATAAGGCGCCACCTTATTGACTGTAAGGCTCCCTTACACTCACGCCAGACGCTGTAAGGGCTGGCGCTGAGTGTCCACAAAATCTGTGGATATCTTTGTGAACAACCCTAATTGAACCGCCCCTAGCCGCCGTGACTCAGGGCCCTCGTCAGTTTGATCGTTTTTTGATCAATCAAATTATTCCTTTATTTTTCAATAAGTTAGAGAGTTATCTTAACGAGTTACACGCAAAATTAGTGTGTTGTATCAGAATTCGAAGAGTACCGGAGCACTTTTTCACGATTGGGGATATATTGCCTAAACCCTTTTTGAAAAGTCATCAAGATGCACTGACTTCTTATGTTGTGTCTTTTTGTAAATAGTCATCCAAATGTCGTTTAACTGTGCAGGGTTCTACTCGATTGCCCGCCCATTCGAGGCTAATTGACAGACAAAAAAAAGCCGACCCCGGGGGTCGGCTGATGTCAATCCTGGTGATTACTCGCTGGCTTCCCGCCATTGGGCAACTTCTTCAATGCCAAAGGCTTCAATCCACTCATCCAGTGTCTTCGGATTCCGGCGCTTTTTCTCAATTCGCTCCCCGGTATTGGGGTGCACGTACACGCCAATGTCCAGCTTGGGACCTGTCGACTTGGCTGACTTGGCTGCTTTGCGCGAGCCCTTTGAACCACTTTGCTTGGCGAAGTAGCTTTGCAGCTCGTCATAGAAGGCAGGTTTGTCAGCTTTCTTGCCATGTGCCTTGAGCCAATCGACGATGGCTTTGGCGCGGGCATCAAACAGGTCGTATTCAGAAATGCCGTACTCATCAAAGAGGTTGCGCACTTGCTCGTGGTAAAGGTCATAACCCTCCTGGCGCTTGGCCTGGGTTTCCTTCAACTGACGCAGCTCTTCAATTTTCTCTTCGTGTTCTTTGATCTTCAGATCCAGATCCTGGTCAAACATGCCGTACTCCTGTTCACTCGCCTGACTGACGAGGTTTCATATGGGGGAAGAGAATAACGTCCTTGATCGACGGAGAGTCGGTGAAATACATCACCAAGCGGTCGATGCCGATGCCCTCGCCTGCCGTTGGCGGCAGACCATACTCCAGGGCGTTAATGTAGTCTTCGTCGTAAAACATAGCCTCTAGGTCACCGGCGTCTTTCTCGGCCACCTGAGCTTTAAAGCGCTCGGCCTGATCAATCGGGTCATTAAGCTCCGAGAAGCCATTAGCTATCTCGCGTCCCCCGATAAAGAACTCAAACCGGTCGGTCACATCGGGGTTGTCATCGTTACGACGCGCCAGCGGTGAGATTTCCGCCGGGTAAGCGGTGATGAATACGGGATTACGCAGTTTTTCTTCGACCGTTTCTTCAAAAATCTCAGTCTGAATGCGCCCCAGGCCCCAGTTGTCTTTCACCTGAATGCCCAAACCGGCGGCCACAGCGGCAGCGGCTGCGCGGGAATCAATATCAGCCCCCGAAAGAGACGGATTGTGGTTCAAAATGGCGTCGAACATGGTTACCCGCTCAAACGGCTGGCCCAAATCGAAGGTTTCGCCCTGATAGACCAGTTCTGTCGTGCCGAGCACATCCTGCGCCAGGGTGCGCAACATGTCTTCGGTCAGGTCCATCAACTGGTGATAGTCGGCATAAGCCTGGTACCACTCCAGCATGGTAAATTCCGGATTGTGGCGGGTTGAAACGCCTTCATTGCGGAAGTTACGGTTGATTTCGAACACTTTTTCGAACCCGCCCACGACCAGGCGCTTCAGGTAGAGTTCCGGCGCGACACGCAGGTACATGTCGATGTCCATGGCGTTATGGTGAGTGGTGAATGGCCGCGCGGTTGCACCGCCGGGAATCACCTGCAACATGGGCGTTTCCACTTCCATAAAGTCCCGATCAGACAGGTAGCGGCGAATGCCATTGATGATGCCGGCGCGAATCTGAAAAGTCCGGCGGGTTTCATCGCTGGTGATCAGGTCGACGTAGCGCTGACGGTACTTCATTTCCTGATCGGACAAGCCGTGAAATTTGTCGGGCAAGGGCCGCAATGACTTGGTCAGCAACACCAGGTCATCAACGCTGGTGACTTCGACATACAGTTCGCCCTTGCCTGATTTGGACAGGGTGCCACGCACACCGACGATGTCACCAATATCCAGCAACTGCCAGTCGGTACTTTCTTTTTGCAGGGCTTTACCCAAATAAAACTGAATACGACCGCTGACGTCCCGCAAACCGACAAAGGGGCCGCCACGGCGCATCACCCGACCGGCAACACTGACGTCGACTTTCAGGTCGACAATGGCTTCCTTTTCGAGTTCGCCATACTGTGCCTGGAGTTCACCGGCCATCTGGTTGCGTTTGAAATCGTTCGGAAAGGCCTGTGGCCGGCTCTCAGCCAGGGTCGCAAGCTTTTGCTTGCGCTCGGTGATGATGTGGTTTTCATCCGGCTCGATGTGCTTGTCGGTCATATGCGGTTAATCCAGTGTTACTCCGCCCATGACAAGGGCGGCAGGTGAATAGTGGTCCGGTGAGGGGCTGAGTTGAACCAGCCATTGCCCTCCGGATTAGAGGCCTTTTTTCAGCGACGCTTCAATAAAAAGGTCGAGCCCGCCGTCCAGAACGGCCTGCGTATTGTGAGTCTCGATGCCGGTTCGAAGGTCTTTAATGCGGGAGTCATCCAGCACGTAGGAGCGAATCTGGCTGCCCCAGCCTATATCGGACTTGGAGTCTTCCACCGCCTGTGCGGCTTCGTTCCGCTTTTTCATTTCGAACTCGTACAATTTGGCCTTCAACATTTTCATGGCCTGGTCTTTGTTCTTGTGCTGGGAACGGTCATTCTGACACTGGGTGACAATACCGGTTGGGTTGTGGGTAATCCGCACTGCCGACTCTGTCCGGTTGACGTGCTGACCACCGGCGCCCGAGGCGCGATAAACGTCGATTCGCAGATCCGCCGGGTTGATGTCAATCTCGATATCGTCGTCGACTTCGGGTGACACAAATACCGAGGTAAATGAGGTATGACGCCGGTTCCCGGAATCAAACGGCGATTTACGCACCAGACGGTGAACGCCAGTCTCGGTCCGCAGCCAGCCAAACGCGTATTCACCCTCAAATCGAACGGTCGCGGATTTAATACCGGCTACATCCCCGGCTGAGGCTTCCATCAATTCGGTTTTAAAGCCTTTTTCCTCACCCCAGCGCAGATACATGCGCAGCAGCATTTCGGCCCAGTCCTGTGCTTCGGTGCCACCGGAACCAGCCTGAATGTCCACATACGCATTGGTCGGGTCCATTTCGCCGCTGAACATTCGGCGAAATTCGAGTTTGACCAGCTGGGCTTCCAGGCTATCAAGATCAGCGATGACTTCGTTGACGGTGTCTTCGTCTTCTTCGGCGGCAGCCATCTCGAGCAGGTCACTGGCATCAACCACACCGTCGATCAGGTTGGTCAGCGTATTGACCACGGTTTCCAGGGCGCTTCGCTCCTGGCCCAGTGCCTGAGCGCGTTGCGGGTCGTTCCAGACGTTAGGCTCGGCCAGCTCGCGCTCGACTTCAGCCAGTTGTTCTATCTTCTGATCGAAGTCAAAGATACCCCCTAAGCACGTCGGTGCGCGCTTTGAGGTCTTTTATCTGTTCTTTAATCGGATTAATTTCCACGTACCGCTCCTGTTCCTGTTCTGATAGTACAAACCCATGAAATTTAGCGGGGCGCGCATTTTAACGAAATTGATTTGTCGGGGGTAGTGATATCCGAATAACCTTTTAAAAAACAATGTGTAAGCGTCTATCGGGAGTTACTGTGGCTTTGTTTAGGCCGTTAGGTATGCCTTGATGCCAGGAGTGCGCGCCGGCCGCAGGGTTGGCCTGTGAGGGGTCGGCGTAAACCCGTCCACGGGGCCTAGACCGCAGGATATGAATCCCTTCCATAGGATTCACCCTTCGGGCTCGCTTCGCTCATGCTAAAACGCTCCCGACGTTTTAGTCCATGCTGCGAACTACCCCTCACAGGCCAACCCTGCAACCGGCACTCAGAATTTTGCAAAACTGAATATTAAAATAACCAACAGAGTATTCATTGCTTAGCTAAATAATGACTTTTTAACCTAAATCGTCTCAAGCGGTTTAATGGCATCAAATATAAGCTGCACGGTTTCCCGACCCCTGAACCGATTACAGGATAACTGATAAATACCGGTCAATGCCCTGTGGTGAGTCGGCCAAATGTCGATATCGATATTAAAGGCAATGGCTTCGATACTCTGCCCTTCCCGATCGGATACAGTCAGTTTCAAATGCCGTTCACCGACGATCTTTTGCTGCTCAATCCAGAATTCGCCCTGAAAAACCGGCGCCGGGAAGCCCTGACCGAAAGGTCCGGCCTGCTCCAGGGCCAGAGCTGTGCCCAGATCCCGCTCTTTTGCAGTGAGCTCGCCGTCGGTCATAACCACCGGTTGCAGCGCCTCGGGTTCGCAGAGTGTCTGTACGGCTTGCTCGAACCAGTGTTGTAGCCGGTCTTCATTGCCCTCGGCCAGGGTTAAACCGGCTGCCATGGCGTGGCCGCCAAAGGTGATCAGCAGATCGGGGTCCTGTTTGGCGATCCAGTCGAGGGCGTCACGCAGATGGAAGCCGGGAATGGATCGGGCGGAGCCTTTCAGACGTCCGTTGTCGGAACCGGCCAGGGCGATGACCGGACGGTGAGTCTGTTCCTTAATGCGTGAGGCCAGAATGCCGATCACGCCTTCGTGCCAGTCGGCCTGGTACAGGACATGGCCGAAACGGGGTGGCAGGTCGCTAATCTGGTCAAGCGTCTTTTGTGCCTCTACCACCATGGAGCGCTCTATAGCACGCCGCTCCCGGTTCAGGTCTTCCAGTTGCGCGGCCAGTTGGCGCGCTTCGCCCGGGTTGTCAGTCAGCAGGCAACGCACGCCAATGGCCATGTCATCAAGGCGGCCGGCGGCGTTTAGGCGTGGCCCGATAACGAAACCAAAATCGGACGCCTGGGCCAGTTGCCATTCACGCCCGGCGACCTCGAACAGAGCCTGAATGCCGGGCCGGGACTGGCCGGCACGAATTCGACCCAGGCCCTGGTTGACCAGGCGGCGGTTGTTGGCGTCGAGCGGTACGACATCGGCGACGGTGGCCAGTGCGACCAGATCCAGCCATTGTGCGAGATTGGGAGGCTTGACGGATTGTTGCTCGAACCAGCCACCGTCTCGCAATCTCGCCCGCAGTGCGATCATCAGATAAAAAGCGACGGTACAGCCACAGGCCGCTTTGCTGGCGAAGTCACACCCGGGTTGATTGGGGTTCACAATGGCCTCGGCCGGAGGCAGGTCTGCGCCTGGCAAATGGTGATCGGTGATCAGAACGGCGACCCCGGCAGCCTGGGCCGCGGCAACGCCGTCGAGACTGGCGATGCCGTTGTCGACGGTGATGATCAGGTCGGGTGACAGGGTGAGCGCCTGGTCGACAATGGCGGCTGACAAGCCATAGCCGTATTCGAAACGATTGGGCAGCAGGTAGTCGACGCTGGCACCGAGGCTTTGCAGCACTTGCACGACCAATGCTGTGCTGGTCGCACCATCGACATCGTAGTCGCCGATCACCAGAATGCGCTGGTGCTGTTCCAGCGCCTTGCACACCACGTCAACCGCCGTATCGATACCTTTCATCGACTGCCAGGGCAACAGGTTCTGCAATGATGAATCCAGTTCTTCAGGCGAACGCACACCGCGCGCCCGATATATCCGGTCAAGCAGTGGCAGTGTGGCTAAAGAAGCCCCGTCAGGCACGGGGCGGGACTGGAGGATGGGAAACTGAGCGGCCACGCCGCTCAAACACCCTCGCCAAAGACGGCGTTGGCGACATAGGCCTGGACGCGCCCCAGTTCATTTGGCAAAACGTCGTAGCGCTCTGGCTGGTCGAACAGATCGGTCAGGTGATGCGGCAACTCTGGGGACGTAAGCCCAGCCTGTTTGACGGCATCGGCGAATTTCACCGGGTGGGCGGTGCCCAGGGTGATCATCGGGTCGGTGGCGCTGCGACGAGTTTCCCGGGCGGCCTTTACGCCGATGGCCGTGTGCGGGTCGAGCAGATAACCGGTTTCTTCGAACACCTGCTTGATGGTGCTGATGGTCACCGAGTCGTCGACCCCATAGCTGTCGAATACCTCACGGGCCCTGGCCAGGCGAGCTTCGTCCAGGGTAACCGTTTCGGTGTTCATCCGGCTCATCAGGTCAGCCAGTACCACTCCGTCCCGGTCGTAGAGGTCGAACAGCAGGCGTTCAAAATTACTCGACACCACGATGTCCATCGACGGCGACAGGGTGTGCGCCAGCGGGTGCTTTTCGTAGACGTTGTTGCTCATCACCCGGTGCAGAATGTCATTCTGGTTGGTGGCGACGATCAACTGGCTGATGGGCAGGCCCATTTTACGCGCCAGGTAACCGGCGAAAATGTCACCGAAATTGCCGGTAGGTACCGAGAACGCCATGGACCGGTCTGGCCCACCCAGGTTCAGTGACGCATAAAAATAGTAAACGATCTGCGCCATGATGCGCGCCCAGTTGATCGAGTTCACCGCCACCAGGCGACGCTCGCCTCGCAGAAATGACTGGTCGCCAAAGCTGGCTTTGACCATGCTCTGGCAATCGTCAAAATTGCCTTCAACGGCCAGGTTATAGATGTTATCACCGGTGATGGTGGTCATCTGACGGCGCTGGACATCGGAGACCCGGTTGTGCGGGTGCAGGATAAAAATATCGATGTTGCTACACCGCTTGCAGCCTTCAATGGCCGCAGAGCCGGTATCACCCGAGGTCGCACCCATGATGACGACTTTTTCACCGCGTTTTTCCAGCACGTGGTCGAGCATGCGGCCAAGCAATTGCAGCGCAAAATCCTTGAACGCCAGGGTCGGCCCCTGAAACAATTCCAGCACGTATTCGTTGTGATCAATCTGAGTCAGCGGCGCAATAGCCTTGTGACCGAAGACGCTGTAGGTGTCTTTCAGCATGGCTGCCAGTTCATCGTCGGCGATGGCGCCGTCGACGAAGGGCTTTATAATGTGAAAGGCCAGTTCATGATAGGGCAACCCGCGCCACTGGCGGATCTCCTCCAGCGAATACTCGGGCAAGGTTTCCGGCACATAAAGGCCTCCGTCTGAAGCCAGACCGGTTAACAAAACATCTTCAAAACCCAGGGTTGGGGCCTGGCCCCGCGTGCTGATGTATTTCACGAATCACGTCTCGTCAGAAAAGGGTTCAGCCGGGCACCAGCCCGGCAGTGTTGCAACTCAAGTTTCACAGTTCGCAACCAACTTAGTGTCAGGTGCCGGGTATACCTATCCGGGGTAGTCTGCAGCAAGGATGCTGCAGTCTAGGCCCCATGGATGGGTTTACGCCGGCCCCGGATAGGTATACCCGGTGCCTGACACGGACTCATGGCTCTAGTGGACGACCGAACTCCAAAACTTGGGCAGTAAAACCTATTTAGCCATCCAGTTGTTCAACACGAATGCGCACGATTGGCTTGGTGACCGACTCCAGTGCCTGCATGGCACTGATCGCATCGTCCATCCGGTGTTCACGCACCGGATGGGTCAGTAGAATAAGCGGCACGACATCCGACTCATCTTCCGGCTCTTTCTGGATGATGGCTTCGATGTTGATGCCCTTCTCGCTCATGATGCGCGCGATGTTGGCCATTTGGCCAATCTCATCCTTCACGGTAATCCGCAAATAGTAGGCGGTGACGATTTCACTGACCGGCAACACCGGCATGTTTTCGGTTTCCGAACTGTAACCGAGGTGCGGGACGTTACCGGCGTTATCAATTTCGCGGGCGATGTCGACGATATCAGCAATCACCGACGAGGCGGTCGCTTCGGAGCCCGCCCCCGGGCCATAATACATGGTCGGGCCGACCGCATCGCCTTCCACCAGAACCGCGTTCAATACACCGTTTACATTCGCCAGCAGCCGCTTGGACGGCACCAGTGTCGGATGCACCCGTAATTCAACGCCTTCATTGGTTTTACGGGTAAAACCCAGGTGCTTGATGCGATACCCCAGCTCTTCAGCGTACTTGACGTCCTCCCGGGTGATCTTACTGATACCTTCGGTGTATACCTTGTCGAATTGCAGCGGTATACCAAAGGCGATAGACGCCAGAATAGTCAATTTGTGCGCTGCATCAATGCCTTCGACATCGAAGGTCGGGTCGGCTTCGGCATAGCCCAGTGCCTGGGCTTCTTTCAGTACATCTTCAAAGAGGCGGCCCTTTTCCTGCATTTCGGTCAGGATATAATTGCCGGTGCCGTTGATGATGCCGGCCAACCATTTGATGTCGTTGGCAACCAGGCCTTCGCGGATGCCCTTGATGATCGGAATGCCACCGGCAACGGCCGCCTCATAGGTAACAACTACACCCTGAGCTTCAGCGGCCTTGAAAATCTCGTTGCCATGAATGGCGATCATTGATTTGTTGGCGGTCACGACGTGTTTGCCATGCTTGATGGCTTCGAGCACCAGCTCTTTGGCCACATCGTTACCGCCGATCAGTTCGACCAGGATGTGAATATCCGGGTCACGGGCGACGTCGAAGATGTCGCGCGATACCTTGACGCTGCCCAGATGACAGGCCGGGTTATCCCGACGAGCGCCAACGTGGGTAATTCGCACGGGCTTTCCGGCACGGCGCGCAATGTCGTCCAAATTGCGCTGCATGACGTTGAAAGTACCACTGCCTACGGTGCCAAGACCGCATAAACCCACATTGACTGATTTCAAAACTGACCTCATTAACTGACTGGAATCCAACATCGGCCGGGCATATGCCAGCCGGACGGTAGGGAGCTCAGAACATACTGAGCGCGCCGCTGGGTGTCAACGCGAAACCCGCACCAAAGGCGGACTTTGCCCCCTGCAACCGTGATATTTTCGCAACAAGCTGTTTCACGCGCCCCGGCGCTCAATAAGGCGCCATAAAAAAAGGCAGCCGAAGCTGCCTTTTTACCATCATCACAGGGCACTGAATGCCCGGCGCATTAGCGCTTGTGATCGATTTTTTCCTTGATGCGTGCAGATTTACCAGAACGCTCACGCAAGTAGTACAGCTTGGCCTGACGCACGTCACCACGACGCTTGACTTCCACGCTATCCACAACCGGAGAGTAGGACTGGAAAGTCCGCTCAACACCGACGCCGCTGGAGATTTTACGAACCGTGAAAGCCGAGTTCAGGCCGCGGTTACGCTTGCCAATCACTACGCCTTCAAAGGCCTGCAAACGCTCACGCTCGCCTTCTTTAACTTTAACCTGCACAACCACGGTATCACCCGGGCCAAATGCAGGGATTTCTTTACTCATCTGTTCAGCTTCAAGTTGCTGAATAATCAAATTTTTATTGCTCATCAAATCGCTCCTGATCCATTGCGCGAGTTCTGCTCATTGAGATACTCGTCCA
Source organism: Saccharospirillum impatiens DSM 12546 (assembly GCF_000423605.1). Taxonomy (GTDB): domain Bacteria; phylum Pseudomonadota; class Gammaproteobacteria; order Pseudomonadales; family Natronospirillaceae; genus Saccharospirillum; species Saccharospirillum impatiens. The sequence continues at coordinate 77,460 of NZ_AUIH01000003.1, forward strand.
AAAGCGCCTGCTGTTCTGCGGTCATTTCCCGGTCAGCCAACAGGTCTGATCTACGTTGCCAAGTGCGCCCCAGTGACTGCTTTAGCCGCCACCGACGAATGTTATCGTGGTGACCACTGAGCAGTACCTCCGGCACACTCATTCCATCCAGTACTTCAGGTCGTGTGTAATGTGGACAGTCCAGCAATCCATCGGTGAATGAATCTTCAACCGCTGATGCCTCATGCCCCAGCACGCCGGGAACCTGACGACCAATGGCATCAATAAACGCCATGGCGGCCAACTCACCACCGCTGAGCACAAAGTCACCCAACGACCATTCTTCATCCACTTCGGTCTCGATCACACGTTCGTCGATGCCTTCATATCGGCCGCAAACGAATATCATGTGCCGATACCGCGTCAAGCTTTGAACACCAGCCTGATCCAGTCGTCGGCCCTGAGGCGACAAAAAGATCACTCTGGCCTGGTTGCCGCTGGCGGCTTTCGCCGCATGAATCGCATCCCGCAAAGGCTGCACCTTCATCAACATACCAGGCCCGCCCCCGAAGGGTCGGTCGTCTACGGTACGGTGCCTGTCGTGGGTATAATCGCGCGGATTCCAGAACCCGACTTCAATCAACCCTTGTTTGGCCGCCCGCCCGATCACGCCCTGATCCAGAAAGGATTCGAACATGTCCGGAAACAGACTCACCACACCGAACCATTGCTTGTGCTCAGGTGTCCCGGCTTCTACAGCCGTGTCACCCGTCGACGGTATTGTCAAAACTCCGGATCCCAATCAACTCGTATCTGACCCGCTTCAAGGTCCACGTCTTTGATATATACATCCGGTACGTACGGAATCAGGCGTTGCTGACGGTCGATACTGTCGGCACTGCCGCTGACCACCAACACATCGTTGCTGGCCCCCGCACTCATCATATGATCCACCTTACCCAGTACGACACCCTGCTCATTCACAACGCGCAAGCCTTCCAGTTGATACCAGTAGAACTCGTCGTCAGGTAGCGTCGGCAGTTGATCACTTGTTACCCCGATATCGGCGCCGCAGAACTGCTTGGCCTGGTCACGGTCATCACACCCTTCAAAGTGTGCCACCATGCCCTTGCCGTGACTGCGCCCCTTATCGACGGTAATCGGTGTCCAGCGACCGTTCATATTGAGCAACCAATGACCGTAATCCAGTATCCGGTCCATCGGTTCGGTATAAGAGTAGATTTTCACCCAGCCCTGAATACCGTAAACCGAAGAAACCCGGCCCAGTACGATCATGTCTTCCGGTTTTTCCGGCGTCATACATCAACCCTTGACTGGACGGATCAGCCTTGGGCTTTCCGGTACTCTTTAAGCAGCTGGGCGACACGGTCAGAAGTCTGCGCACCCTTGCTGGCCCAGTATTCGACGCGATCCAGAGAAACGCGCAAGCGCTCTTCCTGACCACGGGCGACAGGGTTAAAGAAACCAACACGCTCGATGAAACGCCCGTCACGGGCATTACGGCTGTCGGCTACGGAAATATGATAAAACGGGCGCTTCTTAGAACCGCCACGTGAGAGTCTAATGACTACCATCGCGTCCTCCTGTCTGGGCAAGCTTTGAAATCACCTGCCGTTTTGGATCTTCAGAGGGGTTACCCCTGATCATGAACCGGGTTCGACTCAGCCGAAATCCCTGCTCACTAACCCAAAGTTATACCGAAAACCGGGCCCACCCCGGTTTTCAAGGCCGCGAAAGTATACGTATTGAGCGCTGTAAATCAAGTCGCATGGGGTATGTCGGGCGCGAATGCTTAAGTTTCGGAGTTCGGGTTGGCTGGGTGGCCTGGGCCCGCACCGGGTACCGGGGTAGCCCTTGTGGGGTCGGCGTGAACCCGTCCATGGGGCCTAGACCGCAACATCCTTGTTGCGGACTTCCCCACAAGGGCTACCCCGGCACCCGCTGCTCGGTTCTCCGGCGAACTCCGAAACCTAAGCTAATATAACTCCCCTATCAGCCGAAGGGGCCGCGTCCGCCGCCGCCCGGGAAACCACCCGGTGGGAGACCACCGCCGCCGGGCATGCCGCCCATGCCACGCATCATTTTCGCCATGCCGCCTTTCTTGCCGACTTTTTTCATCATCTTGGACATCTGTTTGTGCTGTTTCAGCAGCCGGTTGATGTCCTGAATCTGGGTGCCGGAGCCCATGGCGATACGGCGCTTGCGTGAGCCGTTGATCTTATCCGGGAAGTGCCGTTCAGACGGGGTCATCGAATCGATTATGGCACCCATTTGTTTGAAGTTTTTCTCGGCTCCCTGCATCTGGCTTGCAGCCTGACCCATCTGCCCCATACCCGGCAGCTTGTCGACCATGCCCATCAGGCCGCCCATGCTGTCCATCTGACGCAGTTGGTCGCGAAAGTCAGCCAGGTCAAAGCCCTTGCCTTTCTTTAGCTTGGCCGCCAGTTGCTCGGCCTTGCCCTTGTCGACCTTGCGCTCGACCTCTTCAATCAGCGACAGCACATCGCCCATATCCAGAATGCGCGAGGCCACCCGGTCCGGGTGAAAGGCTTCCAGGGCATCGGTCTTCTCGCCCATGCCCATGAACTTGATCGGTTTTCCGGTAATGTGCCTTACCGAAAGCGCCGCACCGCCACGGGCGTCGCCATCAGCCTTGGATAGCACGACACCGGTCAGCGGCAAAGCTTCATTGAAGGCCTTGGCGGTATTGGCGGCATCCTGACCGGTCATGGCATCGACCACAAACAGCGTTTCAATCGGGTTGATGGCCTTATGCAGTGCCTGAATCTCGGCCATCATGGCTTCATCGACCGCCAGTCGGCCTGCGGTATCGACCAGAACCACATCTACATACTGTTTGCGCGCCGCTGCAATGGCCGCTTCGGCGATGGCGACCGGTTTTTGCGAGACATCACTCGGGAAAAATACGGCACCGACTTCACTGGCCAGCGTTTCCAGCTGCTTGATCGCCGCGGGGCGGTAGACGTCGGCGGAAACGACCATGACTTTTTTCTTATCGCGCTCAATCAGGTAACGCGCCAGCTTGGCAACCGTGGTGGTTTTACCGGCACCCTGCAGGCCAGCCATCAGGATGACCGCCGGCGGCTGGGTGCTCAGATCCAGTGGCTCGCCCTGCTCGCCCATGACCTGAACCAGCTCGGACTGGACGATTTTGAGAAACTGCTGGCCCGGATTCAGCGCATTACTGACTTCCTGACCGACAGCACGATCACGCACCCGATCAATGAATGCCTTGACGACTGGCAGGGCAACGTCGGCTTCCAGCAAGGCCATGCGCACTTCGCGCAACGTGGCCTTGATGTTGTCCTCCGTCAGCTTGGACTGACCGGAGATCTGTTTCAGCGTCTGGGACAGACGTTCGGACAGGCTTTTAAACATCATGACTTCCGTGCAAGTGAGAATCGGGGCAGTATAACAGTGCGACGCTCTGGTCTCTATGATGGCATTGCAACCACCCGGAGTTCACGGCCTGGTTGGGAATCGCTATCATTTATGCGACACTCAGCCACCCAACTCCGGTTGAACCCGACATTACCCAACTCAAGGAACCCGAATGCTGATCTGGCTTGCCGTCTTTGGATACATTGTCAGTGGCGCCATCGCCTTGCGCGGCCTGTACCGGGTTGAGCTACCAGCTCGTGCCTGGGTTTTCTGGCCGGCTGCACTGGCGGTTTTGGCCCATGTGTCGACGCTTGCTTCAGAAGTGATTGTTCTGGGGGCCCTGCAAATCAGCCTGACCAATGCGGCCTCGGTCATTACTTTCTTTATTGTGACGGTGCTGTTGATCAGTGGCTGGTCCAAACCCCTGCACAGCTTTTTTGCCTTTGTTTTACCTGCTGCCGCCCTGATTATGGTGGTGGTCGCACTGACACCCCAGGAGTATGCACCGCGGCTCTACCAGCCCGGCGTCGTCTTGCACGTCTTTTTATCAATGCTGGCCTACAGCGTGATCACCATTGCAACGCTGATCGCCCTGCTGCTGGGCGTCCAGAACCGGCAATTGCATGAGCACCACTTGAGTGGCCGACTCAACCGTTTCCTCCCGCCTTTGCAGACCATGGAACGCCTGCTGTTTGAATGGCTGATGATCGGTTTCATTTTGCTAACTGCCGCCATGATCTCTGGCGGACTGTTTGTCGATAATTTGCTGACGCAGGATCTCGTGCACAAAACGGTGCTGACCTTTGTTGCCTGGTTATTCTTTGCGGTGTTGCTGTTTGGTCACTTTTACCTCGGCTGGCGCGGTGCGCTGGCCAGCAGACTAACAGTGTTTGGTTTCATCTTTCTGATGCTTGCATTCTTTGGTTCCAAATTCGTACTGGAATACCTGCTTCACCGTTATGGATAAGGCAGAATGTGCGCTAATTCCGGTTATTCCTTGACACTGAACCCCTCCCACCGCTAAAAAGCACACTCAATTGGTTATTTAGGCTCTCCCACCTTGAACGATCTGCCCATAGGCCTGCTGTTTCTTTTGCTAGGCCTGCTGCTGCTATTCTCTGCTTTTTTTTCCAGTTCAGAGACCAGTATGCTGTCTCTAAACCGCTATCGCCTCAAACACCTTGCCAATGAAGGCCATCGCGGCGCTTCTCAGGCACGTCGTCTTCTCGATACGCCCGACCGGCTGATCAGCGCGATTCTCATTGGCAACAATCTGGTCAATATTGCGGCCGCCTCGCTGGCGACCCTCATTGCCATGCGGCTGATGCCCGGCCACCCGGACCTGGCGCTCGGCGTCTCTACGGTGACGCTGACACTGGTTGTGCTGATTTTTTCAGAAGTAACGCCAAAAACACTGGCACAGCGTCACCCGGAGAAGATTGCGTTTCCCGCCTCCTATGTCTTGCGCCCTCTGATTGTGGTACTCAAACCCGCTATCTGGCTGATCAACCTCATCGTTAAATCCCTTTTCTGGCTGATGCGCGTTGGACACTCACACACCGGCCAGGAAGCGTTGTCGGCAGAAGAACTGAAAACCATTGTGAACGAGTCCGGTGACAGTCTGCCAGCGCAACGCCAGAATATGCTACTGGGCATTCTGGAGCTGGAAAACGTCAGCGTAAACGACATCATGGTGCCCCGGAACGAAGTCTCCGGCATCGATATGGAAAACGACATTGACACCATTGCCGACCAGATACGCCGCACAGAATACACCCGGTTTCCGCTCTACAAGGGTGATCTGGACAAGGTGATCGGTATTATGCACATTCGCGATGCCGCCGAATTCCTGTACGCCGATGAGCCGAGCAAGGTCATGCTGACGAAAGCCGCCAAAGACCCCTATTTCGTGCCGGAGAACACCCCACTGCATACTCAGTTGCTGAATTTTCAGGCGCAGCAACTGCGCATGGGGCTCGTGGTTGACGAATACGGCGATATTCAGGGCCTGGTTACACTGGAAGACCTGCTGGAAGAGATCGTCGGCGAGTTCACCACGGATTTTGCCAACAGCAGCAAGGAGATCCACCCCCAGCGGGATGGCTCCTATGTCATTGACGGTACGGCCAACATCCGTGAGATCAACCGGGCTTTGGGCTGGGAGTTGCCAATTGATGGTCCCAAAACCCTCAATGGCCTGATTCTGGAGCACATTGAAGACATTCCCGATGCCAACCTCAGCATCAAGATCGACCGCTACCTGATTGAGATTCTCCAGATCCGGGACAACGCCGTCATCGCCGCCCGCACCCGCGAACTGCCAGCCAAACGGAAATGATGCTGTATCCGGCTGGCGCTGGTTGTATTTAACCAACTAACCGCTCCCTTTCCCGTCCCACGGGTGAGGGTTCTACTCTGGCTACACCGCACTCAAGTCGAAACCACGGCACTAACGGCTGCGCCGCCCCCTCTCTCTAACTCTCTCCCCCGGTGGTGGAGAGAGAACTGTTGTATCCGGCGGCGCGAGCGACTTGCACAGCTGGATTCGACAATTCAACACGCCTAATTTAAAACCAGCTATCCTTTTCCTGCGTATCAGTTGTTCAGTTATTAACCACTAGGGAGAGTGCCATGCGTGTTTTGCATTGGTTACTGATCTTCGGTCTTGGCCTGGCCACCAGCGTGATGGCCGAACAGACCCCACCCGAGCAATTCCAGCCGCTGATCACCCAGCAGCTGGGTGCCTTGCAGAACGGCGATGCCGATACCGCCTACGGCTTTGCCGATGCGGGCATCAAGCGCCAGTTTGGTTCTCCCAATCGCTTTTACCAGATGGTACAACAAGGCTACCGACCCCTGATCGATTTCACGGTCATGCGCTTTGAAGAAGCCCGTGATGGTGGCGATGCGTGGATACAGCCGATTTGGCTGCGCGACAGAGAAGGTGACGAGTACATGGTCTACTACGCCATGCGTTTGAACAGTGAGGATGAATGGCGCATTGCCGGCGTGCAAATGACGCCTTATCAGAGCGATGCGTTTTAGCGACAAGCGCTGACCCTGCCCTCTGATTTCAGGTAAACTGCGCGTCCTTAACGCAGAGGGCGCAGTGCATCCATGGCTTTGAACATTCGCATTATTCTGATCCAGACCTGGCATCCCGGCAATATAGGGGCTGTTGCCCGCGCCATGAAGAACATGGGGTTGGCCGATCTGGTTCTGGTTAACCCGGTCGATTTTCCGTGCGACGAGGCCTACAACCGGGCCGGTCAGGCGACCGATGTGCTGGATCGCGCCCGAATAGTCCCGTCTCTCGCTGAAGCGATAAGCGATTGCGTGCTGGTGGTTGGCACCAGCGCCCGCGACCGCAGCATCCGACTGCCCGCCTACTCTGCGGAGCAATGCGCTGAGAAAGCCGTCACCTTGCAGCAACAAGCCCCCGTAGCCATTGTATTTGGACGCGAACGTATGGGTTTGCATAACGATGATATTCAGCAATGCCACGCCCAACTGAATATTGATGCCAACCCGGATTACCCGGTGCTCAATCTAAGCCAGGCAGTTCAGTTGGTATGCTACGAAGTGTTCAAGGCAAGCCAGCGACACGACAATCTGCCACCGGTCGAAGATGAGTATCCACTCAACGATGACCTTAACCGGTTTTACGATCATCTTGCGCACACTCTGGATGACATTGGCTTTACCAATAACAAAGCCCCTGGCCAGGCACTCGACCACCTCAAAGCTCTGTATCGGCGAGCGCGACCTACCGCTAAAGAGTTACGGCTATTGCGTGGAGTACTAAGCAAGGCTCAGGAAGCGGCGGAGAGAGGCTGAACACGCCCTACTACGGGGGATGATCGGTGCGTGTTTTCAATCATTGATATACGGGCCGGTTCTGCGGCCCGTATATTGGACAATCAGTCGCCCTTGATGACACCACGACGAATCTGATCTTCTTCTATTGATTCGAACAACGCTTTGAAATTGCCCTCGCCAAAGCCTTCGTTGCCTTTGCGCTGAATAATCTCAAAAAACACCGGCCCGATCACGGTATTGGTGAATATCTGCAATAGAATGCCGGAATCTTCCGGGGCACCGTCAATAAGAATACGCAGATCCCGTAATTGGTCGACGGGCTCCTGATGGCCTTTCACCCGCTCATCAATTTTGTCGTAGTAGGTATCCGGGGTCGACATGAACTTCATGCCGCGCTCGCGCATGGTACTGACGGTTTTATAGATGTCCGATGTTGCCAGCGCGATGTGCTGAATACCTTCACCCTTGTATTCTCGCAGGTATTCTTCAATCTGAGACTTGTCATCGCTCGATTCATTGATCGGGATGCGAATCTTGCCGCAAGGAGACGTCATGGCCTTCGAAACCAGGCCGGTCAACTTACCTTCAATGTCGAAATACCGAATTTCACGAAAGTTACCGATGCGTTCGTAAAAGCTGGCCCAAACGCCCATATTGCCGCGTTGAACGTTGTGTGTCAGATGATCGACAAATTCCAGGCCAACGCTGTTCTCGGCTACCGTCTTTTCCCAGCCCGGATAAAACTCGAAATCAATGTCGTAAATCGAAGAGCCGTCATAGCGATCGACAAAATAAAGAGTGCTCTCGCCAATACCAAATACGCCCGGAATATTAAGTTCCATCGGGCCAATTTTGCCGGTGAAAGGTTTGGCCCCGGCGGCAACTGCGTGGTCCATTGCCTGGGCGGCATTCTTGACCCGCCAGGCCATGCCATTCACGCTGGCGCCATGTTGGTGGGCAAAATTCTCAGCGTGAGAGTTGGGTTCCGCATTCACCACAAAATTAATATCGCCCTGACGATAGAGCCAGACATTCTTGTTCTTGTGCTTGGCCACTTCGGCAAAGCCCAGGCCAAGAAACAGGTCTTTCAGATTCTGAATGCCCTGAGCATCAGGTGCGGTGTACTCGACGAATTCAAAACCATCGGTGGCCAGCGGATTGGCGGTGCCTTGTACCTGCATATCGGTCATGGTGCGTATCTCCAGTTAACACAATGTCTATTTTTATTGTCAGCGTTACTCCGCCCGGGTGACGGACAGTGCACGCTGTTTTAGTCTGGAGAAACTGTGAACCGGCACGGGTCAGAACACCAGTGAGTGCTATCAGGTTGGCTGCCAGGCTGTGTCAGCCTATTCCGTAAAGCCTGGAGGACATTGTTTACAGAAACCAATAACTCTTTTTGTATCAGTAACTTACAGGACTCCCATAACACAATAGAGCCCTGGAACTGGACGCTTTCCGATACAGAGCGGCAACCGGCTAGCCGGTTGCCGCTCTGTGAAAGAGCTTATCGCTTGGCGTGTTTGCCGATGCCGTATTCTCGAAGCTTGTTGGCAATGGCTGTGTGCGACACACCGAGCTTTTTGCCCAGTTGCCGACTGCTTGGGTAGGCCGGGTAAAGTCGCCTCAACAGGTCGGACTCGAAACGTTTCATCGCCTCATCAAGGGACCCGTCAAAATTCTCTTCCGCGTAACCCCAGCCGCTGGTGAAGCTCGGCAATTGCAGGTGCTCCGGCTCGAGTATGTCTCCCTCGGCCAGCGAGACCGCGCGCAACAGGGCGTTCTCCATCTGACGGACATTGCCCGGCCAGGGATACTGTTGCAACGCATTCTGACAGGCTCTCGACAGCTTGATCCGCCGCCGCTGGGGCTCTGCGAAACGGGCGATAAAGCGCTCAGCCATAGGCAGTACATCGGATTTGCGATCCCGCAGGGGCGGTATGTGCAGCGTCAGCACATTGAGTCGATAGTAGAGATCTTCGCGAAACTCTCCTTTATGGCCCATGTTCAGCAAATCTTTCTGAGTGGAACAGATGATGCGCACATCGGCCCGGTACTCTTTCTCATCACCCACTCGCCGATAGGTCCCGTCCTGGAGCAAACGAAGAAATTTGCTTTGCAATACCTTCGACATATCGCCAATTTCATCAAGAAAGACAGTGCCCCCTTCAGACAGCTCTAAAATGCCCTTTTTAGCCTGGGTCGCGCCTTCAAATGCGCCTGCGGCATAACCAAACAGCTCGCTTTCAGCGACGTTGTCCGGCAAGGCGGCGCAATTGAGCACCAGAAAGGGTTTGTCTTTGCGCAAGCTGTGCTGATGGCAGGATTTGGCCAGCAGCTCCTTACCGGTACCGGTCTCACCGGTAATCAGCAAGGGCGCATCCAGACCGGACATGCGTTTGGCCTGTCTGATCACGCGCTTCATTGACTGGCTTTCGGCGATCAGCATTTCAAACTCACCGGTTTGCTGGTGATAGGCCGTCATCTGGCGGCCTAACCGTTCAGGAGATTTGAACGTGATAACGCCACCGGCAAAGAGGGTTTCACCACTGTCAGGACCTTCACCGGGCAACCAGATCGGGTAAATATCGGCCAGAAAGGTACGCCCTTTTAGCTGCATGTGGGTCGATTCTGTGGTTGGCTTTTTACCGCCCAGCCACTTATTGACATTAAATCCCTTTACCCAGTTTTTGAGCAACTTGCTGACCACATCGGCATCCGGCAGTTGCAGGATATCCAGCGCTGCCTCGTTGGCAATCACCACATAGCCTTTGCTGTCGATTGAAATCACCGGTTCCGGCAAGGTTTTTAGCAGGGTTCGTAACTCCTGCTGTTCCCGCTCGGTTGGCATGTAAGGAATCATCGAGACGTCATGAATGCCGGGAATCAGACGGATCTCAGGCATCAGATGCTGAAACTCGTCGAATTCAACGGTGGGAAAGTTGAGATATATCTCGCCGGTGGGGTCAATCTCGATACCGCGCAAATCGATCTGGTGGTTCACCAGAATATCCAGCACCTCGGCACAAATACCAAGACGTTCTTCGCATTCAATTTTCAGCCGCATGCTGCTCTCCGTTATCTACCGTCTGTACGGTGATCTTGCCGGAGGCCTAAATTGCCGCAGAAGCCATTACTTGTCAACTGTTCTTTACAGGTGAGCGCTGACCCACCGGGGGCACTAAAGCGCCCCCCCCCTGTCACAGCGTTACTAACCCGTTAGCAGTGAATCGGTTTTCGCCGCACAAATGAAGTCGTTCCGGTGCAGTCCGCCAATTTTGTGAGTCCACCAGGTAACGGTGGTTTTACCCCATTCGGTGACGATCTCGGGGTGATGCCCCTCTCGCTCTGCCAGCTCCCCTACCTGGTTGGTAAAATCCAGTGCATCGCGAAACGTCTTGAACTTGAAGCTGCGTTGCAATTGCAGCGTGCTTTCCCGGGTGACGGGTTGCCAGTCGGGGATGGCTTTGATCAGGTCCGCCAGTTCATCGTCTGAAACCCGGGGCGCACCAGCCCGGCAGGCTTCACAGTGTTCTGCTGCAAGCGTCATGCTGTCTCCTTCTTAAAATATGAGTCACTCATCTGTTGAAATGAACGCAATCCGAACGGTGTCTGCTGGTTGCGCCACTGCATTGCTTGCCTGATATAGCGACACCAAAGCGGTCACCCCCCGCCTGGAGTAAACAGCGTGGGTGAAATTGCACCCGGCCTACGGTGGCACAACCGGAGACCGACGCTCAACGCAGGCGCTTTGATGGCCTGAACTCCAGAGTGTGAGTTCTTAAGTTGCCTGCTGAAACCACGGTTACACTGCCTGCTTTTGCTCAAAGCGCGGGGCAAACAAACCCAGACGCTTCGCTTCCTGAACGGCGCCCATGATATCGAGCCGGGCAATGTCATAAAGCTGATCCACCGACTCCAGGCAATAGTAAACCGGCTGCATAATGTCGATGCGATAGGGTGTCCGCAATACCGAAACCAGATCAAAAGGAAGGCGTTCAGGCACGTCACTGCTGAAGGCATAGTCGGTCTCACCCGGAGACGAGAGAATACCTCCCCCATAAATGGCACGCTCTTGCGCCGTCTGCAACAACCCGAATTCCACCGTAAACCAATACATTCTGGCCAGGAAGACCCGGTCTTCTTTTGAGGCGTTCAGCCCCAGTTCGCCATACAACTGGGTAAAGTCGGCAAAGGCCTGATGAGTCAGCATGGGGCAGTGGCCAAATATTTCGTGAAAAATGTCCGGCTCCTGAAGGTAATTCAGTTCCTGTTCGGAACGAATAAACGTCGCCACCGGAAATTGCCGGCTGGCAAGCAACCGAAAAAACTCGGAAAAGTCGATCAACGCTGGAACCGGGGCTGTCTTCCAACCGGTAGCACTGGACAGCACGGCGTCAATTTCCGCCAACTGCGGTACCCGGTCCTCAGGCAGGTTCAGATGTTCCAGACCATCCAGATAAGCCTTACAGGCCTTGCCCGGAATCGCCTTATACTGACGTTGGACCAATGTTTCCCAGATACGATGCTCATCCGGTTGCCAGGCCACATGCCCCTGAGCATCGGGCTGGTGAGCCACATAGCGACTTGCCTTTGCCATTGCATTCACCCTTGTCTTTTTTGTGTTCGGGATCGGAAATAACGTTGGCCTACTGTGCCATTCGTTATCTCGACGACAATGTTTGAGGCGTCTTTTGTACCTCCGAACCGAGGGAGTCAACAATGGGAAGCGCAATGTCCGAGGCCTGGAAATGTGTCAACACAGGTGGACGAACAGCCCGCAAAGCCAGCGCTGGCAAGGGGCTGTTCGTGCGGGAGGGCTGCCCGATAGGTGTCTGTCAGGCCGCCTGAATCATCGGCGGAGACGTGAATTGGACATCCCGCCATAGCTGGGCGACAAGATCGTTTACGGATCGGGCCGGATACAGCTGCAACCAGTCGACGATGGCTTCTGCCACGTTCGGGTAGTTCACCAACTGCCGTTCTCCGGTTGCCAGGAAATAGGCTATGGCCGAGGCGCTCAGCTCCGGCATCACCTGCCCGAGACCCAGCTGCTCCAGCGCCGCGGCGTTGGAAGACTGCTCCATCTGTCCGTGCAGGGGTTTAACGAGAATTCGCTTGCCCAGCGCCAGGGCCTCACTGGTCAGTTCAAAACCCGCGTTACAGACGACTGAACCACTTTGATGCAACGACACTTTAAAGCCATCCCGACTGAATCCGCGAACCGTTACATTGCCGTATTGTCCTGGCTCGATATCACTGCAATGCATGACAAAGCGGTTCCGCTTCAAGGGCGCCAGCAGATCGATGATGTGGCCGCTGTTTTCGAAAGGAAGGTAAATCAGCACTGAATCCAGCTCACCGGGTTCAGGCTGGCTCACCGGTTCGATGATGGGTGGCAAAATGTCTTTGCCAAAATGGTGCCAGTGAACACCCAGTCCCAGCGTCACCGGTGCGAACCAGCGCATGATGGCCTCGGAAACGACGGAGTGACCCGCCTTGGGGATGTCATGAGCAAAGGCGTATTGATGTCCGATACCCACGCAGGGAACGCCACGCCGGCGCGCCGCCCAGGCAACCACCGGTTCAAAATCAGTCAGCACCAGGTCGTACTGCTCAGGCGCCAGTGTTCGAATGTCTCGCCACAGCTCACTCATCGACGCATCGTTCATGGTGCGGCGCATGTCTACTTTGCCGTTATGCACCTGAAAGGTCAGACCCCGAAAACAGTGAAAGTCGCCGAAACGCTCCATATCAAACATCTTTTGCCGGTCGCGACCCGAGAATACCCAGTCGACGTCAATGCCTTTTGCTGACAGTGCGTCAGCCATCACCCGCGCCCGGGTAATGTGTCCGTTGCCGGTACCCTGAACACCGTATAAAACCTTCATCACAGCCACCCCTGCGTTGTGAATAATCCAAGCATGCCGTAGCCGACCAGACTTCCAAGACCGGCCCCTACCAGGGTGTCCGTCGGAAAATGCACACCCAGGAAAATGCGGGACCCAGCGACACCGATCGACCAAATCAGCAGAAACGGCAAGAGCACTGGCAATTGGCTGGCCACCAGAAAAGTAAACAGAAACGCACCGGACGTATGACCGGAGGGAAAACTGAACGTATCAGAAGGGATTATGAAGCTGGTGAACTCGGCCAGCGCCTGTTGCGGACGATTTCGCCGGCAGGTGTTTTTCAACACCCAGTAGACAGCCCGTTCGACAGCAAACGCCCAGAATGCCAGCGTCGCCAGAGCCAGCCCTGATGACGGTTGAACCAGCGCATGGCAGGTGAAGAACAGCAGGTACATCCAGCCGTCTGCGGTTCTGGATACGGCCCGGCTCAGCGCAGTCAGCTGTTCGCGTCGGGGACGAGCCATACACCAGTTAAACGTCCGGATATCGAGGTGTTGAATTGTCTGCAACCATTTCATAATAAACCTCCATCGTTCAGAGCCTTATTATTCAGGTTCAGATGTCAGCGATCTGACAGTTGCGTGAACCTTCAATGACATCGGGCCGACACCGGGGTCATTGAAGGTTGCCGGGCATAAGATCCACCATGCGCCTGGCCAGGTGGTTGAAAATTAGGCCGGTGGTAGATCGGATGCTTTGAAGGTCGAGGTTTCAAACGCCTCTTGCAATTGCTCAACCCGGTGTCGCAAGGCATGCCGACTATAAGCCCTGGGCGGTACAGCTCCCCAGACTGGGTTTGGCCAGGCAGGGTCATCCTGCTTGCGCATCACATGATGGATGTGCAATTGCGGCACGACATTGCCTAGTGCCGCTATATTCATTTTATCGCCGCCGTAGGTCGCCATCAGCCGTTCGGCGACAAATGAACTTTCCCAGATCAACTGTTCCTGATCGTCGACGTCCAATTGATACATTTCACTGATACCCTCTCGTTGAGGCACCAGAATCAGCCAGGGGTAGTTGGCATCTTTCATCAGCAGAATGCGGCTGACCATCAGCGAGCCCACTTCCACACAATCGTTTTGCAGTCGATAATCCAGTTCAAACATGATGTCCTCCTCCGACCGCGCATTCTACCTTATGCGATGCGGTAGCGGCTAACCTTGGAACCTGTTCTCCCATCCCTATAATAACCTCACGTTTTATGGAAGCCGACTATGCCAACATCAACATGGCACACCCGCTGGGCTGGTCATACCGAAGCTCAGTCCAACCCGTTCATGCAGACCTCCTTCTTATCCACTCTTGAGCAAACCGGCATTTGCGGTGAAGGTTCCGGCTGGCAACCCGAGCATCTGAGGCTTGAAGCGGGCAATCAGGCACTGTGGATGCCCCTGTACGCCAAAACACATTCCTGGGGCGAGTATGTATTTGACTGGTCCTGGGCGCATGCGTACGAACAACACGGCCTGACCTACTACCCGAAGCTGGTTTCGGCAATACCGTACACGCCCTCGGTAGGGCCCCGCACGTCAGAACCGCTGACCGCCGCGCAAGCGCAAACATTGGCAGGAGCCATTGAAGCCAGGGTGCTGGAACGAGGTTACAGCGGGGCCCATCTGCTGTTTCCCGACACCGGTACAGCCCAGTTGTGGCGTCAAACCGGATGGGCCGAACGCTGCGACGTGCAATTTCACTGGAAAAACCGGAATTACCGGGATTTCGACGATTTTCTGGACCGTTTCAGCTCTCGTAAACGCAAGAACACACGGAAGGAACGGCGATCAATCACTGAGCAGGGTCTGAACCTTCACTGTTACGAAGGCACCGGCATCAGCCTCGAGACGTTGCATCAGTTCTATGTTTTTTACCACGCCACTTATTTGAAACGAGGTCGTCAGGGCTACTTGAACCGGGCGTTCTTTGAACAACTGCTGGCGCGGCAGCCGGAAACACTGGTGTTGTTTATGGCCTATGACGGGGAAGAAGCCGTCGCCGGGGCGCTCTGTTTTCGCGATAACACCACCCTTTATGGTCGCTACTGGGGGTGCCTGGCTGAATACAACAACCTGCACTTTGAAACTTGCTACTACCAGGGCATCGATTATTGCATCCGGCACGGCCTGCAACGCTTTGACCCCGGCACCCAGGGCGAGCACAAAGTCGCACGCGGTTTCGAGCCCACCCTCACTCACTCTTTCCACTGGCTGGCTCACCCGGAGTTCAGAGACGCCGTACAACGCTTTTGTGACGAAGAGGCCACGATGGTGGCACACTACCGCCAACAAATGATCGAAGCCCTGCCTTTTAAATCCACTGCGGATGGAGAATCACCATGAAGTATCTGCACACCATGATTCGCGTTACCGACCTCGACGCCTCCCTGCACTTTTATTGCAATTTGCTCGGCCTAAAGGAAATTCGGCGCAAAGACGTGCCTACCGGTAAATTCACTCTGGTCTTTCTGGCTACAGAGCCCGGCGAACCGGAAGTTGAACTGACCTACAACTGGGAGTCGGATGAAGCGCTCGGGGGCGGCCGGAACTTTGGCCACCTGGCCTACCGGGTAGACGACATTTACGCCCTGTGCCAGCACCTGCAAGACAACGGCGTGGCGATTCTGCGCCCGCCCCGCGACGGCCACATGGCCTTTGTGCGCAGCCCGGACAATATCTCGGTAGAGTTATTGCAAAAAGGCGACGCCCTACCCAGCCAGGAACCCTGGGCATCAATGCCCAACCAGGGTGAGTGGTAGCTTGACGGCTACTCCTTGCAACTCTAGTTTCGGACTTCAAATCGGCTTTATACATTGAACCCGCGATGGATGGCCGGTGCCTGACACGGACTCCTGGCACCAAGGCAAAACTGAACTCCGAAACTTGAGCAGGTAACTATACCTTCACCACTACACCTTCAGGCCTATTGTCCCTACAATACGCGGCCAACATTCATTGTAATCCAGAGATCTCCGATGCGCGCAAGCAAGTACCTGATCGCCACCGTCAAGGAAACCCCGGCCGATGCCGTCGTTGTCAGTCATAAGCTGATGCTGCGGGCTGGCATGATTCGCAAGTTGGCTTCGGGCCTCTACACCTGGCTGCCGACTGGCTTGCGAGTTTTGCGCAAAGTCGAACGCATCGTACGTGAGGAAATGGACCGGTCAGGGGCTCAGGAGGTGCTGATGCCCTCTATCCAGCCAGCCGAACTGTGGCAGGAAAGCGGCCGCTTCGATGCCATGGACGGTCTGATGTTGCGCATGAAAGACCGCCACGAGCGGGACTTCGTCTTCGGGCCGACTCACGAAGAGGTCATCACGGACATAGCACGCAATGAGCTGACCAGCTACAAACAGTTGCCCGTGAATTTCTATCAGATCCAGACCAAGTTTCGCGATGAATTCCGGCCTCGCTTTGGCGTAATGCGAGCCCGCGAGTTCATCATGAAAGACGCTTACTCCTTTCACATCGAGCCGGAGTCGCTGCAGGCCGAATACGACAACATGTACGCCACGTATTGCCGGATTTTTGATCGCCTGGGTCTCGACTACCGCCCGGTCCTAGCCGACTCGGGCGCCATGGGCGGCGCGGCCTCGCATGAGTTTCAGGTGCTGGCTGATTCCGGCGAAGACTACATCGCTTTTTCAGACAGCAGTGACTTTGCCGCCAACATTGAAAAGGCCGAAGCTCTGATGCCCGCTGCCCCCAGAGCCGAAGCGACAGAAGCCTTGCGCAAGGTCGACACGCCCGACACCAAAACCATTGATCAGTTAGTGACGCAATTCAATCTGCCCATCGAAAAGACGATCAAGACACTGATCGTCGAGGCCGAAGAAGACATCGAAGGTGGCCTGATTGCCCTGCTGATTCGCGGGGATCATGAGCTGAACGAGATCAAGGCCGAGAACCTACCGGGTGTCAAATCCCCCCTGACCATGGGCACTGAAGAAGCCATCCGGGCGGCTGTCGGTGCTGGCCCGGGTTCCCTTGGCCCGGTCGGACTGCGCGTGCCGATGATCGTCGACCGTTGTGTCAGCGTCATGGCAGACTTTGGTGCTGGCGCCAATGAAGACGACAAGCACTGGTTTGGCATCAACTGGGAGCGCGATGTTGCACTGCCAACTGTCGCCGACTTGCGCAGCGTTGTCGAAGGCGACCCAAGCCCTGATGGCAAAGGCACCCTGCTGATCAAAAAAGGCATCGAAGTCGGGCACATTTTTCAGCTGGGAAACAAGTACGCCAAAGCCTTGAATGCGACAGTTCTGGACCAGAACGGTAAAGGCCAGATCATGAACATGGGCTGCTATGGCATCGGTGTCAGCCGCATCGTCGCAGCAGCCATTGAACAGAATCATGATGAAAACGGCATTATCTGGCCAAACGCTCTGGCACCGTTCCACGTGGGCATTGTGCCGCTCAATGCACACAAAAGCCCTGAAGTCATGGAAGTGGCCGAGCAACTCTATGCCGACTTGCAAGCTGCGGGGGTTGAGGTGTTACTGGATGACCGTGACAAGAAGACCAGCCCGGGCGTTAAGTTCGCCGACATGGAACTGATGGGCATTCCCCACCGCCTGGTTGTCAGTGACCGAGGCCTGGCCGAGGGTGAACTTGAATACAAAGCCCGGGGTGCTGACGAAAAAGTAGTCCTCAAAAAAGACGACGCCATCGCTCACATTCTGGCTAGCCTGGGTCGCTGAATTTTACAGGCGCACGACCGCCGACTAAGCTAAGGACACGGTGTCGCCAAACGCGACACTGGAACTCAGAAGCGCAACCGCCCAGCGGTTGCCCTTCCCGTTTGCCTGGAAGGAGTAGTCCATTATGAAACAGGAGTCCCTGACCGTTGCTGATTGCATGACCCCGGCCCGGGTCGCCATTCCAGCAACCGCGACCGTCACTGAGGCGGTTCAGATATTGTTGAAACACAAAATGCTTGGCGGTGCCGTGGTGGATGATCAGCACCACCTGGTCGGCTACTTGTCTGAACAGGATTGCCTGAAACACCTGATCACAGACAGCTACTTTCGGGAGAACACCACCCTGGTTTCAGACATCATGCGCCGCGATGTACTGACCATGTCGGGCGAAATGAGCATCATCGATCTGGCCCAAATCATGACCCAGGACAAACCCAAGAAATACCCGGTTACCGACCACCGCAGACTCATTGGTGAAATCACCCGAACGGATGTGCTCGCTGCTCTGCTGAGGCTCAGGGTCTGGAACAAACAAACCGCCTGACGGTGAACCCACACCACTGATTTACACCCTGGCGTCAGCCGAACTCGAATTTGGTGGGTTTTTCGTTAGAATACCCCCGTCGTTGTCGCCAAGTGTCCCAGTTCATGATTCCACGCCTGAAAGACGTATCACCAGTCCAGAGCCATTACCTTGCCTTTATCGATGCCTTGCGCAAAACAGGGTTCGAAGGCGAGCTTAACCCGGACTATGCCAATCGCACGGTGCTGGCGACCGACAACTCGATCTACCAGGTGCTGCCGCAGGCGGTTATATACCCGCGTCATCGTGGTGATTTGCAACGGCTGACCCGGCTGATCAGCCAGGATGACTGGCAATCGATCGTCATCAGCCCCCGCGGCGGCGGTACCGGCACCAACGGCCAATCTCTGACCGATGGCATTGTGGTGGACGTATCCCGCCACATGAATCGTATTGTTGAGATCAATGCCGAGGAAGGCTGGGTACGCGTCGAGGGTGGCGCGGTCAAAGACCAGCTCAACGCGGCGTTGCTGCCTCACGGTCTGTTTTTTGCGCCGGAACTGTCAACCAGCAACCGGGCTACCATCGGCGGTATGATCAATACCGATGCCAGTGGTCAGGGTTCAGTCATGTACGGCAAAACCCGCGATCATGTCCTTAATCTCAGCACCGTTTTGCTCGATGGATCCCTGCTGGAGACCGGCCCTGTCGATGCAGCCGGCCTGGACGATGCCAAGTCACAACCCGGGTTGATTGGCGAGATATTCCGGACCGTTGATGATATCCATCTGCGTCGGGCCCAGGATATTGACGCTCATTTCCCCAAGCTGAATCGCTGCCTGACCGGATATGACCTCGCTCACATTCGCGATGAACAGGGCCGGTTCAACCTGAACAATATCCTGTGCGGTTCTGAAGGTACGCTCGGTTTCATCGTCGAAGCGCGACTGAATGTTCTGCCAATTCCAAAAGTATCGGCCCTGGTTAACGTACGTTACGACAGCTTTGAAACGTCGCTGCGTGATGCCCAGACCCTGATGCAAGCCAGGCCCGCTTCCATTGAGACCGTCGACAGCCGCGTGCTGGAGCTGGCCAAGGGCGACATCATCTGGAATACCGTGGCCGAGTACTTTCCTTCGGCTGCGGGTGAAGTCGTTAGCGGCATCAACCTCGTAGAGTTCACCGCTGACGACAACGCCACCCTGGAAGCCGGTGTAAAACGCCTGACCGATTCGCTGGACGCACTGCAAGGGCAACCAGGCAAGTGCACCGGTTACTCGGTTGCCTGGGGCAACACCGCGGTCAATCAGATCTGGGGCATGCGCAAGAAATCCGTTGGTCTGCTGGGCAATGCACAGGGCGAAGTACGGCCGGTCCCCTTCGTTGAAGACACGGCGGTACCACCGGAAAATCTTGCCGACTTCATCATGGCGTTTCGCAAAGTACTGGACGACGAAGGCCTGACCTACGGCATGTTCGGCCACGTTGATGCCGGTGTTTTGCATGTGCGACCGGCACTGGACATGAAAGACCCGGAGCAGATCAAAACGGTAAGGCGAGTGACCGATGCGGTAGTCGAACTGGTCAAACAGTATGGCGGACTGCTTTGGGGCGAGCACGGTAAGGGCGTGCGGTCCGAGTTTTCGCCAGCATTTTTTGGCGATCTCTACCCGGAGTTGCAAGCCATCAAACGCGCATTCGACCCGAATAACCAGCTGAATCCGGGCAAGATCGCCACAACACAACCCGAACTTAAATTGCTGGCTATCGATGCAGTCACCACACGCGGCGACAAAGACCGGACCATACCGGTGGAGAGCTGGTCTTATCAGTCCGAAGCCATGTACTGCAATGGCAATGGCGCCTGCTATAACTACGACCCAAACGATGCCATGTGCCCTTCCTGGAAAGGAACCCGGGAGCGCAAACACTCACCCAAAGGCCGGGCATCACTGATTCGCGAATGGGCACGACTGCTTGGTGAACAGGGTCACAGCACCCGGTCACTGGCAACCGCAGAGCATCGCCGGATACCGCTGGTGCACTGGCTTCCTCGCGCCTGGAACACCTGGCGCCGGGAGCGCGGGGACTATGACTTCAGCCACGAAGTCTACGATTCGATGGCCGGTTGTCTTGCTTGTAAATCCTGCACCGGACAATGTCCGATCAAGGTCGACGTACCTGAGTTTCGGGCCAAATTCCTGCATTTATACTACGGGCGTTATCTACGTCCGCTGAAAGACTACTTCATTGGCACCCTTGAATTCGTCATTCCATGGCTGGCCAAACGTCCTTTCAAATGGGTCTACAATGGTCTGATGGCCGCCAAACCGGTGCAGTGGTTTCTGGAACACGTTGCGGGCATGGTCGACAGCCCGAAAATTCATCGCCATCAACTGGGCAGCCTGATGCATCAATTGGGCATCGACTGGGCTGATGCAGAGATCCTTCAGGGCTTGCCCGCCCGCGAGCGCGAGCGATCCGTAGTGATTG
This sequence comes from Saccharospirillum impatiens DSM 12546, assembly GCF_000423605.1. Classification (GTDB taxonomy): domain Bacteria; phylum Pseudomonadota; class Gammaproteobacteria; order Pseudomonadales; family Natronospirillaceae; genus Saccharospirillum; species Saccharospirillum impatiens. Next base: position 98,305 of record NZ_AUIH01000003.1, read on the forward strand.
TTCAGGATGCGTTCTCCAGCTTTTTTGATACCGATACCGTCGCCGATATTCTGCGCTGCCTGCAGCAACTCGGATTTAAGGTCTGGGTAATGCCCTACCGGGCCAATGGCAAGCCACTGCATGTTCACGGTTTTCTTAAAACCTTTACCTGGGTCGCCAGGCGCCGCCAGAAAGACTTCGCTGCTCTGGCAAAAAGTGGGGTACCTTTGGTAGGTATCGACCCCTCAATGACACTCGCCTATCGCTCAGAATACGTGAAGTATCTGGACGGTGCCGTTACACCCGTCCTGCTATTGCAGGAATTTTTAGGCCAACGGCTCACACACATCGAATTGCAACAGGGCCGGTATGAACCAGGCGCCGTGAAACTACTGGGGCACTGCACCGAAAAAACCAACGCAGCTGCCAGTATGAAAGACTGGCAAGCCATCTTCACCGCCCTGGGCCTGACACTGGAACACGAAGCCGTAGGCTGCTGTGGTATGGCCGGCACCTATGGCCATGAGACGCGCAATAAAGGCACTTCTGCGACAATCTATGACCTCTCATGGCGACCCCTGCTCGACACCGGGTCTGAAGATGACCAGTGGGTTGCTACGGGTTACTCCTGCCGCAGCCAGGCCCAGCGTCAGCAAGGCATCAGTCTGAAGCACCCACTGCAGTATCTGGCTGGTCGGTTTACCGGATGATGGCTCCCGGTCTCCTACCGGGAACCGGGTAATCACGACCAACCGCCCGGCGCGCATGCCTGCATTGCCGAATAATCAATGGCAATCATGGATCGATTGCCTAAAATGCCATGACGTGAAATTCGCGACCGACGCGCTCTGCTGACACGTCAACCACCGACCTAAACCGGAACTGAACCAAAGGACACCACATGACATCCTGGAGCCCAGAATCCTGGCGCCAAAAGACCATTCGACAGTTGCCCAACTACCCGGATCAGGGTGCCCTGAACGCCGTTGAATCCGAACTTGCCCACCAGCCCCCGCTGGTATTTGCCGGTGAAGCCCGGGCACTCAAGAAGCAGCTGGCTAGTGTTGCCAACGGTGATGCCTTTCTGCTTCAAGGCGGGGATTGCGCCGAAAGCTTCAAAGAATTCAATTCCAACCAGATTCGCGACACCTTCAAAGTATTGCTGCAAATGGCGGTTGTGCTGACATTTGGTGGTCAAAGTCCGGTAGTGAAGATCGGCCGCATGGCTGGTCAGTTCGCCAAGCCACGCTCAGCCGATGATGAAACCATCGGCGGCGTCACACTACCCTCCTACCGGGGTGACATCATCAATGGCATCGGGTTCGATGAAAACAGCCGCATACCCGACCCGACAAGAATGCTGAAAGCCTACCATCAGTCGTCATCCACGCTGAATCTGTTGCGCGCATTCGCTCAGGGCGGGTTGGCCGACCTGCATCAGGTGCACCAGTGGAACCTGAGCTTTGTCGACAAAAGTCCCCAGGGTGAGCGCTACCAGCACCTGGCTGATATGATTGATGACACCCTGGCGTTCATGAGCGCTTGCGGCATTTCTCCGGAAAACACCCCACAGATTCGTGAGACTCAGTTTTTCACCTCACATGAAGCCTTATTGCTGCCCTACGAACAAGCGCTAACACGCCAGGACAGTCTCACCGGCGACTGGTATGACTGCTCTGCACACATGCTGTGGATCGGCGATCGCACCCGCCAACTCGACAGTGCCCACGTCGAATTCTGCCGTGGCATTCACAACCCGCTCGGATTAAAAGCCGGTCCCAGTACCGATCCGGAAGACCTTATCCGGCTGATCGATATTCTCAATCCGAACAATGAGCCCGGCCGGCTCAACCTGATCGTACGTATGGGTGCCGACAAGATTGCCGATCACTTTCCGGCTTTGTTGCAACGGGTGAAAGCGGAAGGTCGCAATGTGGTCTGGAGCAGCGACCCCATGCATGGCAACACCATAAAAACCGGCAACGGCTACAAAACACGCGCTGTTGATTCAATTCTGTCAGAGGTGAAAGATTTCTTTCAGATTCACCGGGCCGAAGGGACACACGCCGGTGGCGTTCACTTTGAAATGACCGGTCGCAACGTGACCGAATGCATCGGCGGTGCTTTTGAGATCACCGAGCATGATTTGGCGGAACGCTACCACAGCCATTGTGATCCCAGGTTGAATGCAGACCAGGCACTGGAACTGTCGTTTCTGATTGCTGATGCGGTGAAGCAGGCGAGAAGAGGCTGATCAGCAAAGACCAACCCTCACCCTTACCGGGGAACCAGTCTCTCACCGGGGTGATCCGGTAGTGTGACTAAAAAAAGCGGGCCAGGCCCGCTTTTTTAGTCACACCACCCGAATATGCCAGGGCTCGTAACGCACGCCATATTCATTGTCCGTGGTATAGCGAATCTTGACGAAACCCAGATCCTGAAGTCTCTTGAATTCATCGGTCTGAGCGAAGTCGGCGGTGAAGTTGCTCAGCCCACCGTTTATCCGGCCCACATCGAAGTCACCAATTGCGTGAAAAGAATGCCCCGGGGGCGCCAGCGAGCGTGAGGCTCGCGACAGGTTACCTTCAGACTGAACGGCTTTGGCCATAAACAAGTGGTATTGTTTAACCACGCCACGTACACCACTGGTCAGCAATAGAGTGTCGCCGACTTTTTCACGCACTTTGTCGTAAAAAGCTTCCGAATCGCCGCGCAAGAGATAATGGCCGCTGCCGGGAATCTTGGAGATGTCATTGTCGGCATAACTGTGGGTCAGGTCACTGATCACTCGCTCGCCGAAAAACCCCAGGCGTGACACATCATCGTAGAAAAGCTTTTCCAGATAATCCAACTCAGCGGTAGGGAAGTCACCGATGCGAGGCTGATAACGGGCATAGCGCAACATGTCGTCAAACGACAAAACGTTGAAATGACCGTGACCGACATAAGACTGAACCCGGTTGAGGCGCTCAAGCGCTGAAACCAGCGTCGTATATTCCGTCTCAGTCATATGAACATCGTCAGAAAAATCGTATTCAAAATGCTCGACTTTCTGGCGCACACGCTCTGCTTCGTCTTCAACTTCGGCAATGTAAACCGGAGCACCGACGGTTGCTGCCGTCTCGTCCAATATCGGCGTTTCCGATTGCGACGGTGTCATCTCAGCGAAGTCGGAGGACAGGGCGTCCACCAATGTTGAATCAGGGGTAACAGAGGCCAGCGTGTCAGATGCAGCGGGTACCTTTAGACCGCCAGCCTCATTGGGTGTCTCAAAACGTGGACCCATGGTTTGCATGGCTCTGGCGGGCTGGGCATAGCTCAACCCTTCCCGGTCAGGTGCTGCTGCGAAAGGTGTAGCGTTATATGACACCGCTTCATCAACCAAAGGAGCCCCTCGCAGGGCCTGCTCTACTGCAGCTTTTGCCTGCTCGGCCTCGGTTGGACCCCAAACCTTGGACGAACGCCGTATCATGTCAACGGAGGCGTAGCCTGTTCCAACTAACACTGCCGAAGCCGACAACGTCTGGTACAGGAATTGTCTTCGATTCACGCATGTACTCCAGAAAAATGATGTATCAGGCACACTAACCATGCTTGATGGCGGCCGACGATCTCTAATCTTTAGTATGAGACCCCGGTCACACCGCAGTATCTGATGCCTTTACTTTATTTGCAACGCACTGCTACCTATTGAAGTAATAAATTTAATACGGGGTTTAAAACACACCCTGAAGTGTCAAATATTTGTCTAAATCGGTGTCAATCGGCCTCCAGGGCCTGATGTTTTGCTTTGATAAAGTGACTGTGATGGAGGTATAAGAGGTCGGACAGTCGCCGGATCATATGGTCTTCATGCTTGTCGATCACCCCGTCAGCCAGCGCGGTGCGCCACAGATCGACCACCAGCGTCATTTTTTCATCGACGTTCAGTTGCTCATTCAGTAATTTGGTAAACTGGAAGAGGTCATGGCTGTCAGAATGGGTTTGCTGAGCCCGGGAAACCAGTTCCTGAACAACTTCACGAGGCTCTCCGGTGCGCTCGACCAAACGCTCGGTTATCGCTGCCTGTTCGCGGGCATCCAGATCGTGATCAGACATCATGATCTCTACCATTAACACTGTAATGGCCTCATCAACCGTAAGTTCGGCTATGGGCTCTTCAGGGGCATCAAACCAGGCCATGATTTTGGATAACATAGTGACCTCTTCCTCTTTTTTCACGTGTATGACAATACCCCACCAGGTACCGTCCCTGTTTTTAACTGGAGTCTAGCAAGCACATGAACCTGACCACACCAGCTTTACTGTTTCCGGCCATTTCCCTGCTGTTATTGGCCTACACAAACCGCTTTCTGGTAATCGCTCAACTGATCCGTTCACTCTACAAACAGAATGCAGAACATCCGGATCGTGATTTACGTGAACAAATCCTGCACCTGAAAGTTCGGATCGTCGCCATCCGGCGCATGCAGGTTTTGGGCATTATCGCCTTTATCTTCTGCGTACTGTCGATGTTGATGCTGTTCCTTCAGATGCCCAGCCCGGGCACTGTGCTATTTGCAGCCTCTTTGGTGTTGCTGGTTGCGTCTCTGGGTTTCAGCCTCTACGAAGTGCAAATCAGCGGCCAGGCGCTGCAATTGCAGCTCAAGGGTCTGCAGGATCCCTCCGCTACGACGCAGCCGGGTCCACCAGTAAATTCTCCATAATCGCCAAATACAGGTCCGTCAGGGTATCCAGATCGGCAATGGATACGCATTCATCGACTTTGTGGATGGTCGCATTAACCGGGCCTAGCTCAACGACCTGCGCACCGGTTGGCGCAATGAAACGTCCGTCTGAGGTACCACCGGCGGTTGACAGCTCGGTGGCAAACCCCTGTACTTGCTCAACGGCTGCTGTCGCGGCCTGGACCAGTGCTCCGCGATCAGTAAGAAATGGCTGCCCCTTCACTTCAAAACGCAAATCATAATCGAACGCTTGTTGGTCGAGCAGTGCGCGGGTGCGTTGCTGCAATTGCTCAACCGTCACTTCCGTACTGAATCGAAAACTGAACATAATCTCGGCGTCACCGGGAATGACATTGGTAGCACCGGTACCCGAGTTAATATTGGAAATCTGAAAGCTGGTAGCCGGGAAGTAATCATTACCCTGATCCCAGACTTCAGTACTCAGTGCGGCGATGGCCGGAGCCGCCAGGTGCACCGGGTTTTTGGCCAGATGCGGGTACGCCACATGACCCTGAACGCCCTTGATCGTCAAATACCCCAGCATGGAACCGCGTCGGCCGTTCTTGATGGTATCGCCCACTACAGCAGTACTGGACGGCTCGCCAACCACGGCCCAATCGATGTGATCTCCACGCTCAGTCAGGGTATCCACGACCCGGACGGTACCGTTATAGGCATCGCCCTCTTCATCCGAGGTAATCAGAAAAGCGAGTCTTCCCTGATGCTTCGGGTGCCGGTCCGCAAAACGCTCGGCAGCTACCACCATGGCCGCCAAACTGCCTTTCATATCAGCTGCGCCACGGCCATAGAGCATGCCATCCTCTTCGGTTGGCTCAAACGGGGGGAAGGTCCACTTCGATGCCTCTCCGGTGGGCACTACATCGGTATGGCCAGCAAACACCAACAACGGCTGCCCCTCACCATGCACCGACCAGAGGTTGTCAACATCCTCGAAACGCATCGACTCATTGCTGAAGCCAACCGCAGCCAGGCGCTCGGCCATCAGGGCCTGGCAGCCCTGATCTTCGGGAGTTACAGAGGCGCGTGAAATGAGTTCTTTAGCCAGAGTCAGCGTTGCAGAGGACATGGACGACCTTTTTACGAATAGAATGATGGCGCGTATGATACGGGTAAATGACGCGGGCGTTAACCAGGAGCACCTCCTTTCGCTATGACCCTACCGCCTTCCAGACGAACACAGTGGTATCATTGGCTTAAGGCACGAACGCCCGAGCCCGGAACAGCACTGAAACGCTTTACCACAGGCGGCTTTGTATTTTGTGCTGGTCTGATGGTAATTCTCTTGGCAGACGCCCTGCTTACACCTAGCTTGCAGCAGGAAATAACAACGCTGCTGGGGCTGTTGCTCGTGGCTCTGGGTTCCTTTGTTGCGCTGATGGGGTATCTGGCCATCAGCCTGTTACGAATACTGCTGTTTATATTGGAGCCTTCGCATGACCGAAGCGACCGACATTGAAATATACATTGCCAGCACATCCGCCGAGGCGCTGAAAACCTGGCTCGCAGACCACCTAGACGATATACAACCGGCCGGGCGACAACCTGGAATGCCGAAGAATGCCGTCGCGATGACCGGCTACTGGCACCGCCAGTCATTTTCCATTCTGGTGCTTGAACGGGTGGCCGATCGTTTCACCAGCCTATGGTTGAACAGCAGTGACTTACCCTGGTCCGATGATGCGGCCTGCGCCAGGGCGGCGAGTGAACACTTTAACCAGGAAACGCGCATTGCCGCCGGCGGCTGGACAGAATCCGACGATCCGGATGCCTGGGTACAGATCATGCCGGGTGGCGCAGAAGCGGCTATTAGCTGGAAAACCGGATAGGTTTGGAAAGCAGGCACAAAAAAAGCGGGTTGAACCCGCCTTTTTTGTCGAAACACCCGGGCCTAACGCTGGCGAACTACTGTGACATCTTCCGCCTGCAACCCTTTGGTGCTCTCAACCACACCGAATTTTACCCGCTGCCCCTCTTGCAGGGACCGGTGGCCACGTCCGCGAATGGATCGGAAGTGTACAAACACATCTTCCTGATTATCCCGGGTGATAAACCCAAACCCCTTACTCACGTTAAACCACTTGACGATACCTTCTTCGCGATTATCTTTCTCTGCCTGCCCCAGTAATGGTTGTGCCATGTACTGCGCCAGTGTAGCCAGTACAGATACGACAATCAGCACCGCAACAAAGGCAATCCATTCCGAGCCACTGACACGGGTATTGGTCAGTTCAGCCAGAGTCACTTCGGCTCCAACACCCGACAAAATCAGGGCAGCTGCCAAAATAACGGGAGCCGGAAGGGCTACCAGAAGCGCCACGCCGACGCGTATCAAAAACATTCTTGCATTCATAATTACCACTCAACTGTTCGAATTGTTGTCATTATTACGTTCAATCCCTGGATACGCTGTTATCATAAGCAGACGGTTAGTCTGAGAAACTCGCTCATACTCCCGTGTAGAGATAGAGGCCGTTCCTTCATATTTAGGTGCTCTGTGCGCAATTTGTTCCTATAAGCAAACATCACCAAATCAATGGCAATGGCTACTCAAGCAGGTCTCACTGCTAACCGCCGTGACTGAGCTTCCTGCTCCATACTCACGTTTAAAAACGCGTGATCTGTCACCTCAAAGCCCGTCATAATGCCAAAAACTACGCCAAAAACCAGCCCTGGACACTGAATATGAACCAGCAAGAGCGCCTGACAGACCTGGAAATACGCCTGACTCATCAGGACGATACCATCGATCAGTTAAATCACGTCATTGCGGATCAGCAACAACGGCTGGCCCGACTCGAACTCGCCCTACAGCGACTGGCGGCAGAGCAGCAGGATTTTAAAGAAGGTTTATCGCCCGACATTGTCGATCAGCCACCACCGCACTACTGAGCACCTGATAGCGGAGCACTCTGCGTTTTAGCCTGGGTTGAGGTAAACTAACCCCATATTTACGGTAAACAGGTGCCCCTATATGCGATCGTTGCTCGATATGATCAGCCGCTGCGTTCAAAGCGTCTTGTTTTTATGGGTCAGAACCGACAACAAACCAGCCAGGGTTGACCTGAACGTCCTCACCAAGAGCACCCCAGTGGTTTACGTACTGGAGCAACAATCCACCGCTGATGCCATGGTGCTGGATCACCAGTGTCGCAAGCTGGGGCTGCCCGATCTGTCCCGGCGCCTGACTTTACCCGGGTTGGAGGGCAACCGACCGCTCATCAGTATCCATGCACGCCGTTCCGTGTTGCGACGCCATCGCAGGGGCGTGGCTCCGCTGATTCAGCCCATGCTGAATTATCTGACGGAAAACCCTGAGGAAGATATTCTGCTGGTCCCGGTTGCACTTTTCTGGGGCCGCGGCGCCAGCAAGAGCAATAACCTGCTCAAAGTTCTGTTGAGCTCGAACTGGAATCTGGCTGGACGCCTTAGAAAGCTGTTCACGGTGTTAATCAACGGTCGCAATACCTATTTCGAGATCAATGAACCGGTATCACTGCGCCAACTGGTCAATGACGAGCCAAATACCGACGTTGCCAGCCGAAAGGTTGCCCGGGTTTTACGCGTTCATTTCCGGCGGGTACGCACCGCTGTAATCGGGCCAGACCTGTCACACAAACGAGTTTTGGTCAGTCACCTGTTGCATACGGCTCCGGTTCGAAAAGCCATTGAGCAACATGCGTCGGCCAAAGGCATCAGCCGGGAAAAAGCGGAACGCCTTGCCCATAAACACGCCAACACCATCGCTGCCGATGTGTCATACAATGTCATTCGGTTTCTCGATGTTATTCTGACCTGGCTGTGGAACAAAATATTCAACGGGGTTCTGGTCAACGGCCTGGATCCGGTGAAAAAGCTGGCTGAAGATCATGAGATTGTTTACGTGCCCTGTCACCGTAGCCATCTCGACTACCTGCTGCTGAGCTATACCCTGTATTATCAGGGGCTCAACGTCCCCCATATCGCTGCTGGCGAAAACCTCAACATGCCGGTGGTTGGCGCCCTGTTGCGCAGAGGCGGGGCGTTTTTCATCCGCCGGAAGTTTGGCGGCGATAAACTCTATACGGCGGTATTCAACGAATACATGCATTCCGTGTTTTCCCGTGGCTACCCGGTTGAGTATTTTGTCGAAGGTGGCCGTTCGCGCACGGGCCGGATGCGCTCCCCTGCCACGGGTACGCTGGCGATGACGGTGCGCAGCCATTTGCGGGATCACCGCCGGCCAATCGTTTTTATTCCGATTTACATCGGCTATGAAAAGGTTTTCGAGTCACGTTCCTATCTGGGTGAACTGCAAGGCCAGGAAAAGAAAAAAGAGAATCTGTTTGATCTGGTCAAATCTGTCCGTCGGCTAAAAAACTATGGACAGGTGTATCTCAACGTGGGGGAACCACTGCATCTGAACACTCTGCTTGCAACTCTTCAGCCTGGCTGGGATCAGCACGCCTACGGACCAGACGACCGGCCAAGCTGGATGGTCCCTTTTGTTGATGAACTGTCCCGCAGCGTGGTAACCCGCATTAACTCTGCGGCCGCATTGAACCCGATCAACCTCGTTGCGCTGACCTTACTGGCAACACCACGCCAGGCAATGGACGGGGAATTGCTGCAACAGCAATTGACCCTGCTGACTGAGCTGCAGCAACACCTGCCCTATGACACCCACATTACCTGGCCTGAGGGCGATGCCAAACAGTGGATCGACTACACAGAGCAAATGGGTATGTTACGGCGGATTCCGCAAAAGCTTGGCGATCTGTTTGGCCTCGACAGTCAAAACGCCGTGCTAATGTCTTACTACCGCAATAACGTGCAACACCTCTATGCCATTCCGGCTCTGGTAGCGGCTCTGCTGGGACAAGGCCAGGGCATCAGCCTGGATAAGCTCAGGGAACGCGTTGGGCTGATCTACCCCTACCTGCAAAGTGAACTTTTCCTTGCACCCAGTGTCGAAGAAGCACAGAAACAGGTGTCAGTCTGGATTGAATTCTTCCACCAGGCCGGCCTCATTCACCGGGAGGAAGATCGATGGTTCGCGTCCCTGATGGGAACGGCCAGCCGACTCAAACTCGAACTGCTGGCGGCCATTATGGTCCCTACTCTCGAGCGGTACTTACTGACACTGGCTGTGCTGATTCGCGCTGGCACTGGCCAGGCGACCAGCACTGAGGTGGAAAATCAGTCGCAACAAATGGCGCAACGACTGTCGGTACTGAACGGCCTCAATGCTCCGGAATTCTTTGACAAAGCTTTGTTTAAGAATTTCCTGCAGACGCTGAAGGCCCGGCAAGCTATAACCGTCAACGATCAGCATTGCCTTGAATTTGACGACCGTATTCTGAATATTGTGCTGGCATCAGACAGCGTCGTACCAGCCCAGGTACTGTATTCGATTATGCAAGTGACTGGCCTGCGTGAGAGCGAACCCGAACAACCGCAAGTGGACGAAGGGCCGACCCTGACTCCTTAACTCAAAAGCTGGCGCTCAAATAATGAAAATACAGCCAGTGGCCACGAGGAAAGTTCTCACGAAATCCTCGACTGGTAAGCCGTTGGTTTTCGTATGTTGAAAAAGGCAGCAAGCCATTTTTCTTACAACTTGCTGGTGTTATGAGCCTGAAATTCGCAGGGTAATTGGCTGGTCGTCAACCATAGCTCCAGTGCCATCCGGACTGTCGGGTAATCGTCACGAATTTCAGACTCATGACACTAGTCGTTGCTGATGGACTTTAACGGATAAATATCGAATCGGCTGCTTTTACCAGCCAATACAAGCCCTGGTTTCTGGCCATCCAGCGGGGGGGCAATACGCGGTCGCTTCACCACCACTCTGCGCTGCGCACAGGTCAGTGCTGGCGCCAGTAAAGCATCTGCGTCTTCGTCAGCCCCAACCAGAGCGTGAAACAACGCCATGTCTTTTTTTACCGCTGCTTTACTGCGGCGCTCCGGATACATTGGATCGAGATAGACTACGTCAGGAGACAAGGCGTGAGCCATATTCAGCAAGGTGCCATCGTGCATACTCATGCGATCAAACACCGGGTCACCACTGCTGCGGGCTCGCTCGAGCCCGTCAGTCAACAGCAAGCGCACAACGGGGTGTCGCTCCATCATGATCACGGTCGCCCCCAGGCTCGCCAGAACAAAAGCATCACGACCAAGCCCTGCTGTGGCGTCCAGCACCACCAGGTCTTTGCGCTGATGCAACCCCACTGCTTTGGCAATGGCCTGTGATCGCCCTCCCCCGAACTGCTGACGATGCCTTGCAGCGCCACCGATGAAATCAACACAGACAGGGTGCTGTTTGACCATGTCACCACTGGCCAACCCCAACGCCCCCCCGGTAATGGTTAAAAAAAGGCCGTCTGGGCGTTCAGAGACTTCCTGGGCATAAAGAGCAAGCCGGGCCTGAGTCTGTGATGCAATCAGATGCCCCGGCTGCGCCGAATCAAGGTAGAAGTCAATTCGATGGTTTATCGCATCCATAGTGGAATGTCCGTCGCCTCCGGGTTCGGATCACAGCGAAAAATAAACGAAGAACAAGAGCCCTCCGAGCGCGAACCGGTAGAGTACGAAGGGCAAAAAGCCAATGCGTTCGATCCACTTCAGAAACAGCGTAATGCACGCGTAAGCACTAATAAACGATACCAGAGTACCGCCTATCAGTTGATTCCAGTATACCAGGTCCGGTTGCTGGACAAGGCTGACCGTTTTCAGTACGCCTGCTGCAAAAATCAAGGGTATGGACAGCAAAAAACTGAACCGTGCGGCATCCTTTTTACCGTAACCCAACGCCATGGCTGCTGTCATGGTGATACCACTGCGCGACGTGCCTGGAATCAGTGCGATCGCCTGCGCCAAACCGATCAACAGCGTGTGTTTCCAATTCAGTTCTTTCAAGGTACGCGTTTCGGCTACGCCCGCATCCGACCACCAAAGAGCGGCCCCAAACACACTCGTGGTAATGGCAATGACCAGAATACTGCGCAAATGGGTTTCTATCTGATCCTGAAACAGATAGCCAAACACGACAGCGGGGATTGTTGCCAGAATGATCCACCAGGCCAGGGTCCGCTCAATGGCATCGTGCGGACGGCGCGCCAGATGCAGGCTCCAATGCACTAACATACGCCCTACGTCGGCGCGAAAGTACCAGAGCACTGCCAACAACGATCCGACATGCACAGCAACGTCGAATGCCAGGCCCTGATCAGGCCAACCCAACAGCTGCGAAGGCAAAATCAAATGAGCGGAGCTCGATATCGGCAAAAACTCGGTGATTCCCTGAATCAAAGCCAGAACAATGATTTGCAGCTCAGATAGCATCTATGCTTCCTTTACAGTAAAAAACCTCGTCCCCGGACAATGAAGACAAGCGACGATGTGAGAGCAACAGTCACCCTCCAACTTTTGGCTTATTATCCCATGTTACTTTGTCACGCAAATACACCGGCAGTGCCTGCTCAGGTGCCACCTTGACGCTCGCATCGCGGTGCAACAAAGCCAGCGCCAACTCGGCCCCCCAAATCGCTTTGGGTAACGTCAACTTGGGCGGCTGCAATGCCAAGGCTGCTGTCCAGGCATCGCTGAACCCATAATCAGTCTGCCAGCCACTTCCGGCAAAATAAGCACCCACACTGGCGTCACTGGTGGGCGGTACCGGTAATTGGTTCGGCGTTAACAGTGATTCATCACCCTGAAAAACAGGAAAACCCTGGTCGATCTGGAATCGCGCAACGTACAACTCGCGCATGCGTGCGTCCAGGGCTACCCATACTTGGCGGGCATCGGGGTTGGCATGACCAGCTTCCATAGCCAGTGTTTGCAGTGTACTGACCGGAATCACCCCGCAATCGGCGCCTAAAGCAATACCCTGAGCAATACCCGCAGCAATACGAATGCCCGTGAACGAGCCAGGTCCACGCCCGTAAACAACCGCATCCAGACTGGTTCGTGCCCAGCCCGACTCAGCAACCAACTGATCCAGCAATGGCAAGATTTGACGAGCGTGCTGCCTTGGCAAACTCTGATGGCATTGTAAGACACGGTCCCCGTCTTTTAACGCCAGTGAGCAGTAATCACCTGTGGTGTCGATGGCCAGTAATCGCGTCATAGGATCAAACCCTGAAAAGCCGGCAGTTTAGCACAGCGCTGACCCTGTTCAGAACACAAAAAAGCCACCGTACGGTGGCTTTTCAGGGCAATGCTTCAAATCAGACCGACAGCTCTACTCAGCTTGTCGCTGCAGCTTTCGCTTTTGGCGGACGACCCGGACCCGGCCGACGACCGCGCTTTTTAGGGCCTGGCTTTTGCTTCGTGGCTTCTTTTTTGGTCAACGACTTAACTTTTGCCTTTATTTTGCGTGCCGCTGCCTTGCTTTTGGCTTCCTCTTTCGCGCGGAAGACCTTCAGCTTCTTGGCATCTTTGCGAACACGCGCCTGACGCCACTTGGACTCAAATTTGGCGATTTCTTTCGCCAGATCTTCTTCCTGCTTGGTGGCCAGACCCATTTCAAACTCAGCGGCCTTCAATTCAACCTTGGCTTTCAGCTCTTCAGCCTGAGCTTCGATCTCAGCAACTTTATGGTCAAACTTGGCCACCTTAACCGCTTGCTTGAATTTTGCTACGGTCTCTTTAGCGGCTTTTTCCTGGGCTACAGCGGTATCCAGCGCACGCTTTGACGCCGCTGACTTGACCGTCGCAACTTTGGTTTTAGCGGTGGCTTTCTTAGCGGCTATGGTATCCAGTTTGGCTTGTGCTTTAACCAGATCGCCTTCAGCCTTATCCAGCTTTTTAGCGGCAGACACTACACCGGTATTAATGGCCGATGTTACGGCAGTTGCCGCCGCCCGAGGACGACCCGCCGCTTTTTTAGCTGCTGCTTTTTTTGCAGGTGCCTTTTTCGCGGTCGCTTTTTTAGCGGTGGTTTTCTTAGCAGGTGTTTTGCGGGTTACTGCTTTCTTGGCAGTGCGTTTTGCACCGGGCTTAGGGCCACGCTTGGCAGCAGTTTTCTTTTTGGCAACAGCCATGGGTATCTCCTTCTCAATTATTACGTCGATACGCGGAATGAACACTCATTCCAATAGAGTAATGCAATGTCACTAATTTAGTCAGATGGCTTTAAAGATGCAAACTATAATTTAACAAAAAGTGATATTAGCATCATCATTCGCTGTATAAATTTCCAAAAACTGAGCAATTCCTTTTTTAATAAGTCATAAAGCCAGTTTTTAGTAATTTTATTGAGTTGCAAATCCAGCCGCAAATGAAAACCCTGAGAGTGAATTAATCCTCTATTGCACACTCCCGTTCTGACAATAGCGCTGAATATTCACCAGGGTTAATCCAAACAGAGAAAAGACAACAATAAAGTCCTAACTGGTTTATAACCAGGTGACGTTACCTCCCTATTCTTATTGGTTTCTGATAATAAAATTTTCCGCCGGAATCGGGCAACCAGCTCCCTGACTATTCTTATCATAATGGCCCCATGGAAACCGGAGCAGATAGACTGCTTGGTTCTACCTCCATTTTCGCATAGCCTACTAGCCTATTTAGGCTATACAACCCCACCCTGCCTCCTTATAGCCCATTGAGTTACAAAGATACACAAAGCCTCTAACGAGATATTTCAGGGCCTTTACTGTAAGCATTCACTCACACAAAGTTATCGACATCTTGTACACACCCTCTCCCCAGGGTTATGCATTGCTGGCTGGCGAGCACCGGCGTAGCTTGACTGGCCGTTGATCCGAATCAGGAGGCTATCAATGACTGGTTACCATGCCGCGACCGGGGCGCCGGCCCCATCCCTCGTTTTCTTACGCAGGCATCAGGTTGCGGATATGATTGTCAGCCTTGCGTTCAACGAATGTGCCCAGCGACGCATGCCGGAGATGAAAGGGTTACTCATGGATGCGCTGCATGAGTTGCCGCCGGAGTGTTTTATCGCTGATGACTGGTCTGACATTCTAGTTCAGGTAATTCAGGGTCTATTGTCGGAGGAACCGACGCTGAATGCCCTATTGATGCCGACGGCCCTTAAGGCTGCCATTTTTCAGCTCAATCAGCGTTTGTGCAAGGTGCACCCGGGTCACTGACCTGCAAACGGCACCAGCCCATTCAGTCTCCAGATTTGACCCTGCGGATCCCATACCAGGTTTGCCGACCCGGGTATGGGCGACTCCTGACTGGCCTTGATTTGGTTTAATCGGTCATCGCCATCAAAAACAGGGGCCCACACCCATTCTTTGAGGTCATCCACTTGCCAACTAAAACTGATCCGGGCCTGTGTATCACCCCCGGTTTGTGGATCAAGGGTGATCTCCCCCAAACGAAGCAGTACAGCATCTCCATACCGGATTGTCGGCTGCAACTGTCCCGTAACCGGCAAGTACTGAACCCCTGCCGTATTTCGGGTTACCCAGCCCTGAGACGTCAGTTCCCGCTGCTCGGCGACGACCGCTTCGCGCTCCAACATACCTTCATCAACCAGTACATCCAACTGACGTCGAAATGCTTGTGATTCCGTATCCAGTATCACATAAGGCAGTTCAGGTACCCGGACAGTCAACGCCTGGCTATTCAGCACCGGCGGAATCAGTTCGGACGCCAGCAGTCGCAACTGTTGACTGGCGTGGCCCACCGTACCATAGCTGTACCCCACAACAGGCAGCAGGCCCAGTGCCAGAATAGAGGTAACGACTAATAGCCTTCTCAATCCAGTCATCCATCCGCCTCATTTTGATCCGAACTGTGGTCAGTCATTTGACTAACGCACGAATTATGTCGGTTCGTTGTTAAAAACCTTAAGTTTAGAACGCATTGATTCAACATACAGTCAGCGACATTTGAAGCAGACACTATACTTTAAGAACTGTTGATAGCAGCAGTATGGTGACTACTCCTATGGGGACTCAACCCCACATTCATGCGGACATCTTCCCCGGTGTCCGTTTTTTTTGGTTTCGAAATACCCGCCACGTTTTCTTGCTGCCGAATAACTGCCTGTCCCTTTCCCTGACTAGTTTGCTAAACTCTCCGTTTTTTAAGGACAGCTCTCCCATGCATCCTAGCTGGCAACTTCTTGAACGTCACCAGGCTCACTTTTCCGCGCTCAAAATGCTCTGGCTGGACGCGCCCGAAAGCCATGGTCTGATTAAATCGACTGACCAGGCCATCTGCCTTGATCGCAGTGCTTTCAATACACCCGGGCTCACCACCCTGTCGCCCGATGAACCCTGGCCGGACCAGACAGAGGGTATTATTCTGTTCTACCCGAAAGCCAAAGAACGTCTGGCCTGGTGGCTGCACCAGATCGCCAGTTTTGTGCAACGGAATCCAAACTGTCGACTGTGGGTGGTCGGCGAAAACAAGGGCGGAATCAAAAGCCTTCCCAAGCGGGTGCTTGACTGGGCAAGCACAGAAAAATGGGACAGCGCTCGCCATTGCGTCCTGCATCAGCTGCATCCAGCGCCAGATCACACCCTACCCCAAGCCCCGACCTGGACTGAGTTCGAGTATCAGGGTCGATTACTGCAAGCAGGTCCCGGTGTCTTTAGCCAAAATCGTCTCGACAAGGGAACGGCCTTACTTCTGGGAGTGCTACCGGCCCTGAAAGGCCACTGCCTCGACTTTGGCTGTGGCAGTGGCGTTATCGCCCAGACTCTCCTCAGTCAGTCGGATACTGTCACGGTTACAGCGCTGGATATCGATTGGCTGGCCGTACGTTCCTGCGAAAAAAACCTCGCCAGGGTTGCTACCGAAGATCGCTATCGGGTGATTTGGTCAGATGGCCTGGCCCAACTGGACCGTACCCGGTTCAACGCCATCATCACCAACCCACCCTTTCACACCGGCATACGCACTCATTACGAAGCCAGCGAACAGTTGTTCAGGGCCAGTGCTGACTGGCTGGTGTCCGGTGGAACACTGTGGTGGGTTGCGAACGAATTTCTGGACTACCAGTCTTGCTTGCCAGCGACCGTGGGTATGGTCGAAGAAATGGCCCACGGGCGCGGGTTCAAGGTGTACCGGGCAAAGCGCAAGTAGCCTTGCTATCCCGGTTCAGTGTTTAAACACTTCGCCTACGAACAAGTAGCCTTTGCTGCGCACCGTCTTGATACGACGGGGATGATCGGGATCATCCCCGACTTTCGGGCGAATACGTGATACCCGAACGTCAACAGATCGATCCTGACCGTCGTATTCGATACCCCGCAACCGATTGAAGATTTCTTCACGCGTTAAAATCTGGCCAGCGTGGCTGGACAACAACCACAACAAATCGAACTCCGCGCTGGTCAGGTCGATGGTTGAGCTGCCTAGCCAGGCTTCGCGCATGGTGTTGTCGATGATCAGGTCACCAAACTGAAGGCGTTCGGTCCTGGCTGGAATATCCACGGCCTTGGCACGATCAGAGCGCCGCATCAGCGCCTGGCAACGGGCCAGAATCAGTCGATGGGAGGTTGATTTTAACAGGTAGTCATCGGCACCCAGATCAAGCCCGAGCACCTGATCAAGTTCATCGGCGGTCTCATTCAGCAGTATGATACCGCCTTTGAATTCCTTGCGGCTAAGCTTGCACACGGTAAGGCCGCTATCACCATGCAAATCAACTTCTATCAGGACCACGCCGGGCTGTTCATCCCGTATACGGCGCAAGGCAACAGACGAATCGGATTCCACATCAACCTCGTATTCGTTACTCGCAAGGTAATCCCGTAGCTTGCGCGCATAGTCGAGATTGTCGTCAACAATTAACAAACGCTGTTTTTGCATGATTTTGGCCCGGTATCCTACAGCGCTGACTCCGTCAGGCTGATATTAAGTGCCAGCCTCGTCCGGTGCCATCAACTGCCTCCGGCGAGGACTCGGCATGTCACACCCCCTACTTTAGACTCTATTTTCAGTTTTGCAGCAAATTAAATGCACAGAGCGCGGTAAATTGGCTGTCGTCAGCGAGTTCCGAAGATTTTGTCACCGGCATCACCCAGCCCGGGGATAATGTAGCCCTGAGCATCCAGTCGGTCATCCACTGAAGCGACATACAGGTCGATATCGGGGTGTAACTTCAGTACGGTGTCGATGCCTTCGGGCGCGGCAACCAAAAACAGCCCCATGATGCGCTTGCAGCCCTTGGCTTTCAGCAGTTCAATAGTCGCGATCAAAGTGCCACCGGTCGCCAGCATCGGATCAACGATCAGAGCCGTCCGATCTTCGACATCTTCGATGACTTTGTCGAAATAAGGCACCGGTTCCAGTGTTTCTTCATCCCGGTAAAGGCCAACCACACTGACTTTGGCGTTTGGAATCAACTGCATGACGCCATCGAGCATTCCGAGCCCGGCACGCAGAATAGGCACCACAGTGATTTTCTTGCCTTTTATCCGCTGAACCTTTAAAGGTGCCCCGGTCCAGCTTTCAATTTCCACCGTCTCGGTCTCAAGTTCGCGCCCGGCTTCGTATGTCAGCAGGTTGCCAACCTCACCGGCCAGTTCACGAAAATGTTTGGTACTGATACCCGCCTCGCGCATTAACCCCAGTTTATGCTGGATCAGAGGGTGGGTGATTTCATGTATTGCCATATGGGAATCCTCAGTCGACAGACGCCGAAAACGGTTAAACCAAGCTACCAAAGCTGTATTGACAGTATGGCAGATCCAACCGAACCGGCACCTTTCCTTATTTACTCAATATCGGCCATAAAATCGAGCTCTGCCTGTTGGCGAATCACCTTGCGATGATTGGCCCAGAGTGTCCGTATTTTATCCTGGTTACACTTTTGCCGGTCCACCAACACCCGGGTGTTCAACTGCCCGACCCGATTCCCCTGGCCGAGCGGCACCTTGGAGAACACAAACTGATTGGAAATCATGTCCATAAAAGGGCCGGACTTACTGGTCGGCATGATGAACAATAATTGCAGCCCGAGCGACTCGGTCAGGTAACGGATCACCTCTTTGGAGCGCGTTTCATCCATTTTTGAGAAGGCCTCATCCACCAATACCATGCGCAGGTGCGAATCACCCTCATTAAAGCGAAAAGCCGATGTAATGGCCGCCGAACGAATGATATAGGCCGGGGTTTCCAACTGGCCGCCCGAACCGGTGCCGTACTGGCTTAACGCAATCGGCTGTTTGCCTTCGGGCTGTTTATAGATTTCGTAATTGCGATAATTGCGGTAATCAGACAGTCGCTCCAGTTCACGTAACGCTCGCTGCTCGTCGTCATCGAGCAACATCTCCATTAACTGGTCACGAACCTGGGCTGAACGCGCGCTCAGTTCGGTATCGAACAGGGTCTGCCCTTCGCCAAGAGAGGGGCTCTTAATCACTTCATCGAAGAAATGCCAGTACTCGCGGTATTCCGGCACCCAGTCCCAGTCGAACCAATACCGTTCGCGATCGGCGCCGAACCGGTGATGCTCAAGCTCGGCGTTCAAATCTTCCAGCACTCGTTTACCATCGTTAATCGACTGGTAAATGGCATGGCACAGGTTGGTCACAAAGGCATTGTTGAAGCTGTCTTTCAGGGCGCCCAGATTGTCGACCTTCTCGACCAGGATGTTATTTTTCAGACGGTTATGTACCTGGTCGACCTGGCGACGCAAAGACACAATGCCCTTGAAGAACTCAGCACTGTGCAGTTCGCTATAATTCAAATCGAGCGCAATGGCATCTTGCGGCTGGCAGTCCTGATTGTGATCCTTGAGCAATTGTTCCAGTTCATGGGCACGGGCATTAAGCTCACTTTCCAGTGACTTGCGCAGGTTTTCCTGAGTATCCGCATCGGCGGTTTCGGCGGCTGCATCGGCCTCTTCCAGTCTGGCGTCGACGTCAAATTCCGGCCACACACTGACCAGATCGCGAAGGTAGTTTTCCTTGCGTTCGCTATGCAGTTCAGTGGTCTCCTGCTGATCACTCAGAGCCTTGCACTGACGCGACAGAGTCTCTATGCGCTCGCCCAGGCTACCCTTACGCTCAATCAGCTCGCGAATGCGCGCATCCAATGCCTTCAGTTGTTCACTGACCTCGCGATATTCGTCTTCAAGCCCCTGGGCGTCACTCAGATCCAGCGAAGCCAGCGCCTGCTCGGCCATGCGCAATGCCCGCTGGGCTTCCAGCATGTCGCGCATCAGATCGGCATGGCTCAAATGCGCCAACTGATTCACCGCCTGATACAGCGCACTGACTTCTTCTACCTGCGACTGCCAGTCGTTGGCCTGTTGTGCCAGCGTCATCAGTTCATCTTTCTTGGCGGCCATGGCGCGTTCGCGTGCACCCTGACCAAAGACCAGATCGGAGACAGGCATATCGCAACGGTACATGGCATAGGCACCGCTACCGAGCCCCTGATGAGTCACGCCACGACGCGTCTTTTTCAATGCGTCGGCGTCTTCACACTGTTCAACAAGACCATAACTTGCGGTTAAATAGGCACGGGCGACCGAGTGGTCAAAATCCATCAAATGCACGATTGAGTTGGCTGGCAGGGTCACCCTGTCGGCATCCTGGCGGGCCTTGCTGCCTTGAATGACCCGGGCCCTATTGTCTTTGGGCAGGTTGCGTACAATTTGGATGGCCTCTGCCTCAAAGTTGGCTTCAACCAGAATTGCAAAGCGAGCACCACCGATATAGCCCTCCAGTGCCGACTGCCATTTTGGGTCGTGAATATCAACATGGTCACACAGTACCCGGGGGTCGGCTTCAGGCAACTCTCGACGAATCGCCTCCAGCGCGGTGCGCACATGGTAGGGGTAATTCAGTTGCTGACCTTCCAGGCTGTCAATATCCTGTTGCTTGCGAGAGATTGCCTGGCGAATCTGAGTCAATTTCTGTTCGCGCCTGTCCTGCACACGTTGCAGTTGGTCACGCAAACTGACCCCGGTACTTGACCAGCCATCACTGAACCAGGCTTCACGCCATTGGTTCATCAGGCTTTGCTGGGCGATCACATCATCAAGATGCTGTTCCAATGGTGACAGATCAATCCAGTCCCGATTCATCAGGCTGCGAAAATCGACCGGGCTGTCCGACTGCTGCATCACCGATTTGCTCAGTTGCCCGAGTTGTTTACCCGCCAGATCCGGAAGTTCAGTCGCCAGGCTGGTTTTTAACAGGCTTTGTTGTATCCGGGCACTGGCTTTGAGACTGCGTTGCAGTGCATCGTCCTGTTGCAGCAGCGGCGTGGCCAGTTGAGTCAGGGTTTTTTGGCACTGCTCGGCCTGGGTTTCAAATTTATCCTTGTCCTGCAAGGCACCCACGCCCCGGCGCTGTGCTTCCAGCGACACCAATTGCTCATGCGACTGGTCCCGGCGCTGTTCGGCAACGTCGAGGTCAGCTTGAACGGTATCGCGCTGCTGCAGCAGGTTCTGCTGCTCCTGCTTGGCGGTCAGGTAGCGTTTTTGATCGTTGACGAAGCGGGATTTGGCGGCAATGTAATCGGCCAGGTTGTAGTCGAGCCACTGGTCAATATAGCGATCGCTGTGCGCCCTTGATGTCGTCAGTCGATCAATGGTGTTTTTCAGCCGGTTGGCTTCGGCTTCCATTCCGCTGATGGTTTTCATCAGGTCCGATACGGTACGAATGGCTTCACCCAGGTCTTTCTGTTCAAGAATCTCCTGAGCCACGAACGCATTGATGCCTTTGACCGGTTTGTAGGCCATAAATCGTGAAAAGGCACGCGCCGCGTTCATCGCTTCACGCTCACTGACGGCATCGTTACGGCCACGAATGGCGGCGTAAAAACGACGCAAGTATTGCTTTTTGGTATCGTACTTTTCGATTGAAACCGTCTGCGCTTTTAGTCGGCCAACCAATGCGTCGAGTTTGACAACGCTGCGACCCGTATCGCCTTCGATCACAAAGTCAGACTGGCTGAGTTGTTCGCCAGGAGCGATCAGGTAACTGATGTCTCCCATTCTTGCGACCGGCTGAGTGCCCGCTTTATCGAGATAGGCACTGGCGCCAATCACAGCGGTGAAGGGTTCGGCGGGCTCGCCTTCGGTCGGGTGAAAGACCGCAGCCAGGTAGCCGACAGCCCCGTCCGGCCGCGCGTAGGAACCGTCATCGCAGCCCAGCACATAGGATGCCAGTGTACGCACCTGCTTACCGCGTCCACGTTGTGTGGCTTCATCCTGCCCCGGGTTAAAATGAAACAACGTATCGTGAGCGGCGGTCATGATCGTTTGCAGGGCGTCGGCCGCCGTGGTTTTACCGGAGCCATTGCCACCACTGAGCAGGTTGATTGGCCCGAAATCGAATTCCAGCAGCGGTATGTTGCCCCAGTTCACGTAGATGAATTTTTTCAGAAACATAATGAGTCCTGTACAAAAACAGAGTCAGTCCTGTGCAAACACAGAGGCCGTGGGGTCAGTGACGGTAATGTGATCGGTGTGTTGCTCATCGGCGTCGGAGCCCGTTGTTTCCGGGGTGTCGGACTGGGCGCCAACAGCAGCTTCGTTACCGGGCAGCTCAGTCCCTTCCAGCAAAGCGCTGAGGACATCATCAGAGACATAACTCATGATCATCGGTCGAATGCGCACCCAGAAATCACCACTGTCGAGGGCATCGTCCTGGCTGAGCTGAATCAGCCGCAACTGACGCAGGCGTTTGAACAGGTGCTTTCGTTCAGTCACGTTGTCGGGCAAAGAGCGTTTCAGCAGATTGCGCAGTGAAATGGTGATGTTCTCCAATGAAGCGAGCACACAACCATTGTCATCCACCTGCCCTTCACGCAATGCCCGGTCGTAGAGGCTGCGCAACACCAACACCAGGGCGACTTCCTGCTGGTTAAGACGCACGCGAAACCCCTGGTTAAAGGGCCCTTCACCGCTGTCGTCCAGCCCGGGCACTTCAGCACCCGGCGGAAACAGCCGGACAAAGTTAAAGCGGCGGTCGTGCTGAATCTGAATTCCGATCAGCTCCAGATAATCCTGAACCTGTGCTTCCAGTCTTAAGTAGCGATCGTACAACTGCTGTTCTATCTGGCTTTCATCGCGGCAAATCACACCGTAATCGAGCAGGCGAATCAGCAGTTCACTGTATTCCTGACGGCTGAAACCGACGGTTTCTAACCGATGATCGAGATCATCAAACATGGTCTGACTCCTGGTCGGGGACATCAGCCGAACGCTGGGGTTCGAGCCGGATGCTGAAATTATCCTGAGATTCAAAGTACTCTGACGCTACCGAGTCACCAGCCCACTCAACGATAAACCGGTAGTCGGAAGACAGCGAACTGGCCGCACCGACCTCAATGGCATGCGCCAGAGCCAGCAAGTCATCGGCGGTTTCGACCGGAAGATCAGCCGTGCTTACCGTCTCGCCCCGGCTTAGCTGGTTGATCAGGTATTGGCGTACCCGGTTATCATTGATCAGAAAGGCCTGGTCCAGAACCTGTTGCACATAGAGCTCTTTGCGCGCTTCAGTGTCGAAGTCGTCCTGGTTGTCCTCTGTTACGTCCATGGCGAAATGGCGCCGGGTTCGGGCGGCGTGCATGCGCACACTCACCGGATCAATGAAACCAACCCGGGTCACCGACATGGCAGCTCCGGCTCGCGCCAAACCGGCATCCTGATCGGTAGCGTCCAGTTGACTCAGACGCTGACACACCTTGACGACATCATTGTGCTGCTGGCTGGCCAGGTAGCTGATTTGGCGAATGATGATGTCGGCTCGCTTGGTGAAGCCCTGTAAGGCACGTCGCAGCGCCGGAACCATAATATCGCTGGCCGCCTTGAGCCGACTTTCAATATTGTCGAGTACCGACCACAGCAAGCTCTGCCCTTCCTGAATCTGATCAGGCAGTAATTCACGCAAGCGGCGCTCAGCGCGGGCTTTGAACGTGCGATCCCGGGCGCGAATCTGGCGAATGCAGTTGGCGATGTCGTCACGGTATTTCTCGACGTTATCGGCACTGAGACGTATGGACAGGTCGGGTTGAAAGCGTTTTTCCATGAAATCGAAGAAATCCTGGCTGACCCGCTGCACCATGACCTGACTTTCCATCTCCCGCACCAAAGCCCGCTTTCGCTCATCTAGTTCGGCGATAATATCGGTGAAATCGCTAATGATTCGCTCTGAGTACTCCCAGGCATCAAGCACGTCATAGACTTCGCCGCGTTCAAGAAAGGCTTGAAGGGCATTGCGCACATTGCGCGTATTGCGGTGTCGGGTTCGAATTTGATCCAGGTCACCGGCTACGAAGGGTTCGGTAAACTGGCGACCCCTGCGGCTAAAGTTAAAGGTGCTTTGCAAGGTGGCTTCATCTACTTGCTTTTCCAGCCAGCCATGCTCAACCAGTGTATTCAGTGACCAGACAGCCTGATCCCGGCTGGTTCGAAACCGCCCTTCCCGGTCGCTGTCTTCCGTCGCCATCTCAGGTGCCCGTACCAAAGCGCCTTGAAAGGTGTCGACAACGTCGTCCCGAGACAAGGCATGGCCATAATCGGCGCTTGAGCTGCTGTAGAGCCGCCGGTATAGCTCAGTCAGACATTCAACCAGCTGAGCCCGGTATTTACCGGTCATCGGTCGGAAAAACTGGTTGCGCTCATTCTCGAAAAACATAAGGAAATCAATGCGTTGAAGGTGGCCTCACCGGGGCAGTGAGGATACCTTAAATCATCCGGTTTCGACAGTCACAAACCCACCCGGACACAGGCAATGTCGGCCACCGGTTGAACCCCCGTTCTGTGGCACTATTATTATCCTGCGGTTTCGAATGAGATACAGCCTCGAGTTCGTGCCAGCGGCGGGGTCGGGCGGAGTGCCGCCCACTCAACCCTTCCATGGGGCCTAGGCGTCTCCTCCATGGGATTCACCCTTTTGGGCTCGCTTCGCTCATGCTAAAGCGCTCCCGGCGTTTTAGTCCATGCTGCAGTCTAGGTCGGATCCCCATACCCCGCTGCCAGCACTCGACACCAGGTTGCTTCTTATTATCACGGAAGCCAAAGAATCCAGTATTCATATCAGTGGCGTATTTATCGCGACCGATTAAGCTACCACCCGGAAACAAACTAAAGGACAACCGAACATGAGCACCCTGAATCTACCCACGACCGGAAACCCGGCCCCGGAGTTCAACACTGTTAACCAGAACGACGAGCCGGTAGCGCTCAGTGATTACCGCGGCAAAAAGGTGGTTTTGTATTTTTACCCCAAGGCGATGACGCCCGGCTGTACTACCCAGGCCTGCGGTCTGCGCGACAGCAAGGCAGAGCTGGAAAAACGCAACGCGGTCGCCCTGGGCATCAGCCCGGATGCGCCGAAGCGCCTGGTAAAGTTCATCGAAAAGGAATCCCTGAACTTCGATCTGCTCAGCGACGAAGACCACAGCATTGCCGACAAATACGGCGTCTGGGGTCTGAAAAAGTTCATGGGCCGGGAGTTCGATGGCATTCACAGAATCACTTTTATCATCGATGAAGAGGGCAAAATGGCCCATGTGATGGAGAAAGTGAAAACCAAAAGCCATCACGATGACGTATTGGCTGTACTCGATAGCCTGTAAGAACCGACCAGCCCCTGCGATCATCCAAGGCCGGCAGACTGTCGTATACTGACGGTCTGCCCTTGAAAGAGCTAAACCATGACTGACACCCTGCCCCAACTGTACCAAACACTGATCAATGACCTTGGCGAAGATGCATCCCGCGACGGTTTGCTCGACACGCCAGAACGGGCGGCCAAGGCCGTCCGGTTTCTGACCGGAGGCTACACTCTGGATCTCGAAACCGTGACCAATGGCGCCGTATTCAGCGCAGACACGGATGAAATGGTATTGGTGCAGGACATAGAATTCTATTCATTGTGCGAACACCATATGCTGCCTTTTTTTGGCAAAGCGCATATTGCCTACATACCTCAGGGCAAAGTGTTGGGGCTGAGCAAATTTGCACGCATTACTGACATGTTTGCCCGGCGCCTGCAAATTCAGGAGCAACTGACCAAGCAGATCGCCAACGCCGTGCTGGACGTCACCGGTGCGGCCGGAGTTGGCGTCGTTCTGGAGGCGCAACACCTGTGCATGATGATGCGGGGCGTTGAAAAGCAGCAATCTAAAACCACGACGTCGGTTATGTTGGGCAGCTTTCGCACGTCACAAAACACACGCAATGAATTCCTCACCTTACTGGGACGTCGATAATGATTCACGAAAACACCGAAGCCTGTATTCGCATCAAAGATCTTCGACTGCGTACCTATGTCGGCATTAAAGAAGAAGAAATCAAAAACAAACAGGACATCTTGCTGAACATAACCATTCGGTTCGATGCCAGCGATGCCATTCATTCCACAGAGATCGAAGACACCCTTAATTACCGGGTGATCACCAAACAGATCATTGCCTTTGTAGAAGACAACCAGTTCCTGCTACTTGAACGCATGACCCACGAAGTGCTGGCGCTGATTATGGAACACAGGGAAGTCCGTTTTGCCGAAGTTGAAATCGACAAGCCGCACGCATTGCGTTTTGCAGAATCGGTTTCAATTTCCCTTTCCGCTACCCGACAGGCGCAATAGATCGATTTGCATTCGATTTGCAAGACCCTGTGATCAATGGTTTGATAGCGCGTTTTTTGGGGGTATCCACCTCCGGACTCCCATTGATCAGAGGCCCGACAGGCATGGCGCATTACCTTATCATCAATACCGGTGGCACCATCGGGATGGCGGAAACCCCCTCGGGCCTGGCGCCCAAGGCGGGTTTGCTTAACGCCACCCTGAGCAGTGATGCTCGCCTGGCAACCTGGCAAGAGCACACCCTGAGCTGGCAGGAATGGCAACCGCTGATTGATTCTTCGGATATTCGCCCCGGCCACTGGTATGAGTTGCGCGATCAGATACTTGAAACACAGTGCGATGGTGTGCTGATCATTCACGGCACCGACACCCTCGCCTACAGCGCAGCGGCGCTGAGCTTCCTGCTTGCCGGCACCGGTAAAACCGTGGTTATTACCGGTGCCATGCGCCCTTTGATTCAGAGCAACAGCGACGGTTTTGCCAACCTGACGCTGGCACTTGACATCCTGAACCGTCAACAACCCGAGGTTTTTGTAGCCTTCAACGGACGCTGCCTGCCCGCCAGCCGGGTCAGTAAAGTCGACACCGCGGCCGACAGCGCCTTTATGACGCCCAACTGGTCCGACAGTCTGTGGTCACAATCACCCGGCACCAGCAAGACGGTTATCAATCGTCCCTGGCGGCCATCAGCCCTGGGTGTTCAAACACTGTTTCCGGGTATGCCGATGGATGGCCTGATGAGCATGGTCGACAGGAATTACCGCGCGCTGGTGCTGAACACCTATGGCAGTGGCAACGTAATGACCGATTCAGCACTGGAGCGCATTCTGGAAAAAGCCAGCGACCAGTCCATACCCGTGTTCGTGCGCAGTCAGTGCCTGTTCGGAGAGGTGCATCTGGGCCAGTATGCAGCCAGTGGCCTGCTCAGTAAGGTCGGCGCTGTCGCCTGCGGCAGCATGCCGCTTGAAGCCGTGTTGGCAAAATTGCAGATCCTTTGCTCACAGTACAACGTCGCCAGCGATGTGGTCGACGGCTTTACCCAACCCTGGGCTCGGGAATGGCAGTCGCTGTAACCTGATCGAGAGCCAGCGGGTGTCCGCCCTCGGCGGCGAGTTGTAAATAGTGATCGGCACGGTCCGGGTCGGCTGCAAAACCGGGTAAAGTACCCTCGCGGTAGCACTGGTGCATTTGCCAGGCCGCTTTGGGTCGCCGGGCACTGGCGATACGACTCAGATAGCGCGCTCCGTCGGCCCGATGGCCGATATCCGAACCACGGTGCAGCAAGAGAAAGCCATAGAGCTCCTGCGCATCGGTCAGCCCCTGGTCCGCATAATATCGGAAGCCGCGCATCAGCCGGCCGTGAACCCACCGATGCCGGGTCAACCAGCCCTGATGAAAAATCCGTTTCAGGCACCAGAAACCAATGTGATCACGTCGTTTGCTCATCTTTTTTGTCTCTATCCTGTTTGTCTACCTGAGGCCGTTGAATAATACCGTTGTCAGGGTCCAGCAGTAATGGCAATGATGATACCTACTGAATGGGGTCGTGCGCAGCGGGTTCAATTGACCGACGGCTGCGATATACTGCGTGCCCTCATTTTTCTGCGGAGCTTCTATGTCTCTTGGCACCTGGACACCTGCCGATTCTGCACCACAGCCACCGGCGCGCGACACCCTGATTCAAGCCGCATCGCTTGGACAAGCCGAAGCTGAGCTGTTCCCAACACAACCTCCGGACACCCTCGGTGAGTTGCAAAGCTGGATGAAGCAACCTCGATCACACTGGGAATCGATTCTGGTCCCCCTGGAAACCGAAACCCTGACCGCTCTCGTCCGTTTTTTTACACTGGCTGAGCAACACTGGGCGGGCTGGGACAGTGGCGACAAAAACCCGGCCATCTGGATCTGCAAAACACTCAAACCCAGAGGTGCTTTTCCCGATGCCGAGCTTACCCGCTGGGTCAAGGCTCACACCGACAACCGCTTCCTGCCTTACGGTAACCCGCTGGCATGAGACCGGCATTGCCCGTTGACGCCATTCGCGACGCGGCAGTGTCGCATTGGCAGGCGGGTGGCTGTCTGGTGCAGTCGCCACCCGGCTCGGGCAAAACAACCCGATTACCTCTCTGGTTACTGGAAGAAACCCATCAGGAAATACTGTTACTGCTGCCCAGGCGTTTGCCCGTCAAGCTGGCGGCGCAACAGCTGGCACGCCAACTGGGCGAAGCGGTCGGCCAGACAGTCGGTATCAGCCTGCGAGATAACACCCAACGCAGCGCCAATACACGACTGACGGTGACAACCTACGGCGCCTTTTTGCGTCGGCTGACCCGGGATCCTGAGCTGACCGGTGTCTGCACCGTTATTCTGGATGAATTTCATGAACGCCAGCTCGACCAGGACACCTGCCTGACCCTGCTGCACAGCTGCAAGTCCGTGTTCCGGCCCGACCTGAAACTGCTGATCATGTCTGCCACTCTGGCCATGGATACGCTGCACCAGCGGCTTGGTCTACCCAAAGTTGAATCAGACGGGCAACTGCACCCGTTAACAACACACTACCGACCAATGCGCCACAGCGACTGGCAAACGGCGCTGCTCGGCGTTGTCGAAGAAGCCCGCTACCAGTGCGATGACCATGTTCTCGTCTTCCTTCCCGGCCTGCGCGACATCGAGACGATCAATCAACGCTTACCGACAGGAACAGTCACCTTCATTGTCCACAGCCAGGTCAACAATGATGACCTGCTCGACCAGTTACGCACCAGCCCTGCTGGCGTGATACTCAGCACAAATCTGGCCGAAAGCAGTGTTACGTTGCCCCGCGTCCGTTGTGTGGTTGATCTGGGCCGAGAGCGCTATGCCCGGGTCGACCCACACACAGACCTGACCGAACTGGTTACCCGCCGTATCAGCAAATCCAGTGCTGATCAGCGAGCCGGACGCGCCGCCCGTGAAGGCCCCGGCCTGTGCTTCCGGCTCTGGTCCGAGACCGAGCACAATGCTCTGGCGCCTGATCAACCCGCTGAAATCACCCAGGCCGATCTAAAACCTCTGGTGTTGAACCTTGCCGACTGGGGATTGGACCCGGGAGAGGCCTTTTGGCTAACACCGCCCAACCCTGGTCGCTGGCGCGTCGCACTGGATCAACTTCAAGCCTGGCAGGCTGTCGATGCCAGCGGCACGCAATTGACCGATCACGGTCGCATACTGATGAGTATTGGCCTCACCCCGGCGCTGGCGCACCTGGTCAGCCTGGCAAAAAATCCGGCCATTATCAGCGACGCACTCTGGTTTGCCGCCCTGATGAGCCTGGAACAACCGCTGCCAGAGCCTGTGCGCGAGACCTTTTTAGCACGGGTTGCCCAAGGGGATGCGCGCCTGAAACAGGAGGCACGGCGTCTGGCCCGGTCTCTTGGAATGAACCTCGCCAAACAGGCAGAGCCTTTGCCCGATGAATTACTGATCAGGGCAATACCGCAACGTCTGGTTCGAGTAGACCCGGATGCCTACGCCCGGTTGGCGTCGGGTCGGCAAGTGCGTTGCAGCAACGAGTCACCAAAGCCCGGCTGGTATCTGTTACTGCACGGACAAGACCAGGGTGATAGCGTGTTAGCGCATGCACTGTGGCCACTGGATGAGGCGGCCGTACGGTCGGCGTTGCCGGAAACGGAATCCGTTCGCTACCGCCCGGAACTCGATCGTTTCGAAGCAGAGCGCCGTCTTGGTGCCTTCGTGCTGTCCACCCGGCCAACCCGGCCGAACGTCAGTCAGCGCTTGACCGCCTGGCAAAATAGCCTGGCCCGGACACCGGTCGAGCACTGGCCTGACAAGGCATCGCTCAAACCCTGGCTGGATCGCTACCTGCTGGTGCGTCAGCACCTGTCCGATGACTGGCCAGACCTACCGACTCCTGAAGCGCTGGTGTCATGGGCCGAACCCTATCTGGCGGCATTGACGAAGTTATCGGGCCTGGACACACGCGAGGTCCTCAACGCCTGGCTCGGCTACGACCGGGTTCAACAGTTAAGGCACCTGTGCCCGTCTCATTGGACAGCCCCCTCCGGTCGAAACATTCCACTGACTTACACGGCTGGAGCTAACCGGGCTAGTGCTGACCTGAAACTGCAGGAAGCGTTTGGGCTGACTGAATCACCCTCGCTGATTAACGGCAAACTGACCCTGACCCTCAATCTGCAGGCGCCCAATGGACGTACCCTGGCCAGTGTCATCGATTTGCCACACTTCTGGTCTAGCGTTTACCCTGAGATCCGCAAGGAAATGCGCGGCCGTTACAACAAACACCCCTGGCCAACCGACCCGATGGACGCGCCGGCAACACAGGCCACCAACCGCCAACTGGCCAAACAACGCTCACAATAACGAGGTTCCAACCACTCTATGGATTCATATTCGCGCATCAGGGAACTTCGTAACCTGCCCGCCAGAGGCCTGCAACGCTGGATCAATGCCACCCGCTACAGTTGGCAGGGGTTGCGCAGTGCGGTTAGACACGAGGAAGCCTTCCGCCAGGAAACCATCGCCCTGGTGATCGGCCTACCCGCCGCTCTGTGGATTGGATCTACCGTTTGGCAGGCGGCCATGCTGGTCGCGGCACTGCTACTGATCATGGTGGTTGAGATGATCAACAGTGCGCTGGAGGCCCTGGTTGACCGGGTCAGTACGGATTTTCACGAATTATCCGGGCGCACCAAGGATATGGGCTCCGCTGCGGTATTACTGACGATAGGCATTGCCGTCACTGTGTGGGGGGCTGCTATCTGGCAGAAATGGCTGGCTGGCTAAGTCAACCGACCCCTACTCTTGTCAGGGGCACCAGGGCCAGGATTTTCAAAAATCGCTAAATGCCTGGTATGGCCATATTTGAGCCGGCCGATCCTCCACACGCTCAATCA
Source organism: Saccharospirillum impatiens DSM 12546 (assembly GCF_000423605.1). Classification (GTDB taxonomy): domain Bacteria; phylum Pseudomonadota; class Gammaproteobacteria; order Pseudomonadales; family Natronospirillaceae; genus Saccharospirillum; species Saccharospirillum impatiens. The sequence continues at coordinate 129,469 of NZ_AUIH01000003.1, forward strand.
ATCCGTAGTCGCCTTCAATACGGGCCATTATGGTCATGGCCAGTTCAAATTCAGCTTGCTCTCCGATGTCTTCGCCGGTAATCGCGAAACACAGTTTTCGGTTGGAGCGCATAAAACCTCTTACCGTAATCGATTCGGTGTTGAAACGCTGAACAAAACTCTTGATCGGTTCGCACTGGGCATCAGGTGCCTGATTGAGGGTCAGGTTCCAGACACGCTCCCAACAGCGGGCGGCGAGTCGAATTCTCGGTGGCAATGGTGGCAGCTCGGTCGAGCTGTACCGGGGTGCGTGCAGTCTGCTGACATTGGCATCAATTCTGGATTTTGCTTCGGTCATGTTCGCCCTGTCTGGTCAGTCGAATGGTACTGTAAAGCGACCGGCTGCCTCTTTATCCGATGAGAGCAACTGGCCTGCCTGGTACACCTCGTCTTTCCGTGACTTGCAACGCTGAATGCAGTGATCTTACCGGTCGTCTTCTCCCTGACTAAAAAGTAACCTATACACTTTCACAGCAAAGTCAATTCCCCTGCACCCAAACTGTGCTTCACAACGCAGTTAAAACGCGGGTTCTGCCGGTGGTCGTCAAAATATCGTCACCTTTCATGCCAATAACATTATTCGCAATAAAGCTGATGCATCAGACCGATAACCTGTTCCGCCTCATCACTGGCGATTCGGTAATACACCGTCTGCGCCTGTTTACGCACCTTAACGAGATGATCGCGGCGCAAGCGCGCCAGATGCTGCGACAGGGCCGACTGACTAAGGTCGATGCGCATATTCAGCTCAGAGACGGACTTTTCGCCGTCGAGGAGGTTGCACAGGATCAGCAATCGGCACTCGTTACTCAACGCTTTCAGCAGCAGTGACGCTTCGTGAACACTCCGCTCCATGTCATCGACAACCCGTTGCGTCCCGGTGGCCATTGAGTTGCACTCCTTAGTTATGTGAACGCAAATGATAAACGACTACCGACTGCTTTCTCTACCGGTAACTGTTCTTTTTTAAACGATGCCGGCGTCAAACGCGTCTGCCGCCACCTGATTCTTGGCAAGCATCTGCCATTGCATTACTCTGCCGACCACTACGATTGACAGGCAAGCCCATGACCGACACCCAAATACCGCGACCTGCAGGGCTGACACGCCTGATCGGCAGTCTTGTTTACGACTGGCTGGTACTGCTAGGGGTACTGATGTTGCTCGGCTTTATCGCCGTAGCGTTCAATAAGTTTCTGACCGGTGCCGATGCCATCGAGCCGGGTAATCCGCTCTTTGTACTCTGGAATCTGGTTATCATCTACTTCTATTTTGCCGGCTTCTGGGTCACCAAGACCCAAACGGTGGGTATGCGCGCCTGGCGCATCTATGTGGCATCGACCAACGACCGCCCACTGGGCTGGATGCACGCCACCTTGCGCATGCTCGCAGCCATACCAGCCTGGGGGCTGGCTGGTATGGGGGTATTTTGGCGCTATACGAACCGCGACCGCCTCGGGTGGCAAGACCAGGCAAGCTGGACCCAGATTTACTATCGTCCCAAGCGATGACCGATCAGCGTTCGTTTGCGCTGACACCCCGGTCAACAAGAAATACACCCTAACATCGCCCATACGCTGCCAAGTCACGGCGCCTTTGGCTATCATGGAAGCACGAACCGGATATACATCCCGGTCAAATTCGTTTGTTCACCGCTTAGATTGGAGCCATCATGCAATTTACCGTTTCATCCGCCGCCCTCGGGGCTGCCAACACCGATGCCCTGGTTATTTTCCATTTTGAAGATGCGGACAGCACTGCGCTGACTGCACTGACCGAAACACATCCCAAGTTGATTCAGTCTCTGCGCGACGGCAAGGTTCTGTCTGCCAAGACCGGTCAGGTCACACCGCTGCTGGGTCACAATGACCTGCCAGCCGGGCAGGTTTTCGTCATTGGTGCCGGCAAACAAGGTGAATTCCGCGAAAATCAGTTCATCAAAGTTATAAAAGCAGCCATCACCACGTTAAAAGGCACTCAGGCAAAAACGGCCAGCATTGCTCTGGACGATATTCAGGTCGCAGGCCGCAGCCTGCCCTGGACAGCCCAGAAAGCGACGGAAGTCATTCTCACCGGCCTTTACCAGTATGACACCACCAAATCCAAAAAAGCCGATGCCAGCAGTCTGACCGCGCTGACGTTTCTCAGCGCAGACGACGCGCTCGATGCACCGGTTCGGACCGGCAAGGCCCTCGCCCATGGCGTCAATGTCGCACGCGAGCTGGGCAATTTACCCGCAAACATCTGTAACCCCCAGTATCTGGCCGAACAAGCCCAGAATTTGGCAGATGCTTACGATGAAATCAGTGTCGAAATTCTCAGTCAAAAAGAAATGGAAGCGCTCGGCATGGGATCGTTTCTTGCCGTGACCCAGGGCAGCGCCAACCCGCCCTACGTACTGGTGATGAAATACCAGGGCGCCAGTGCCAGCGAAAAACCCCATGTGTTGGTTGGTAAAGGCCTCACCTTCGACACCGGTGGCATCTCGATCAAACCCGCCCAGGGCATGGAAGACATGAAGTTCGACATGCTTGGCGCGGCGTCGGTGTTCGGCACCATGAACACCATTGCCGAACTCAAACCCGAACTGAACGTTATTGGTGTTGTGGCTGCCGCTGAGAACATGTGCTCAGGCACAGCAACACGCCCCGGCGATGTCGTCAGCAGCATGTCGGGCAAAACCATTGAAATCATCAATACCGATGCCGAAGGTCGCCTGGTGCTCTGCGATGCCCTGACCTATGTCGAACGGTTCGATCCAGCCAGCGTTGTTGATATCGCGACGTTGACCGGAGCGATCGTTATCGGCCTGGGTCACCACCCACTGGCGGTCTATGCCAATGATGACACCCTGCAACAGGACCTGGTCAGCGCTGGCACAGCAGCCTGGGATCGCGGCTGGCCGATGCCGCTGTGGGACGACTATCGGGACGAGCTCGACAGCCCCTACGCCGACCTGCGCAACATCGGCCAGGGTCGCGCCGGCGGCTCTATTACAGCGGCGGTCTTTTTGTCCCAGTTCACCGAAAAATACAAGTGGGCCCACCTGGACATTGCCGGCGCCGGCTGGACCTCCGCTAAAGAAGGCGCCACCGGCCGCCCTGTAGGCCTGCTAACCCACTATTTGCTCAGCCAGTTGAGCCATTATTGACCTAAGGGTTACTCAAGAGGTGGCCCTGGCCCGCGTCGTCACCAGTGATGCCTCTGCGGGGTCGGCGTGAATCCGTCCATGGAGTCTAGACCGCAGCATCCCTGCTGCGGACTTCCCCGCAGAGGCATCACCGGCACCCGTCGCTCAGATTGTGCACAAGCCTAGACTCTGGACACCAACTCAAGGTTCGGAGTTCGCGAGACATACAGCGCCCGGTGGTAGAGATGTTCCTGCGGGGGTATCTGAGTCATGGATGCCGAAGTTAAGCCTAGGTGGCGGTCCGACGTCTCGGGGTATTCACGGCGCCCCCGCAGGAGCATCTCTGCCACCGGTCGCGGACTCAAGGTGACTGAGCCAACCCGAAACTTGAATTGACGCGAAGCAAACCAACGCCTGCCTCTCTCTTCCTGCTGCCCGCCGCTTTAGGTACCATGGCGTTTTAGCCGTAATGAACCCGACTCATGACTCAGGTAGACTTCCACATTGTTCCGGTATTGCAGGCTGCTGACCGCTACGCCTACGCTGTGCGCCTGGTCAACAAGGCACGCAGTCACAATCACCGGGTATTGTTGGCGGTGGACGATGAAGCCATGGCGCGTGTCGTCAGCGAAGCGCTGTGGTCGAGCCCGCCGGAAAGTTTTCTCGCTCATAGCCTGCTGGCAGGTAATGACGATGACGTACAAATCGGCTGGCATGCGGAACCCGGCCAGCATCATGATGTCCTGGTGAACCTGGCGACAGAGATACCTGAATATTTCTCCCGCTTCGAACGCGTTTTTGAAGTCGTCAGCCAGGACCCGGCTGTATTGAATGCCACCCGGACGCACTATAAATTTTACCAGGACCGGGGTTATCCGCTGAAGCGGCATGATCTTAGGGACCGGGTATAGATGGACCAGAAAGATCCCCAACAGAGTCTGCTGAAAGACCTGGAAGACATCCGCCAGAGTCTTGACCGGATTGTGCGCCCGGAATCACAGATTCCGCTGCTCGACGAGATTGTCGACAAACGCAGCCCGACCCACGTCAACCCGGACAACCCCTTTTTGTCGAGCCAGTCGCTGTCGGAACTGATCCGCATCCGCAATGAAGCTGAAGCCCGTGCGGCAGAGGAACTGGCATCCCTGGCGCCGCTCAGACCAATCACCGAGATTGTTCACAGTGAACAGCAACGGCAAGCCGTGGTGGAGCCCCCCAAACCGCCGCCGGCACCAGACCCGGAGCAAGTATTGGCGCAATTGGAAACCGTCTTCGATCACTGGATCGATGATACCGTGGCTAACTATCTGACGTTATTTGAACGCGACTTGCGAAACCGCTTGCAGCAGGACTTCCGGACACTGGTCAGTCAATGGTATGAAGACAATGACCTGCCCGTGCCCACCTCGTTCAAACGCGAAGACCCGGCAGATCCGTCCACACCAGACGATTAGTCTCGACTCCCTGTCCATGTATAATGGCAACTATCAAACTTCGGGGCTGGAGCCAGTATGGCACGCCCCGTTTATTTCACTGTCAGCCAAGCGAGTTAAGAGCCCTCATGGAGAAGACGTACCAGCCGCAAGCGATTGAAGGCAAGCATTACCAGCGTTGGGAAACCAACGAATGGTTTAAACCCTCGGGTCAGGGCGATTCCTACTGCATCATGATTCCGCCGCCTAACGTCACCGGGTCGCTGCACATGGGTCACGCCTTTCAGCAAACCATCATGGATGCGCTGACCCGCTACCATCGCATGAAAGGCTTCAATACGCTCTGGCAAACCGGCAGCGACCATGCCGGCATTGCCACCCAGATGGTGGTTGAACGGGAACTGGCGAGGGAAGGCAAAACGCGCCACGACCTGGGCCGCGAAACCTTTATCGACCGGGTCTGGCAGTGGAAAGAACAGTCTGGCGGCACCATCAGCTCGCAGATGCGTCGCCTCGGTGACTCCGTCGACTGGACGCGTGAACGGTTCACCATGGACGAAGGTCTCTCCAACGCCGTCCGTGAAGTTTTCGTGCGCTTGTACGACGACAAACTCATTTACCGTGGCAAACGGCTGGTCAACTGGGACCCGGTATTTCACACCGCCATTTCCGATCTGGAAGTTGAAAACAAGGAAGAACAGGGGTCACTCTGGCACTTCCGCTATCCCCTGGCCGATGGGGCTACCACAGCCGAGGGTCTGCCCTACATTGTCGTCGCCACCACACGCCCGGAGACCATTCTCGGCGATACCGCAGTCGCGGTTAACCCGGACGATGAACGCTACCACTCGCTGATCGGCAAAACAGTCGACTTGCCGCTGCTGGGTCGGCGCATTCCGATTGTTGCCGACGATTATGTCGACTCCGAATTCGGCAGTGGCTGCGTTAAAATCACACCCGCGCATGATTTCAATGACTACGAAGTCGGCAAACGCCACGGAGCAACGCTGGTCAATGTCCTCGACCAGGATGCCTGCATACTGCACGCGGCCGAGGCTTACACCTACGACGGCAAACCCATCGAGGAGTTCGACGGCGCACTGCCCCAGGGGTATGGCGGACTCGACCGGTTTGACGCCCGCAAGAAAATCATCGCCGACTTTGAGGCACTTGGTCTGCTCGATTCAATTAAGGATCACAGCCTGATGGTACCTCGCGGAGATCGCTCTGATGCCGTCATCGAACCCTGGCTGACCGACCAATGGTACGTCAGTGCCAAACCCCTGGCCGAGCCAGCCATAAAAGCCGTGGAAAACGGGGACATCGAGTTTGTACCCAAACAATGGGAAAACACCTATTTTTCCTGGATGCGGGACATTCAGGACTGGTGCATTTCGCGCCAGCTCTGGTGGGGACACCAGATTCCGGCCTGGTACGATAGCAACGGCGAGGTCTATGTGGGTCGAGATGAGGCCGAGGTGCGCAGCAAATACAACCTCGACGACAGCCTCGCGCTGACTCAGGACGAAGATGTCCTGGACACCTGGTTCAGCTCCGCTCTGTGGACATTTTCGACGCTGGGCTGGCCGGAACGCGAAGACCTGGTGAAAACCTTTCACCCGACCGATGTGCTGGTCACCGGTTTCGACATCATCTTTTTCTGGGTCGCCCGCATGATGATGATGACCCTGCACTTTATTAAAAATGACGATGGTACGCCTCAGGTCCCCTTTAAAAAGGTGTATGTCACCGGGCTGATTCGGGACGAAAACGGGCAGAAGATGTCCAAGTCCAAAGGCAACGTCATTGACCCCATCGACCTGATTGACGGCATTACTGTTGACGATCTGGTCGCCAAACGCACCAGCGGTCTGATGCAACCCAAGCTGGCTGCTAAAATCGAAAAGATGACGCGCAAGAGTTTCCCGGATGGCATGGCCTCATCCGGTACCGACGCCCTTCGTTTCACTCTGGCGTCGCTGGCCAGCCAGGGCCGGGACATCAATTTTGACGTCAAACGACTCGAAGGCTATCGAAATTTTTGCAACAAGATCTGGAACGCTGCGCGCTACGTGCTGATGAACACCGAAGGCCAGGATTGCGGTCAGAACGGTGGCGAGGTCGAACTGACCCTGGCAGACCGCTGGATCATCTCCCGCCTGCAAGGGCTTGAGCAGGATGTCGAGCGTCACTACGCCAACTACCGGTTCGACCTGATGAGCCAGGCGCTCTACGAGTTCATCTGGAACGAATACTGCGACTGGTATCTGGAACTGTCCAAGCCGGTACTGTGGGATGACAATGCCTCAGCCGAGATTCAGCGAGGCACCCGTCGCACCCTGGTTCGCGTACTGGAAGCCCTGCTGCGCCTGGCACACCCAATCATGCCGTTCATAACCGAGGAGATCTGGCTGTCGATCCGGGAGCTGGCGGCGCGAGAAGGCGACACCTTGATGCTGCAACCGTTCCCGCAGGCCGAATCGACCAAAATTGATCCGGCCGCCGAGGCGGATATCGAATGGCTCAAGGGCGTCATTGTCGGGGTTCGCAACATTCGCGGCGAAATGAACATCGCACCGGGCAAAGCACTGCCAGTGCTGTTCCAGAAAGGCAGTACCGAAGACCGGCGCCGCCTCAACGACAATGAGAATTTCCTGAAAACCCTGGCAAAGCTGGAGCAGATTACCTGGCTGCAAGAGGGTGATGAAGCGCCAGTCTCAGCCACGCAACTGGTCGGTCATTTAAAAGTTCTGGTGCCCATGGCCGGGCTGATTGATGTCGCGGCCGAGCAAGCTCGAGTGACCAAAGCGCTGGATAAGACCCGCAAGGAACTGGCCAAGGTCGAAGGCAAATTGAACAACGATAACTTCGTATCGAAAGCGCCCGATGAGGTGATCGCCAAAGAGCGTGAGAAAGCTCAGGGCTATGCTCACAGCGCCAGGGAACTGGAAGAGCAACTGGAGCAACTGGCGGCGCTGAAATAGCGCCTGGCTCAGTAACGCCGCTTGCGACCGGCAGGTTGTTTGGGGCGTTGCGGTGCCGGTTTTTCTGGCCGTGTGGGGGCTGATTTCTTTTTACTGGAAGGATCTGCCCTGTAGTCTTTGTTAACCGGAACCTTGGTTTTGGGTTTGTGACGTCGAATCATGGCGTAGTGAATCCAGCGAACAAACAGCAGAAAAACCAGGGCCCCGATCGCTATACCTCCCAACCAGAGCCACTGAATGTTTTCTGCCGATTCATTCATAAACAAAGCCATGCCCTGCACCCGATCACCCTGGTTAACACCACTCGACCAGACTGGCAAGGTGACTGGCATTGCCAGCATCAGTGCGGCAGCCGTTTTTACGGGGTTGAAATCAATCATTATTTCGCCTGTTTCAACAGGGTTTTAATTCGATGATGCATGGTATCTCTCAGATCCGCATCGGCATTGTGGGTCACACCCAAGTCTTTCAGAATGCCGTTATCCAGGCCGTAAATCCAGCCGTGCAGTGACACTTCCTGACCACGCTCCCAGGCGTTTTGCACGATGGTGGTTTCGGCCAGATTCAGCACCTGTGCCATCACGTTGACTTCGCATAACCGATTCAGCTTAGTGGTTTCATCAGGCAACGCATCGAAATAACGGCGGTATATTTTAAGCACGTCCTGAATGTGGCGCAGCCAGTTGTCGATCAATCCCAGTCTCTGATTACTCAATGCAGCGGCAACGCCACCGCACCCGTAGTGTCCTGTCACAATGATGTGCTTTACTTTCAGTACGTCAACAGCAAACTGAATAACCGACAAGCAGTTCAAGTCAGTATGAACCACCAGGTTAGCCACGTTGCGGTGCACAAATACTTCACCGGGCATTAGCCCCATGATCTCATTGGCTGGCACCCGGCTGTCAGCACACCCGATCCACAACAGTTCAGGCTTTTGCTGACGCGCCAGTTGCTTGAAAAAATCCGGCTGTTCAGCGGTTATTTGCTCTGCCCATTGTCGGTTACTTTCCAGCAAATGATCCAAATTCAAACCGTCACTCCCACATTTTTAGACGTTGTCAGTGCGCAACCCACTTGGTGTACGCTGGCTATCTTCACATTAATAAACCACAAGCCAAACAAGTAACGAGAGGATAGTCGCTTTAGCCGCAGCTGCGTAGCACTGTTGCCCGAATTAAACCAGCCAGTACCCAATGAGAAAAAATCGTGCCGCTTTTCCCAGCGTCAACCAGAAAGCCGAAGCGGCTAACGGCATGCGCAACCACCCCGCCGCGACCGGCAGTAAATCACCCACAACCGGCAACCAGGCCATGCCCAGCAATGGCGTACCCCAGCGTTGCAAGTATCGCTCCGTTGCCCGGGCGGGTTGCCACTTCGAAGCGACCACCCCTGTCTGGCGCGCCCAGCGGGCGAGCATCAGCATCAACCAGGCACCCAGCACATTACCCAAAGTAGCAACTAACCAATAAGCGAAAAAAAGATGACCGGATTGGCGCACCAGACCGATGAACAACAGCTCAGTACCCATTGGCCAAAGGGTTGCGGCGACAAAAGCAACCGCGAACAGAACTAAAAAAGACACCGTATTCAGCCGGGCCGGTCGATATCAAAGGTATCGCGAGTGGTGCTATAAGTGTTACCCGCCATTCGGCCAACAGCATCAAGCTTCTCGGTTCGAATTCGGCCCTGGTCATACAGTTCGTCCGCAACGTGAACCTGGATAATATCGCCCAGAACCAAACGCCCGGCCATGGGTTCGTCACCAAAACGCTGAAGGTCACGCAGGCGGCATTCAAAATGAATCTGTGCCTGGGCAATGCGGGGGGGCAGTACAGCAAGCGATGGCGTGGTCGACAACCCGGCAAAACCGACTTCGCTGTCACCACGAGCCAGCGGCGCAGAGGTTTTGTTCATCGCTTCAACAACGCGATGACTGACAATATTCAAGGTGAACTCCGGGCATTCCTGGAGATTCAGCACCGTGTCTTTCTCGCTGCCATCGGGTTTGCGCAACGGTGCAAACGCCACAATGGGCGGATTAACACTGACCAGCGTAAAAAAAGAAAAGGGAGCAAGATTCAGCACGCCCTGGTGGTTGCGAGTGCACACCCAGGCGATTGGTCTGGGCTGTATTGAGCCAACCATCAACTTATAAATGGCGGTTGCGTCGAGATCGGCAATGGCCAGTTCCATAGGGTCAATCCTTCAATGAAAGAACGTCAGCCCGAGCTGTCAGCCGGGCAATCGAAGTAAACACCACGCGGATCATATCGCCGGGTTTTGCGAACAGATGGACAAGTAGGCTTTAATCACTGAGTCCATGCCGCGCTCAATGCATTCCACGGTCAAAACGTGCCCTATCGACACTTCCAGAATGCCGGGAATGGTCAAAAAATCCGGCAGATTGGTCAGATCCAGGTCATGTCCGGCATTAACGCCCAGGCCAAGACTGCGCGCCAGGTCCGCCGCTTCGCGATAATTGGCCAGCACGGCCTTGGCTGACGCTGTTTCATAGGCACTGGCATAGCCTTCGGTATAGAGTTCAATGCGCTGTGCACTGGAGTTTGCTGCCCGTTGCACCTGATCTGTGTCCGGGTCGAGAAACACCGAGCTGCGCACGCCTGCCGCGTGTATGCGCGCCAGAACGGTGTCGAGAAATGCCGCGTGCTGGCTGAAGTCCCAACCGTGATCTGACGTCAGTTGACCGGGCTCGTCCGGCACCAGCGTACACTGATCGGGTTTGACGGTTTCCACCAATGCCAGAAAGTCTTCGGTCGGGTAGCCTTCAATATTTAATTCGACACCCGGATGTGAACGCAAGGCTGCTTTCAAATCGTACGCATCCTGCGCCGTCGCATGACGAGCGTCCGGGCGCGGGTGAATGGTAATACCCTGTACACCGAGCGCGATGAATTTTTCAGCGAAATCGACGACATTTGGAAAGTCGCGACCCCGGGAATTACGCAGCAAGGCTATTTTATTAAGGTTAACACTCAGTTGTGTCATTGAGGTTCCTGCATACTCTGGCGACCGATTCGAGCAAGTGTATCAAACTTTACCGCTATCAAACTGCCAGCAAAGCCCACTTTCTGTGGTTTCATGGGTAAAAGCAGACAAGGTTCGATCGAGAAAGACGGCACTGGCAAAGAGCGCGAACAGCGCATCGTTTTCAACCAGATGTTCCTGTACCAAAAATTCAGCCGGCGATGGTTTACAGGCTTCGCAATAGCGCCGCCAGAGCGCATCAAACTGCTCACAGATCGGAACGGGGAGATCAAACCACAGTGAGCCGTGTTTGAGCATCCAAACCCGGTGCACCCGTGGCTGCAAAAACAGCTGAGTCAGTGTTACCTGACGCGGCTTCATGCTTCCGCCGGCACCAGTATCCGGTAGTCACCGCTCAGTACCGCAACTGTATCGCCACTGGCATCCCGGGAAGACACCTCAACCAGTGCGCGCCAGTGCCCGCTGAGTCGCCGGTCCGGTGGCGCCGTAAACCGGGCCTGAACGTCGAGATCAGACAAGGCTGCCTTCGGGTAGCGTACCTGACCGTCTTTGATGGCGACCTGCTCAGGCAAACCCTGCAAACCCGCCCAACGCGCGGTGTGATACCAGCCGGCAATCACCAGCGCCGCATACTGGCTGCCGGCAAACAGCGTGCCTTTATCGTTGCGGTTACCCAACAAGGGGATGTGAAATCGGGTCACGGTGTCGTCGCTGCTGACCCATTCGATCCCCAATTTGGCCAGCGGCTCTATTTGGTCCAGTCGGATCATTTGCCAACCTCCGACCCGGCACCATCGAGCCAGCCGGGAAAAGCTTCCAGCGAGGTCAACGTTGCTGCCAATTGCCCGGCCCACTTTGGATCCGTTGGCAACAGGTCTGGTACATGCAGTACATTGCAGCCCGCTGCCAGGCCAGCCAGTACGCCATTAGCACTGTCTTCCACTACTAACGATCTGGCGGGAGCAACCTCCAGCCGGGTGCAGCCGGCCAGATACGGCTCCGGATGGGGCTTACCTCTGGTTACCTGATCACCCCCAAGCAACGACTCAAAGTACCCCCGCAAACCAGCACGTTCGAGTTTGGCCTCGGCCAGTGCAAGGCGCGTACTGGTGACCACCATTTGGCGTCGACCGGAACGAGCCACATGCTCCAGTGATTCGACCACGCCGGGCTTCAGCACCAGTTCCGTCTTTGCCCGTTCGGTGTAGCGATCTCCAGTCTGGTCGATCCAGTACTCGGCGCTGTCTGCGGAATCGACATAGCTCAGGAACCATTGAATCAACCCGGCCCGGTTCAAACCGATGGTTTCGAGATAACGCCGCTCAGCGTCCGGTACCGGCCCACCATTGGCCATGACTTCCGTAAAAACCGCTTGCACCAGCCGTTCTGAATCCAGCAAGACGCCGTCCATATCCCAGAGTACTGCGTCCAATTCAGGTAATGCCATCAGGTGTCTCCCAGACAGGCGGCCAGATCACTGGCCAGTCGCAGCATCATATCAGCATAAAGCCCGGCTCCGGGTTCAGACAACTGGCCCAGCGGGTCGATTGTCCCGAGTGTTGCCTTGTCCAGATCGTTAACCAGTGGCAGCAGCCAACGCTCGCTGTACTGAGGTTCGCGAAACAGGCAGACACGATCATACGGCGCGGCCAGATCACGCAAACGTGCAATGGTTCTCGGGCCGGGCGGAATGTCCGGATTCAATACCAGCGCGCCCAGGCCGTTCAGACTCTGATCCTGCTCAAAGTACTGAAAACCATCGTGGAAGAGGATATAAGGCGTTTCCCGACTGGTCTCAAGGTGCCTGTCTATTTGCTCGCCCAAGCCCGCCAGGCGCGTCCGGGTCTGGTCGGCATTGCGTTGATAACGGCTGCGGTTGTCTGGATCGTGCTCGACCAGCCGGGCCTCTACAAAATCGACAAAGACCCGTGCATTGTCGAGTGACAACCAGACGTGAGGGTCCAGATCACCGTGATCATGATCGTGTTCATCGCCGATCTCAGACTCAGAAAACAGCGTATCTCGCATCGGCAGCAGCGTCATACCACCGTCAAAATCATGCAGATCAAATGCCTGGGCATCGTCTCGCAGTCGTGGTAACAGTCTTGCCAGGGCGGTCTCTAGCTCGGGTCCAATCCAGAACAACAGGTCGGTTTCAACCACCGCTTTCAGTTGTCGGGGAGTCATCGCACTGGAATGGGGGGACTGACGGGTTTCGTACACCAGCTCGGGCTCTGCTACCCCCGCCATAACCTGGGCGACCAGGCTGTGTAATGGGGCAATCGACACCAGCACCCTGGGCGGCCCGGTTTCTGCCCCCACCGGACTCATGATTACCATCAGCACGGCCAATGGCCGGGCCCAACAGGCCAACTTTCTATACAACAACATACTCGACTCTTGTAATAGCGGATCTGGGAGAATGATCAATAGTTGGTATGATACACTGTAACTTCAAGTCTGTGTTGGTCCAGGCAGCACGACTACTTACTACCCGACGATCAGGAGCATGCCACCCGTGTCACGCACACACCCTCTCATTGAAGCCCGGCAACTGGGCGTTCGACTCGGTGGTGAAACCATTATTCGCAACGTCAATCTCAGTGTTTACGGCGGCCAGATTGTGACCCTGATCGGCCCCAACGGTGCCGGTAAGTCAACGCTGATCAAAACACTGTTAGGCGTGCACCGGATCAGTGAGGGTCAGTTAACCCTGGCCCCGTCACTGACCATCGGCTACATGCCGCAACGCATCAGCATCGACGACTCCCTGCCCTTGTCCGTTTACCGGTTGATGACTCTGACCCACCGGGCCAGTCGTACTGCCGTGACCGAGGCGCTGCAACTGACGGATGTTCCGCACCTGATTGATCGGCCGGTCCAGCAACTCAGTGGCGGTGAATTCCAACGGGTCATGCTGGCGCGAGCGCTGCTGAAACAGCCTGACCTGCTGGTTCTCGATGAACCGGTCCAGGGCGTTGATTTCAATGGCGAAGTCGACTTGTATCGGCTGATTCAACGCATTCGCGACGAGCGTGGCTGCGCCATACTGATGGTGTCACACGATCTGCACCTGGTCATGGCGGCAACCGATGAAGTTGTCTGCCTGAACGGCCACGTCTGCTGCACCGGCGCGCCTGAAACCATTACCCAACAGCCAGAGTTCACCCAGTTGTTCGGGCACAAACACGCGGATGCACTGGCCTTTTACAGCCACCACCACGACCACAATCACAGTCTCGCGGAACAGGGAGGGCATGTTCATGATTGAGATGCTTTGGCCCGCCCTGCTCGCAGGTACTGGAATCGCCTTGCTTGCAGGCCCGCTGGGCAGCTTTATGGTGTGGCGTCGTATGGCTTATTTTGGCGACACCATGGCACATTCCGGTTTGCTGGGCGTCACCCTGGCGGTGGTGTTGAATTTGAACCTGACCGTTGGCATCGCCCTGGTAACCACAGCTCTGGCTCTGCTGCTGTTTGGTTTGCAACGCCAGCGACGACTGCCATCAGATACCTTACTGGGCATTCTGTCACATGGCTCTCTGGCCATTGGCATGCTGGTTCTGGCTTTTTCAGAATCCGTCCGAATCGATTTGAGTGGCTTGCTGTTCGGGGATTTGTTGGCAGTAAACCGCGGCGATGTTCTCTGGGTAGCAGCCATTCTGGTCGTAGCGCTGCCGGTAATGCTGTTGATCTGGAGGCCTCTGCTGGCCATCACTGTGCATGAGGATCTGGCCCGGGCCGAGGGCATCGCCACCGAGCGAATTCGAATCGTCTATCTGATATTAATCGCGCTGGTGATAGCTGTCGCCATGAAAATCGTGGGCATCCTGCTGATTACCGCTCTGATGATCATTCCTGCTGCAGCGGCTCGATGGTTATCAAAAACCCCAGAGCAAATGGCCGTGGGCGCGTCACTGCTGGGGGTTCTGTGTGTCTGGGCCGGACTGGCAGGTTCCTGGTTCACCAACGCGCCGAGCGGCCCGGCTATTGTAGTTACCGCAGTTATCGCTTTTGCTGTTCTGCTGACGATCAGTCAATTCTGGCAACGGACGCGAGGCTAAATACCCATGCTGGCCAAAGATTCCAGAATGTTTCTGGCCATGGCCGCACTGCGCGGATGGTCGACGCTCAGATCTTCGATCAGTATCTCCATCGATTCACGCAGGCTGGGTTCTTCGGGATCCGGTTCGTCTGTGTTGTGAATGTGATACTCAACCCTGGCCAGCAGCTCCTGTTGCTGCGGGCTTATGTCACCTTCATCCATAGTCGCTCGTAATCGCTCAAGCAAGGCGCGCAAATGGTCTTTTGGCATGGTGGAACCCTTGTGTCGATGAATAATGTAAAACAAACATGGCCGGTCTGTCAGTTAGCAGTAACCTTGACACCAAACCATACCCTAACTATAGCAGAGCCAGTACACTCTGCGTTTGTAAACCGCACTTTCAGTGCTTGACATTACCCGGGCTGGAAGCTCAAAACTGACGTCAAAGCGACCAATAGGAGGGATGGATAATGCTGATCAAAGACGCTGCAGTAGCATCCGGCTTACCGGCCAAAACAATCCGATACTATGAAAGTCTGGGTTTGATCGAGTCCCGGCGGGCCGCAAACGGCTATCGCCAATACGGCAACCGGGACGTCGAGCGCATGCAGTTTCTGGCGCGCTCAAGAACACTGGGTTTCTCCCTGGAAGAATGCCGGTCTCTGCTTGATCTCTATGACGACCCGTCCCGGGCCAGTGCGTCTGTCAATGCACTGGCCAGCAGACACCTGGATGAACTCGACGATAAAATTCGTGAATTGACGGCCATGAAGCACACGCTGATTGGTCTGGTATCACGGTGTCCGGGTAACCAGTCTTCCGACTGCGCCATTCTGGAGTCTCTGGCCCACGGGCAAACGGAACAATAAACTGTTCACCATGCTTTGATTTGTGATCGGTTAGCGATAATCTAGGCCGTGTCTTGAAGCCTGAAGGAATTCTGAACATGCTGGATTGGATCGTTAATTTCTGGGTCGAAAACTCACCCTTTATACTCAACGTCGGTTACAACCTGCTGCTGGTCATCGCGGTCTTCATCGTTGCCAGTATCGTTTCCAACACTGTCAAGAAGTCGATCCGCAACAGCGGAAAACGCATCAAACGCATGGACCCGACTCTGCTTCCCCTGTTTGCCGGCATTGCCGGTTACTCAGTCTATATTGTCGCGGTAGTCATTGTGCTTGATATCTTTGGCGTCAATACCAATTCCATTGTCGCGCTGCTGGGTGCCGCTGGCCTGGCCATTGGCCTGGCGTTGAAAGACACCTTGAGCAACATCGCTTCCGGCATCATGATGCTGATTCTGCGGCCGTTCCGCGTGGGCGACTACATCACGTTCAGTGGAACCGGTGGCACCGTGGAAGAGATTAGCCTGTTCACAACCATCCTGAAAACACCGGATGGCCAGTACATCTCAGCACCCAACTCCAACGTTTGGAGCGCCACCATACAAAACTCGACCCGAAACGGGACACGCCGTATGGACGTTGTCGTTGGTGTTGCCTACGACGACGACCTCGATGCCGGTTTCCGGGCCCTGCAGACCATCGTGGAAGAAGAGTCCCGCTTTCTAAAAGACCCGGCGCCCCAGGTCATGGTTCAGTCACTGGGAGACAGTTCCGTGAATCTGCAAATTCGCGCCTGGGCTACGGTCGATGACTACTGGACGATCTGGTGGGAAATGCAGAAAAAAGTGAAAGTGGCGGTAGAAGCGGCAGGGCTTAGCATTCCGTTTCCACAGCGCGATGTTCATCACTACAACGTGGACAACATGCCGGTACAGGCAGAAGGTATTCCCAAACCGTAACTGGTGTTAAAAAGCCGGGCTTAGCCCGGTTTTTTTATTACCAGAAACGTAACCGGCGCAGTATCAGAAATTCAATAACAGCTACAACGCCCAAGCCTATGCAGGTATACCAGAATGCCATGCCGTCATCGACGCCCGGCATCCCGCCCACATTGATACCGAACAAACCCGTCAGGAACCCCAGCGGCAGAAAAATACCCGCAATGACCGATAACCAATAGGTGTTTCGATTCATACGCTCGGCCAATACCTGCTGCTGTTCGTCCCGCACCAGCTGAATTTGCTGCAACAGCATTTCAATGGTTTCCAGCATGCGCAGCGTCACATCGCGCTGGTTGGCCAGCAACATCAGATCCCGCTCTGACAACCATTCACCCGCCTCGCCTGACAGCCGGTCGAGGGCACCCATCTGTGGCCTGATAAACCGGTTAAGTCGTAGCAGGCGCTTGTGAAAATGCGTCAGGTCAGACAAATACTGCTGTGGATTCACACTGCTGTCGCGGCTTTCCAATGCTTCCAGCTCACGCTCTGAGGCCTCCAGCAACTCTCCGATACGATCATTCAGCGCCTCAATGAGCGTAACCAGCAACGCACTGACAGACGCAGGCCCCTGCCCTTGCTCAAGCCGTTCACGCACACTGGCAATGGCTTTGAATGGCCGTTTGCGCAGCGTAATCAAGCCATCTTTGTACCAGAGCATACGCAGACTCAACATATCGTCTGGCGCAGCGCCCGGTGTCAGGTTGACACCTCGTAAAATCAACAGAAAACCGTCACCTGAGGGCTCAAACCGGGGGCGGGTATCTTCAGCCAGCAGGGCCTGGCGCAGCCCGCGGCCGATCCCAAGATCCGCTAACCAGACAGGCAATCCGGCGGCGTCTCGCTGACAATGGACCCAGCGCTGACTGACATCGTCAGGCGCGTCGGTCTGCGACTCCGGAGGCTGCCGGTCAAACCGCCAATGATCGATTACAAAGGAGTGATCGGCACAGTTGTCATTGTCCATCATGGTGAGTCCCGCAAAACCCGTGCAATCGATGCCGGGGAGATGTCAGTTGCCAAAAATCGTGCCGGTGAACCGTATTCAATGCGTTGCCAGCTCAGTCTTCAGTGCGGTCAGTGCAGTGCATCACCTTGGGCGTCTGCATCCAGTTCAGGCTCATCAAGAAACAGGACATCGAGTGCCGTTGCGTGCTCAAGTACATTCAGCGTGCTTTGGGTCACAGCGCTGAGAAAGGCATTGAAATACGCCGGTGACAACTCGGCTGCGATCAGGATACCACTGATCACCAGTCGGGGAATTTCGTCATCGTGAAGGTTCAGCGTCACCTTTACCAGCGGGTGCTCAAAGTTCACCAGGTTAAGGCTGCCGTGCAGGGGCAATACCGCCGACGGCCGTATGGGCAATTCGGTTGAAATGATGATCATGCCTTCATCCAGAAAGACCCGACTTTCCAGAACACCCAATTGCTCTTCCAGGTCCGTCAGGTGAATGCCATCACAGTTCGGACACAGGTAGTGCCGGACAGACAGGTCTTTTAACCAATTCTCAAGATGATCTCGTGTGAAATCGGACATGCAAGGTCGCCTATCAGGGGTCATTCAAAAACGGATGGGCATTGTACGGCCATTTTGGTCTGGTCTCCACCAGGTTCACAGCAATGGCAAAGGGCCTTGTTGCTTGACTGCCCGAATCGCAAAGCTGCTGTCGATGGTGTTAACTGCCGGGGCTTTTTGTAAGCGCCGAACCCAGCGTTCGTAGCCTGGCAGATCGGAAGTGACGACCTGTAACAGGTAGTCGAAAGACCCCGATACAGTGTGGCAATCAATGACTTCAGGCATGTCCCGCAGCGTATCCTCAAACGCTTCGACCAGACTGTCCTGGTGCTGATTAAGCCGCACGTGAACGAAGATGGTAATGCCCAGGTTCAGACGCTGCCGATCAAGATGCGCGCGGTAACCGCTGATGTAACCCTCGTCTTCAAGACGACGCAAGCGCCGTGCGCAGGGTGATGCCGACAACCCAACTCGCTCGGCCAACTCGGCTGTGGTCAGGCGAGCATTACGCTGCACCGAATCCAGTAGCCTGCGATCAATTCGATCAAGCACTTTCACCTCCCGTTGACTTAAATCATCAGTATTTACAGGTATTTTAGCACAATGAACCAACATGACCGACCGAGACCCCGAAACTCACCCTAATCTGCTCCCTGGTTTGCGGCACACTGTGTGCCCATCGCCAGCCGACCCGCCTTTCCACGCCCATCGGAGCAATGACCATGAGCTACCCACTTACGCGCAACGCAACGGCCCCCAGGCGCCTGACCGACGTCCTGCCGCAACTGACCACGCCCAATGTGCGACTGACCGGCTACGCGGCAGCCCTGGCAACGGTGTTAATTTGGTCATGCTATTTTTTATCGCTTCGCTTTGGCGCCCTGTCACCGCTCGGCACCTTTGAGCTGACACTGTTTCGCTTTGCCGTACCGGGGCTGATTCTACTGCCCTGTTTCATTCATCGTCGACGCCAGATTCTGGCAGTTCACCCCCTGTGGCTGTCTGGCATCCTGGTCGGTGCCGGGCTGCCGTTTTTCCTGTTAAGTGCCCACGCCATGGGCCTGGCACCTGTGGTACAGGGCAGCACCCTGATTCCAGGCACCGCCCCTCTGTTCGTGACGGCACTGGCTGTTATGATTTTCAGACAACCACTGACCAGGTCGCGCCTGGCCGGCCTTGCCAGTGTGGTCGCCGGCATTCTGTGCATGCTGGCCGCGACCGGCATGGACATCGGTGGTGCTGTGTTCCAGGGGCAACTGATGTTTTTGCTGTGCAGTTTGTGTTGGGCATTGTTTACACTCAGCGTTCGCCAGAGTGGACTCGCCCCCCTGGAGACAGCGGCTGTGCTAACCGTACCCAGCGGGGTTTTATTGATACTTTACGGGCTAGCCAGCGGAAACGGCATTGATCTTGGCACGGTACCGGCCCGGGAATGGTTGCTGCAATTAGTGGTACAGGGCGTAGCCGTAGGGTTGGGAGCTGGTTTTCTGTATGGCTACGCGATTCGTGCGCTGGGTGCTGAGGTAACCTCGGCCATCGGGTCACTGACGCCAGTCTGCGCTACCCTTTTGGCGATGGTCTTTTTGCACGAAAGCGTCGAACTGATCACGCTGTTGGGGTTATCCTTGGTGACCTTGGGTGTGATTGCCGCCAGCGGACTGATCCGTTCTTGCAAACAGCCTGACCGAACCGCTCATGATATCCCTAATAAACCGGAGTGACAGAATGTTCGAACGTCTCGATGCCCCCAAACAAGATCCGATTCTGGGGTTAACCCTGGCCATTCAGGCCGATCAGCGCAGCGACAAAATTGACCTGGGCATCGGGGTTTACCGCAACGCCGATGGCGCAACACCGATTATGGCTGCCGTCAGGCAGGCTCAGCGTGAACAAGCTGAGAATCAGACCACCAAAAGCTATATAGGCCTGGCCGGGAACGAGACGTTCAACACCGCCCTGATTGACCTGCTGCTGGGTGGCACAGCGGCCCATAGCCGCGCCGCCGGGATTCAAACCCCGGGTGCCAGCGGCGCGCTGCGCATGTTGGCCGAACTGATCAAAAGCGCCCGCCCTGACGCGACGGTTTGGATCAGCAACCCCAGTTACGTCAATCACCAGCCCGTCATGGAAGCGGCTGGTCTGAAAGTCGCCAAGTACCCCTACTTTGATGTGGACACCAAACAAGTCGATGAAGAAGCCATGCTCGAAAAAGTTGCGACGCTGGGCGAGCAGGATGTTCTGTTGCTGCACGGCTGTTGCCATAATCCGACCGGGGCTGATATGTCCATGCACGCCTGGCAACGCATTGCAGACCTGGCTGAACAACGGGGTTTCCTGCCCTTTGTCGACATCGCCTACCAGGGGTTTGGTGAGGGCTTGATGGAAGATGCCGCTGGTTTGCGCTACCTTGCCGACCGCCTGCCAGAGCTGATCATCGCAACGTCCTGTTCAAAAAACTTCGGCCTCTACCGGGAGCGCACGGGTGCAGCTATTGTCGTCGGTCACACGCTCGAAGAAAGCGTTAAAGCCAAAGGTCGCATTCTGGAAATAGCGCGGGGCAGCTATACCATGCCACCGGATCATGGGGCAGCGCTGGTCGCAGCGATTCTCGGCCGCGACGATTTAAAAACCCTTTGGCTGGACGAACTGACGGCCATGAACAAACGCATCAATCACCTGCGGGCCGAACTGGTTCGCCAGTTCCGGGACAGCAGTGGCAGCGACCGTTTCGATTATTTTGGCCAGCATAAAGGGATGTTTTCGGTGACCGGATTACATGCAGAACACATTGACGCGTTGCGCGTCGATCACGGCATTTATATGGTGGGCGGCGGCCGCATGAACGTCGCCGGACTTGCTGAGCGGGATATACCCCGCCTTGTGGACTGTTTTCTCACCGTCGGTGCCTGATTTGAATCCCCTCTGTGCGGTGTACATCCACGCCGCACACGGGCATAGTCTGCAGGCAGTCTCCTCCTGGCAATAGCGGTACAGACCCAAAGGAAGCGACGCACCCGACCCGCAGCATTCAGATATGGCGCTTATGACCTCCACTCCGTTTTTAACACTCCTGAAACGCTGGTTTCTGCCGGCCATACTGGTCGCCTGTATTCCCTTGTTCTTCTATAGCGCAGGCATGGGGTTGGACTCTGAACTGGAGCGCAGCCTGCTCAACTTTGGCCACATCGTTTATTTTGCACTGGCGATCTTTGCATTGCGCAACAATCTGGACATGCGCACCTGGCCCCACTGGCTCGCCATCAGCATTGCCGTATTTCTGGTCAGCATTATTGTCGAGTACATTCAACACAACACCGGCCGAACCCGAAGCTGGGAGGACGTGGAACGCAACCTGATCGGTGCCTGGTTGACGATGTTTTGGCTGAACCCGCCCAACGCACAGATCTGGACCGGTCGACTCATCGCCACCGGACTCTTCGTCAGCCAACTGGTCATGGTCAGCCAGGTTAGTCTGACCGAATACCGGTTACAAAATACCCTGCCGATCCTGTCCGATTTTGAAAACGACCATGAAATCAACTGGTGGCAAGGCGATGTGTCTCAAACCGACGAGCGCGCCTGGCATGGCAACCAAAGCATGGTCGTGCGCCTGACTACCCAGACTTACTCGGGCGCCCGGATGACCCGGCTACCCAATGACTGGACTGGCTACACCAGCATTAACGTCGCGATTTATAACCCGAGCCTGTTACCAATGCCACTGACGTTGCGCATCAACGATAAAACGCATGAGCAATCCCTGCTGTATCAGGATCGTTTCAACAGTACCTTTATTATTGAATACGGCTGGAACCTGATTGAGTTCGCGCTAGAGGAGGTTAAAAATGCCCCTGCAGGCCGGGAGATGGATATGGCCAACATCAGCCACCTGGAACTCTTCGCCTTCGAGCTTGACCGCCCGCGCGAAATAACCCTCGATTATCTCCGGTTGAAGTGAGTTCGTTCATCATAGATGTGCTTTAGCATCTAAGACCCCTCGCTCGATATCAGGGCTCGCCGGTCCTGCCAGAATGCCTGGCACACCTGAATAAAATCCCGGGTGACCGGGCTCAATTCCCGATCCAACCGGTAAAACACCCCGACCTGACGCTCGATACTGGCGAAATCAAATTCCAGCAGTGGCCTGAAGTGCTGAATCTGGGGTAGCTGACGCGTTACTTCGGTACTGATGTAACCCACCGCCAGACCCTGATCGATCAGATTCAGGCGCACATTCAAACTGCTGATTTGCCAGATCATTTGAAAGCGATCGCGCAGTTTCTCCTGATAGGGACGCTGGTCCGGTTCGTCGAGTGACGACACCACCAGCGGAATGCGCTGCAGGTCGGCCAGCGTCAGTGATCCGCTGTGAATTGGCTTGCTGGGGTTAATCATCAGCAGGCGTTTTTCCCGGTACAGCGGTACGCGCTCAAAACGATCCATCCGGGTCTGAAACGGCCCCAATCCGAGTTCAACTTCCCCGCTGATCACCGACTGCACAATGGTCCGCGACGGCTGTTCAATAATACGCAGGCGAGCTTCGGGCCAGCGCCGGTTGAACACCGAGATCAGTTCAGCCCCGGCAAACCGGTTGTTGGTGCTATCGATGGCGACGGCCAGACGTTGATCCAGCCCGCGGGACAGTCGGTTCAGATCGCTGAACACCTGTTGCTCCTGCTGGCGCTGGTCGTCGGCATACCGGTAAAGCCGACGCCCTGCGGGGGTCAGCCGAACCGGTCGGTCACGTATCAGTAGGGGCACACCCAGCTTGGTCTCCAGCTGCTTTACCGACTGACTGACCGCTGACTGAGAGAGGTGCAAGTCAACTGCGGCCGATCGAAACCCACCGGTCCGCGCGACACTCAAAAAGATACGCAGTTCACTATTTTCGAAACGCACTATAAGCTCTACTTATCATAACTTAATAAAGTTTAATTAGATTAACCAAAAGTGGGCGCGTTTAATAGCGCCCTCACAGCGTATTGAAGGTGATTCCATGACTACCGACATCAATTCAGGGCTCGAAGGCGTTATCGTCGGCGCAACGCGCCTGTCCAATGTTGAAGGCGAAATCGGCCGTCTGACTTACCGGGGTGAGGCCATTGAAGAACTGGTCAAACAGCCGTTCGCAGGCGTCGCCTACTGGCTGATGACCGGTGAACACCCAAGCTCAGACCAGGTTCGTGCCCTGGATCTCTGGCTGGCAGCAGAGTCTGAACTCACCGCCACCGAGTTGCGGCTGCTTGAGCAGTTACCGCGCACCCTGCATCCGATGGCGGTGCTGCAAAGTGTGGCACCGGTTGCCAACCTGACGCCCAACCAGTCAGCCCCCGACTTCGTCACCGAGCAATGGCAGGATGGCCTGGTACTGGCAGCCCGCTTGAACGGCGTCGTCCGCGTCTGGCATAACCTCTGCACTCTGGGTCAGGTCCGGGTGTTGCCCGCCGGCCTCGGGTTTCTGGAAACCTTGCTGCATGGCATTCAGGGCCAGGCGCCTTCATCAGAGGCACTGGGCGCCATCAATGCCACCCAGATACTGCAACTGGACCACAGCTTTAACGCGGGCACCTTTGCCGGTCGTGTCATCGCCAGTACTCAGGGCAGTCTGCAAGCCAGCGTTGCCGGCAGCCTGGGTGCCCTCTCCGGAGCATTGCACGGCGGGGCCGATGAAGCCGCCGTGATCATGGCGCAAACCATAGGCTCGCCGGATCAGGCTGATGCCTGGGTGCGCGATGCGTTGGCGAACAAGGCCAAAATCATGGGTATGGGGCACCGGGAATACAAAGCACTGGACCCACGCGCAGCCATTCTCAAGCCCATGGCACGTCAGTTCTGCGAAGGGACTGAATGGGAAAACCTGATGGAAACGCTGGTGGCAGTAGAAGACACCTGCCAGTCAGTATTCAGTGAAAAGGGCAAGGAAATACACGCCAACCTGGAGTTTTACAAAGGCGCGGTCTACCTCGCGCTGGGCATCCCGGAGCAGTATTTCACGTCGTTCTTTGCCTGCAGCCGGGTCTTCGGTTGGGTCTCGCATTACCACGAGTTCCAGACCGACGCCCGACTGATTCGTCCGCGCGCGCTTTACATCGGCGCCTGATCGGTTGCCGGCTTCGGCCGGCCAAACCGGATCAAACGGGTAGTGATGGCGGTTCCGAACAGGGTGATCGCCATCCCCAGCCATACCGTCAGACTGATCGTCTCGCCAAGAAACACATACCCCCACCCCAGCGCACTGACCGGGACCAGAAAGGTTACCGTCGAA
Source organism: Saccharospirillum impatiens DSM 12546 (assembly GCF_000423605.1). Lineage (GTDB taxonomy): Bacteria > Pseudomonadota > Gammaproteobacteria > Pseudomonadales > Natronospirillaceae > Saccharospirillum > Saccharospirillum impatiens. Next base: position 153,738 of record NZ_AUIH01000003.1, read on the forward strand.
GTCGCCGTTGCGCCCGCACTTGAGAGCAACTGAAAATACACCAGAAAAGCGACCGCAGTGCTGAACAGCGCCAGCGCCAACGTATTCATCCAGGCCTGAGTCGACGGCATGGTTTCGGGCCAGAGCAGCATACCCGGTATCAGCAGGATCAGTGCAGACAAGGCGGTGCTGCCTCCGGCGACCACCTGAACCGGCAAATGAGACAAACGCTGCTTGGTAAAGTTGCCGGCAACGCCATAGCTCAGGGTGGCCAATAACGCCGCCAGTATTGACCAGCCATCGCCACCGACCGAAAAATCCAAACGGTTTCCCGACAGAACATAAACACCGACAAACGCGACCGCCAGACCCAGATACTGTTGCCGGGTCACGGCCGTGGCGAAAAACATCATGCCAATCAGGGCGGTAAACAAAGGCGTTGTAGCGTTAATCAGTGACGTGAAGCCCGCCTCCAGGCTGAGCGTCGCATAGGCCAGGAGAGAGAATGGCAACACATGATTCGTGACAGACAGAACCGCCAGAGGTGCCTTGTACTGCCAGAACAAATCGAGATGACGACGGACCATCAGCAGAGGCGACAACAACAGGGCTGCGACGCCCATTCGAACAAAAATAAGACTCACCGCACCAAACTCCGGCGCGGCGACCCGCATGAAAATAAATGACACACCCCACAGGGTCGACAACGCCAGCAGGCGCAGCACATCTAACGGCAACATCCGGTGAATTCCTGATTAAACTGAAGGCAACCCCGAGTCAGGGTCTGAAGTAAGCGTGACACCCTCGGCTGTTAACTCATAAAAGAAACAATCGCGGCGGTTGGTGTGGCACGCTGGCCCCTGCTGGTCGACCAGCAACAATAATGTATCGCCGTCACAGTCAAGCTTCATGCTAACCAGACGCTGGCGGTGACCGGAACTTTCGCCCTTGCGCCAATAGGTCTGGCGTGATCGCGACCAATAGCATACCTGCCCTTGCGCCAGTGTTTCTTCTATCGCGGCCCGGTTCATCCAGGCCATCATCAGCACTTCTCCGGTATCGTGCTGCTGGGCAATAGCCGGAACGAGTCCGTCCTCATTGGTTTTGAGTTGACTGAGCACGTCGTCGAGGTTCAACTGGGTACCCTGGGGAGCCTGCTCCCATTTCTTCAACATGGTCCTGCCTTTTTGGTCAGCGATGTAAGAGCAATCAGGTTGGCGCAGGTAGACACTCAATTCCCTGCGGTCACAGCCTAAAAAACCGCGCTCCAGTTTACCTGAATCCGGGAAGGATACACGCCGTATTCGTCCACAACCCGGGGCTCTGCGTTGCGCACATCAGGCCGCTTGGCCAGAGCATGCAGAAACGTCACATCAAGGGTGCTGTTATTGCCCAGGCTGCGACTGAGTGCCCCGGTCATCAGCACGCCATGATCGCTGAGATTAATGGCCTGACCCAGTGAGGCTTGCCACAGAGGCGACAGCGGTTTCGACGCTTGCAGGCTGATGTAATGACGACCCCAGGGCGACACCAAACCCGTTTGATGCCAGCCAGACGCCGCGATCTCAGCATAGTCGCCATCGGCGCCGGTACTGTTAAAGTGATATTCCGCGACGACATAAACGTCGTCCAGAATCTGCTGATCCACGCCGAGGGTCGCGCGAAAACCGGTGCCACCATCAGTGGTTTCCTGTGTGGCCAATACAGCCATTTCCTGCCACACCCCCCAGTCGCCGAGCGCCGTTTGGGCTCCCAGGCCAAGCACATGGTGGGTCTGATTAACGGTCAGTGCGGTCGCTTCCCAGGTAAAGCGACTGACCTGCGTATACCCACGAGCGAACAACACCGAATCGTCACCGAACACCCAACCCAGATCCAACTCGGTCACCGCCCCCATCGGTAACAACCATCGCAACGCATCCACCCCTGCCCGGTAGGCAGGCTCTTGCGCTTGCAAACCCGAAGGCAATATCACATCAACCGGCGAATAAACCCGGGCGAGTCCAAAACTGATCGGCTGACGTCCCAGAGTTATATCGCCCCGGCTGGGGTAGGCACGTACAAAGGCCCGATCCAGATTCTGGCTGACGCGCACCGGATCGTTATCGACGACAGTGGTATCAAGGTCACGCCAGCGGAAGTCAGCCAGATCAGTCTGCAATGCCTGCTGCAATGCCCCGTCTCCGTCGGCTTGCGCCAGCCGAACTTGCCCGGCCAGGCCGTAATGCACCCCCATTTCCAGCGAAGTCGTGGGGTACCAGGCCAGATTCAACCGCCCGCTGAACGTCTGATCCAAGGCCCAGGCCGGCGGTTGCATTGCGTCGTCCAGCCCACTGACTTGTGGGTAGGCCACCACCTCAGCACCGGCCGACAGATCCCACCAGACATCCCATTCTGCCTCTGCGAACCCCGCCAAACCCAATAACAAAACAGCGGCCAGCGCTGCTGAGACGCTGGGTCTGCCATGCGTCTCGCTGCGCACGCTATGATTCGCCACGTTCAGATTCAGAATCAATGCACCCGTCCTTCAGCCGGATCAATCGGCTGGCTCGCTCCATGATCATCGGATCATGGGTGGAGAAGACAAACGTCATGCCCTCATTGCGGTTAAGATCGTGCATCATGTCGAGCAAATCTGATCCGGTTTGCGAATCCAGGTTAGCCGTCGGTTCATCGGCCAGAATAATGTTGGGTCGACTGACCATGGCACGCGCAACGGCGACCCGCTGCTGCTGGCCACCTGATAACTGATTCGGGAAACGGCCTTCCCGGCCTGCCAGGCCTACCCGGTTAAGCATCGCATAGACCCGTTTGCGTCGCTCTGTCTCTGCGACCCCTTGCAACAGCATGATGTATTCGCAATTCTCGGCAGCCGTTAATACCGGAATCAGGTTGTAAGCCTGAAAAATAAATCCGATGTGGTCACGCCGAAAATCCGACAGTTCGCGCCCGGACATTTGCGTAATGTCCTTGTTCGCCAAGTGCACTTGCCCGAGGGTCGGGTTGTCCAACCCCCCCATCAATTGCAATAGCGTTGATTTGCCAGAACCGGAAGGCCCGACAATGGCAGTGAACTCACCCGACTCGATGCTAAGGCTCACCCGGTCAAGGGCTTTAACCAGAGTATCGCCTTCACCATAATGTTTGCTGACGTCCAGGGTTTCTATAACCGGCGACATCGTTGCTCTCCCTGTTATCGGCTTGTCGATATTCAATGACTCTCATCAACCCGATAATTGATAAACTTGAATCAACACCGCTACAGGCTTTTGTGAAGCGCCTTGGCGGGTACAATGCGCGCAGCATGAATGGCCGGGTAGATACAGGCCACCAGCGTCATGGCCAAGACCCACAGTGGCAACACACTGTATTGCATGATGCGATGTTGCGGTCGAATGATTTCTGCCAGCGCTACCCCGGATATTTCCATCGATCCGTAGTCGATCCCGACCGATGCAGACCAGGAAATCAGCAAGACACCCAACACCAGTCCGATACCAATGGCGCCCACTGCCAGAATAAAGCCTTCAGTCATGATCAGTCGAAACAACTGACGCCGGCGCGTTCCAATAGCCAGCAAAACGCCAAACTCATAGGTCCGCTCATAAATGGACATAAACAGTCCATTGATCACGCCCAGGCCTGCCAAAATGAACAGCACGACTCCGGCGATCAGAGTACTGCTATTGGTTAGCTGCAACATGGTCGACAGTTGCGGCATCAACTCGGTCCAACCCTGGGCAACCTGGCGTTCGTTGCTAAGGCGTTGCCACAAGCCAAGACCCGTGTTCGTGGCCAGGGAGGCGGTGCTCAGATTAAAAGCAATTTCATGGACGGCGTTGTCGAGGCCCATCATCGCCTGGGCCTCTGGCAGACGAATGAACACCAGGTTCTCATCCATGGCGCGGGCGTTCAGATGAAAAATCCCGCTGACCCGGAACAACTGCTGTTCAGCCGCCTCAGTCACCTGGTTGTTTACCGAGACCACGATGCGATCCCCCAGTTGTGCTTCCAGCAATTCGGCCAGACGATCCCCCATCAATATCTGGGTGACGGGCCCTGCAGCGGACAGGTAGTCACCGGCGATCATCGCATCGGCAATTTTCGATACGCTGGCTTCGGCCACCGGGTCGATGCCAACCACTTGCACCGCCCGGTTGCTGGCCGCACTGGAGACCATGCCAAAGGCCAGCGCTCGGGCCGCGAAGCCCGCGACCTCGGGCTCCCGAGCCAGTTGATCAAGCACCGTGTCCGGATCGTCTATCACCCGGCTTTCGTCCTGCCGGGCGAGAAAGTCCCGATGGTGAATCTGGGCATCGCCCGAGTAAAGTCGCGTCGCCGAACGCACCATGGTATCGGTCATGCCCTGAATCAGCGCGTCGGTAAACATCAGTGCAGTCAGACTTAGACTGATAATCATGGCGGTCAGCAGGGTGCGTCTGCGATTTCTCGCCAGGTTGCGCAATGCCAGTCGTTGGGTTAACCCCATATTACAGTGTCCTCATGGCGTCGACTGGCACTATTCGGGCGGCACGAATACCGGGCATCAGCGCAATCAGCAGAGCAGAAACCAGGATCACCAGCATCGGAAAGCCAAAAACATAGGCTGACATCTGACCCCGGTAATGAGAAAACACAATGCCAGAAATTTCCATAGGTTCAGCCAGCGCTATGCCCTGCACGGTAAACCAAAGGTTAATGGGTAACGCCAGTAACAGGCCGACCAAACACGCAATGATCGCCAGCATCAGGGTTTCCAGCACGATCAGGGAAAACAGTCGAGCCGGTGAGGTGCCAATCGCCTTTAACACACCAAATTCACCGGTGCGCTCCAGTACTGACATCAGTACCGTATTAAGCACACCGATGCACACCAGAAAGACAATGACATAAAGGGTGATCATGCCGCCCTCCTTGTCGGCAGTCATGGTCTCATGAAATTCCTTCGCCACGGTTTGCCAGGGGCTGACACTCAGTGCCGGGTCAGGCAGAACCGCTGCAATGCGCGACGCAAGCCGCTGTGCGACCCGGTAATCAGCACCCAGTATGACCAGCCGATGCACTTCGCCCGGTAGCACAAAAAAGGCTTGGGCAGCCGCCAGCGGCATCACCACCCAACGCTCTTCGGCATCGCCCGGCTGCCCCAGTATGCCTTGCACCCGGTAAAGGTCATTGGCCAGGGAGCCATCGGCCCCCTGAGAAACCAGAATCAGTTCGTCTCCCACGCCAAGCGACAATTGCCGCGCAACCTGAGCGCCTATCAACACTCTGACGTAGCCTTGCGCATCCGGTTCGCTGCCAAGGTAATGCCCGGCACTGACTTTGTCGGCCAGATACGATAGCGCCGCTTCCGGTTCGGGATCCACCCCTCTTACGTTCACTGGAAAACTGCGGGTCTCACCATAACCCAGCGCACTGCTTTCGATACGCGGTGCCATGGCCTCAACACCCGGTATGTCGGCTAAGGTATGCAGCAGGGTGTCGGTTAATCCGAAGGCCTTATAGAGGGTTGGCGTCTCGACGTAGCCTTCAACGGTAACCTGAACATGGCCGGTGGTGTCCCGGGTGTAGAAGTCGAGCACCTGGTCATAGCTGCCTTCAGTGACCGACAATTGTACCGACACGAGCAGATAACCGCCTGCCATACTGAGCACCGTCAGCACGGTTCGCCGCCGGTTACGCAAGATGTTCCGCAGAGCAAGCTTCAGCATCATCATGATGATGCCTCAGAACGGACGGCGCAGGTTATTCAGGGTAAAAAAGTCCTCGGTGAGGTCAACGCCAAAATCGAGTTCTTGATAAGTGACGGTGGTTTGGTGCCCGGTTTTGTTCATGGGTGTCAGCGTCATCGTCGCAGGTAAAGTAACGTCACCGTAATCGGTTATATCGCTGAATTCCATGATCCGCATCAAGGAACCGTCTTCATCATAGTAGCGCTGGCGAATCGGCAACAAATTGTCTTTGCCAATGATGATTTCCAGTGCACCCCAGACGGTCACCGTCTGTTCACGAGGGGTCAGGTCCAGTTGGTATTCGGTGTCCGTCTCGCTCAGGCGCACCTGATACTCTTCTACCAGAGACACATCACGCATCAGGTCGTCATTGGTGAAATCGGAACCCATCCAACTGCCCATCATCATCGACGGTGGCACTTTAACGACTTTGCGAATCTTCGGCAGGTAATTCCACATGTCATTATCGCGTTGCAAGGTGCTTACGCCCCGCTCCCGCTGCGGCTCCAATACTCGCACCAGCGCATAATCAAGCCCCAGCGACCAGGATTCCAACGACAAGGAGCGTTCAAATTCCGGGGTGACAATGCTCATGGTCATAACAGCCCGCGCAGAATCCTGCTGGTACAGGGTGTCTATGCGTTCAAGCAGCTCCAGAGCCCTGGGGTCGGTATCGGGTACTTCAGCCCAGCAACCGGCGGCAAGTAGCAACAACAACCAACGCGCATGGATCATACCGCTGTCGATCAGTGTCTTCAGATCCATTGTTCGCCTTCCTTATTTTCACACCCATGGGTCAGGCGGTATTGATTGGGCTCGCGCCGTTATCACCACTGCCTTCTTCATAAAACAGATTATTCCAGCGCATTAGCAACACCGTCATCTGTTGTGCCTGACGCGCCAGCGACTGCAATTCTTCTTCGCTGTTCGGCGCTCCGCGAAACAACTCAAGTTTGCGCATGTCACGACTGATGACATGGTTCGGCTGCTGCAAGCGGTAGACTTCGAGTTTCCAGCGGGTATTGGCGACGACCATTCGATAGAACAGAATTTTGGTGTGACGCCTTACCCGGGTGTAATCGCTCAATTCGCCAAAACCGGTTCCGTCAATGGCCACCAGCTTCACTTCACCGCCGCTGGGGTCGGCGACCAGGGTTGCCGTGCGATCAACATTGCAGATCATCGCCAGGGCCCCGAAAACATGCCCGGGGGTGATCACGCTCAAGGGCTCGCCGCTGGTGTTGTTGTCATCCGGGAACACCAGTAACTGGCCACGCAACAAAAAATAGAAGCTGGGGTCATGATCACCGTGGTGGATAACAACCTCGCCAGGATCAGCAGCCATCACGCGGGCATAGGTTGCCAAAAACTCGGCCTGTTTGGGATCGACTTCACGCAACTCCCGGAAAAAAGAAATGCCACCCAGCAAATCATCGAGTGATACTGCTGAAATGTCTTTGAGTGCCAGGATCTTCATTGTAGTTAACGTACCTTATTTGTGATCAATCATTCACCGCCTGAGCGGTAATTCGATACTGACTTCCATGCTAGACGCTCCAGACTCAACTGTGAATCCAATCTGCAAGCAATAGCCAGCTTTTGATGAAAAGGCACTATATCGTCACAGTTTTGACGACTCACCGTCCACAAGCGTTGCCCGCAGTGCCTCTGAACACGTCATTTACACCCCACAACTGCTGAGTGACTTCAAAACCTCCCCCAGTCTGGGCATTATGCGCACTGGTTTGTAACCCGTCGGACTCCTTTTGCAATGAAGCCTACCCGCCCTGCTTTACACCCACTGCTGCCACTCGTACTGGTATCTCTGGTATCCGGCACCCTTTTACCCCTGGCTCTGGCTCCCTTTGGTTTCTGGCCCGCTGCCTGGCTCAGTCTGATCGGCTATTTCTGGGTCACAGAGCGTGCCGGGACCGGCAAGCAGGCGTTCTGGCTGGGTTGGTGCTATGGGGCTGGCCTCTATGGGCTGGGTATTTCCTGGGTGTATGGCAGCATGCGAACCGTAGCCACTCCAATTCCACTATCGGTGCTGATGACCGCTGCTTTTTGTCTGGCGATTGCATTGCTGCCCGGGCTTCAGGCCTGGCTGTATCATCGGTATTTTAAACGGGCGCGCGGCAGCCGGTGGCTGGCGGCACCCTTGCTGTGGCTTGTGTTCGAATGGGTCAGAAGCTGGTTGTTTACCGGCATGCCCTGGTTGTATGCCGGATACGCCCTAACCGACACGCCGGCGGGTCAGTTGGCGGCCGTTGTGAGCGTTTACGGCCTCAGTACCGTAATCGCGTTTTCCGCCGCCGGGCTGGCCATGGGATTACCCGGCCAAGCCAACCAGGCGCAGCGCCGGACACCGGCACTCAGTGCCGGAGCTATCCTGCTGGCAATGGGTTCAGGCTGGTTGCTGCCAGCCGACCGCTGGAGTGACATTTCAGACAGTGCTTCTGTGGTTGCTATTCAAAGTAACGTCTCGCAAGCGCAAAAATGGCAAAGCAGCCAGGTTCGGCCCACCCTTGAGTTTTACAGTGAGCAAGCCCGGCGCCATGACACCGCAGACCTGATGATTTGGCCGGAAGCCGCGCTGACGGTCAGACCCGAGCGTATTCCAGCCTATCTTGAAGACCTGGATCGCGTGGGGAATGAGCGTCAGCAAGGCATCATCACTGGTATTGTAACCCGGGAGGACGATCGCTACTTCAACGCTCTGCTGGGTTTTGGGACTGCAGATGGTGAATACCGCAAACAGCACCTGGTTCCCTTTGGCGAGTACCTGCCGTTCGAACAGCAACTGCGCGGGCTGATCAATTTTTTCAATATCCCGATGTCGACCCTGACGCCCGCACCGGAACCGCAGTCACCCATGCCCTGGATGTATCGCGGTGAAGAGCGCCATCTGGCACCTGTCATTTGTTATGAAGCCGCTTACCCGGGGCTGACCATGGCCCTGGCCCGGGATTCAGATCTGATGATCATGGTCAGCAACGATGCCTGGTTCGGTGATTCTCTGGCCCCACATCAGCATTTACAGATCACCCGAATGCGGGCGATTGAAAACAGCCGGGCCATTGTGCGCTCGACGCAAAATGGCATCAGTGCCCTGATCGATGCGAACGGTGAGGTGCAGGCGCGCAGTCAGCAATTTGAAGTGGCCGCCGTATCCGGTAGCGTCAACCTTAGACAGGGCATGACGCCCTATCAGCGCTGGGGTGGACCCTACTGGGCGCTCCTACCTCTGCTGGGGTTGATTGCGCTGGGCTGGGCAAGCAGACGCCATCGTGGCTGATCAGCTTCGACCAGCAGCACCCTTGCCCGGTGTTCCCTTAACCGGGTGACGTCGAATACGAAAGAAACCATCCGAAGGTACCTGCAAGGCAGCCATCAGATCTGGCATCGCCTCTTCCAGCACGGTGTCCAGACCCCAGGGCGGGTTCAACACCATCAGTCCGCTGGCGGTCATGCCGTGTTCTCTGGAATCCGGAGCAATGCCCAGTTCAAACACCTGCATTTCCGCCAGCCCGGTCAATTGCCGCTCCAGCTTGCGCACACGCTCGCGCTGCACGACCGGAAACCAGACGGCGATGACGGCTGTCGACATCCGCTGCATCGCACGTTTGACGGCGGTGGCAACGTCATCGTATTCCGCCTTGACTTCATAGGAGGGGTCAATCAATACGAAGGCGCGACGCTCCGGTACTGGCAATTCGGATACCAGTCGTTCCAGCCCATTCTGGCGAGCCACTTTGACCGGTCTTTGCCGACTGAACAGGGCTTCCAGGGCTTCGTGATCCTTGCCGTGCAATTCAGTCAGTACCATCTTGTCTGCGGGTCGCAAGCACTGTCGGGCGATCCAGGGCGAACCCGGGTATAGATTTCCCGTCGCTGCCTCATTCGCCTGGGTAACCAGGCTCAGATACCGCTTAATCAGAGGGTGATGGCCGGGCTTTGCCTGCAGTCGAACAATGCCTTCGGTGGCCTCACCCGTCTTTTGCGCCTGAGGTGCTGTCAGCGAATACATGCCGGCTCCGGCATGGGTGTCAATGTACCTCAGGGGTGTTTCCTTACGCGTCAGGTAATCGAGGCACTGAATCAGCACCAGGTGCTTGAGCACATCGGCATGGTTGCCTGCATGAAAGGCGTGTCGGTAACTGAGCATGGTGTACGGCTTCGTCAAAACGGGTCGCGCAGTATAGGGGACAGGCAGCCAGGCTGTCATTTCGTGTTTAACGCACGAACGCCAGAACTGGCATCCGGACGAGTGCTGAAATACCGGCATATCGAGTAGCCAACTCATTGAAACAAGCATTAAAGAGCCGATCGTTTGTCACGCTGACGCTACACCCGGGCAGCGGCCCAGTTTTACAAATACCCGTCCCGAGCCCCTATTTACCCGGCTTTCCTTTTGATTTTACAGGCGTACAGGGTAGAATCGCCGGGATTTTTTATCTTAGCCCCTTGCAATCGGGTAAGGTTGCGGGGCATCAAAACGATAAGAAGTGACCGGCTACACCGTTACACTTCGGGCGTCCTCACTGACGCAACGATCAACAATAAAAAATCAAACATTGATCGAGTTGCCAATTCTCGAGCGTAATCACGACCAGCCAGACGAACCAGGTGCGACCAGGGTTAACGAATTTTTATGCCTGTTCATCTGTTATTGCATAATGGCTATCACTGACCGGAACCTTATCCCTCGGGCCGGCCATGTGTAATCGGAATTGGACAGCGCGATCACTTGATGCGACCAGTTGCCGCAGAGCGACGGTTGAAGACTGAATGTGGGAGGGTTAATGGGATCCATCATCGAAGTACAGGGTGTATCAAAAGCCTTCGGCGGCCTGCACGTCATTAATGACTGCTCCATCGCCGTGGAAGAAGGCTCGATCACTGGCCTGATTGGCCCCAACGGGGCCGGAAAATCTACCTTGTTCAACCTGATCGCGGGCGCGTTCCCGGTCGACAAGGGCACCATCACGCTGGCAGGTGAAAACATCACGAACCTGCCGTCCAACGTTTTGTTCGAAAAGGGCCTGCTGCGCACCTTTCAGATCGCTCAGGAATTCACGCACATGTCGGCGCTGGAAAACCTGATGATGGTGCCGCCCAACCAACCGGGTGAGAACATTTTCAACACCTGGTTCCAACCAGGAAAAGTCCGGGATTTTGAAACCGGGGTCCGCCAAAAAGCCATGGAGGTTATTGATTTCATCGGCCTCGACCATGTTAAAAACGAGCTTGCCGGTAACCTCTCCGGTGGCCAGAAGAAACTGCTTGAGCTCGGCCGAACCATGATGGTAGATGCCAAGGTGGTGCTGCTTGATGAAATTGCGGCGGGCGTTAACCGTACCCTGCTGCAAGATCTGATCGGTAACATTCAACGTCTGAACCGGGAATTGGGTTACACCTTTCTAGTCATCGAACACGACATGGATATGATTGCCGAGCTGTGCGACCCCGTTATTGTGCTGGCCCAGGGCAGCGTCATGGTCGAGGGCACCATCGAAGAAATTCGCAACAACCCGCAAGTCATTGAAGCCTATTTTGGCAGCGATCCGAACGAGGCTGGAGCGTAATATGGCACTGATTGAATGCAAAAACGTTCACGCCGGTTACGGCGGCATGAATATTTTAAATGGCGTAAACATGGCCATCGAATCGAGTGAGATCGGTGTCATTGTCGGCCCCAATGGCGCGGGCAAATCGACCACGCTGAAAGCCATATTCGGTTTGTTAACTGTCAGCGAAGGCAGCATAGAACTGCGTGGCGACGATATTTCCAATCTGGCACCGGACAAACTGGTGCACAAGGGTATGGGTTTTGTTCCCCAGGAGCACAACGTCTTTGTCAGCATGACGGTAGAAGAAAACCTGGAGATGGGCGCCTTTATTCGTCGTGACGATTTCAGCTACATGCTCGAACGCGTCTACAGCTTTTTCCCCGACCTTAAAGACAAGCGCAGACAACCGGCCGGTGAATTGTCGGGCGGTCAGCGCCAGATGGTGGCCATGGGTCGTGCCTTGATGGTTGAACCCAGTCTGTTATTGCTCGATGAACCAACGGCCGGCCTTTCTCCGCTGTATATGAACGAGATTTTCGAGCGGGTAATCGCCATTAATGAAAGCGGTGTTGGTGTGCTGATGGTTGAACAGAATGCCAAGCAGGCACTGCGCATTGCGCACAAGGGGTTCGTACTGGCGGCGGGCAAGAACCGCTTTACCGATACAGGCCAGAACCTGCTGAACGATCCGGAAGTAGCCAAAAGCTTCCTGGGTGGCTGACGGTTAATAGGAGTCCGTTGTGAACGAATTTATCTTCTTTTTTAACAGTGTCATTATTTCAGGCGCAGTGATCGGGTCTATTTATGCCATTGGCGCCATTGGGGTAACACTGGTGTTCGGTATCCTGCGCTTTGCTCACTTTGCACACGCCGACATGATGACTCTGGGTGCCTTTCTGGTGCTGATTCTCACGGCTTTATTCCCGGCCGTGGGGCCTGCAATCGGCTTGCCGACTGCCTTTGTGATGATGCCGGTGGCCATGGTCGCTACCGCCTTTATTGCCGTGGGTATCGACAAGATGTTCTATAAAAAGCTGCGGGAAAACAACGTCAAACCCGTCGTTATGGTGATGGCATCCGTCGGTGTTACGCTGATGCTGCAGGGGCTGATTCGCTTCTTCGCCGGAACCGGCACCCAGAGCTTGTACATCGATGATCGAAAAGCCATTTTTCGCATCGACCTGCCGTTTGAATCGGCTTCGCGCAACCTGGTGATTACCGAACCCCAGATACTGCTGTTCGTGTTTCTGGCATTCGCGGTCGTTTCCCTGCATCTGTTTCTCAACAAATCACGGCTCGGTAAAGCCATGCGGGCCATGTCAGATAACCCCGATCTGGCCAAGGTATCCGGCATTAACACCAACACCGTTGTTGGCGTGACCTGGATCATCGCCGGTGCGCTGGCCTGTGCAGCAGGCACCCTGCTGTCGCTCGATGTTACCTTGAAACCCGACCTTAGCTTTATGATCCTGCTGCCCATCTTCGCCGCTGCCATTGTTGGCGGTGTCGGACACCCCTACGGGGCGCTGGCCGGTGGGTTCGTTGTGGGTATGACTGAAACACTGGCGGTGTTCAACTGGACCTTTGTGTTGCGTCCGCTTGAAAAAGCGATACCGGCTTTGGATCTGCCGAACACACTGGCCTTTGTACCAACTGAGTACAAAATCACCATTCCGTTTTTCATCCTGTTGGCGATTCTCATCTGGCGTCCTACCGGCCTGTTTAAAGGGAAGATCATCTGATGCAACTGCCCAAGAAAGACATCATCCTGTTCAGCCTGCTGGCTGCTTTGATTTTGATCGTATTCGCTTCCCAGGGCTCTGCCTACAGCGTGCGGGTATTGGCAGAGGCCAGTTGCTACGCCATTCTCGCCCTTGGCCTCTCCATTCAGTGGGGTTATGCGGGGCTGTTCAATGCTGGCATCATGGGCTTCGTCGCCCTGGGTGGGTTCATCACCATGCTGTTCAGCTTCCCGACCAACGACGACTTCTGGAACACGGACCTGCCCGGTCAGTTGGGCGGTGTGGGTCTGAAAGCCATACTTTCAGTTGCCATCGTCTATGGCCTGACACAACTCAAACGCCTCGGCGTCAGCAAGAAGATTCGTTTGCCGGTCATCATTATAGCGTCAGCCATCCTGTACCTGTGGGTGGTTACGTCACTGGGACCGGTTGCCGAGGCCATAGAATCCGAAGCGGGTTTCATCGGCGGTCTCGGATTGCCGGTCTGGGTTGGTTGGCTGGTGGGTGGTGCCATCGCAGGTGGCATTGCCTATTTTATCGGTCATATTTGCCTGGGCTTGCGCAGCGACTATCTGGCCATCGCAACGCTGGGTATCGCTGAAATCATCAAGGCGTTCCTGAAAAATGCCGACTGGCTGACCCGGGGCACCCTAACAGTCTCGCCACTGCCCTGGCCGGTTCCCCAGGCTGGTGAGATTGGGTTTGTGGCCGCCCGGGCGAGCTACCTGTCGCTAACAGCTGTATTGATTGCGGTGATCTATTTCCTACTGTATCGCGCTTACAATGCCCCCTGGGGACGCACGATGCGTGCGATTCGTGACAACGAAAACTCCTCGGCCGCTATGGGCAAAGACATCAATCGACGTCGCCTTGAAGTCTTTATTCTGGGCTCGGTTCTGATGGGCATAGGCGGCGCGGCCCTGGTCACCTTTAACGGTATTTTTGACCCCAGTGGTTTCCTGCCGCTGAACCATACCTTTCTGGTCTGGGTGATGGTCATTCTGGGGGGAGCTGGTAACAACAAGGGCACTATTTTCGGGGCCGTATTTATCTACATCATCTGGACCATGTCGGAACCGGCGGCACTGTTCATGATCGATGTTGCACGGACTCTGGGTGATGCCTGGTTCGGCTGGCAAGCACCCGGTGACCTCGACAGTCGTGCGCTGCAGGCACGGGTGTTTGTCATCGGCCTGATCATCAGTCTGGTGCTGCGCTATGCGCCCAAAGGACTGTTCCCGGAAAAAGTAGCTCATCATGCCTGAGCATTAAATACCGGATCGTAGAAGGGAGCATTTCGCTCCCTTTTTTTATGCTCTGATATTCAGCACTGAAAGCGGTTGGCTGGTCAGTTCAGATAGAATGTTTTAACGTTAAGCCAACCATCTTCCCGGGTTCACCATGACTTTATCAAACTGGCCAAAAACCACAGGCGACGTTTCCTTCTGGTATCGGGATATCGGCGGTTTCCCGCCAGCCAGACCTGCACTCGATGGCGATACCACGGCCGATGTTTGCATCATTGGCGCTGGTTACACAGGTTTATGGACAGCGTATTATCTCAAAAAAGCCGCTCCGGAGTTGAGCATTGTCATACTCGAAGCCGAATTCGCCGGTTTTGGTGCCTCGGGACGCAACGGTGGCTGGTTAACCGGCGGCTTTGCCTGGGATCATGAACGCTATTTAAGCAGCGGTAATGAACAAAGTGTCCGGGCCATGGTGGATGCGATGGGAAATACCGTCGATGAAATTCTGGCTGTTGCTTCGGCCGAAGGCATCGACGCCGATATTCACCGCACCAGCGAACTGCTGATCGCGACCAACCCCGCGCAGCAACAACGGATGAAGGCTGAAATAAATCACCGCCGGCACTGGGGCGAAGCTGACCGGATTCGATCATTGACGGCTGATGAACTGGCAGCCCGGCTCTCCATACCCGGAGCAATGGGCGCCATGGAAATCGGCAATGTCGCTCGCATTCAGCCAGCCAAACTGGTTCAGGGTCTGGCCAGGGCCGTTGAACAGTTGGGCGTACGAATCGCAGAACAAACCCGGGTTCACGCTCTGTTACCCGGCACAGCGAAAACCGATAAGGGAACCGTAACGGCACCGATCATTCTCAGGGCGACTGAAGGCTTTACCGCAACGCTGCCCGGTTCCAAACGCGACTGGTTGCCACTCAATTCAGCTCAGATCGTGACCGAACCCCTGCCCTCGGAAATCTGGGAGCAAATTGGCTGGAACGGCCGGGAAATTGTCGGTGATTTTGCCAATGCTTACTGTTATTGCCAGCGCACCCGCGAGGGCCGAATTGCTGTGGGTGGTCGTGGCCTCCCCTACCGGCTGGGCAACAGAATTGACCACAGGGGGACGCCCGACGCAGACACCATTCGCCACCTGATTCGCATCCTTAACAAACACTTTCCAGTCGCGCGTAATGCCCGCATCGATCATGCCTGGTGCGGTGTTCTGGCCGTTCCCCGCGACTGGTGCGCCACTGTCGGTCTCGACCCGAAAACCGGCATTGGCTGGGCCGGTGGCTATGTGGGCGTGGGAGTGTCTACATCCAACCTGGCCGGACGGACACTGTGCGACTTAACACTGGGGCGGGACACCGCCCTCACTCAGTTGCCCTGGGTAGGACGCCGCGTCCGGCGCTGGGAACCGGAACCTTTGCGCTGGCTTGGCGTCAGAGGCATGTATTCGCTGTTCAATGCGGCCGACCGGCGCGAAGCCAGGGGTGGAGCCGCGCCGTCAAGACTGGCACGACTGGGCCATTGGCTGACCGGGCATTAAGCCATCGACGGACGGCGTTGACGACCGGGATAAACCAGCCGCTCAATACTCAGAGCATCATCCAGTTCAGCCTGCTCCATCAACCCTTCGGCCATCACCAGATCCCTAACGCTGTGCCCTGTCGCCAGGGCCAGGCTCGCCAGTCGGGTGGCATTGTCGTAGCCGATGTAGGGGTTAAGCGCAGTGATGACACCTATCGATGCATTCACCTGGGCCAGACAATGCTCGCGGTTGGCGGTTATGCCTTCGATGCACAGGGTGCGCAGCATATCCATGGCACGGCGCAGCAGACGCATGGAATCAAACAGTTTATAGGCGATCAGCGGTTCCATGGCGTTCAACTGCAACTGCCCGCTTTCGGCGGCCATTGTAATGGCCAAATCGTTGCCAATCACCTGATAGGCAACCTGATTCACCGCTTCCGGAATGACCGGATTGACTTTGCCCGGCATGATGGATGAACCCGGCTGGCGCGCAGGCAAGTTGATTTCACCCAGTCCGGCCCGCGGCCCACTCGACAACAGCCGCAAGTCGTTACACATTTTCGACAGCTTGATGGCCAGGCGCTTGGTCATGCCGGAAAACAACACGAAGGCCCCCATGTCTGAGGTTGCTTCGATCAGGTCATTCGCCAGACGCATGGGGTGCCCGCAGAGCCGCGACAAATGGTTCACGGCCAGGTCGGCATAGTCCGGGTGGGCATTCAGCCCCGTACCAATGGCAGTGCCCCCTAAATTAACTTCCCTCAGCAAATCAAACAAACCCGCTATCCGGTCGATATCCTCGCCCAGCGTCGTCGCAAAAGCGCCAAACTCCTGACCCAGGGTCATGGGCACGGCATCCTGCAATTGAGTACGCCCCATCTTGAGCACATCAGCGAATTCGTCACGTTTGTCGGCCAACGCATCGCGCAATAACGCCAGGCTGTCGACTAATTCCGCATGCGACAATTGCAAGCCGACCCGGATTGCCGTCGGGTAAGCATCATTGGTCGACTGGGATGCATTAACATCGTTGTTTGGGTGCAGGTATTGGTATGCACCCTTTGCATGACCCAACCACTCCAGGCCCAGATTGGCGATGACTTCGTTCGCATTCATATTGGTCGATGTCCCTGCTCCGCCCTGAATCATGTCGACCACAAACTGGTCGTGATGCTGCCCGGCTACCAACAAATCGCAAGCAGCGTTGATGGCCTGGAACCGGCGTACATCCAGCAAGCCAAGGTCGGCGTTGGCAGCTGCAGCCGCCTTTTTAACCATGGCCAGCCCAATGATGAGTTTGGGGAATTGAGAGAGCGTCACCCCCGATAATTCAAAGTTCTCAGCGGCTCGAAGCGTTTGAATGCCGTAGTAGGCTTCGGCAGAAACCGTACGTTGACCCAGCAGGTCACGCTCAAGGCGTACAGGCTGATCAGTAGACTGGGCGGTGCAATTGGGTAGGTCGTTCTGCGTCGGCAGCATAATGGTTTTCTCTACTCTCCTGTTCATAGCCGGCAAGCCAAAACGGCACCGATGTATCTAGTGTGCAGGGTCGCCCGGGTCCCCGGCCAATGCCGTTTTCAGCTATAGTATGCGTATCATGCATAATGGAAGGTCGCTATGGACTTCGAGACACGCTGGCTGGAAGATTTTATCGCCCTCGCCGATACCCTGAGCTTTTCGCGGGCGGCCGAACGTCGCTTTATTACCCAGCCGGCCTTCAGTCGGCGCATCAAAGCCCTGGAAACCACCCTGGCCGTGCCGCTGGTAGACCGCTCAACGACCCCCGTTAAGTTGACCGATGAGGGCCAGTTGTTCTTGCTGACAGCACGAACGGTGATGTCCCAGTTACGCGAGACGGTCAGTCGACTGCGCGGGTTGGATGCCAACCAGAAAGCGACACTGAGGGTGGCTGCAGCCCACTCACTGGCGTTCTCCTTCTTCCCGGACTGGATGACCGAACACCGGGCTGTGATGAACAACCTGACCATGCGACTGGTCGCCATGAATGTCGAAGAAGCACTGCATGCATTGCGTGAGGGCCAGTGTGACTTGCTGCAAATTTACTACGATTCTTACGCCACCCTGCAGCTGGATGCGAGTACTTTCCCTTCTATTACGCTGGGGCATACGCGCCTGGTGCCGGTGTCAGTACCGCTGCCAGACTCCGACCAGCCACGCTATTCGCTCGACAGCGACGAGCAGCACGAGATTCCGTTGCTGGCTTACACGCCGGGGGCGTTTCTGGGGCGGACATTGCGACTCATGCTGAAACAGGATCCGATCAGGTTGCGGCTAAAAACCGTTTACGATACCGCCATGGCCGAAGGGCTAAAGGGGATGGCGCTAACGGGTGCAGGCATCGCCTGGGTGCCCGAACTGTGCATTCGCCGTGAACTACGCGAGAAAGAGCTGGTGATCTGTGGTGCCGATCGCTGGCACGCCCCTTTGGAAATCCGGCTGTACCGATGTTCACTGGTTCGCAACACAGCGGTTAATCGTCTCTGGCAGCGATTGTCCGCGCAACCGTTGTCGGCTTAAAGACTCCCGGCGGGATCCTTTATCTGAGCTGCACCCATAAAAAAACCGGCCTGGAAGGCCGGTTTTTTGTGACTGAACGGGACGTCCAGTTATTCAGCTATTGGACAACGCCTTACTGGATTTCGCCCACTTCAACGAATGCGCCGTTGCGCACCGTCATTTCAACAATCACACCCGGAACGTCACCGCTGGCATCAAATTCATGCTGACCGGTAGCACCTTCGTAGTTGATGTCCTGACCGGCCGCCAGCAAACGCTTGGCTTTGGCCCATTCGCCGGGAAGGATCACTTCGCCCGGCGCTGTCGCCACACGACGTACATGGTCACTCAGGCCTTCACGGCTGTCTTCACCCATCGATTCAATGGCCAGTGCAATGATGAAAGCTGCGTCATAGGACTGACCGGCAAAGGTCGCATTCGGATCCAGTTCAACAGCTGCAGCCAGTTCGGCAAAAATGGTTGAACCTGGCAGATCTGGCGTACCGGGCTTGGTAGCGATCATGCCTTCGAGCACATCACCGCCGACCGCGCGTACCAGGCCATCACCGACCATGCCATCGCCGCCAACATAAGCGACGAAGTTGCCGCTTTCATGTGCCTGACGCAGGATCGTCTGACCGGAACCGTCGGCATAAGCCAATACCACCAGGTTTTGTGACCCAGTGGAAGCCAGAGAGGCAATCTCAGCGCGGTAGTCGGCTTTGCCGTCTTCATGCGCTTCATTGGCCATGACCATGCCGCCTTCGCTTTCGTATGCCGCCGCGAACGCATCGGCCAGGCCTTTACCGTAATCGTTATTCACGTAAGTCACGGCTGCGTCTTCGATGCCCTTGGACAACAGCAAACGGGCCAGAACTTCACCCTGATAAGCGTCTGAAGGTGGGGTACGGAATACCTGATCGTTGTCGTTCATTTCAGTAATCGCGGGCGACGTAGAGGCCGGTGAAATCATCACCACGCTGGCCGGAATACCGACGTTGTTGGCAGCAGCGATGGTTGCGCCTGAACACAGGGCACCCACGATGGCCGTTACGTTTTCAGAATTAATCAACCGGTCAGCACCGTTGGTAGCTGCCGATGAATCAACACAGGTGGTGTCGGCGCTGGGCATCACCAGGATGTCGCCATCCAGAATACCGCCCTGACCGTTCACATGTCTGACCGCCAGACGCGCCGCGTCATAAATGGGCGGAGTCAAACTTTCAATCGGGCCAGTGAAGCCGCCCAAAAAACCGATTTTGACTTCTTCAGCCTGTACTGCACCAACCAGTGCGGCAGCTGTTGCTACGCCCAAGAGTGTTTTTTTAATCATAATGTTCTCTCTCGCTGTTATTATGTTTCCCGAAGGGACCACTTCATGTTGAGGATTTTTTGTCAGAAACACAAGCCTTCAAACGGCGCATAAGCCCGCATTGTCGGCTTTGTTCACTTTCTGTTCAGACATTACCTGCATTCAGGTGATCGCGTGAGCTGCGCGCAGTACCCGTCTTTTTCTTGTTGTTAGACAATGTTGTGGTACTGAGCACCCGCAGCTTCTCCTATTTTTCAAGCCGCGGCACCCTCAGTCAGGAAAAAAGCCACCTTCTGAATTGTAAAGCCATGATTCCAGGTCAGTCGCTGTCCAGAGGGAAAAAGCCATTGGTCAGAAAAAAAGCAACCCAGAACCGAACGTTTTCATCATTCATGATGAACGTATGACCAGCCCTCGCCAGGCGAAAACCATCGGCTTCGCTCAACCGGGCACTGGCCACCGACACTTTGCCATCGTGGTCTCCCTGAAACAAAACATTGAACCAGGGATCACTGGAACGCGTGCCGGTAATCACCCCGACCGGGACGTCGATGGGGTCAAGCTGATTCACCAGAGACGTTTCGTCCGTCGCCAATTCCAGTGCAGCGGGCCCCATAATCCACTGGAACCAGGCCTGGTCGCCCAACGCATCAATCACTTCACTGCCATGATTGGGCGGGCTCAGCATTACCACGCGACCCTGCCCCGGCAGATCCGCTCGTTGCAACCAGTACCTGGCCAGAATACCGCCAAGTGAATGGGTGACCAGATGCACCGTGTCGTAACCCTGCCGGTTCACCCGCTCCACAGCATTCGCCACATAGGCAGACAATTCCGACACCGTTTCCTGGCGACTCGGATACTCCTGATTGCAGGTGGCATAACCGGCCTGCTGCAGCGCATCAGCCAGGCGCGCCATGGATCGGTCGGTACGGCCAAGGCCGTGCACCAATACCACAACCTGATCACTATCACCCTCCACTGTGCACAGTTCTTCCTGTTCCGGCACCAGCAAGCCAGCGTCGATGCGCACTTGGGCCAGACTTACTCGCCAGTCCAGATGTGGACCCGTGCTGCGCCCCGTCGAGCCAACTTTCGCAATCAGCTCCCCTTGCTCGACACGATCACCAACGCTGACGTTCAGACTCGACAGATGCAAAAAGCTTGAGGTCAACCCCATGCCATGATTTACCAGCAGCGTGCCACCGCTAAAATACAAATCCGGTTCCGCCAGGGTTATCACGCCGGATGCCGGGGCATAAACCGGTGTGCCGGTTGGCACAGCTACATCGATACCCCAATGTGGCGCGGAGGGCGTCCCATTCAGGATTCGCTGACTGCCGTACACGCCAGAAATTCGGCCATAGGTGGGCCAGACAAAGGGTTCGAGCCACCCTTCACTGTCAACCTGACGAGCCCTGGCTGAATTAACGCGTTCTGCTTCGGCCACAATGCGGGCAATCTGGTCCTCGGGCGGGTTGACCCGGGACGGATCAAGCCCGTCGACTCGTTGAATGCGATAATCCCGCCCTTCTATTTCCAGTTGAAACTGTTGCTCCGCCCGACCCGCAGAGCGCACGGTCAGCGGGTAATCACCACTCATCATGCGTTCAAAACCCAGAATATAGCGGCCCTCGGCATCAACCGGAACTGACTGTCCGGCAAACCGGACGTGACTGCCTGGCTCGGCACGGCCAACGAAATAGCCACCGCCCTGCAGCACGCCATATCCCTCGGGCATGGCCCAGGCAGGCTGGGACAGCAGGGTCAGGAATAACCAGCACAGACCCGCAGCAACACAACGCAAAATCCCCCGTTGATCCTGTGTCGTGGATGCCGGGACCTGCTGCAGGTCATTACCCATGGTAGCTGTCATCTTATATACTCAATTTATGGTTCACGACATGCCAACGTCCGGCACGGCGACGGTGCGCCGCATCAGCGTCAGCCTGATTAGGCCTGCAGTGACCTATCTTACACACAAATGGCTCCCTATTGGGCCAGCCAACCAACCGGTTAAGGATTCAACTCCATGGCTGCAGTTCCGGTGCTTGTGATCAACTCCGGCAGTTCATCGTTAAAATTTTCGCTGTTCGACATGACCGACGGCCATGAACGGCTGTCGGGTTTCGTCGATCGACTGAATACTCTCAATGCTGAGCTGACCTGGCACCTTGATGGAAAAAAACACACCAGGCCACTTCCCGGTCATGGTCACTCGGGTGCGTTACAGGCAGTTAATGACATTGTTATCCAACTTGCGCTGAACGAGCCGCTGACGGGCATCGGTCACCGGGTCGTGCACGGCGGTGAGACCTTTACCGATTCTGTCGCAATTACCGACGTCACCTTGCGAGGTATTGAGGCCTGTTCCAATCTGGCGCCGTTGCATAATCCGGCCAATGTATTGGGCATTCAAGTCATGCAGGCGTTGTACCCTTCGGTGCCGCAAGTCGCCGTTTTTGATACCGCTTTTCACCAGTCACTTGACCCGGAAGCTTTTCTCTATGCTGTGCCCATGGCGCTCTACCGCGAACACGGCGTTCGCCGCTATGGCTTCCACGGTACCAGTCACCAATACGTGGCGCAGCAAGCCGTCCGCCAACTGGGTCTGGACCCGGAGTCACACGCGATTATTTCAGCCCATCTGGGTAATGGCTGCAGCGCAACCGCGATTTCCGACGGTTTTTCGATCGACACCACCATGGGAATGACCCCCCTGGAGGGGCTGGTAATGGGCACGCGCAGCGGCGACATCGATCCCGGCCTGCACGAATATCTGAGTGAACAACTGGGCTGGAGCATCGCCGATGTGACCCTGATGCTGAACCGGGACAGTGGCTTGCGCGGACTGTCGGAACTGTCGAACGACATGCGTACGCTGACCGAAGCGGCAGATAGAGGTCATCGCCAGGCGCAGCAGGCGATCGACGTTTTCTGTTTCAGACTGGCCCGGCAAATAGGTGGACTGGCGGCCTCTCTTGGACGTTTGGACGCACTGGTCTTTACCGGGGGCATCGGCGAAAACGCCGCCAACATTCGGGCAAACGTTCTGCAACGGCTGAGTATTTTTGGTTTTAAACTCGACGATGAGCTGAACCAGGCGCAGGGTGATGAGTTTGGTCGCATTTCTGCGGGTCAGGGCCCCATTGCTGCCGTCATTCCCACCCGTGAAGAATGGATGATCGCGCAGGATACTCTGCGGCTGGTCTGTGACAATTCGAATCAATGACTACCAGGGAACGCTTGTGCAACACACCTTTTTTATGACAGCCATCGGTGCCGGAACCGGCCTCACCTCTGTGTGTCTGGGCCTGGTGCGGGCATTGGATCAACTGGGTATCCGCGTCGCATTTTGCAAACCCATCGCCCAGCGATACGGAACCGACCCGGGACCCGAACGATCCACCCACCTGATCAACGCCACTCTGGGTTTGCACCCGGCTGCGCCCATAAGCCTGGCAGCGGCCCAGCAAGCCTTGTCGCAAAACAAAACCGACGACCTGATGGAAGACGTGATTCAACGGTTTCAGCAGTCGGCAGGCGAAGCGGATGTGGTGATCGTCGAAGGGCTGGTACCTCTGGCTGATGAAAACTACATCGGCAAGCTGAACGTCAATATGGCCCGCGCGCTGGATGCCGATGTCATTCTGGTCGCCGCCAGAAATGCGG
Organism: Saccharospirillum impatiens DSM 12546; assembly: GCF_000423605.1. Taxonomy (GTDB): domain Bacteria; phylum Pseudomonadota; class Gammaproteobacteria; order Pseudomonadales; family Natronospirillaceae; genus Saccharospirillum; species Saccharospirillum impatiens. Next base: position 177,042 of record NZ_AUIH01000003.1, read on the forward strand.
ACAGTTCAGCCCAGTTGAACGAACGAATTCAGGTCAGTGCCAGTCTGTTTGGAGGCATCGACAACGCCCGGGTAATTGGCTGCATTCTGAACAAAATAGGCGCCCCCGAACTCGACTATCAACAAATATCGCCCAGCGAAGACGGCGAACAACTTGCCGCCAGCCCGACCGATGAACGCACAATCGTCGCGTCACTTCCGGTGTTTTCCAACCCATCATTCCGGTTTCTCGGGGGCATTCACTGGAACCCGCTGTTGGTGGCACCGCGCACACGGGATGTGGCAGATCACCTGCAGGCAACGCTGCTGAACCGGGGAGAGCTCGAGACTCGTCGTGTCCAGACCATCACGGTCTGTGCTCGTACCATGCGCAATATGCTGCACACGTTAAAAGCCGGCACTCTGGTGGTTACCCCCGGAGATCGCGAAGACATCGTACTCGCCAGTTGCATGGCCGCCCTCAACGGGGTGCCCCTGGCTGGCCTGGTACTGACCGGTGGTTTGAAACTGGATGCTGCTTTGCTCGATTTATGCCAGGCCGCGTTCGCCACCGGCCTGCCAATGATGGAAGTAAGCTCGAATACATTTGTCAGCGCGCAACGACTGAATGCCATGAACACCGAGGTTCCGGTGGACGATGTTGAGCGCATGAACGCCGTCATGAACGCCGTCGCCGCTGACCTGGATGGTGACTGGCTGGCACAGCGAGCTCGCGTTGGCCTTGAGCCGCGACTATCGCCACCGGCCTTTCGCCATCTGCTGGTGGGTCGCGCACGGCAGGTCAAAAAACGCATTGTTCTGCCTGAGGGCGACGAGCCAAGAACCGTGCAGGCCGCAATCGCCTGCCAGCAACGCGGCATCGCCGACTGCGTGTTATTGGGTAATCGCGACACCATTGAGCGTGTCGCCGCCAGCCATAACCTGACGCTGCCACCTGACCTTGAAATCATTGATCCGGACCAGGCTCGCCCGCGTTACATTCAAGCCATGGTTGCACTGCGCCAGCACAAAGGGCTGACCACGCCGATGGCCGAGGCGCAACTTGAGGATACCGTGGTGCTGGCCACCATGATGCTGGCCGAAGGCGATGTTGACGGCCTTGTGTCCGGTGCGGTACACACCACCGCCAATACCATTCGCCCGGCCCTGCAACTGATCAAAACCAAGGCGGATGCCAGTCTGGTCTCCTCAGTCTTTTTTATGCTGCTGCCCGACCAGGCCGTGGTGTATGGCGACTGCGCCGTTAACCCCGACCCCAACGCCGAACAACTGGCGGACATTGCGATCCAGAGTGGTGACTCGGCCCTGGCATTCGGCATTGAACCGCGCATCGCGATGATCAGCTACTCCACGGGTGAATCGGGGTCAGGCGATGATGTCGAAAAGGTACGCGCAGCGACGAAACTGGCTCAGTCAAAGCGGCCGGATCTGCTGATTGACGGGCCCTTGCAATACGATGCCGCCTCGACCCCATCGGTGGCCGCCAGCAAAGCCCCCTCCAGTAAAGTCGCAGGCAAGGCCACGGTCTTTATTTTCCCGGACCTCAATACCGGCAACACCACCTACAAAGCCGTGCAACGCAGTGCCAACGTCGTCAGCATTGGGCCCATGTTGCAGGGGTTGAGCAAACCGGTTAACGATTTGTCGCGCGGCGCGACCGTCGACGACATCATCTACACCATTGCACTGACCGCTGTTCAGGCCAGTCAGGCTTTATGAGTCAATCAAGGGATTTCAAGAAATGGGTCTCATGGCCGCTAAAACAACTATAACTTATCCATAACGCCATTCATCAGGAATGGCCGATAATCCTGCGGGAGAGCACCAATGACGTCATGGAACATTCGTACCCGCCTAATGGTCGGGGTGGCATTGAGCGTGATGGTGCTGGTTGCCATCAATGGCATTTACAACTACCAACAGGCCCGGTCAACGCTGGTAGAGTCGGTATCCGACACCGTTCAACGCAGTGGCACCAACACTCGCCGTTTTGTCAGCACCTGGCTCAGCAGCAAGGCGCAAGTCGTTGAGTCGGCCGCTCAGGCTATTGCCAACGCACCGGAACCCGTTCCGGTGCTGACACAAGGCAGCAATGCGGGCAGTTTTCTTTACATGTATCTGGGCACCCGAGCCGGTGACATGATCATGTTCCCGGCCGAAACCCTGCCAGATGATTTCGACCCCAGAACTCGCCCCTGGTTCATTCAGGCCCAGCAAGAACAACAGCGTATCGTCACTGCGCCATACATCGACGCCTCCTCCGGCGATCTGGTGATGAGCTTCGCACAACCGGTCGGAGCAAATGTACTCGCCGCCGATGTGGCGCTGACTGACATCGTGCAGGAAGTGCTCGGGGTTGAACTTGGCGCATCGGGTTACGCTGCGCTGGTCGACGGCAGCAACAATTTTCTGGTTCACCCCGATGAGAATCGTCTGGGTGAAAATCTCACCGGACTGATTGGCAGCGCCCATCTGACCACCACCGCCGCCGAGGTGCAAGTCACCGGTGAAAGCTGGCTTAGCGCCGCCTACCCGATCGATGGCAGTGACTGGCGTGTGGTCTTGATGGTCAGAAGCAGCGAGGCTTTTTCCGACCTCGGGGCTCTGGCGTTCAGTAATACGCTGGTGTCCGCCCTGACCATTCTGATCGTGACCATCGTATCGGGCTTCCTCATTTCATACTTGTTGCGTCCGCTTTCTGAACTCGATTCAGCCATGTCCGATATCGCCCAGGGTGAAGCCGACCTGACTCGCAGACTGACGGTCGTGCGCGACGACGAGATCGGCTCATTGAGTCGGTCGTTCAATCAATTTGTCGAGTCCGTGCACCAGTTGGTGTCTGAAAGCCTTAATTATTCCCATGACCTTGAAACGCTGTCGGACTCCTCGCGCAATAATGCCAAAGCAAACAACGATGCCATTCAGCTGCAACAGGGCGAAATCAGCCAGGTCGCCGCTGCCATTAATGAAATGTCGTCGACCTCAGCGGAAGTGGCTCAGAATGCGGGCGACACGGCCGACGCAGCGCAGAAAGCTTCTACTGAGGGTCAAAACGGGATGGCAAATGCCGCTGAAAACCGCAAACGCATGGGTAAACTGACCGGTCAAATTGACACGGCTACCGGCGTCATCGGCAAACTGGATGAACAGGCGCTGGAGATCAACACCATTTTATCGACCATTCAAAACATCGCCGAGCAAACCAACCTGCTGGCATTGAATGCCGCCATTGAAGCGGCAAGAGCCGGTGATCAGGGCCGTGGTTTTGCCGTAGTCGCCGATGAAGTGAGGGCCTTGTCACAGCGCACACACCAGGCGACCGGCGAAATTCAAACCATGATTGAAACGCTGCAAGAGCAAACCCAACAAGCGGTATCAATCATGAACAACAGCAAGAGCCTAACCGATGAAACCGCCGCCAGCGCCCAGCAAGTTACCACCAGCCTGAGCGTTATTGCCGAATCGATTGACGACATTTCCACCCGGGCACAGAGTATTGCCGAAGCGTCGCGCGAGCAGAATATCGCCACAGAAGAGATCAGTCGCATTGCGACGGCCATTCAGGACGCGTCCAATCAACTGGCGGACAACGTTGATCAGGCAACGGTACAGTCAGATGATTTGCACGGCGTTAGCAGCAAAATTCGCCAGAACCTGTCCCGCTTCAAAGTGTAGACCCAGCAGCAACCAGGCGGACACCATGTCACAACCGTGTCCGCCGAACGGGCACGGAGCGCCCGGATAGGGTACATTCAGGCGTACAGAGCCCTTACTGACGGAGCCCGCATGAAAGCCGTATTTCTCGATGCTGCCACCTTCCCCGATGAACAGACGTTAACGCCACCTGCAGCGGTGACCGACTGGCAAACCTTCGGCAAGACCCAACCCGATCAGCGCCTGGCGCGCTTGCATCGTGCCGATATCGCCATCGTCAACAAGGTGGTGCTCGATGCCCCGTTACTGTCCCAGCTACCCAACCTTAAATGCATAGGTGTAACCGCAACCGGCATCAACAACGTCGATTTGGAGTTCTGCCGGACCCGCGGCATAGCCGTGTTCAATGCTACCGGTTACGCCGTCGATGCCGTTGGCGAACACTGCATCATGGTCATGCTGGCACTGGCTCGCAACCTGAAGGCCTACCTTCAGGATGCCGATGACAAAGGCTGGAGCCGAAGCCCATTTTTCTGCAACCGGGTGGCGCCCATTGACACCCTGAGCGGCAAACGTCTGGTGATTGTCGGTAAAGGCGACCTCGGCTCAGCAGTGGCGAGCAGGGCTCAGGCCATGGGACTCTCAGTTGTGTATGCAGAGCGGCCAGGAGCCACATCGGTCAGACCGGGTTATACCGATTTTGAGACCGCGCTGTCAGTCGCCGATGTGCTCAGTCTGCATTGCCCCCTGACCGATCAGACCGAAGGCATGATCAACCGCCACACTCTGACGCTGATGCAATCGCATGCGCTGCTGATCAACAGCGGCCGGGGCGATCTGATCGTCGAAGAAGACCTGCTGGACGCTCTGACCCAAGGTCAGATCGGTGCCGCGGCACTGGATGTTGCCAGCAGCGAACCCCCGCCTGAAGACCACGTCATCTGGCAATTGGCGGCACTGCCGAACGTTATTGTAACCCCACACGTTGCCTGGTCCTCTGCAGGCGCAATGGCAACACTGTTGCGCCAACTGGAGGATAAACTGACTCGCTGGGCCCGGCAGGAGCCCGATGCTCTGGCGGCATCACTGAGCCACTCTGCGGATTAACCAGGTATGGCGAGGGCGCCGCTAATCACAGCCCTGTGAGCCAGCTCACAGGACGTGTAAAAAAACCATCGTTGACCCACTTTCACGGGACTCATTTCTACCGGGATTAAGCGATACGGGGGGTTATGGCGTATAATATCCGGTATTCAAGCTGCACCAGCCTCTCTGTGAAATGGATTCCCGGACATGAGTGTCATTGACCTGATCAAAGAAAAGAAAGAACGCCTGAGCCAGAATCAGGCGGAGTTTAGGGAGCTTATCGCGCCACAATGGCGCGAATACTGGAACGAACTGTGGCAAAGCGCGCGTAATCACGAATGGGTGAACTGGGTTTTGGACCAGGATCGCAAGCCGGTCGACGCCTCAAAGGATGCATTGACCGAGTGCGACAATCCCCGAGCAGAAGCCATGCGCCAGACCTTATTGGGGCAGTTGGGTGATACCGTCTATGAAGGCCCATGGCTGAGCCTCGAACAGGACAGAATCAACGCCTTTGCCAATGTGACCGAAGACCAGCAATGGATACACATCGATCCGGTGCGGGCGGAACAGGAGTCTCCGTTCAGGGCGACCATCGCCCATGGCTTCCTGACTTTATCGATGATCCCAAAGCTCACCAACTCGGTTGACCCGACCAACCCGCCTTACCCCGGTGCAAAAATGGTGGTCAACCTGGGCTTGAATAAGGTGCGCTTCCCCTACCCGCTGAAAGCAGGCAGTCGGGTGCGTGCAACCAAGAAAATCGTCGCAGTTGAAGTGGTACGCCGTGGTCTGGAAGTGACCGAAGAAGTAACGGTCAATATTGAACACACCCGCCGGCCAGCTTGCGTGGCCGAAACCGTGGTTAGGCTGGTCTATTAGCCAACCCAGCTTCCCCGGCGAGTGCTGAGGCTTGCGCTGACTGGCACTAACTGGCCCCAGGGCTCCACTGGCCCAGGCTTATCCGGTCCCGCTGCCCCAAGTCCTGCAAGGTCTCTACCTGGTGGTAGCCCAGGCGCTCGAAGCAAGCCCTGACAGCCTCTCCCTGGGTCCAGCCGTGTTCCAAAAACAGCCAGCCGCCCGGCACCAGCACCCGGCTTCCCTGTTCGATCAGGGTATGAATATCCGCCAGACCACCTTTGTCGGCAACCAGGGCGGTTCTGGGTTCGAAACGGACATCACCCTGCTGTAGATGCTCGTCATCAGCGGCAATGTAGGGCGGGTTAGACACCAGCAAGTCGAGCGACGCATCTGCCAGGGCATCACACCAGTGGCTCTGGCTAACCGCTATCGGCAACCCCAGTAGCCGGGCGTTTTCCCGGGCCAGTTTTACGGCATCGGGCTGAACATCAAACGCGCTGATATCCCAACCCGGTCGCTCGCTGGCCAGCGCCAGTGCAATGGCGCCGGTACCGGTCCCCAAGTCCGCCACCCGCAATGCAGAGTTATCAAAACGCTCCAGAACGGCTTCCACCAGCGTTTCGGTATCGGGCCTGGGAATCAGGGTACTGGCGTTTACTTTCAAGGGAAGTGACCAGAATTCGCGCGTGCCGATAATATGCGCAACCGGCTCACCCGCCAGGCGACGACGAACCTGGTCTTCAAACTGGTGCTGCTGGTTTTTATCCAGGGTTCGATCAGGCCAGGTGAACAGCCATGTTCGGCTTTTGCCCAGCACAAGGGCGAGCAACAGGTCGGCATCAAGCGCCTCCAGCCCCTGCTGCTGAGCCCACCGCAAAGCCTCGCACACCCGCTTCAAACCCGCCTCTGGCATGGAATTGTTTTCCTTCATCTTGGTACCGGTCAGGACTGTGACATGTCAGCCAGCAACTGCGCCTGATGTTCCTGTACCAATGGGTCCACCACCTGATCCAGAGCGCCTTGCATCACTTCATCCAGCTTGTAGAGCGTTAAATTGATGCGGTGGTCGGTGATGCGGCCTTGTGGAAAATTGTAGGTACGGATGCGCTCGGAACGGTCGCCACTGCCGACCAGACTGCGCCGGGTATCGGCCTGTTCCTTTGCGGCTGCACTGGATTGAGCATCCATGATCTTGGCAGCCAGTAACGACATGGCCCGGGCTTTGTTCTTGTGCTGGGAGCGCTCATCCTGGCATTCCACCACAATGCCGGTGGGCAGATGCGTCAGACGCACGGCGGAATCGGTTCGGTTGACGTGCTGGCCACCAGCACCCGAAGCGCGATAGGTATCGACCCGCAGATCGCCCTTGTCGATCTCAACATCGGCCAGTTCATCGGCTTCCGGCATGACCGCAACGGTGCAGGCCGAGGTATGAATGCGGCCCTGGCTTTCGGTGTCGGGTACACGCTGAACCCGGTGAGCACCGGATTCGAATTTCAGATGCGAATACACCTGTTCGCCACTGATGCGGCTGATGACCTCCTTGAAACCACCGTGCTCCCCTTCACTGGCTGACAACACCTCCAAACGCCAGCCCATGCGTTCGGCGTAACGACCATACATACGGTGCAAGTCCCCGGCGAACAGGGCTGCTTCATCGCCGCCGGTGCCGGCTCGTACTTCCAAGAAAACGTTGCGACCATCGTTGGGGTCTTTGGGCAGCAGCAACACCTGCAGCTCATCGGTCAACTGCTCCAGACGATCTTCACTCAGCTTAACTTCTTCCCGGCCCATATCGCGCATCTCCGGGTCGGTGTCGTCCATCAACTGGCGTGCATCGTCTCTATCACGCTCAACCCCTTCATAGCGGGCAAAACAGCCGACCACATCCTCCAGTTCGGCATACTCCTGAGAGTACTGTCGAAACCGGGTTTGATCCGTGATCACCTCGGGCTGGGATAACAGACGGGCTAATTCGTCATAGCGTTCAGTCAATTCCGACAATTTCTGGCGAATGGAGTCTTTCATAAACGCGTGGATGCCTTATAAATCAAAGAGACGGGAAGCCCACTCGCTGGCTTCCTTGTCACCATCACCGTGGGCTTTGCGCAAGGCCACCGTGGGTGCATGGAGTAACTTGTTGGTTAGGCCCCGGGCCAGTTGCTCGACGACGAGTTGAGCGTCTGCACCCTGTTCCAGAGCCCGCCGGGCTTTTTCCAGTTCGACGTCCTTCAGCTGTTCGGCCTGTCGGCGAAGCGCGCGAATGGTGTCAGCTGCCTGACGTTCTTTCAACGACTGACTGAACGCATCAGTCGAGCGAGCAATAATGTCCATCGCCTCGCGAGCCGCTTCCTGTCGACTGCGTACATTGGCTTCAATAACTGTTTTAAGATCATCAACGGTATACAAATACACATCGGACAGATCCCCGACTTCGCTTTCGATATCCCTGGGAACGGCTATATCGACCATGAAAACCGGCTTGTGGCGACGTTTCTTCAGGGCACGTTCAACCATACCCTTGCCAATGATCGGTAACTGACTGGCGGTTGAGGAAATCACGATGTCAGCGCCAGGCAGCTCATCGGGAATGTCCGACAGCAAAACCGCACGGGCACCAAACTCCGAGGCCAGGCTCTGAGCCCGGGCGAGTGTTCGGTTGGCAACGACGATGTCGGTAACACCCTTGTCACGCAGATGCCGGGCCACCAGATCAATGGTTTCACCAGCCCCGATCAGCAGCGCCCGGCAGCGATCGAGCCGGTCAAAAATACGCGTACTCAACCGCACAGCCGCATACGCCACACTGACCGCGTTCTCACCAATGGCGGTATGTGTACGCACTTCCTTGGCCACCCGAAAACTGTGCTGAAACAGGTGGTGTAACTGCTGACCAACCGAATCGTATTCCTGAGCGACAGCAAAGGCAGATTTTAACTGGCCCAGAATCTGCGGCTCGCCCAGCACCATCGAATCCAGCCCGGCGGCGACGCGCCCGAGGTGAGATACCGCATCGGCGTCGGCATGAATATAAAGTGCGGCGCGCAATTCATCGGGGGAAATACGATGCGTCTGGGCGAGCCACTGAACCAGTGCTTCGATTCCGACAGTCGGCTCCGTCAGCGAACAATAGATTTCACTGCGGTTGCACGTCGAGAGAATCACCGTCTCTTCAATGCCCGGAATCGACAACACCGACGACAGGGAGTCGGGCATGGTTTCGGGAGCGAAACTGACTTTCTCCCGAACGTCTACTGACGCCGTGTTGTGATTGATACCTAGGGCCAGCAATGACATGTTTGGACGGGGCCTGCTCACTTCGTTGATCAAACGCGTAGTCTACCGATTTTCCGGTCCCGAGGCGACTGTGATAATCCCCGCCACGACTGCCCGGGCAGGCCTGACGGCCGCCATCTTTACACGGATTTACGCTTCGCTCGCTGTACCCGACAGCCACCCTCAGGTCACTCTAGCCGGGCACAGAACGCAGTATGAGGGCACTTGGGTCACAAACAACGCAGCGCCCGCTATACTCATGATTGCCCACGGCTATTGCGCGAGGCCCAATTCATTGAAGGCGCCGGGCGATACTGAGCTGAACCATTACCCTGTGCGTACACCCTGATACCGATGTTAACTGCACCGAGGCTAAATCAGCCCGTGCACCGAAGAGAAACACCCTGGCACGATAGCCCCGGAGTAACCTGTTTTTAGTTCAGGTCGCAACGCTCATCATCAAACTGCGAAGCCAAGACATGACATCAACCGCACCTTTTAGACACAATCTGCTGGCCACCCTGATGCTTAGCCTGGCCCTCAGCGGCTGCAGCACAACCGCCTCTCAGGTCGACTCGTCGGATAATGCCGAGCCTCAAGCCAGCTCACCCGGTTCTGAATCAGCCTCTTCAGAGAACCGCATTGCTGCAACCCCGCTGACCGGCGAATCGTTCTATACCCTGTTACTGGCAGAAATTGCCACCAATAGAGGTGACTTTGCCTCGGCCGCTCAACTGTACAGCCGTCTGGACCGACAGTACGACGATCTCGAAGTAGCGCAACGGGCCACCGCACTGAATCAGGTGATCGGCAATTACGATGCTATGGGAGAGCATGCTGGCCACTGGCTTCGTCTGGAACCCAACAGCGCCGAAGGCTGGCAGGCATTGACCATCGCCAGTCTCGCCAATGCCGATCAGGTCACCGCTGGCCGGGCACTGAATCAATGGTTGACGCTCGACCCGAATGCCGAAGTTGACGGCGCGTTGGCGGGTATTAATGCCCTGACCGGTGACGAGCAAGCCCGGCTGTTGCCGGTGTTGGCCGAGGCCGAAGCCAGTCATCCAAACAACACCAGCATTGGGTTTGCCAACGCCCAATTGCTGTCAACGCTCGGCCAGTATGAGCAAGCACTGGATACTCTTACAGCCAATCGGGCCCAGCAAGACAGCCCCGATAAAGGCTTGCTGGAATTCCGGCTTCTGCTAGAACTGAATAACATCGAACAGGCTCGCACGGCGATCAGCGACCTCGCCGACCGTTACCCCAACAACAGCCAGGTCGCGACGACCTATGCCGGCTTTGCTTACGCCGATTCGGATACCAATAAAACAGCGACACTTGAATCGCTGTTCAATCGATTCCCGAATGAACCGGTGATTGCCCGGGCTTTCGCCCGGGAATCTTTCGACAATGAAGATTACGACACGGCCGAAGTGCTGTTTGAACGCCTGATCCCCACTGAATACAGCGATGAGGCACACTACTTTCTGGGCAGAATCAGCCGCATCAATCGCGTACCCGAAGAAGCCGCCCAGCGCTTCCTGAGCGTCCAGGCGCCGCCTTATATCGTCTCAGCCCTGGCGGAACTCAGCGAGGTGTGGCAAACGCGGCCCGCGGAAGTTCAGCAAGCCCTGCACCAGGCGCGGCAGACTTACCCGGCTCAAAGCCCCGTACTGTGGCGTATTGAAGCCGACCTATTCCGCCGACTGGGAGAGCCAGACCAGGCTATGGCGATTTATGGTCAGGCCCTGTCGGCTCACCCGGGCGATACCAGCTTGCTTTACGATCAGGCCTTGCTAGCCGCCAACCAGGGGCAATACGAGTTGCTCGAAGCCAACCTGACTGACGTTCTGGAGCGTGAGCCGGACAACGCGTCGGCTCTGAATGCACTGGGTTACACCTGGGCAGATCGCAACGTGAATCTCGCTCAGGCCCAACGTTACATTGACCGGGCACTTGAACAACAACCGGACGATCCAGCCATTCAGGACTCCAAAGGCTGGGTCGAGTATCGCCTTGGCAATCTGATCGAAGCCGAGCGCTGGCTGCGCCGATCCCTGGAGTCTATGGAATCGGATGAAGTGGCTGCACACCTTGCCGCTGCGCTGTGGGCGCAAGGCAAGCAGGAAGAGGCCCAGCGCTGGCTTGACCAGGCATTTGACTGGAACAGCGATAGCCCGACCGCACGGGCCATCATTGAAACTCTGGGTATCGATCGATGAAGTCGCTACTGGTTGTTGGCCTGGTGACCCTGTTGCTGGCCGGTTGTGCCCGCTTCGGCACTCAACCGGGGGCCGGTGACCTGACTGAGAACTGGGCACTGTCCGGAAAAATGGCCGTTCGAAACGCCACAGAAGCCAGCAGCTTCAACGTTAACTGGGAACAACGCGCACAGGATTTTGACATTGAACTGAGCGGCCCACTGGGTCAGGGAGCCGTGCAAATACGCGGCGCACCGGGGTCAGTCACCCTGACTCAGGGCGATGACCAGGTGACCCGCAGCACCTTGCGGGAACTCGCCTACGAAATTACTGATTTGGATTTGCCGCTCGACTACCTGCAATACTGGGTACGTGCCCGACCCTACCCCGGCATCAGCGCCACCATTGACCGGGATACCAACAACCGCCAGGTGCAACGAATCACCCAGTCAGGCTGGCAGGTTGATTACCCTTTGTACTTCGATGAAACCGGCGAATCCCTGCCCCGACGCATCGACTTCGCTCGCAACGGCAGCAGCGGCCGGCTGGTCATTCGCAACTGGATTAGCGAGTTGTAGGAACCGGCGCCCTATACGGCCAGTGACGGTTGCCGGATAGGCTTATCTAGGGTGGTGGTCCGCAGCAGAGACTAAAACGCCAGGAGCATTTTAGCATGAGCGAAGCGAGCCGGAAGGGTAAATCCCCTGGAAGGAAATCATCTCCTGCGGTCCAGGGATGGGTTCACGTCGACCCTGGCCAAGCCTAACCGGTGACCGGCACCGGTTAACAGCGAAAGCCTCGTGGAGGCCTCTGAATCTGGGGTCACTTCCGCACAATGCCAAAACATTGATAAACGCCGGTCAATCCCCGAGGTCGTTCGAGTCTGGCGCGGTCTCATCCATCGCTGACGTTAAAGCTGGCAGCCCCCGCTTCATGTGTACCGCATTCGCATACTGGCGCAGCATGTAGGGCTTCAATGAATCCCGGGTTGCAGCAATTCGCCCAGCCAACTTCACCGCATCGGCATTTGTCGGCTCTGCATGATCGCCCTGCAGTGTGGCGTGCGCCCATTCATTGGACTCGTACAACCGGTAGTGCTGGTGCACCTGAGCGTCGATCGCGGCCGCAACATCCGTGTCTTTTTCGTAATCACCGCTGAGCACCTCGCCAAACGCCAGGTGCACCCGCCCTTTCCAGCCGGTCATACCGCGGGCAATGGACTGTACGTCTTCATGAGCTTTTTTCTTGTAGCCGCCCTTATGCTCCTGTGCATAGAGCTCCCGAGCCTTGGAGAGATCGAGCGGATCCACTTCGTAGCTAATGGTCACGGGCACAATGTTCAATTCACGAATGTAGCTGGCGTAATCCCGGTCTTTGGGCCTGCTCAGGCTGAACATGCCAATGACGGCCGGGTTGGTCTTGTCGTACCCATCCTTGGCGCGGCCTTCGCGCTGAGCAATCCAGACGTTGGTTTGATCGGCGGTAATGCAATGATGAATGTAACGCGACAATATCTGAGCTTCTTTCAGTTTGGCTTTCATGCCCTTGACTGACCGGCGCACGATGAAGCTCTTGTTCAGCCGCATCAGATCACTGACAAAGGGCTTGCTCAGCAGGTTATCGCCAATGGCGATGCGCACGGTCTGAAACCCGGCATGATAAAGTGTCCAGTTGACCATGGCCGGGTCCATCACAATGTCCCGGTGGTTGGAGACAAACAGATACCCCTTATCCGGGTCCAGTGCTTCCAGCCCGGAGACAGACAGATCCGCCACGCTTTTATCGAGGATGCGTTTCAGGTAACCCCGCAAGCGGGGTTGAAAGTCATCTATACGACGAATGCCTCGAAACTGCCAGGCCAGGCCCAGACGGATCAGAGGATGCAATAGCCAGGGAGCCTTGCGGTTCATCCCCGGTGCAACCCAGGCACCTATGGCCGCGTGCATTTCCGGGTCGGCCAGCACCCGCTTCAATACGAGTGGAACTTCGTCGTCATTAAAGGGGCGAATATCATCAAATTCTGCAGTCATACAGCCCTACGAGACCAATAAAAGGCAGCCACTTTACTCCAACCAGCGCTGAAAATCAGGTCAGCACCCGATAATGCTCAGGCTTCACCGGGTACCTGCAAACCAATGCCTTTGAGAATAACGTGCGTCAGGGTGCGTTCAGCTTTCTCGAAGTCAGCCTCGTTCAGTCCATCGCTGTCGAGCGCCCACTCAATTTGGGTGGCAAAGTCAGCGTAATGCTGGGTACTGCCCCATATCATGAACATCAGATGCAACGGATCGATCGGATCCATTTTCCCAGCGTCTATCCAGGCTTTGATTACGTCGGTACGACCCAATGCCCAGTGGTGCATTTCCTGAGCCAGATACTTTTTCAAATGCGGGGCACCCTGTATCACCTCAATGGCAAAAATTTTCGATGCCAGCGGATGACTGCGGGAATAGCGGATTTTCGAACATATATAGGCATAAATAGTAGCAGCGGGGTCTTCATCGGCGGTGGTGGTGTTAAACGCCTGGTTCCACATTCCCAGAATGTCCGACAACACCGCGCCATACAGACCGATTTTGCTCTGAAAATAATACAGAATGTTGGATTTGGGCAGTCCAGCCCGCTCGGCAATCGCGTTCAACGAGGTTCCTTTAAAGCCATGCTGTGCGAATTCAACTTCAGCTGCCTTAAGAATAATGGCCTCGTTTTGTTGCCGGATTCGCCCTGCCTTTTCCTTGGTCTGGAACTCTTCTTTCAAGCGTTTCTGGGCCTGATCGACCATGATGACTTCCCGCACTGAGGTGATGGAGAGGGCGAAGCCAGTGGCTATCAGGCAGCAATCACTGCCTTGCCTAACTCACTGATTCCGCATACGTTTCGAGCTTAAGCGGCTTCCCGGTTCAATGCAACTGACGGGAATGGCTCGCTACTGGTGATACAGCCGCTCACCGGCGACCCAGGTAGCTCGGGTCAACCGTTCATCACCCAGAATCAGGGTTGCAAACAACGCTTCATCGAGCGATTCCACCTGCGCCAATCGCGCACTGAGGTTGGTGTTGCGGGTCGTATCGAGCACGACCAGATCAGCCATCTTGCCGGTATCCAGAGTGCCAATCTGCGAATCCAGGTGCAGTGCCCGGGCGTTGCCCGAGGTTACCTGGTGCCAGAGTTGATTCGCGGTCAATTTGTAGCCCTGCAACTGCCCTACTTTATAGGCTTCCGCCGCTGAGACCAGTTGCGACAACGAGGTCCCGCCACCGACGTCACTGGCGAGTCCCAGCGCCACGCCCTCCCGTTCAGCCCGGGCAAAATCAAACAGGCCGCTGCCAAGAAAGGTATTGGAGGTCGGGCAAACGGCTATGCGCGACTGGTGTTCCCGCAATGCTGACCATTCACGGTCAGTCAGGTGGATTCCATGCGCCAATACAGCCCGGTCATGCAGCAGGCCATAGTGTTGATAGACGTCCACGTAATCTCTGGAATTTGGAAACAGCGACTGTACCCAGTTCACTTCATCCTGGTTTTCCGAGACGTGTGTTTGCATATACAACCCATCGGCTTCGCGGTGCAACGCGCCGGCACGTTCCAGTTGAGCTTCGGTCGAGGTTGGCGCAAAACGCGGCGTAATGGCGTAATGCAGGCGGTCGGTTCCGTGCCAGCGATGAATCAGCCGGGCACTGGCGTCAAATCCGCTATCGGCTGTATCGCTGAGGTAATCCGGGCAATTCCGGTCCATCAGGACTTTACCGGCGATCAGGGCCATCTGGCGCTTGTGGGCCGCGTCAAACAGAGCATCGGTGCCTGCTTCATGAACGGTGCCAAACACCATGGCCGTGGTCGTGCCGTGCGCAAGAAGGGCGTCGAGAAAGACATTGCTCTGCTGGCGCGCAATCGCCGGGTCTTCAAAACGGCGTTCGGCCGGAAAGGTGTAGCGATTCAGCCAGTCGAGCAATTGTTCGCCCCAGCTAGCAATAACCGGCATCTGAGCGGCATGAACATGGGTGTCGATCAGGCCGGGCAATATCCAGGCGTCGCCGTAGTCTTCTGCCCTGGCAAACGCCTGCCGGGCGTAAGGTAACTCAGCGACGGGCCCGTGCCAGGCAATACGCCCATCCACCAAAACCAGAGCCGCCTTTGAACAATGGCGCACCTGGTCGGCTTCTGGAAAATCGATGGTCTGACCGAACAGAACGGTTGCCCGAGCAGCCACTTCCTGGCTCAGTGGAGTCGACGCTTTAAATACTGTAGGGGTCTTCTTTGCAGGGCGGGTCATGGGCAAGTCACGGGTGATTAATACGCATGAACTTTACCAAACCTGACCATAAGGTCAATATCAAGGCAGCCATAAGGTAAAAACAGCGCCACCGTGATCGTCGTGATTGGTCAGTCGAATATAGCCTTCGGCGTCTCCCTGACGGTGCAGTTGAGCGATCTGCTGGCAAAAATACAGCCCAAGTCCGGTACTGCCATTTTGAAAGCTGAGCTCGCCCTGTGTGGGGGTTTCACTCATAAAGTTCATCATTTTCGCCGGGTAGCCCTCACCATTGTCAGTGAGCGTGATACACAGGCCACCATCCGCCATGAATGCCCGGAAATCCAGCTTGTCGCGGGTGTATCGAATGCTGTTGGTCAGTATATTGGCCAGCACACCCTCGATCAGCACCGGATCGATTACCCAGGCAATGTCCGGATCCTCGAGTTCAACGCTCAGCTGAATGCCCAGAGACGCCAGGGTTTGCTGGTAACGGGAGGTGGCATCGCGAATCACATCTTCGATCAGCACTTCATCGAAATCCGGTCTGAAGGTGTCGTTATTCATCCGGTAAAGGCCCAGCATGTGCACCAGGTCGTTGTTGATCCGACCAGCTTCCAGCCGGAGCCGGTTCAACTTCATACTGCTGTCGGGCTCTCGTTCCTCAATGGTGTCAATTACCTCACGCAACTCGTGGTCAATCAGGCTTAGGGCGTTTTTCACATCATGAACCGTCGCGGCCATGATGGTGTGCATATCAACTGGATTGCTCATGGTTTCACCTTAGCGTGCAGCGCGATAACCTTGTCGCGGATATTGGTGTAGCGCTCATACTGATAGTGGTCGGCGGGCAAATAATCCAGCCGGTTAACAATATCGAGGCATCGATCAAGCTGATTGAATGACAGGCGGGACTGCCCCATCAACAGTAAGCTCGACTGGACATAATTCAGGATAATACCCGGATGGCGTGGCGAATAAGATAAGGCGTCTTCAAACAGCAGCGTAGCCGCCTGGTAGTCTTTTTGCTTGTAGAGGTCGATGCCTTCGGTATTCACTTTATGGGCATGACGCCGCGCTTCCTGAGTAATGGGTTCGGCTTGCAACTGGTTCAGCCGTTTCACAAAAGCGCCGGAATCCTTGTGGTACTGGCGCAATTCCTCGACCAGCGCGTCCGCTTCTTTGGACAGGCCCTGTTCATAAAGAATGTCGACAATATCAAGTGCACTGTCTTCTCCCAATTCGCCCATCTGTTCACGGGCTGCCTGGGCGATCGACTCCAGGAAGGCACGGTCAGTTGACTCAGCGTCGGCTGAATCCGCAAGGTAGGCCCGATACGCCTTACTGAACAACTCGGTATCCGGTTCGTCCGGGTATTGTTTGATCAGCTTTTTCAACAGCGACTGGGCGTCCCGCTGCAATCGTCGTTTAAGGGCATCGTCGTCGAGACTTTGCAATTGGGTACGGGTCGATCTGAGCACATCTTTATAGCCCCGGGACGACTCGTGCATGGTGCCATCCGCCAGACTGACAATCTCCTTGTAGGCACGCGTCGCCGCAACGTGATCACCGTTATCGCTGGCCAGCCCGGCAAAGACACGTTGGCGGGCGATATTCCGCGGCGAACGCACCAGAGCCTGAGACAGGGTTTCCTGTGCTTTTTCGGGTTGCCTGATCTGCATTTGCACGTCAGCCAGCAGGTCGTAGGCCTCAACCATATTGGGCTGCAACATGATCAGCGTTTTCAGCCCCCTCTCCGCTGCTTCCAGCTTGCCTTCTTTCACGTCAATCCGGTGCCGCTCAAGCCGTGCCCAGGGCAAGTCCCGCTTGTCGAGCAGAGCCTGCAGGAAATGCGCAGCTTCAGTGAACTGGTTTTGGTGATACAGGGCCTCGACGTATTTACGCTGCGCCCAACCCCGATACCGCGCCTTGGTCTCCATCACCTCGCGCGCAGCCCTTGCCAGGGCCGGGTAGTCTTTCTTGTCCAGCGCCTGATTAATCGGGCCCAGCGCAGACTGACGATCCAGCCAGCGATCCAGTCGATTCTGCAGCGTATCCATGGCAAAGGGTTTGGCCAGATAGTCATCGGGCTGAAATTCGAGTGCGCCCATCACAAAGTCACGTGACGTTTCGGCGGTAATCATCACAAACACCGTCTGATACGACAGCCAACCCCTGGTGCGCCATTCTTCCAGCAACTGAGAGCCGTTTTTGCTTTTGCCCAGGTTGTAGTCACAGAGAATGACATCAAACGTCTGATCGCGAACCAGCTTTGTCGCCTCGGCGCCATGAGCCGCCTCGGAGACATGACTGACCCCCAGGGAGTTCAGCATGCCCTTGACTGATTTGCGCACATTGGAAAAGTCATCAATCAGCAAAAACTTTTTGTTCAACGACTGGTTCAGTTCCAAATCACTATTTCCTGTCTGGATCGGTTTCAAGGGGGCAAATTATGCGCAGCAGGCACTGGGTATACCTAACTGGCCCGGACTGCACTATCGGTCCAGTGGCCAGCACTCCGCCCTACCCGGCTACCTATGCCTGACGCCCGTCAATCAGCCGCAACGTTTCGCTGACTAAGACCGCGGCACCGAGCCAAGGCCTTTTTTGGGGAGCCTCATTAACCTTTGACCCCTGTTCAAAAAATCTGCTCTCAACAGGGTAGCCCCAAATTCGTTTTTTTGCCCGGGTCAGACTGCCAGAGTGATGACGTTTGAGGCTATACTGTCTTCGAATTCGGTCACATAACCGCTGAGACCGGGTTAACGAACATCGTTGGCACCAACGGCGGTGTAAAACCAACAGAGTCAGAGCGGAACCGCTGCATTATGACTGTTGCTGCATTGTCCGAGTACCGGGTTTACACCCGACGGTTAACCCCTTCACTGGCTTGCCTGGGCTTCTATCTTCTGCCTGCGCTGCTCCTGTCCACTGCGGTCGCGGAAACCCCGCCCGTGGCTGAACCTGCCAATCAGTCTTCCGGGAACATCGGCGCGCTGGCCGAGGCCGTGGCCCCGCTGTCTGCCGATAGCGCTGATGCAGATACAGCCCTAACCCAGTTTATTGCCATGGTGGAAACGCGGGACTGGGCCAACGCCCGGGTCATGGCCAATGCGTTACTGGATCGCTTCGAGGGCACCCCCCGCTTTGATCTGTATTACGCACAAGTGCTGATTCAGGAAGGCCGGGCACAGGAGGCTATCTTCACACTGGAACGAATACTGGTGTATGCACCCGAACGGCACCGGGTCCGTCTTGATCTGGCGCGAGCGTATTTCATCAACAATAACCTTGAGCGCAGTCGCACTGAATTCAAACAGGTGTTGGCGACCAACCCGCCCGCGAATGTCCGTGATAATATCAACGAGTTTCTGAGCCGGATAGAGGCAGCCCAGCGGGCCCAGATCCAGCAATTTCAGATGTTTGCCGGGTTGGATGTCGGATATGACACCAATATTAACGGCGGCGCTACGCTGAACGAGCCGCTGGCCCCCAACCTTTTGGGTCTGACGGACTTGTCTGATGCATCCAAAGCCATCGACAGCGGATTCGGCCGTTTTCGGCTGGGCAGTACCTGGGTTCGGCCTACCCACCTAAGAGCGGCTAACCTCTATAGCCTGCAAGGCCTGACCACCCTGAGCCCTGGCAACAGTGGCTACAATCAACTGGGTCTGAACGGCCAGTGGCGGTACCAGAGCAACACCGACAGATCACGCCAGACTCTGGCCGTCAACGCCGGGCAATTGTGGCTCGACAATCAGCCCTGGCAATTCAGCCTCAACCTCAGCGCCGAGGCCAGTTTTCCGGCTTGGGACGCCATTTGGCTGGGGCCTATTGCCTCAAGCAGCCTCTCGTTCGCCCAGCAGGATGGCCGCAGCAACAGCGTTCGGGACGCCCTCGGCCTGGTCGCCACGGTGCAGGATGCGCCCCGCCGTCATCGATTTGTCAGCCAGTACATTCAATTCAACCGAGCGGGCACTGACAATGGCTTTAACGAATGGCGCGGGCTGGCACAGCAGTACCAGCTCGACTGGCGTTGGCCAAACCGGCTGACGACCAGCCTTGCCCTGGAACACCAATGGCACCGGTATCAGGCCGACGACCGGCTCTTTGTCGAGCAAGGCACCACCGACAACAAGCGCCGCTCGGATCAACGTCTGGCCTTCGACGCCAGCCTGACCTGGGTCCCGGAACCCTGGCTGACCAGCCGCAGCGGTCTGCGCTACAGCTGGCTCGACAGCAACATCAATGCCTACAGCCGGGATCAGTGGGTGATCAGCCAGTCCCTGACCCTGACCTTCTAGGAGCCAAGACCATGCTTACCTTCGCAACCTGTCATCGCAACGGCCCTGCTCGATCCACCCGGTGGCTTCTGAGTGTGGTTCTATTAATGCCTTTAACAGCGCTAGCCTCGGTCGGGAAGGTGGTCATCGCCCAGGGTGACGTCTATGCCGTTGACGCTAACAATGCGCAACGCACTCTTTCGCGGCGATCGGATGTCAACGAAGGCGATACTCTGGTCACCGGAGCCAACGGCAGTCTGCAAATCCGGTTTAACGACAACGCCGTGCTGGCCCTGAGCCCCGAATCCCGCCTGAGAATCAGCGAATACCATGAACGTGACGCTGGCAATAGCGACGAACAGGTGCTTATGGACTTGCTGGCAGGGGGGTTTCGCACCATAACCGGCCGTATTGGCAGTACCGACCGCGACGCCTATCAGGTGCGCACCCCCAACGCCAGCATCGGTATTCGCGGCACGCATTATGAAGCGCTGCTGACTGACTCCAGCTTGCTGGTGGGCCTGTATGATGGTGGCATTGTCGTCAGCAATGAAAACGGCCGTTTGAACCTTGGCCTTGGTGGCAATTTTCTGTTCGCAGAAGTAGGCTCCGGCACAGCGCCAAAGGGGTTGCTTGAGCCTCCGGCACTCCTGAATCAATCCCGCGTTCCAGGTACGGGTCAAGCCCCACTGTCACAACCACAAGACGAGCCGGAATCCCAGATCGAGGAAGAGGATGACGGCGGCTTACCGTTGGAATCGGCTTTCGCAGGCAATGAGCCGCCGCCTACCATTCCTCAATTAACCGCAGAACAGCAGGCCAGACTGGAAGCGCTGTTGACTGAATTGGATGACGAGCTGAACGACCTGGGTGAGGCCGCAGCCAGCCAGCCAATAGCGCCCGATGCTCGACTGACGGCAGAACAACAGGCAGCCCTGGCTACCAAGCCCGGCAAAGGCTTTATCGTACTCACCGACAGCGACGACGATGCGGTCCACTTCGTGTACCGGGTTGAGGGCGAGAACGGCCCGGTATTTGTCAACTACGATGACGAAACCCTGTCCGAACTCGACAACGGCTATGTATCACCGGACCGGGTTTACAAAGGCCCAACGCTGACAGCTCCCGACAGCCTGGTAACGCTGGAGCGCGATGACCAGACGGTTGAATGGGGCATCTGGAACGCCAGCGCCACGGATCCGGCAACCTTACTTGAAAGCAGCAATTCGCTGGCTGACGCCAGCCTGGATACAACACCGTTCTTCTATGTGTTTGCCGAGCCTGCGGATTTGACATCACTTGTTGGGACCCGATACCTGAGCCTTTGCTCAAATATGGACTGCATCAGCGTTTCCGCTTCCAACGGTGAGACACTGTCGAGCGCCGATGGTTATATGGATGTTGATCTGGACAATCTGACTGCCACAGCAGGCATGAACCTCTACATGTCAGACAGCTCATGGTGGAGCCTGTATTTTAGCGGCAATGTTAAAGACTCGTTGCTCAGCACTAACGATCTGTTCATCGACTATGATCAACAGTCACGGGACGAAAGCAGCTATAATCTGGGTGATGAGTCACAATCATTCAGCGATATTTCCGGGGAGTTTCAGGGTCTGTTCATCCATGGTGAAAATCAGGGCCTTGAATTTATCGGTGGATTCGGGGTGTCCAGCAATGCAGCAAATGAATCCATATCAGGGGTGTTTCTTATGTCCGGATCTGAGGCTAATTGAGCCTATCCCCGCCCTTAGCTCAACTACCTGACCCATCAGTCAGCAAAGTAATGCGCGCAACTACCCCTGCGCGCGCCTTCACTCACTTTTTCCTGCATGGCATGGAATAGCCTCGGGGTTTCCAGTATTGTCGGGGCCATAAACAGAAAACGCGGCCTGGTGATGCCATATAAACAACATCGTCATACGCTACACTGACATGGGGTCACTACCTACGACATTGAGCGCTATGAGAGGTTTCACCCGGTGACACGCTGTTAGCGAGGAGCTAACAGCTCGCAGCTAACAACTTCAAACTCAAAAAACCAACTACACGGAACCCGACAGTTATGACAGATCGCCCCTCTTCCCTCGACAAAGCGGACCTGATCGAATGCGGTTACGGACGCATGTTCGGGCCGGGCAATGCCCAGCTGCCGGTCGATAACATGCTGATGATGGACCGCATTGCCCTGATCACCGATGAAGGTGGCCAGTATGGCAAAGGCGAAATCATTGCCGAACTCGACATCAACCCCGACCTCTGGTTCTTCCAGTGCCACTTCCCCGGCGACCCGGTCATGCCTGGCTGCCTGGGCCTGGATGCCATGTGGCAACTCGTTGGCTTTTTCCTCGGTTGGCGTGGTAATGCGGGCAGAGGCCGTGCACTGGGCGTCGGCGAACTGACGTTCAAAGGCCAGATCATGCCGGATGCCAAGAAAGTCGTGTACAAGCTGAACATCAAGCGCGTGATGGAATCCCGCCTGGTGATGGGCATTGCCGATGGCGTGGTTGAATGCGACGGCAAACCCATCTACTTTGCCAAAGACCTGAAAGTTGGTCTGTTCAAACCTGAACAAATGGGAGCCTGATCGTGAAAAGAGTCGTAGTAACTGGCCTGGGCATCGTTTCCTGCCTGGGCAACGATGCCGAATCCGTCACCGATAGCCTGCGTGAAGGTCGTTCCGGCATTCGTTTTAACCAGACATATGCCGATATGGGCATGCGCAGCCACGTCAGCGGCACGCCAGACATCAATCTGGCCGATCACATTGATCGCAAAGCCATCCGCTTTATGGGTAAGGCAGCCGGTTATGCCTATATCTCCATGGATCAGGCGATTAAAGATTCGGGCCTGACCCCGGAACAGGTTTCAAACATCCGCACCGGCCTGATCGCCGGTTCCGGCGGTGCCGATTCCGAAAGCCAAACCGAAGCGGCTGATATTCTGCGCGAAAAAGGCCTGAAACGGGTTGGCCCCTACCGCGTGACCCAGACCATGGGCTCCACCGTGTCTGCTTGCCTGGCCACCCCGTTTCAGATCAAAGGCGTGAACTACTCCATCACCTCTGCCTGCTCCACCAGTGCCCACTGCATTGGCAACGCGGCAGAGCTGATTCAACTGGGCAAGCAAGACATCGTCTTTGCCGGTGGCGGTGAAGCCGAGCACTGGACCATGAGCTGCCTGTTCGACGCCATGGGTGCCCTCTCGACCCAGTACAACGATGAACCGGAACGCGCCAGCCGCGCCTACGATGCCAACCGCGATGGCTTTGTCATCGCCGGCGGCGGCGGCATGCTGGTGTTGGAAGAGTTGGAGCATGCCAAAGCCCGGGGCGCTAAAATCTATGCCGAAGTCGTCGGCTATGGCGCCACCAGCGATGGCTATAACATGGTCGCACCCAGCGGTGAAGGGGCAGTCCGCTGCATGCAGATGGCAATGAGCACGGTCGATGGCGACATCGACTACATCAACGCCCACGGCACCTCGACGCCTGCTGGCGATGTAACCGAACTGAAAGCCGTGCGCACTGTCTTCGGCGACGCCATGCCACCGGTGGCATCCACCAAGTCACTGTCGGGTCACAGCCTCGGCGCCGCTGGCGTGCAGGAAGCGATCTACTCGCTGCTGATGATGCAAAACAACTTCATCGCCGCCAGCAAAAACGTCGAAAACCTGGACCCTGAAGCCGGCGACGCCAACGTCATCACTGAACGCAAAGACAACGTCACCCTGAACCGGGTTATGTCGAACAGCTTCGGTTTCGGTGGCACCAACGCGACTCTTGTGATGCAGCGTTATCAGAGCTAAGCCACCCGCAAAGCGGGTTAACCTGACCGCTCCACCAGGCTAGCCTGTCTGTATGCGTTAATGGCAGAAACGACCTGATAAAAAAAGGTCTGCCCCTCAACAGGGCAGACCTTTTTTATTGGACCGGGATACGGCGACAAGTCCAATCAGGAATTAGGTTAAATTCCCTTTCTTATACAACTCTTCAAAGCAAAAATTCGTCGCTTCAACAAAGCCTTCAACTGAACCGCAATCAAATCGCGTACCTTTAAATCGATACGCCATAACCACACCATCCTGCGCCTGTGTCATCAGGGCATCGGTCAACTGAATCTCGTCATTCTTGCCCGGTGGCGTGTCACGCAGTATGTCGAAAATATCCGGAGTCAGAATATAGCGCCCAATAACGGCCAGGTTACTCGGGGCATCTTCTTTCTTCGGTTTTTCGACCATACTCTTAACGCGGTACAAGCCGTCCTTCATCTCTTCGCCTTCGATGACACCGTACTTGTGGATTTCGTCTTCCGGCACTTCCATCACCGCTACGATAGAACAGCGAAACTGCTTGAATACCTTGACCATTTGCGCCATGACATTATCGCCATCAGCTTCAGGTATACAGAGGTCATCGGCCAGCACCACCCCGAACGGCTCTGTACCAATCAGTGTCTCGCCCGCTAAAATGGCATGGCCGAGGCCCTTCATTTCTTTCTGGCGGGTGAAGGAAAATACGCCTTCGTGCATAACATGACGAATGGAGGTCAGATACTTTTCCTTGTCGGAACCGCTGATCTGATGTTCCAGCTCATAGGAAATGTCGAAATGGTCGGCGATGGCGCGTTTGCCCCGACCGGTAACGAAACCAATTTCATACAAACCGGATTCAATGGATTCCTCCACCCCGTACTGCACCAGGGGTTTGTTGACGATGGGCAGCATTTCTTTCGGGAGGGCTTTGGTGGCCGGTAGAAACCGGGTGCCATAGCCACCCACGGGAAATAAACATTTGCGGATCATGTTACGTCCTCTTCCAGTGTGTTCATCACGACTGAGCGTGCCTGTTCGTTCAGGAAATTGCCGGCGATGGTAGCCGGCGCTTCCCGGGGCGACACCCGGCTCGACTCAGCGAGTCTGTGTTCAGTCTTGCAATTCCCTGACCAGTAACATTTCTGGCGCGACCTTTGCGATGCAAATTGACAAGGTCTGCCGCACTCTAGCCCGGATTGGGCGGGGGCGGGGCCCGGGTCGGCCAACAGCAGAGGCCAGCCCTTAAATCGACCATTATTCTGCACCAAAATGGCCGACAGCACCAACTCGGTGCATGCTGAGCCAGCCCGTGCCAAACTCTCGTCGAATTGTGACGCATAAGTATAACCCGGAACAAGAGGACGTATTATGACAAGCCAGGACGGTTCACTCGACCGGTTAAAAATCTCAGCCCATACCCGGCTGGCCCGGCTGTATGGTGCCCATCGCGCAGAGGCTGTTACCGACAAGTTAATGGGCCTGGTTCAGCGCTACCAACCGGTCATTTACCACCACACGCGAGATCCGGGGCTCAATGAGACCGACACCCTGCTGATTACTTACGGCGATGCCATTCGTCAGCGCGAAGAACCCGGGTTGATGCAGTTGGAGCGGTTTCTGGAAGATTTTTACCCGGATCTGATCACCAACATACATCTCTTGCCATTTTACCCCTACAGCTCTGATGACGGTTTCTCAGTCATAGACTTCAAGCAGGTCCGCCCCAGTGTCGGACACTGGGATCACATTGATGCTCTCGCCCGCCGATTTGGCATCATGTTTGATTTGGTGCTGAACCATTGCTCTCGTGAGAACCTCTGGTTCATTGAATACATCCAGAATCAGGAGCCCGGCTGCAACTACTTCCATGAAATGGACCCGCAAACCGATGTCTCCGACGTGGTTCGACCGCGCTCCAGTCCACTGCTGGCCCCGATTCACACTCACCGGGGTACGCGCCATGTCTGGGCGACGTTCAGCGAAGACCAAATTGATCTGAACTACAGCAACCCCGACGTCTTGCTGGCCATGATGGACATCTTTTTATTCTATCTGTCCAAAGGCGCCCGACTGGTTCGGCTCGATGCGGTCGCGTTTTTGTGGAAAGAACTGGGCACGTCCTGCATACATCTGCCGCAGACTCACGAAGTGGTCAAACTGATGCGAGATCTGGTTGAGGCCGTTGCACCCTGGGTAGAACTGGTCACTGAAACCAATGTGCCCCATCAGGAAAACCTGTCCTATTTTGGACAGGGTGACGAGGCGGCTATGGTGTATCAGTTCGCCCTGCCCCCTCTGATTCTCTATACACTGAACCGCGGCAATGCGGACTTACTGACAAACTGGGCTCTCACACTCGCGCCGCCTCCCGAAGGCGGCACCTATCTGAATTTCACCGCCAGTCACGACGGCGTCGGGTTGCGCGCCCTTGAGGGCATACTCCCTCCCTACGAGATCCAGAGCCTGCTCGATTGCATGCATCAGTTCGGCGGCTACGTCAGCATGAAAGCCAACCCACGCGGCCCCGACAGCCCCTATGAAATTAACATCAGCTATTTCGATGCGCTCAAAGGAACCCGGACCGGGCCGGATCAGTGGCAAATCGAACGTTTTCTGTGCTCCCAGACACTGATGATGACACTGCAGGGCGTGCCTGCCTTTTACCTGCAATCTCTAATAGCCACGCCCAACGACATTGCTGGCGTGGAACGAACCGGCCGGCTGCGGTCGATTAATCGTAAGGTTTGGGACTGGGGACCACTGACCGAGGCCATGAACGATGCCCGCCACCCCTCTCGCCTGGTCAGTCAGGAGCTGGCACACCGGCTTGGGTTGCGTAAAAACAGCAAAGCCTTTCACCCCGCCAGCCGGCAACGGGTGCAGGACCTGGGGTCGAGTCTGTTCGTGGTGATACGCGACAGCGAACACGAGCGGGTATACGGGGTGTTCAATGTTACCTCGGTGACCCAGACACTGGCGCTGATGCGGTTGCTGCCTAAAAATGAAGACCATCAATACCGGGATTTGATCAGCGAAGAATCCTACAAGGAAGAAGAAGACCTGATCCTGCAACCGTATCAATGTGTCTGGCTCACAACTGACAAGCCATAAAAAATCCTCGCGCGGCTAAGGGAGGGTATCGCCGGCGAGGATCGGGTAACAAAAACGGGGGGATTACATCAGAATAAAGACCACACACAGGGCCGTCAGAATGCCCAGCACCAGGTTGAACATGCGCAACCGGAACGGGCTTTCCAGCCAACGTCGCAACTGGGATCCGAGCACCGCCCAGACGCAACTGCACGGGTAGGTCATCAGGGCAAACATAAAAGCCACCGTCAGCGCACTCGGCCAGTAGGCATCTCCAGGCAGACTGAAAGCCGCTATACCGGTAATGGCCATGGCCCAGGCCTTGGGATTAATGACCTGAAATAAAGCAGCTTGCCACCACCGCATAGGCCGAGCCTCGCCATCGACACGGGCCATTCCCCCTGCCGTCGCGATGTTCCAGGCCAGCCACAACAGGTAAACCGATCCGGTTATTTTAAGCGCCCAATGCAATTGCGGAACCGCCAGTAACAGGGCACCGATTCCACTGGCGACCATCAGGTTTAATGTCAGAAAGCCGATGCAAATACCGGTGATGTGCGGCATTGTCCGACGCAACCCGAAGTTCATGCCCGAGGCAGTCACCATCAATACATTAGGGCCGGGTGTAATGGTCGTACTGAAGGTATATAGCACGATCGGAAGTAAAAACCCGAAGGTTAAAGCGTCCACTTATTCAGACCTCTCATACTGCAACAGCAGCCCCGTTAATCAGTCAACCAATTCAACATTGATTCGTTTGTTTTGCTTGCCTTTGCTCTTAATACTGGGGATACGGACGTCGCCAATTTCCGCAATATCGCGCACATGAGTGCCACCGCATGGCTGATAGTCCAACCCCTCTACCCTCACCATACGAATAGCCCCGTGCCCCCGGGGAGGTTGCACGCTCATGGTTCTCACCAGCTCTGGCTGCTCATCAAGAATCGATTCCGGCAACCACTGTGTTGTAACAGCGGCGCCCTGTGCAATGGTGGCATTCAAGCGCGCTTCCAGATCAGCTTTATCCAGTGGTGCCGACAAATCAAATTCAGCCCGGCTCAGTTCGCTACCAACATTGCCACCGGTCACCGGGTCTTTGATCAGATGACACAGCAGATGCAGGCAACTGTGCATGCGCATATGCCGATGGCGGCGCGCCCAGTTGAGTGTCAGCCTTACTGCATCACCTTCGCTCAGGCTCAAACCCTCAATCTCGGCTTCCGCCAGATGATGCTCAATGGTTGCTCGGTCCTGACTGTAACGGGTATCCACAATCGCAATGCGCCGCTCACCGACCACCAACTCACCGATGTCTCCCGGCTGACCGCCTCCGTGCGGGTAAAAGATCGTGTCGGCCAACACCAGGCGGTGATCGTCAAAACGAACCACCCGGGTGTCCAGTTCGGTTTGATAGGCATCCTGATAAAAGCGATAAGGGCTCATAGACCTTCCTTTGTATCGATACAATCTTAATCATCATGCAACTAAGCTAACTTTGCAGATTCTATGTGACAAATACCGGATAAATCGGCATTGAAGTTCGACAAAAGCGAACAATTGCAGTGTAATACGACGACAATTCACTGCAAGCAGTTCTTTGTCACCATGACAATCCTAACACTGACCGGTCAGACCGGCCCAAAATACAAAGCCCTGGCCAACCGCATTGAACGAGCGGTTCAGGATGGTGAGCTGAAAGCCGGCGACCGCCTGCCCACGCACCGCCAACTGGCTGAGCAACTGGGCGTAACAGTGGGCACGGTGACTCGTGCCTACGCCGAGGCCGAACGCCGCCGGTTGATTGAAGCCCGAGTTGGCAGTGGCACCTTTATTCGCGGCCTGAACCCGGGAACTGGCGGTTTCAAAGTCACCGACTCGACCGTCGACACCGGCATTGATCTGGGTTTCAGCATCGCGCTGGAGCTGGATCAATCTGAACAATTAACGCGCACGCTGGCCCGATTGCAGCACTCCGATGTGCTGCCTCATCTGTTGCGCTACCAATCTGAATTCGGCCTTGAACACCACCGTGAAGCAGGACGACGCTGGCTGTTGAACACAGGCCTGGGTGATTTCGGCCGGGATGACTTGCTGGTCACCCTGGGCGGACAGCACGGGTTTTACGTGGCCTTGAATGCGCTGCTGCAACCGGGCGATGGCCTGGCTTGTGAGGGGCTGACCTACCCGGGTCTCGTTGCCGCCGCAACGCAACAGAACCTGCGATTGATGCCACTGGCCATAGACGATCAGGGGTTGACCCCGGAGGCGCTTGAAGGCCAGTGTTTGAGGCATCCACCAAGGGTGGTGTATCTGATGACCCGCATGCACAACCCGACGGGTGGTTCGATGTCGCAACAGCGCATTGATGAGCTGGCGCTGATTTGCCGTCAGTTCAAAATCACCGTTATTGAAGACGACGTTCAGGGCTGCCTCGGCAACCCGGCCCGTCCTTCGTTCAGCCTGCGTCATCCGGACATCACGGTCACCATTGCCAGTCTGTCCAAGGCCTTGTGCGGTGGCTTGCACGTGGGCTTTATGCGCGGCCCGGCCGAATGGGTCAATGCCATTGGCGCGGCTTTCCGCGCGACCTGCTGGATGGCTATTCCGCTCACCACTGAAGTCGCCTGCGACTGGTTAAACAGTGGCTATGCCGATCAGTTACTGACGCGCCAGCAAGCCGAGATCGAATGGCGCCAGAAAGCGGTATGTGAGCGGTTGAATCGGGCCGGGTTTACACCCCGGTGCGGCGGATTCAACGTTTGGCTGGATTTACCGGCACCCTGGCGCGCCGTCAACCTGGTCGCACGAGCCGCCGAACATCGCATACAACTGAAGCCGGCCGAGGTCTTTGCGGCGGGTCAGTTTGCCGCCCCCCAGGCGGTGCGCATCTGCATCGGCGGCCGGTTACAGCGCGACACGCTGCTCAACGCCGTCAACACCCTGATAGAGCTGATTCAGACCCCGGGCAATGCCCAGGATTCACTGACCAACATTTGAGACGACTATGATATCCGCAACGCGCAGCGGCGCATTTTACGCACTGACCGCCTACATCCTCTGGTCGGTGGCGCCGATTTATTTCAAGATCATGGGCAATGTTAGCGCGGCGGAACTGTTGTCGCACCGCATCATCTGGTCATTTCTGCTGACGCTGGGTCTGATTTTCCTGTTTCGCAAACGCGCTGCTTTGATGACCGCCCTGCGGTCTTCCCGAACCCGCTGGAACCTGCTCGCATCTACTCTATTGATCGGTTTTAACTGGGGATTGTTCATCTGGGCCGTGCAGAGCAATTACATGCTCAGTGCCAGTCTCGGCTACTACATCAACCCGCTGATGAACATTTTACTGGGCATGATTTTTTTCAGAGACCGGCTCGACCGGGTACGCACCATTGCTGCCCTGCTCTGCGTGGCGGCTGTTGCCTTCGAATTGATCCAGTTCGGCCGCTTACCCTGGGTGGCCCTGCTACTGGCCACCAGCTTTGCACTGTATGGCCTGGTTCGTAAAAAAGTAGGCGTCGACAGCTTCACCGGCATGGCTCTGGAGACCGGCTTGTTGCTGCCCATTGCAGCGGGCTATTTATTGTTTGCCACCAGCCCAACCACCAACCTGATCGAGAACACCTGGTCAATGAACCTGCTGCTGTTTGCCGCAGGACCGGTCACCATGGTGCCGCTGATGTGCTTTGCGGCGGCAGCCAATCGCATCAGCCTGACCGCGCTCGGGTTTTTTCAGTACATTGCCCCCAGCGGTATGTTTTTGCTGGCTGTCTTTGTGTATGGCGAAACCTTGAGCCCCGGCAAGCTGGTGACCTTTGGCCTGATCTGGGCGGCACTGCTGTTGTTAACGCTCGACTCACTGCGAACCCTGGGCCGTAACCAGTCTGCCAGGCGGGCGCTCAAAGCATCCAACGCTGCCACCAGTCCCAAATAAACAACACCGACAGGGCGACAAAAATCACCCCGGCACCGCGGTCGATCCAGTGGCGCCGGTTCAGAAACCGACGTTGCAACACCGGTTGGGACAACACCCAACCGACCAGACCAAACCACAAACTGGTGACTGCGAATACATACCCAACCAGAGCAGACTGCATCCACCCATTCAGGCCCTCGACCAGTTGCAAAAGAATGGCCGAAAAAAACAACAACGCCTTGGGGTTCAAGACGTTGGTCAAAAAGCCCTGCCAGAAATCGCCCCGATCACTGAGCGGAACCTCAGGGTCAAGTGGCTGACCCGGAACAGCCGGTTTCGCGTTCAAACCACCCCATCCCAGGTATAACAGGTAGCCGATGCCCAGCCAGGGCAACGTCATTGCCAACCAAGGGCTCGATTGCACCAGCGCCGATACGCCCAACACAGCAACCAGCGTATGCAAGGTAACCCCCAGGCCAATGCCCAGTGCATTCAGTGTACTGGCGCGCTTACCCCGGGTCAGTGCCGATTTGACCACCAGCGCAAAATCCGGCCCCGGGCTGATTACAGCGGCGGTATAGACCAATACAAAAGGCCACCAGGTGGGCATAACAGTCTCCAAATTACGCAATAAACAATGTTCGAAGACTATCAGAAGTTGGAACAGACTGGCGAGCCTGAGCAGCGATTCGCCAAATTCGCCGGGTTCCCCCTATACTGCCGGGAGACTCTATCCGGGACCCGGACCATGCACACACGCCCGATTCAAGATCGCATTGACTGGTTGCTCGATCTGAGCCGCATACATTCGAAACGTTTCTGCGACCCCGAGAATCATCTGGCGCGACAGCGCTACCAGGCAGAACACAGCACCGAAATCGTGGCATTGAAATGCATGGACGGTCGCATCCATTTGCCTTATGCCACCCAGACACCCATGGGTATCATTCGGCCGTTCCGAAATCTGGGCGGCATTTTCGACCTGGGCTGGCCTTATCTGGGAGATCTGCTGGCCGACCTGGTGGGAGAAACGGTCAGTCAAGGACGACGAGTCCTGGTGATCATTACCTACCATTTTTCCAAGGGTGATTCAGCACGCGGTTGCGCCGGGTTTGATTGCGATCAGGCGGCCGCACTGGCGCACGCGCAACAAATCAAACAGCAAGTCGAAACCATCTTCGGGGCCGGTCACCAGACGGTCTACCCCTTAGTCTGCGGCTTTGAAACCGATGAAGACGCCCTGACCCTGCACCATGAGAACGGGGTTTATCTTGATCTTTCGACGCTGGTGAATCAGGCTCGCGAGCAAGTGAAGTCCGACATCGAGTCGGTATTCTCAGATATGCCAGACCAAATACGCCACGACCTCATGCCGCTGGTCGAAGGCAACCTGCGCCATATCGTTGAGATACGGAAAAGCCGCCGTGAGCTGGCCGTTGAGCACCGGGAATGGATACTCTGCGTGGGTCGCGGTTTTGATTTCCTGCACGTGCCTAACATCGCCCTGATCATTGGGCCCTACAGTCCGGATCTGTCTCACCCAATTCAAAAAGCCGCTGCCATTATCCAGAGCAATATGGATAAAGGCCGAGTTCCCGACGACGGTTTCCTGTTGCTCTGTTCAGCCCCTTATCAGGAACCTGGCCCGGACCGCGCGCGAGCAGAGATGAAAGCCCGATTCATGGCCGCGTTTACTGCCCGGGTTATCGACGAATGCCAACCCCTGCTGGCCAAAAAGATGATCCGCCAAACCGCCATTTTAAACTGGCCGACACGTCGACTCGAGATATTTGACTAAGAGTCGACAGAGATGGATTCCTGGCAGCGATTTTATTATTCGGCATCCTGCGCCAGGATCCGGCCGAATTCCGATGCCGGCATCGGGTAGCCGAGAACATAGCCCTGGCCAAAATCACATTCCAACCGGGCCAGCGCATGAAGTTGCGCCTGCGTTTCCAGCCCTTCAGCAACCGATTGAATGCCCAGACTGGAGGCCAGTTGAACGATACTGGTCACGATATTCATAGCGCTTGAATGCTGATCAATACCACTGATGAATGAACGGTCAATTTTGAGTTGGTCGACCGGAAAACGGTGCAAATAAGACAAGGATGAATAGCCGGTACCGAAATCGTCCAGTGACAATTGGACACCGAGCCGCTTCAGTTGATGCATGATCGCAATGATGCTGTCCGAATGATGCAACAACACCGTTTCAGTGAACTCCAGCAATAGACCACTGGCGGGCAGGCCCGATGCTTCCAGAGCGGTTTTTACAGATTTCAGTACATTTCCGCGGTAAAACTGGTCGGCGGCCAGATTCACAGACACCCGACAACTCAAACCCTGCTGATGCCAGGCCGCAGATTGTGCGCAGGCCGTTTGCAACACCCAATGCCCAACCTCAACCATCAAGCCATGCTCTTCGAGCAAATACATAAACTCACCGGGTGCCAACACACCCCGCTGTGGATGGTTCCAGCGCAGCAACGCCTCGGCCCCGGTCAGGCGATTGTCCGACAACCGGTACAACGGCTGATAAAACAACTCGAACTCGTCATTGCGGATGGCATGCTGTAATTGCGACAACAATACCAGGTGCTCGTGTGCCGCCTGGTTCAGTTCGTGAGTAAAATAGCAGTACTGACCACGCCCGCTTTTTTTAGCCGAATACATCGCCGTATCAGCCGTGCGCAGTAAATCGTTGGCACTGTCGCCATCTTCGGGAAACAAACTGATGCCGATACTGGCACCCAGTTTGAGCGTTTGATTTCTAACATAAAACAACGCTTCAAGTTCGTGCATAACCTTGGCAGCCACTGTCGAGGCCGTCGTATCAAACCCGATATCCGGCAGGCAAATGACAAACTCATCGCCGCCCAGTCGCGCAATGGTGTCGCTGCTACGAACACACCGGTTCAACCGCCCGGCCACCTCTTTGAGCAGCACATCTCCGGTTTGATGCCCGAGCGAGTCGTTAACGTGTTTGAACCGGTCAAGGTCAATCATCAACACGGCTGTACGCGATTGCCGCCGTCGAGCCGACTCAATGGCCCCGTCAATACGATCCAGCAACAGTGCCCGGTTGGGTAACCCGGTCAGTTCATCATGATGCGCCATATACTGAATACGAGCTTCGGCCCGGGCCCGGTCCATTGCGATACCGGCCAGATGCACCGCCGTGGCGATCAGTGCCCGCTGTTCGTCGCTCGGCCCCTGCACCTCCCGGTAATAAATCGCAAACGACCCCACCACCTGATTAGACTGAGTGGTGATGGGCGAAGACCAGCAGGCTCTCAGTCCAAAGCCCATCGCCAGGTCACGGTAGTCGTCCCACAACGGATCGGTTGCGATATCCGTCACTTCAACGCTCTGGTTCAAATACATGGCGGTGCCGCAGGAACCCACTTTCGGACCAATGTCTACGCCAAGCAGTGCGTTGTTGTAGTCTTCAGGAAGACTGGGTGCAATGCACTGCCCAATGGATAAACCGCTGTCATCGAGCAGTAAAATAGACGCCAACCCAACGTGCCCCTGAGCTTCGACCCAATGCGCCAGTTGGCGCAGTATAGCGTTCAGCGGTGCATGGGCAGCGATCAGTTCGAGGACATCGTATTGTCCGTTTCGCATGGCTTCAACACGCTTGCGCTGGCTGATTTCCTCTTTAAGGTCCCGGGTCAGGCGGTAGAGGTTCTGGGTAATGTGTTCATTGTATTCCAGGGCCCGAGCCAGTTCCTGGGTCCGTTGTTGCACGGTCGACTCCAGCGTCAGCGCCGTCTGAAACAGGCCGAAATCAGACCCCTGTTGCGCCATGCTCCGCTCGGCACGGTCCATCAGTGCATCGATGATTTTGCCAAGTCGGCGAATCTCGGCAACAGAAGCTGACTCTTCAGGTTTTGATGCTGCAGTTTCAGGAGCGCCGGCAGAATGGATTCTCATGATCCCTCATCCTCCGGGTAACCGATCGCAAGGCCAGTAAACGTCTGATTAACATGTATGCCACCAAACTGTTCGCCGTATGAATTGAAGCCCAGCGTGTGACAGGCCCGGGTCAGCGAAGCTGCCTTGACTGTGTCCTCAGACTGCTCCATTTCAAGCTTGCGCAGCACACAATCAAACGCCAGCAACACCTGCGGTGTGCCCAGTGTCTGACGCACTGCATCCAGCGACTGTCGCAGGTTTTCGATCAAATCGACTCCCCGGGCAACCCGGAACACCAAGCCGGCCTCAATGGCACAATAAAACGTCAGGCTGCCATCCGGGTTAGCCTGGCGAATCGACCGTACATACTCCTTACCCTCGATCATCACCACGACGGGCGAATCGGCGAACCGCATCAGGTTCAAATCGTTAACGTCAACGCCGGTCAGGCGAGCGTATTCGGCAGCAGCGGGTAAACCATTGATTTCAGTGACCAGACGCCGTTCAGGATCAGCCGCTGTGATCACCAGCCGCTGATCGGTCGCCACAAAGTGCTGGGTTTTGACCGGTGCGATCGAACAACGGGTCGACATCATCAGTAGCAGAGCGCTGTTGGTGTGAAACTGGCCATGGTAAAACACCCAGGTCTCATCGAATATCAGGTCATCACCGGTTGATC
Organism: Saccharospirillum impatiens DSM 12546; assembly: GCF_000423605.1. Taxonomy (GTDB): domain Bacteria; phylum Pseudomonadota; class Gammaproteobacteria; order Pseudomonadales; family Natronospirillaceae; genus Saccharospirillum; species Saccharospirillum impatiens. The sequence goes on from NZ_AUIH01000003.1 coordinate 212,076, forward strand.
CACCGACAATGGGAATGCCGGGCAGGCTGTTGAACAGGGTCCGGGTGACCGCGTCTTCGCGTTGCGAAACACCATCGATCAACAGCATGGCAAAGGTGTTAGGCAAATCACCCTGACTGCATTCATGGCGTTGCGCCAGATTCTGGGCAAAGTTCTGTAACCTGCTGACTTCCGCTGACTTCAGGCTATCCAAGCGTTCGACCGTGACCGCAAAGTGTTCGGCTGGAAAGCTGGCACCGCTGATGCTGTGGTCACAATAACCCGCCGGGCCGATTTCACCCGCGGTCGTACAGCCAACTACCGGTGTTTCGCCAAAACACTCAGACAATGCAGACGCCAGCCTATTCAGGTCGTAGCGACTCGAACAGTAAACAATAACCAGGCCAATGTCTGGCTGACTAACCTGCGAAAAGAGATCCCGGACCGCCGCCTCGGGGTCGGAAAGAGTGGACTGGCCAAGCTTCACACAACGCGTCAATGGAAACCCTCCGATCACTGGCAGAACGCCAGACGTCACAGCTGAGGATACGTTCAGAAGGCCTTGGCAGGGGTACTTGTTGTCGTACCCGCATCGCAGACTCTGAAGTGTTGTTTTAATCAAATGGTGGAGATTGCAGCATGCCTGGTGGCTAGTGAGACCCCACCGTCAACAAGATCCGCCCTGACTCCAAATCACATCCCACAACCAGAGCCTAGTTCAGAAGCTGCCAGTCGGCCAGATTGCGTCACAGGTCGCGCATCCACAAAGTCACGGCGTGCTGCTGATAACCGCTGCCGGTACAGCTCAGTAGACTGCCTGTATGGTCTGGTTTAACCCGACTCTCATTTTTCCGCTGGAGATGTACATGAAGATCGACGCGTTTTTTGACAACCTGTGGCAGGACTACATCAATATGACCCCTCAGGCCGAGGCCATTGCCAATGCTCTCATCGCTCGCGGTGAAGTGGTCCGCAATGACCACGTTGCCTTTCGAACCTTTAACATCGGCCCTATCCAGCTGAAACACCTCGAACCCTTTATTCTTGAAATGGGCTATAGCCGGTATGAGCCCTACCATTTTCCATCAAAAAAACTGGATGCCTACGGCTATATCCCACCAAGCCCTGACCTGCCCCGCATCTTTCTCAGTGAACTGCGCGTTGAAGAATTAACGGACACCGCCCAGGGCATCGTTCGCCGCCTGGTCGATCAAATCAACCCCGATGACGTCACCGATGCATCCATTTTCTGGCGCGGGCCTCTGTGGCAAACACCCTCCTATGAAGACTATGAACAGCTGGCCAGTGAAACCGAGTATGCCGCCTGGTTAAGCGTGATTGGCCTGCGTTGCAACCACTTCACCATCAATGTAAACGCGCTCAATGGCGTCAATGACATTGAACAGATGAATCAGATGATTGAAGAACTGGGTTTCAGCATCAACGAAGCCGGCGGTCGGGTTAAAGGTTCACCCGCAGTGCTGCTGGAGCAGGGTTCAACCAAAGCCAGTGTGCAGCCTTTTACGTTCGCTGATGGCAAGCAGCACGAGGTGACCACCTGCTACTATGAATTTGCCAAACGCTATCACGACGACGAAGGTAACCTGTACCAGGGGTTTGTTGCCGCCAGTGCCGACAAGATTTTTGAGTCAACCGATATGCGCAAAGACTGAAAAGCAAGCCAGACTGGCTTTGATAACCCTGCCGGTGGACTGAACATAACCGTCACGCCATGGGTAAAGCCAGTCTCTTTCAGGCGCAGGGAGTTGGTGCTAGACTGTTTGAATTGATGTAAATGCACAGCAGATACTCAAACAGGTCAGGTACAAGGATGAAAGGTTCAACGCTGCTTACACTCACTCTGGTCACTCTGGCCATCACGGCCCTGTATGTGGTGCTTGGGCAGCCTGAGGTGACACCCGGTTACTTGATGAAGAATCCGGTCGGTGCCGAATCGGGCGTTCATCAGTCACTGACCTGGATCGACCAGATTCAACAAACCCTTGCTTCCTGGCTATAAGCCCCTGCGACTCTTTAAAAAAGGTTGTGTTAACTGTGGCTCTGTCTAACGCCTCGTCTTGCCCGTCTAAATACCGTTACCACCCATGAACCGTTCGAATCCGCTCGTCTGGCTGGATATACCGGTGCTTGACCTTGACCGTGCCATTGGGTTTTATCAACCGGTGCTCGACTGGGTTCTGGTTGATCAGCGTCCCCAGGCCGATATGGCGGTTTTTCGCCACAGCAAAGGTGAGGTTGCGGTCGCACTGATTCTGCAAACGTCAACTCCCGGCGGGCTTGGCCCATTGCCCTACCTCAATTGCCACGGGCGACTGGAACAGGCACTGGCACGGGTTGAGCCTTACGGCGGCAGCATAGAACAACCCCTTCATCCCCTAACGCCCTTTGGTTTCCGTGCGGTTATTCGTGACAGCGAAGGTAACCGGGTAGCGCTGCACAGCATGGCGGTGAACTGACGATGTGCCTGTGCGTTATTGACTATCGCCCCGGACACGACTGGCCTCTGTTGTTGACGGCCAACCGCGATGAATTTCTGGACCGGCCGACTGAGGCCATGCACTGGTGGCAAACCACAGAGCACAGCACCGCCCCGGTATTGGCCGGCCGGGATCTCAAAGCCGGGGGGACCTGGCTGGCCGTCGACCCCGCAGGTCGCATGGCACTGCTCACCAACATCCGGCCGGGCCACCTGGGCCGGACAGGCCAGCGCAGCCGCGGTGAACTGCCACTGACATTTTTGCAAGCTCCTCACAGCATCCGTGCCTTTCACCAGTCCCTGCTGCCCGATATCGACCATTACGCGGGCTTCAATCTGGTTCTGTTCGATCAATCCGGTTTATTCTGGTTCAGTTCCGATCATCCTCAGGGGCAATGGCTGGAATCGGGCATTCACGGGCTCAGCAACGATGCCATCAACACGCCCTGGCCCAAAGTTGAACTGGCCCGCAAACAGATGACCGAACACCATGACAAGCTCGGGGTGATGCCGTGGCAACCTTCCGACCTGGCCAGTTTACCCATACTGTCGGATTCAACGCCCCAACCGGATGATCAACTGCCCGATACCGGTGTGCCGAAAGAGTGGGAACGAACCCTGTCGGCCCAGACGATCACCTCGGAGCGCTATGGCAGCCGATGTCGCACCTGGATCGCTGTCCACAGCAGCGGGCACATTCAGGTCAGCGAAGCACAATTGAAACCGAACGGCACAATGGACGAGCCCCGTGTGTTTTCCTGGCAGATCCAGCAGCCCTGATCTTTCTACAGTCTGCGATGCTCATGTGTAGGCATGTTCAGGCGCACTGAATCCACCCTTGCCAGGTCTGTCTCCACAGTGAACCCCTGTTCGCCCTCACCCACATCGCTGACGACTCCCCAGGGATCAACCATCAGGCTGTGCCCCCAGGTTTGGCGTTTTTCATCGTGCTGCCCCCCCTGATTGGCCGCTACCAGGTAACTGGCATTTTCAATGGCCCGGGCGCGACACAGCACTTCCCAGTGTGCCTGGCCGGTTGAGCGGGTGAACGCAGAAGGCACGACAAAGGTATCGACCCCGCGATTGCGTTGAATACGATACAGTTCCGGAAAACGCAGATCGTAGCAGACGCTAAGCCCCCAGTGCCCCCAAGGGGTTTCCAGGGTCACCACATCCTGCCCTGGCTGATAATGATCGGACTCGCGGTATCTGCCCTGGGCGTCGCTGACAGCGGCATCAAAGAGATGAATTTTATCGTACTGCGCCCGAACGTCGCCCTGATCGTCAAGAACGTGCATCCGGGCTCTGGGCTTCGCTTCGTTCGGTGCAAACACCGGTATCGTCCCGGCGACGATCCAGAGCCCGTAACGGCGGGCCGCATCACGCAGGCGCTGACCGACAGGGCCGGTAAACTCCGTTTCGCTGGCGGCAAGCGCTTTCGCGACACCGCCACCGAACACCGCGAACATTTCCGGTAACTGCACGGCATCAGCACCCGCTTCAGCCGCGGCGGCCAGATGTCGGTCCACGTTAACGAGATTTTCCTGCAGATCACGCGTGCTGATCATCTGGGCCAGATACCATCTCATAAAAACGCCTCCTGTTAGGGTTTACACCGGCAGATTGGTGATACTCAGGGTGAACCCGGACTACCTGGATTGGTGGGTACAACATTACGCAACCGATCACCAACGCTGGGGCTCAGGGCACTCCCACTGTTGATATCAAACACACGATAGAAGCGAAGCTCAGGCTCCTCCAGCGACCCGGTCACATGCATGCGTGCTGAACTCAGGCGCTCCAGCTCATTGTTAAACACCCGTTCTGTGACGTAAATCGCCGCTGCCGCCTGGGGCGTTACGCCGGCTAACAAGGCGACCAGTGGGAACGTGCTCGACAACGGCACCGTCATCACCATATCAACATCCAACACGTCGCGAACCAGGTCGGCATCGCCACTGAAGCGGAACTTGGTTGACGGTCCGTCGATCAGCAACCGGTCCCCGACCCGGGCAAAACCCCGATCAAACAGCAATTCACCCTCGATGACATCGTAACTGATGCCATCTCGAATCAGGTCGGAGAAATCCAGCGCGAGACGGCGCAGAACCCGAGTGAAGTTAAGCAGGCCCACCAGTTTCACGCCTTCGTATTCATCCAGTTCGAGAATCGCCCCGTTGGTCAGACGCAGCTCGATGCGACCCCGAAGTCGCTTATAATCAAAATAAGCAGGCGTACCCGGCCATTCAAAGTCCAAATCAAACTGCCCTGTGCGGCTTTCGAGCACTGGGGCGTAGTCCCAGCTTTGCAAAACGCTCAAAATATTGCCGGTCCGAATCTGGCCCTTGAAAGCGGTCCGATGTTCGTTATCGAGATACCGCCAGGTGAGTTCGCCCTCCAGACGCGCTTCAGGCATTTCGACCCTTAGATTCTGCAAAACTGCGCTGTCGCCTACTCGCCGAATTTCAGCGCGCCAACTGCCCATATCCCGACCATCAATCGACAATCGGGCAATTTGCAGGTTCGCATCTGGCAGGTCATCCGGTCGAAACATAGCCATAGGATCCGGTTCGGCCGTGGCATCGGCACCCCCTGATGACGAAGCAGAGTCGCTTTGAGGCGTTCGATCGATGTTCACAAAATCAAAGTCAGCGAAGTGCGGGTCTCCGTTGAATGGGATTAACACCCGCCCACTGAGCTCCCGGGCTTCCAGTGTAGCCAGCCAACCCTCGTCACTGCTGAGTATCTGTACACGTGGCTGGGTCCAGTTCAGCCCCTGTCCGCGCCACAGCGCACCCCGCAAGTTGACTTCACGCACCTGCTGCAGACCCGTCTCTGACCCGATCTCGGCCAGGGGGGAATCTGCGTCGCGGTATAGATCCGCGACAGACTGCAAGGCGGCACGCCATTGGTCGATATCCGCATCGGGCAATAGAGCATCAACATAAATACCGGGTTGTGAACGCCGCTCAAGGGGGGTGTTTAGGGCCAGTGTTCCGGCTTCCAGTCGGCTATCTGGAGAGACGTCGAAAGCCCACTGCAACACCTCATTGTAATGGCCTGATATGGCCAAGCCCTGGTTTTCTGAAAACACCAGATTCAGTGCCAGGGGTCGCGATGTTTCAGCCGTTTTACCCACTATTGCCGGAAATGCCAGCGGCAGGTTGACCAGGTCTGACTGAACTGAAATACGGGTCTCGCCGGGCAAGAAATCCAGCCGGGCATCTGCAGCAACCTGGTATGGCTGACTCGCCAACCAGGGATCACCCAACCAGCGCCCCCAGGCATCCAGAGGGGTTTCACCCGACACCGAAAGGCTAACCCGGCTATTGTCGCCAATCAGGTCGGAGGTCAACCGCGCCTGGAGCCCGGTCCCAAACAGCTGGCCATCAAGTCGGTCCGAATAGAGCCCTCGCTCGCGGTTATATCCAATGCTACCGCTCAGCTCCGACAGGCTCAGATCCAGTTCGGCCAGGTCAAGCTTGCCGTTACTCACCTGACTGATCAGCGCCACATCGATGGACTCGCCGCTCAACGGTACACGGAGATTCAAACTGGCTTCGGTTGCACCCGCCAATGTCCAGTCACTGACCACATCGGCCGCCAGATAGTCGAGGGGACCGTCTTGTTTGAACAAGGCCAGCGCCTGGTCTGCATCGGCGGCAACATCAAGATCAATGAGCAGCTCCCGTTCGGAGAAAGGCAGATGCAACTGGCCTCTGCGCAAGCCAACACCAGCAAGATCGCCGCTCTGTGCATCAACGTACAAGTCGTCGAGTGATACCCGAACCTGCCCAGAACCGCCGGTGATCGCGGGCCAGTCATCATTGAAGCTGACCTCGGCCTGACTGAAATCAGTCACCAGGGCGAGCCCGCTGTCGGTCATGCGGCCGCCACGAAAACCGGATGCAAAAGAAAAATCCAGATCCGAGAACCGACCGGACTGGAGATTGTCAACGATCCAGGGTTTAACTGCATCGGGCAAACGACTATCCGGCGTCAGCCGCTTGGCCCAACTGGCACCGGTGGATTCCGTCGCCACCGCCAACCGTAAACCAATTTCTCGCTGGTCGGCGGCAATGTCGCTGCTATTCACCAGGTCAACGCGCCAATGACCGGTTAGGGGTTGAGACGGGACACCCAGAGACAATTGCGTTGCGTCAGGCGCAATGGTGGCTCGATGCTGCCCTTCCAGTTGCACGCCCGCACCGGCCGACCAGCGAACATCCAGAACCCCGTCAATGCGCTCAAACACAAAAGGCTGGTCATAAATGGCCGGCAACTCAAAGTTAACGCCCCTGTTATCGAAACTCACCTGAGCTGTGTTGCCTTCCGCCCGCACAGTTCCGCTGATGCCACTGACACCCGGAATACCCGAATAGGGTTGCATCCGGACATTGTTGACGGCCGCCGTCAGGCGCAGCGAGTTGGCCTGGCCGAGCCGATACGACAGTTTGCCCTGATCAATACGCCCTTCGGGAAATGCCTGACGCCAATAGCCACTGTTGTCGTTCACTGCTAAAAAGGCACTGATGGGCGCCATCGGCAGTTGGTCCCACTGCACCTGCCATCGGGACTGACGCTGACTCGCACGAACGACAAATTCGTTCTGAATCTCGGGCGTTATGGCCGGGGATCGCTCCAACTCATGGGTAAAATGGTGCAGCCACAGGTCAACACCTTCCGCGCTTCGTTCGGCAAATAGCTCCATGTCCAGATCGCGCACCGCCATGTCGCTGCGGCTGCCGCTGAATCGGGTGACCGGGCTCTGCAACCGGGCTTGAACCGACTGCCACTGATCACGCGTCAGACTGATCCAGTATTCGCCTGCCAGGGACACCTGGCGCACATCAGGAAATTGCTTCTGCAACCAGGGCGCCATATCAAAGGCTCCATGGCGGGCATAGAGGTCAACTTCGTATTGATTGTTCTGACGGCTGCTTTCCAGTTGCAACTCGATTGGAACTGACAGGCCATCGTAATTGACGCTGGCCTGGGCTCGCATCCAGTTATCATCCCCGAGGCCGGTCAGTTGTGCCGATTCCATCGCAACGGTCATACCCGGTAACAGCAGCGGTTCGATGTGCAGGGCCATGTCGGTAAAGCGCACTTCCCGTTGCTGGCGTATCAGCGCGATTACTCGGGCCAGCGACATATCCGGCGCGCCAGCGCGACCGGAGCCCCCGACACCGGCAAACGTCCAGCCCTGCTCTGTTTGCGCCAGATTGGCTTCAAAACCAGTCAGTTCAAAACGCTTGAACACCGGCGACAGCGTTACCAGTGACTGTATCAGAGCCGGCTCCAGCAACATGCGATCGACACTGAGTGTCGAACTGATCTGAACGTCTTCGGCAATCAGAATGGGGTTAAACTGACGCCATTCACCGGTAAGACCACCAATGGAAACCGACGTATTGAGCCGATCGCTGAGCATCAGTGCCAACTCAGCGTTGTAGCGTTCAATAAGCGGGAAGAACTGTCGGCCAAGCGCCAAATAGGCGGCCACCAGTAAGATCCAGAACGCGGCAATCTTCAGCAGCACGGTACCCAGTGCTTTTACCATACGAATACGGGCCATGAATCAGCGCTTCAGCGTTTGGGCAGCTATGCCACTGTGGGTGTCCAAGCCTGAGGGAACCATCAGGCGGGGCTCCGACTTACTGCAAAATGACATCAAATTGTTCCTGGCTGTACATGGGTTCAACCTGAAACCGTATCGGTTTACCGATAAAATCCTCAAGATCGGCCAAATTGGACGACTCTTCATCCAACAGTCGATCAACCACTTCCTGAGACGCCAACACCAGGTACTGGTCGTTGTTGTAAGCGCGTTCTTCGCGAAGAATTTCACGAAACACTTCGTAGCAGACTGTTTGGGGTGTTTTCACCCGGCCACGCCCGTGGCACACCGAACAGGTCTCCGTCATCATGTGCTCAAGACTTTCCCGGGTGCGTTTGCGAGTCATTTCAACCAGCCCGAGGTCAGACACGCCGGTCAGCTTACTTTTCGCATGATCCTTTTCCAGATACTTTTCAAGCATGCGCAGTACCTGGCGCTGATGTTCGGAATCGTCCATGTCGATAAAGTCGATGATGATGATACCGCCCAGGTTACGCAGGCGAAGTTGCCGAACGATGGTGGTAACCGCCTCCAGGTTGGTCTTGAAGATCGTCTCTTCCAGGTTGCGGTGCCCTACAAAGGCACCGGTGTTGACGTCTACGGTCGTCATCGCTTCGGTCTGATCAATGATCAGATACCCGCCTGATTTCAACTCGACTTTGCGTCCAAGTGCGCGCCGAATCTCGTCTTCGACCGCAAACAAATCAAAAATCGGTCGTTCGCCGGGGTAATACTCAAACACCGGTTCCACTTCGGGAGTGTATTTGCGCACGAAGTCGATGACTTTGGTGTAGGTTTCTTTCGAGTCGATGCGGATTTTTTCAACATCCGCCCTCACCAGATCACGTGCAACCCGCAGATACAGCGGCAAATCTTCGTAAATGGTCGCAGGCCCCGGTGTCTCCACAATACGCTCGCCCAGCACGCGGAACACGCGTTTCAGATAATTCAGATCAGACTGAATTTCCGCCTCGCCAATGCCCTCCGCTGCCGTACGCAGGATGTAGCCGCCTTTTTCAATACCTTCATCCGCTTTGACTTTCACCACCAAAGCACGCAGACGTTCGCGCTCCTCTTCACCATCGATTCGCTGAGAGACGCCAATGTGATTGGAGTCCGGCATGTAAACCAGATAACGGGAAGGTATGGACAGATGGGTGGTCAGACGGGCCCCTTTGGTGCCTATGGGGTCTTTGATGACCTGCACCGTGATCGATTCGCCTTCACGAACCAGTGCCTGAATGGATTTCTGGGCCTCGCCATCGCGTTTGGGCTGATCAAAATCCGACGCATGTATAAAAGCGGCCCGATCGAGGCCTATGTCGACAAAGGCGGCTTGCATGCCCGGCAAGACACGAACAACTTTGCCACGGTATATGTTGCCAACAATACCGCGTGTTTGCTCCCGCTCGATGAATATCTCCTGGACAGCGCCGTTCTCAACAACGGCAACCCGGGTCTCCATCGGCGTAACGTTTACCAATATTTCTGAATTCATAGCTGAGCCTGTTCGTACCCTTCGATTCAAGCGCTGGCGCAATAATCGTGCCCCAGGCTCACAATGTCTGGTTGCAATATCGCTGCAATCGCCCTTTCAGACCGACACCAGAGCGCCATCCCAGACGACCACACCACGCCGGGTCAGAAGCTGGGCCGTTTCGCGCAGTGGTAGACCTACAATAGCAGAATAGCTGCCCTCAATGCGTTTGATAAACACAGAGGCAAGGCCTTGCACCGCATACCCCCCTGCCTTGTCACAGGGCTCCTGTGTATCCCAGTATGCCCGGGCCTGTTCCGGCATCAACTCGGCAAAAACGACTCTGGAAGTAACCACCTCGACATCCACCTGATCGTGACTGGCCAGAGCGATCGATGTCATGACATCATGAGCCCGGCCGGACAGCCGCTCCATCATATCCAGAAAATCCTCACGGTCGCGCGGTTTACCCAATATGTCACGGTCTACCACTACCGCCGTGTCAGAACCGAGCACCAGCGCACCGGACTCACCACGACCGGCAACAACGGCCAATCCGGCTGCGGCTTTCTCACGCGCCAGGCGACCGACGTAGTCGGCGGCACTTTCCAGTGATTGCATGCTCTCATCGATTTCGATGGGCAAAATGGAAAACTCAACCCCCAGGCCATTGAGTAACTCACGTCGGCGAGGTGACTGTGAAGCCAGGTACAGGGACATGTCGACTCCTTCCAAAAAACGAAACCAAAAAACGAACACGGCTTTCGACACCGGAACGCAGCACAGCACGAGTGCCGTTTGCTTACTGCACCCGAAACCGCAATTGCAATGCCCGCAAAATGACATAGACCCAGGGCCACAGCAACGCACTCACCAGCGACGGCAACAAATGCATTTCGCCCGTTATGCCCGACCCCAGAAAATCGCGACACCATTGCACCAGCAACTGACTGACAGCAATGATCAAAAACACCACCAGAGCCTGCTGCAAGATCGGATACATGCGCAACCGCTGGTGCAACAGCAACACCAGATACGCCAGCCCGCTGTAGGACAAGGCAAACACACCAAGATAGGTGCCCAGCACAACGTCCTGCAACAGGCCGATGCAAAAGCCAACGGTAATGCCAACACGATCGGGAAGTACCAGGGCCCAAAAAATCAAAAACAGCCCGACCCAATCTGGCCTGGCCAGAGCGATCATCTGTGGCAATGGCACCGCTGCTAGCAGAAAGGCGATGAAAAAACTGAGGGCAATCACCCACAGACCTTTGGCGGGTTTGGCTTTCATTCCGACTCCCGCTTGAAGATGAGCAGTAAATTACGACTGCGTGACAATTCAGCCAGGGGTCTGGCCCGTATGGTCGCAAAAGGTTCGCCGGTATCGTATTCGATGGCTTGAACTTCAGCGACCGGATACCCCTCGGGGAAACGCCCGGCAAGGCCCGACGTTATTAGCAAGTCACCGATCTGAACATCGGCCGTACTGGGGACAAATTCCATTTCCAGCACGTTCAGGTCTCCCGTTCCCACAACAATGCTGCGCATGCCGTTGCGATTAATTTGCACCGGTACGGCGTGGTTGGCATCGGCCACCATCAACACACGTGACGTCAGTGAATTGACCTGAATCACCTGGCCAAATAACCCCGTTGCGTCCAACACAGCCTGGCCGACATAGACTCCATCCTGAGCGCCGCGATTAATGATGACCTGATGGGTAAAAGGGTCAGGGTCGACACTGAGCATCTCGGCGGTCAGGTAGTCTGCTTCGAACCGGGGGGTCGCGTCCAACAGGCGACGCAAGCGCTCATTTTCGGCCTCAAGCACCGCCAGCCGTTGCGCTTGCTGGCGAAGCACCAGCACCTGATTGTTCAGCGACCGGTTGTCTTCGATCAATTCGTCACGTTCGGCGAATGTCCGACTCGACCACTCGACCATATCGGTGGGCAGGCTGATTAGGGATTGTACGGGAGATACCAGATAAGACAGGGTTTGTCGCAGATAGTCGACCTGGGTGTAGCGGGCATCCAGGGCCATCAGCGCGACAGAGACCACCACAGCTACCAAAAGACGATAGCCGTGTTGTGGACCGGCAGAAAACAGCGCTTTGATGACAGACTCTCCTATGAAATGCGGGTCGCACCTACCCAGAGGTAAGGCGAGCCTGCAGTCAAGCCGGGTTTAGACCGGCTCAGGCCGCAGGTGACCATTATTCACTGAAAAAGTCGAATACACGTTCATCCATCATTTCCAGTGCACGGCCACCACCGCGGGCCACGCAGGTCAACGGATCATCAGCAACCAATACCGGCAAGCCTGTTTCTTCGCTCAGCAGCTTGTCGATATCACGCAACAAGGCACCACCACCGGTCAGTACCAGGCCACGCTCAGCGATATCGGAGGCCAGTTCAGGAGGGGTTTGCTCAAGCGCACTTTTTACCGCCTGAACAATCGCCGACAGGCTTTCCTGCAGGGCTTCGAGCACTTCATTTGAGTTCAGGGTGAAACTGCGGGGTATGCCTTCGGCCAGGTTACGACCGCGAACGTCTATTTCCCGAATTTCGGTGCCCGGATAGGCACAACCGATCTCGATTTTAATGCGCTCGGCCGTCGCTTCACCGATCAGTGAGCCGTAGTTGCGACGAATATAGGCCACTATGGCTTCATCGAAGCGGTCACCGCCGACCCGAACCGACTCGGCATAAACCACACCATTCAATGAAATAACCGCGATTTCCGTGGTACCACCACCGATGTCAACCACCATGGAACCGCGCGCTTCCTCGACCGGCAAACCAGCGCCGATGGCTGCCGCCATGGGCTCTTCCACCAGAAACACTTCACGGGCACCGGCACCAAAGGCCGATTCGCGAATGGCTTTGCGTTCTACCTGGGTGGACTTGCAGGGTACACAAATCAGGACGCGCGGGCTCGGTGCAAACCAGCTGTTCTCATGAACTTTGGCGATAAAATGCTGAAGCATCTTTTCGGTGACGTGAAAGTCAGCGATAACGCCGTCTTTCAGCGGGCGAATCGCCTGAATGCTGCCCGGTGTCCGGCCCAGCATGCGCTTGGCTTCTTCACCAACGGCTGCGACGGTTTTCGTGTTACCGGTCAGGCGCACAGCCACAACCGACGGTTCATTCAAGACGATATCTCGATCGCGCACATAAATCAGCGTATTTGCAGTACCCAGGTCAATCGACAAGTCGCTTGAAAAAAGTCCCCGAATCTTTTTAAACATTTTTTGATGATTCCAATTCTGATGGGTGTGGTACAAGAGGGTATGGGAAACCGGCTACGGGATTTCCTGATGACAACCCAATAAATCCACACTATTAAAGCCATGACACAGCCCGGCAATGTATCAATGGCAGGGATTTTGGGCAAGCTGTAAATATGATAACTTATGCCTCATCAATGATTTATTGGGTAGAGTTAAAGCGTTAATACACCCGAATGTGATCTGAACACCGGTGCAGATTCGTCCGTTTGAATCAACCCGGACATCATTTCAGGTTCGAGAGGCACGCGCCTGGCTCAGCCCGCTCAAAATGAGACAGATTTGTCGTCCACCCGCCCGATGCGTATTGAAGCAGCGTGTAAAGCTTGCTCAGCCGCCACTGGCCGAGTGTACGGGCCCCTAAAGTAGCCCCAGGAGATCCACAACCATGAGCCTAGACCGCTCCCAGGTGGAAAATGTTGCCCAGCTGGCCCGATTACAGGTCAGCGAAGACGCCATGTCAGAAACAGTAGCCAGCCTGTCGAGCATTCTCGATCTGGCTGACCAGTTGCAGAAGATCAATACCGATGGTGTCGAGCCATTGTCCAATCCGCTCGATGCAACAGCCCGGTTGCGTGCAGATGACGTCACCGAGAGCAATCAGCGTGATGCCTATCAGTCGATTGCACCCAGTGCGACCGACGGCCTGTACCTTGTCCCCAAAGTCATAGAGTGAGCCAGACCCGACATGCTAGATAAAACACTGACCCAACTGTCCGCCGGTCTGGCCCGGGGTGACTTCAGCAGCGTTGAATTGACCCAGGCTTATCTGGAGCGCATCCGGTCCCACAACGCCGACCTGAACGCCTACATTACCGTCACCGACGAGATTGCCCTGGCTCAGGCGGCCAGGGCCGACGAGCAACGCGCGGCTGGTAATGCGAATCCGCTGACCGGCCTGCCCATTGCCCACAAAGATATTTTTTGCACGGAAGGTGTGCGCACCAGCTGCGGCTCGCGCATGCTCGATAACTTCATTGCCCCTTATGAGTCCACCGTAACAGCCCGCCTGGGCAGTGCGGGTGCCGTCATGCTCGGCAAAACCAACCTCGACGAATTTGCGATGGGTTCCTCCACTGAATCCAGCTACTACGGGCCCACCCGCAACCCCTGGAACCGGGAAACGGTGCCAGGCGGCTCTTCAGGTGGGTCTGCTACCGCTGTAGCCGCACGGTTGGCCGCAGCAGCCACAGGAACCGATACCGGCGGCTCCATTCGCCAGCCAGCGGCGTTCACCGGTATTACTGGCCTGAAACCGACCTATGGTCGGGTATCCCGCTGGGGCATGATCGCTTATGGATCCTCCCTCGATTGTGGCGGCCCCATGACTCAAACCGCCGAAGATGCAGCGCTGATGCTCAACACCATCGCCGGTTTCGACCCCAAAGATTCCACCAGCATGGATCGCCCGGTCGACGACTATAAGGCGCGCCTGAACGAGCCGCTGGCAGGCTTGCGTATTGGCCTGCCCAAAGAGTATTTCGGCGATGGTCTGAATGAAGGCATTCGTGCCGCGGTCATGGCCGCTGTCAGCGAGCTGGAAAAACTCGGGGCCACCGTAAAAGAGATCTCCCTGCCGCGCACCGAGCTGTCGATACCGGCCTATTACATCATTGCCCCGGCCGAAGCCTCGACCAACCTGTCACGCTACGACGGCGTTCGCTATGGCTACCGGTGTCAGGACCCGGTGGATCTCGAAGATCTGTACAAACGCAGCCGCGCCGAAGGCTTTGGCGCGGAAGTACAGCGTCGCATTCTGGTCGGCACCTATGCATTGTCGGCTGGCTACTACGATGCCTATTACAAAAAGGCCCAGCAGCTGCGTCGCCTGATCCGGGATGACTTCCAGACCGGTTTCCGGGAAGTCGATGTGATACTCGCCCCCACCACGCCCTCACCGGCCTGGACACTGGGTGAGAAAAGCAATGACCCGGTTGCCATGTATCTGGAAGACATCTATACCCTGTCGACCAACCTGGCAGGTCTGCCTGCTCTGGCCCTGCCCTGTGGCCAGGTTTCGGGACTACCGGTCGGCCTGCAGTTGATCGGAAATTATTTCGAGGAAAGCCACCTGTTAAATATTGGCCACCAGTACCAACAGGCGACCAACTGGCACCAGCAGTCACCGGTACTCTGAGACCGGCGCACTGACACTCGACAGACAGACAACACTCCGTTAAACGCAAGTGAGCAGCGGGCCCCAGTGCCCGCCGCCAGCAGAGGACCCAAAACATGGAATGGGAAACCGTAATCGGGCTGGAAATACACGTTCAGCTGTCGACCCGGTCGAAAATATTTTCCGGCTCCAGCACCCAGTATGGTGCCGAGCCCAACACTCAGGCCAGCCTGGTGGACCTGGCCATGCCCGGCGCCTTACCGGTGTTCAACGAGAATGCACTGCGCAAGGCGGTGGCCTTTGGCCTGGCAATCGATGCCCACATCGGTAAACGCTCAGTGTTCGACCGCAAAAACTATTTTTACCCGGACTCACCCAAGGGCTACCAGATTACCCAGATGGATGAACCCATTGTTGGCCTGGGCGAAGTCGACATCGTGCTCGACGACGGTAGTACCCGTACCATTGGCGTCACCCGTGCTCACCTTGAAGAAGATGCCGGCAAGTCCCTGCATGAAGACTTCGAAGGCATGACCGGTATTGACCTCAACCGGGCCGGGACACCCCTGCTGGAAATCGTCTCCGAACCGGACCTGCGCTCGGCAAAAGAAGCCGTGGCTTACCTGAAGAAGATTCACAGCATCGTCACCTACATTGGCATTTCCGATGGCAACATGGCCGAAGGCAGCTTGCGCTGTGATGCCAACGTATCCATTCGGCCGAAAGGCCAGACTGAATTCGGCACCCGGACCGAGATCAAGAACATCAACTCGTTCAAGTTTGTCGAAAAAGCGATCAACGTTGAAGTTCAGCGCCACATCGACGTCATTGAAGACGGTGGCACCATCACTCAGGAAACCCGGCTTTACGACGCAGACAAGAACGAAACCCGCAGTATGCGCTCGAAAGAGTTTGCCAATGACTACCGTTACTTCCCGGAGCCAGACCTGTTACCGGTCGAAATCGACGACGCTTACATTCAGGATGTGCGCGACCACTTGCCCGAGTTGCCGGATGCAAAGATCGAACGGTTCAAAGCCGACTACAGCCTGTCTGACTACGACGCAACGGTACTGGCCGCCAGCCGTGCCATGGCCGACTATTTTGAAGCCGTGGTCGATGTGTCCAAAGACGCCAAACTGGCAGCCAACTGGTGCATGGGAGAACTGGCCGGCCAGTTGAACCGGTATGAGCAGGAGATTTCCGACAGCCCGGTATCCGCAGCCGACCTCGGCCTGCTGATCCAACGCATCCAGGACAACACCGTCTCCAACAAGATCGCCAAAACGGTTTTCGAAGCCATGTTTCGGGGTGAAGGCTCGGCCGACGAGATCATCGAGGCTCAGGGTTTGAAGCAAGTCAGCGATTCAGGGGCGATTGAAGCGATGATTGACGAGGTCATTGCCGCCAACCCCGGACAGGTGGCTGATTACCGCAGTGGTAAAGACAAACTGTTCGGATTTTTTGTCGGCCAGGTCATGAAAGCCTCCAAGGGCCAGGCCAACCCGGCTCAGGTCAACGACATACTGAAAAGCAAGCTGCAAGGCTAAGCTGTCAAAGCCTGATCACCCTGGCCAGGGTGATCAGGCGTACCTCGCCTCCTGCCCCCGGTTCGATTCATTTAAGCCCCCACCGCACTTAACACTTTGGCCATGTGGCCGATACGATAATTAGCCGGGTCACCCAAATTGTCACAGAACAATAACTGACCGATCGATCAAATACCGGCATAATCACAGGTCTCACTCAAACAACAGTGCCCGGCCCCAACTGGCCCGGCGGTTTTGGATCCAGACTATGAAGCTGTCCCTGATTGCCCGGGTTATCGCCGGTTTTACCACCTTACTGATTTTGTTCTCGATGATTACGCTCTATTCGCTGGTCGTCGAAAACCGCCTGGCCGGGCAATTGGAACTGACCTCCGGCCAACTGGGGCCCCTGCTGGATGATACCAACCGCCTGCGCAACACCCTTCAAGAGGCCAACCGCGCTGTCATACTGCACGCCAATGCTGACGGTGCCGAGCGCCGATCCATGTTGGAAAGCCAATTCACTAACGCGCGATCCGGCTACGACAGCCTGTTTCAAAGCCTGATACAACGGCTTGAAGCCTACCCGGACCTCAGCGGTCAACTCGCCGCCAGCCAGGCATTGGCAGATGACCTCTTCGTAACCGGTAACGATCACCTGGCACTGCAGAACCAGCGGGTTCAAACCCGCAGGAACGCGCTTGAGCAAGCCCAGCAATTTGATGACGAGTGGATCTTTTTCGCCGGCGATCTGAATGCCATTGGCTCCAGGGCTGCCGCTCAGGGGGATTCCGGCCTGCAATGGGAAATCGACTATATCATCGCTCAGGCAGAAGGCGCCCAGGCCTATTTACAACGGGCGCTGGCGATCAACTCCTCAGAAAGGATGGGTCAGATTGAATCCCAGCTGAACACCACTCTGGAACAACTGAATGCCAAGGCTGACGCGATCGAAACGAATTTCACTCAGTACGCCAGTGACACGAACGACTACATTGATCTGCTGCGTACCGCCATTGGTGGTGAAGCCGGGCTGTTTCAAAGCCATAAACGGTACGTTGAGCTGAATGATCGCAGCACTGCAGTGCTGGACACACTGAACAACACCATGGATGCCAACCTCGCTGCGCTGGATAACCTGGTCGGCGCAACCCGCAGCTTGTCAGCACAAGCGACCCGGGAAGGAAACGCCATGGCCAGCCGGGCGATAGCCATTACACTGGGCTTGCTGGTTATCGCTCTGATCATTTCGGTATTCATCGGGTTTTCCATTGTTCGCTCCATACGCAAACCCATGGCCGAGACACTGACGGTTCTCGACCAGTTAGCTCAGGGTGAGCTTGGCGAGCGCATCAGACACACCTCAACCGATGAAATAGGACAAATAGCCGGCAACGTCAATGCCCTGGCAGACCGGCTAAGCGATGTGATTCGCGACATCCGGACATCGTCAGAGCAGGTTGCCGAGCTGTCGGCCAGTACCTCGGAAGTCAGCGCAACCACTCGAACCAGCGTTGAACAACAGCAAGAGCAGACCCACTCCGTAGCTACCGCCATAACCGAAATGGAAAGCGCTATTCAGGAAGTCGCCGCCAATGCGGAACGCTCGCGGTCCGAAGTCTCTGAAGTGACTGAATCGGCCGAGCAGAACATGGCCAGCATGCAGCAGAACATCGATTCCGCCCGGCAATTAAACGACTCTCAGGCACACGCCAAAACCGTCATTGAGACCCTGCGAGATGAAAGCCAGCAGATTGGCACCATTCTCGATGTCATCCAGGCCATAGCCGAGCAAACCAACCTGCTGGCGCTGAATGCGGCCATTGAAGCAGCACGTGCTGGCGAGCAGGGCCGGGGTTTCGCCGTCGTCGCCGACGAAGTGAGGACTCTGGCGAACCGGTCACAGCAGTCTGCCAACGACATTCGCGTGATGATCGACCGGCTGCAGCAGCAATCCGAGCAAGCGGTCGCCATCGTGTCGAGCAACCAGTCGCTGGCGCAAGCCTCGGCCAGTCAGTCTCAGCAAACCGGCGATTCTCTGGCCGCCATGGTGAAACGACTGGCGGATATTAACGACATGAGCCAGTCGATCGCCACCGCGTCGGAAGAACAAAGTGCCGTGGCCCGGGAGGTCACGGAAAATGTTGTGCATATTTCAGATATGGCAGAATCCCTGGCAGAGACAGCCCGCCAAGCCGCGGACAACAGCCAGCAACTGCGCGAACTGGCTCGTCACCAAACGGCACTGGTCGGTCGGTTTCATCTGTCTTGACCCTATGCACCGGTAGCCAGCATCGGCGCTACTGAACCGAAGCGAGGGCGACCTGCGTATCATCAGGCCACGTGTTACAGGAATACTGCATGCAACTGACGTCACTCCCGGCTCGTTCTCCCGTCCATACTCTGGCAGCCGCTGTCATCGTATTGCTGGTGTCATCACCGGCTCATGCCGTTGACATGGAATCGCTCAGAGCCGGCTTGCAAGCCGGCACCCGGCCACTCTCCACCCTGAAAACCATTCACATCGCCCATCGGGGCGAGGTGATCTGGGCCGAAGCCTACAACGGGGCTAGCCTTTCCGCGTCAACCAACATCAAGTCGGCGTCTAAAACACTGGTGGCTACTCTGGTGGGCATAGCAATCGACAAAGGTCTGCTCGACGGTGTCGATCAGCCCATTGCCCCCTTGCTGCGAGATCAGCTTCCGGACGATCCGGATCCGCGCCTGAGCGAGATTACCATTGGGCACCTGTTGTCCATGCAAGCAGGACTGGAACGCACTTCCGGGCGCAACTACGGAGCCTGGGTGGTCAGCGACAACTGGGTTCGCAATGCTCTCGCCCGCCCCTTTGTCGAAGAGCCCGGCGGTGACATGCAGTATTCAACCGGCAGTACGCACTTGTTGTCCGCCATTCTGATGCGCGAGTCAGGAGAGTCCACACACGTCCTGGCTAACCGCTGGTTGGCGCCCGCCGGCGTTCGTGTAGACAGCTGGTTAAAGGACCCTCAGGGCATTCCCATGGGTGGCAACCAGGTCGGGATGACGCCCGAATCCCTGCTCGCGCTGGGTGAACTCTATCGCCGGGACGGCCAGACCGCCAATGGCGACCAACTCTTGTCCCAGGATTGGATCGACGCCAGTTGGGAGAGACGCACCCAATCGAGATTTCATCGCGGCGGCTACGGCTATGGCTGGTTTATCCAGTCGTTTTCCGGCGTTGACGGCTACTATGGCTGGGGTTATGGCGGCCAGATGATTTACGTATTGCCTGAATTGGAGCTGACCATCGCCATCACCTCCGAAGAGAATGAACCGTCCGGTCGCAGCGGTTATCGCGATCGCCTGCATCGACTGGTCAGTCAGCATATAGTGCCTGCAGTCCGGTAGCCGCAGCGATATCACCCTCGTCAACGTTGCCATCAACAAAAAAGCGACTGTCCAAATGGATCAGTCGCTTTTATTCATACACATGCCTTTTATCAATACCGCTGCATTTTACCGCTTGCGGTTATCATGCGGCACCTGGAACACTTCAACTTCACCTTCCAGCTCCGTCGCCAAACCGCTCAGTATCGTCACCGCATTCTGGTTTGCCTGCAGTGCCAGAATCGACTTGGCGGACGACTCACTGACGCCTTCCATCGAGGCGACAAGCTCATTAATGTCACCAACCTGCACTCGAATCACCTCAACAATCTGACGCACTTTTTTCAGTGAATCATTGGCCTGATTATCAATGGCCGTGAGCACTTCATTGGACGACTCACTCAGGTTCAGACCGTTCTCAATCTGAGGCAATGTAGACTCCATTGCGCTCACTGAGGCCTGAGTTTCCTTACGGATCTGGCCGAGCATGGATTCTATCTGCCCGGTGGCGTCGCCGGTGCGCTGTGCCAGAGTGCGCACCTCATCTGCTACGACTGCAAAGCCCCGGCCTGACTCACCGGCACGGGCCGCTTCAATGGCCGCATTCAGTGCCAGCAGATTCGTCTGTTCGGAAATGCCGTTGATCACCCCGGCAATATTCGCAATCTCTCCAGTGCGTGCCTCGAGCTGGCGAATCTGGTCGACGGCGGCATGAACCACGTCCGACACCTTGCGAATCTCGACGGCCGTTTCAGCAATCAGCCGGCGGCCGGCTTCGGACTGCTCCACCGTTTGCGATGAGTTTTCTTCGGTATCTTCCAGCAATTCAGCGGTATGCAGCACGCTCTGGCGCATGGTTTCCAGTCGATTTCCGGCATCGGTGGTCGATTCGCCCTGCTGTTCAGCCATCGACAGAGCATCCCGGGACTCGCGGGACAACACAACCGCCTCTTTACCCAGTTGCTTCGAGGCATCAACAATGTTGGTCACCACTTCGCCCAGTCGGTCCTGCATCAATTGCACCGAATGCAACACACTGCCCTCCGGTGATTTGCGGATCGACTGGCTCAGATCGCCTTCCTGCACCCTTGCCAGGATGTCGGCCACTTCACGGGGCTCTCCACCCAGAGACACTCTGAGGCTGCGCTCGATCAATACCGCCAGAACAATACCAAACACAATGGCCAGGGCCGTCAATAACAGCATAAAGGCCGTAAAACCGGCGGCACCCTCGCGAATATCGTCTGTGATAGCCTGACTCTGCGCTTCCTGATAATCGATGAACGCATTGATCGAGGCCAGCCAGTCAATAAACGCCGGCTTGGCTTCGGCCAGCATCAGGCGCTCTGCCGCTTCACGTTGCCCTGCCTGACGCAGCCCGATCACCTCCTCGATCAGTGGTTCAGTGCGTTGTTCCACTGCCTGAATGCGAGACAGTAACTGGCGCTCACTGGCTGAAACATTCTGTCCACTATTGAGCAACCGATTCAGCGGTCCGGCACTGTCCTGATAAAAACCTTCCAACCGTTCAATAATAGCGATTTCTTCATTCAGTGCAGCGGTATTCGGTGCAAGCACCACATCGCGAATGGCAATGGCCCGATCGTGCACGCTGCCCCGAAAATTAATGGCGTAGCGCTGCTTCACTGAGTTCTGGTCAGTAATGGCAGTCAGCCCCTGATCAATGGTTTGAACGTTGCGCACACCGATCATGGTGATCGCCAGCATCACCGCCAGCACCAACCCAAACCCTATGACCAAACGCCTTCGAACTGACATCTGGGAGAACAGCTTAATCAATCCCATTTTTTTACACCCTCACGGTTTACATGCTTTTTTGACTGCAACGACGAAAAACCGTGACAATCAATTGACTTTTTTATCGATCCACAAAAGTTCGACAAAGACTAAGACACTCTTACGAACCTGATCCAGTTCCCGACCACTCCCGGATCAATAAAAATGTGAACGTCTTTTATCCTGACTCTGGACATCAGGCACCTGGCAGTCCTGCACGGGATTGCTGGCAATTAATCACAGGCCGGCGATAATCCCCGTCTTACGTTCAAAGGAGTGAAATACGATGTTCCAACCCATCATTAAAAGCTGGCTTCTGGCCGCGACACTGTTGTCCCCGGGCATGGTGCTGGCCGAACCGAACTGGAAAGTCCGCATCGATCCGTTACTGGCCGTCGCTGACTTCCCCAACCTCGAAATCGACAGAGCAATCAGCCCCACGGTGTCACTCGGAGCCGGTATCTGGCATCACGATGGCGACTGGTTTTCCTATGAGCGCACCACCTCGCTGGGGGTGCGACTCGACTGGTTTGACCGGGGCGTATTTACACCCGGCTGGCACAGCAACGTCATCACCCGGGCCGATTTCAACGACAACGGCATTGCCCGCCTGCGACTAAAGGGCACCCAGACCTACCAGTGGGTGTGGTCCGACTTTCTGTTTAATACTGGCATTGGCCTCCAGTTCGTCGCTGACACCGACAACTCGGCAACCAGCAGCGACAATGGTTTCGGCTCCGATGGCTGGGTTTACCCGGCCTGGGAACTGTCTATTGGCCGCGCCTTTTAAGGAGTTTTTATGATGACCATTCACACCCCAATGCTAGCGATTTTAGCCGCAGTGATCACCGGCCCGGCTCTGGCCGACGACATCGTCAACATTCGCACCAACCCGTTGATGGTGTTTGGCAGCTTCGTCAACCTGGAAGTCGATATCAGACTGGGACAACACCACTCTCTGGGCCCTGCGCTGACGGTCAGCGGCATTGAGCCGGCCTTTGAAGCTGGCCTGAACTACACCTATTTCGAGCAGGCAGCCTTTCAAACCGGCTGGCAATGGACACTGTTTGCTCTCGCCGGACAAGAGGTTATCGGCTACAACTCCGATGAGGTGAGCGGTGATGAATACGATACCGACTGGATTTACAAAGCGGGCGTTACACCCGGATACCTGTGGCGCTGGGAAACGTTCAATGTGTCAGCAGGGTTAGGGGTGCATGCCCTCTATCAGGCCGACAGTGACCGGACATCTGTGCACTCCGACCTGCTGTTCAGCATTGGCTGGGCACGTTGAGCCATACCCCGTTGGGCGGTTGAAATTCAGAGAATTCCAACCGCCCGATGAATTTACACAGTCCGGAGCAACCCCACTTTATTGAGTGGCTATCATCTGTTGAGTCGTCGCAGTCGTACAAAAAACGATCATACCCATTATCAGCGCTGTACATGATCGACCGACCCGACAACACAAAAGAATAGACTACCGATGTGATGACTCCAGGGAGAGCACAACATGACTCAGACACCGACCCATCCGCCAGTAACCAACATGAATGCCCGAAGTCAGGCCACTCCGCAGCAAGCTTTCGACTGGTACGACCAATACGCTCACGGGCTGATTGACCGGCGAACCTTTATGAACCGGCTGATGACCTTATCGGCCGGTGGCGTCGCGCTGAGCACCCTGACAGCAGCACTGATGCCCAACTACGCCGAAGCAGAGCAAGTCTCGTTTAACGATCCGGATATCAAAGCCACCTACACAGCGTTTCCATCACCCGAAGGGCATGGCGAAGGCCAGGGCTACCTCGTGGTACCCTCCAACCTCGACGGCCAGGCGCCGGTTGTGCTGGTGATCCATGAGAATCGGGGGCTCAACCCCTATATAGAAGATGTTGCCCGCAGACTGGCTAAAGCCGGCTTTATCGCCTTTGCTCCGGATGCCCTCCACCCTCTGGGCGGCTACCCGGGCAACGACGACGAAGGCCGCAGTATGCAAAGCTCGCTGGATTCGGCAAAAATGGAAGCAGACTTCATCGCTGCGGCAGACTTCCTGAAAAACCATGAGCTGTCGACCGGCAAGCTCGGCGCCGTGGGCTTCTGCTATGGGGGCTATGTCGTCAATATGCTGGCCGCGCGCATTCCGGACCAGTTGGACGCAGGCGTCCCTTTTTACGGCACCCCGGCAGCGCAAGTCCTTCGGGATCAGGTACGGGCGCCGCTGTTGCTGCAATTTGCGGAACTGGACGACCGGGTGAACGCTTCCTGGCCGGATTATGAAGCCACACTGCGCAACAATGGTGTGGACTACACGGCGCACATCTACCCGCAGACGAACCACGGTTTTCACAACGATTCCACCGCCCGTTACGACGAAGCGGCTGCGGAATTGGCCTGGGAACGCTCTGTGGCGTTCTTCAACACCCATCTTGGCTGATCCGGCAGATTACATCAGGTAGCGCCAACCGGCCGCTACCGCAATGCCGGCCGCTATGGCCGGCATTGGCCGGCGCAGGGCCAGCATAACCCCGGCCGTTGCCAGCAACGCCATGCGCGCCGCTACATCCCCCTCAACCGCCACCGGTACCAGAATGGCGATCAGTACTGAACCGGACATGGCGTTAATAAAGCTCTCGACGCGCGGGTTGATCGGCACGACCGACATCACCAGCACGCCGCCGAAACGGGTTATCAGGGTGACTGCCGCCATCAGCAGTATGACCATCAGGCCATTAATTCCGTCGGTTGCCATCATGATTCAGAGGCCTCCTGCGGCTTGGCCGGTTGCTGATCAAGCCAGAACAGCCCGACCAGACCACCACCGACGGCCCCAACCACCACGTGCGTATTTTCAGGCAAGTAGATATAGGCTAGCCAGCCAGTCAGTGCGGCAACGCACCAGACCACCACTATGCGCAGACTCTTGCGTCCGCCAAACACCATCGACAACATGAAACAACCCATCACCATATCGAGCCCAAAGAGGGCCGGATTGGCAATGAGGTTACCGAAGGTCATGCCGAGCAGGGTACCGCCCATCCAGGTGACCCAGATTGCGACACCGCCACCGACCAGCATGCCGAGGTTCGGCTTGCCCTGCTGGCAATCGTTCAACGTCATCGCCCAATTGGCATCGGACATAACCAGCAGGGAACCATATCGCTGGCCCGCCGGCACCTGTTTCAGCCAGGGGTAGAGGCTAGCGCCCATCAGCAAAAGACGGGCATTAATGGCAAAGGTAGTGACCAGCAGAGGAAAAACGGGGATCTGGTTACCCCACAGTTCCAATGCGGCAAATTGAGCCGTTCCGGCAAAGACAGCGAAAC
The DNA here is from genome assembly GCF_000423605.1 of Saccharospirillum impatiens DSM 12546. Lineage (GTDB taxonomy): Bacteria > Pseudomonadota > Gammaproteobacteria > Pseudomonadales > Natronospirillaceae > Saccharospirillum > Saccharospirillum impatiens. The sequence continues at coordinate 237,069 of NZ_AUIH01000003.1, forward strand.
TCATAAAGACGATCTGAACCGGCGACAGCCCGGTTTGCACCGCTGCCAAACCATAGGCCAGGCCAAACACCACAACAAACATCGACAGCGGCAACAGGCGCCAGAAGCCTTGCCCGATACTGGCCAGAGTCAGGCCGGGCATGGCGGGAACAGCGGTGGTCATGATAACTCCGGTAAGCAGTGTTTATTGCCTCATTGAACCAGCTTGAGTGTCCCGGGCCAAGGTACTGCAGGAACGCAGTTCAACATGCACTGTAAAGCCAAATGGGCAGATCTCAGGCTTGTCCACCACTGTCGCTGAGGAAAGTTTTGTCGATACCCAGTCGGCGCAGCGCCGCATCGTAACGGGTCTCCAGGCCTTCATCGAAGATCAGCGTCAGGTCACCGGGAACCGTCAGCCAGGCATTGCCTTTCAACTCGCCTTCCAGTTGACCGGGAGACCAGCCAGAACACCCGAGACAGACCAGGTAATCTTCCGGCCCGGCACCCCGGGCGATGGCTTGCAGGATATCCGGGCTGGTGGTGATACTCAGGTGGCCGTTATTGACCGTACTGCTCCAGGGGCCTTCGTTGGAGCGATGAATGATAAAGCCATGCTCGGGCATGACCGGGCCTCCGGAATAAACCGGGCGATCAAGCAATTCTTCGATGTTGCACTCGATATCGAGCGATTCAAAGACTTCACCCAGGGTCATGGAGGTCAGCCGATTGATCACCAGGCCCATGCACCCTTCGTCATCGTGCTGGAACAGGTATGAAACGGTGCCGGTAAACCAGGGGTCGTTCATATCGGGCATGGCCACGATGAACTGATGGCTCAAACCGGTGTCATTATGAAAGAGGGTGTCCATCATGGTACTCCTGTAACACTGAAACGGTGGTCTAACGGCGCAATACCGCCGACCTGTCAGGTCGGGGAAGCCATTCGGTCAACACACAGTCAAGCGCATGTTCCGGTGGCGGAAGGAAACCTCGTATAACCCTGGGTCACCCATAGAATAGTAAGTTATTGCCGGGCTTGCACGACCGGACTCTGCACAAGGCAAGTGTCGTTAGCGCTGCTGGCATACCGGGCAGTCGGGCAGCCGTTTGAACCGGAATCGCTGCCAACTGAGGTCGCTCGCGTCCAGCGTCATCAACACGCCCACCAACGGCTCACCAAACCCGGCCAACAGCTTCAGGGTTTCAACAGCCTGTACCGAGCCGATCATGCCAACCACCGGACCAAGAACGCCCGCTGTGGCGCAGCTGGCTTCGTCATCCAGCCCATCCGGAAACAAGCAACTGAAACAGGGGCTGTCATCACGCCGGAAATCAAACACGCTGACCTGCCCCGACAACCCTATGGCCGCACCCGAGACGAGGGGAATCCCCAGGGCCATGCATGCCCGGTTAGCCGCATAACGACTGCTGAAATTATCGGTCCCGATAACAACGACATCGCAACCCCGAGCCCAGCCAAGCATGCTGGCTTCATCAAGATGACTGTCGATCTCGGTAACGACCACATCGGAATTCAGTTCAGCCAAGTTCGCCCGCGCGCTGGCGGTCTTCTTTTCGCCCACGCTACCTGTGCGATGCACAATCTGCCGCTGCAGATTGGTTTCATCGACCGAATCGCCGTCAGCAATCAAAATCTCGCCAACACCCGCCGCTGCCAGATACAACAATATCGGACTGCCCAGCCCACCCGCGCCCAAAACCAGCACCCGACTGTTCACAATGCGCTGTTGACCGGCGATATCGACCTGCGGCAACAAAATATGCCGGCTGTAGCGCAGGAGTTGGTGGTCAGTCAGATCTTTCGGTGGCTGGGTCATAGGCAGGGTTTCTTGTCAGGGCGGTATAGCGGGTCACCAAACCGGTCACCCGCGAGCCGTTCAAGCGACGTTGATCAGGCTTCTTCTTCGCCCGGAACCACTTCGTCGATCAGCGATTTTAACTCACCCTTCTGGTGCATGTCGGTGATGATGTCGCAACCACCGACCAATTCACCGTTAACCCACAGTTGCGGAAAGGTCGGCCAGTTGGCGTATTTCGGCAATTCGGCGCGGATATCCGGGTTGGACAGCACGTCAACATAGGCGAACTTCTTGCCGCAGCTCATCACCGCTTGCACAGTCTGGGCAGAAAACCCGCACATCGGCTGATTCGGGTTGCCTTTCATGTACAACAATACCGGGTTGGATTCGATTTGCTCTTTGATGTTTGCCAGGGTGTCGGTCATGGTTTCATCCCACAGGTTGCTTCAGATGTCGCTATTGTACGCCAATCCTGTTGAATCGACAGGGGATGACTTGGCAATAACTACTGCACCCTTAGTTAGGGTCATATTAATGGTTTTCAATTGCCGGACACTCGACAATGAGGCTGACAACAAATGCCATTTGAACATCAATCGCGCGCAGCCTGCTAACCAACTCGTAGGAGGCCAGTCCCCTGGGCGACAGGAAGGATCCGGGCCGGTGACGGTAATCATCGCCAAAAGGTCCGTATCACCGGTTGGCTATTCTCCCTGTCACCCAGAGGACGCTGAGATGGTCTCCTCCCCCGCCCATTGGGCTCGGCGTCATATTGCGCCATCATGGTGGGTGAGACATCCAACTCATGAC
>NZ_AUIH01000004.1 GCF_000423605.1 Saccharospirillum impatiens DSM 12546
TCGGTAACACCCAAGAGCAAACTGGGTAAGGCGATCAACTATGCGCTGAACCAGCGGCAAGGGCTAATGCGTTATCTCGACAACGGCGCCATGCCGATCGATAACAACGGTGCTGAAAATGCGATCAGACCGTTCGTAGTGGGCCGGAAAAACTGGCTGTTCAGTGATACGGTCAACGGAGCAAAAGCCAGTGCTGTGTGGTACTCGATCATGGAAACGGCGAAGGCTAATGGACTGGAACCCTATCACTATCTGAAGCGGGTCTTTGAGCAGTTGCCGCTGGCAACATCTGACGATGATGTTGATGCCTTGCTGCCATGGAATATCGAGTTACCTGCTCAGTGAAAGTGTGGGGTTAATGGATCGCTTACAAAGATGTCACATCCCATTGGCTGAGACATACAGGTGCTAGCTCGGAAATCGACCGTGGTCGGGCATTAAAGGATGTATCTGAAGACCTCGGCCACTCAAGCATGGCAACCACGGACAGTATTTATGTCCAGGCCAGCGCTAAGAACCGAGCAAAAAGCGGAAAATCCCGAGAAGTATAGTTTGATCACATATTCAATTGCGGCATGACGCGTTCTTAATGAAATAGCTTCTTGCGAAATATTTCCAATATTGTGTGGAAAATGGGCTATAACACGCTGTTAGATTTCCAACTTTACTAGGTCGCTTACCAGCTGGAAAGCCAGACCCCGTCGCATCATCCACTATTTCCTGTAATAAAGATTACAGGAAATAGAGGATGAATGATCTGCAGGTAACTCCCACCCGGTATAGACAACCCCAAATTATGAACCTGATCTCCTTCAACCTATCCATATTGTCCGCGGGTCTTTGACATTGTGGGCGAAACCCGAACAATTGGCTGACGCCCACGCTGACTCACGTAATTGCGCTGGTCCTAAAGGGCCCTGCCCGCATCGATCTGTTTGGCCAGCCGCATTGATTCGTGTTCCTCCATTGTCAGCAGCGATTCCATCAATTCACGGGCATTGGCCGTTTCGGCTTTGCCAATCAGACTCTGATAAAGCGTTGTTAACTGAGTATGGAAGTCGAAGACTTCGCGACAAATACCCTCGTAATCCAACTCACTGTATGGCACGTCGCACGTTCTCTGAGAGTGCAACGGCCCGTTGGATAGATAGTCGTAAACGCGGGTTTTCAGCACCTGCTGGTCGGTTTCCTGTTCAAAGCGATCGACCATTTGTTCCAGCGCCTGTTCATGATCAGCCAGATACGCCAGCAGCGCTCCGGCTTTGTCGTCGGTCTGGTGTTGCGCACCGGCCGTCAGGCAGCGGCTCAGGTTATGGTGAAGTTCACGGCTCCAGTCGATCAGATCTTCAAAGGTTTTAATATCCAAAACAGGCTCCCCGTTCATTACGATGCCTTTCATGTGCAATCCGTTGGGAAAAATTCAACCGTCTGAGACCTTTTGGCGCTGAAATTGCTGAACCCACGGCTCTTACCGGGGTTTATTGCCCGGGAATTCTGGCTCACTGACTTTTAGGGGAACCCTACCCGGCCTGCTATACTGCGCAACCCGCCCCGGGAAGACCGACCAATCAGGAGCTATTGCTTGAACGACCGCTTGAACAAGACCGTTGATTACCGCGAGCTGATACTCAGCGCCGACCAGAAATCCCTCGAACACAACTTGCCACATCGCGCCTTGTCCTATTCGGGAGACCCACTGCAGACGGCGGAGCTGAAGCGTTGCATGATGCTGGGTGTTGCGGCCAGAAATGCACTGACTTTTACCTCGAAAGACCCGTTTCGCAACGCGCCTGATATTTGCCTCGCTGTCAGTGAAGCGTTGACTGAGGCCGGTTTCGAGCATGAAGTCACCCTGGGCAATCTGATTCGCCGCGGCAAACACCTGGTCAGCAATGTGTCTGCCAGGGCGCTTGTGGACGCCTTTCAGTCAACGGAATCGGCGGTCAGGGCCAACTACTATTGTTGGATCACGCTGAATGATGGGTCGGTTTTCGATTTCGCCCTGCTATCTGAGGTCAAACCGCCTGTACGAGCGCCTATTCAAAAAGGTCGGGTGCGGCCACCAAAGCCCAAAAAACAGAACCTTGCCGATACGGTGTTGATGCTGAATCCCACGGAACATGGCACCTTGTACCGGTATGTTCCTGAAATTGTCGGCTATGATGTCTTGAAAGCGCTGGTCAGTCGTACACCAGGGCGATAAACACCCTTCGGCTAACGGGAGGCGTTATAACCATGTGCGGTGCCATCAACAATGTGTCCGATTTTCCGCTACTGGACCCGCTGCTGGGGCTGGCCGGTTATTCGGAGGCTGAGATTCGGTCGGTATTGAACAAGCGCGAATGCCGACCGACCGATGAGGTGCTAGCCCTGGTGCCGACGCGTCAGGGCCCGCGCCTGATGGCCGCCACCTGGTGGCTCAAGCTCGACCCGAACACCTTATTGCCGGATACCCGCTGGAATACCTTCAACTGCCGATCAGGCCAGATTTTAAGCTCTCCCCTTCACCAGCTCGCGCCTAAAAGCTTTCGGGCGGTGGTGATTACCGACGGGTTTTACGAGTGGCAACCGCGCTACTCCGGCGGCCGGCTCTACAGTGACTTGTCGGCTGAAGAGCAACAGCACCTTCCCAAAGCTCAGTCCAAGCAGCGTCACTGGATTCATCAGCCCGGAGAGCTGATGCTATTGGGAGCCATGTGCAAACACTGGCTGGATGCGCAAGGAAACCCCAAAGTCTCGGTAGGCGTTATTACCCTACCCCCACACCCGGCATTCTTGGACGTGCACGCCAAATCCTTTCCGCTGGTGTTGAGGCCCGACGAACTGAATGACTGGATGAACCCGCGCATCGGCCATGCTCATTTCGAGTCTTTGTTCAAAGAAACAGAGGTTCGTGTTGATGTTAACGTTCAAGCCATCAATGATGCTGAGTTCGATCTGATACCCGGAGAACCGCCAATACTGAGGGCTCCGAGAGTTTAAATGGCTACCGTGTAGATAAAACTGGCGTCGACCAGACGGGTTTTACCGCTTCCTTGTAGTGCTTTCGACACATTGATACGTAGCGGTCATTGCCACCGATTTCAACCTGATCTCCCTCACTGATCGCACCGCCCTGCTCATCCAGTCGCGCCACCATGATGGCTTTACGACCGCAATGGCACACGGTTTTTAGCTCATTCAATTTGTCAGCCAGGGCGAGCAAGCGCGCGGACCCGGGGAACAGATTGCCCAGAAAATCGGACCGGATGCCAAAGCACAATACGGGCACGTCGGCATCGTCCACCAGATCGGATAACTGATTAACCTGCTCGGGCGTCAGAAACTGGGCTTCATCCACCAATATACAGTCCGTATGTCCGTCAAAGGCGGTAAACCAGGCTTTCAGGTCTGTCGTCTCGGTAAACGTATCGGCCGCCTTTTCCAGACCAATGCGTGAACTGATGCGCCCTGCCCCGTAACGCTGATCAATCTGCGCCGTCAGCAGGCGCGTGGTCATACCACGTTCCCGGTAGTTGTACTCCGACTGCAGTAAAGAGGTGGATTTGCCAGCGTTCATCGCTGAATAGTAAAAATAGAGCTGGGCCATGGGGGCATCCTGATTCGGGGTTTCAATACGGCGGTCGAGGGGGAATAATAGCGCGCAAGCGAGCACGGTTACAGTTTGGGTTGAGGTTAATCCCGAACCTTGAAGAACTCACAGCCAATAGGACAACCATGCGAATCATTTCGTTCAATATCAACGGTATACGCGCCAGACTTCATCAATTGGAAGCACTGCGTGATCACCAAAAACCAGACATCCTCTGCCTGCAGGAAATCAAAGTCCACGACGATATGTACCCACACCCGGCGGTGGAAACGGCCTCCGGTTTCGGTTCGGTGACCCATGGGCAAAAAGGGCATTACGGTGTCGCCACCCTGACCGCAGCACCCCCGCGGTTTGTGCAGCGGGGCTTTAGCAGCGACACAGAAGATGACCAGAGACGCCTGATCATTACTCACCATCCCCTGACCGATGGCCGGCACCTGACCGTCATCAATGGCTATTTCCCCCAGGGTGAGAACGTCAGTCACGACACCAAGTGGCCCGCCAAGCGCAAGTTTTATGCAGATTTAACCCACTGGCTGAAAACTGAAGCCAAACCCGATGACCTCATCGTGATCCTGGGCGACTTCAACATTGCTCCGGTCGACGAAGATATTGGCATCGGTGATAAAAACGCCCAGCGTTGGCTGCGCGAGGGCAAATCCGCGTTTCAACCCGAAGAGCGGGCCTGGTTTGAAACGCTGCGTGCCTGGGGCCTGACCGACAGTTACCGCCATTTGTATCCGGATACCAACGATCGATTCAGCTGGTTCGACTACCGTTCACGCGGCTTCGACGACGACCCCAAACGGGGCCTTCGCATCGACCACATCATGGTGTCACAACCGTTAGTGCCGCTGATTCTCGATGCAGGCATTGACTACGACACACGCGGGCTTGAGAAACCCTCTGATCATGCGCCGGTCTGGCTGGACCTGGACGTATCGCTTGCGGGTTTGTCTATGTAGTTAAGCGCATTTGATGTCTCCAGCCCATACTAAAAAGCCGCCTACAGGCGGCTTTTTACGTTCAGAAACAACGGTGTGTCTAGCGCTAAGTTAACTCAGCGATTCGACCTCGAACCCTTGTTCGGTGAGCTCGTCAGCATGTTTGCGGTCTGTGACCACAGCCCTGGACGCGTTGTTTTCCGCAAAGTACGTTTCAGCCACACGCTTCACATCAGCAGCCGTTACACCCAATAGCGCCTCACGGTAGGCCTTGCGGTACTCATCCGACCGACCGAACAACCGATTCTGGAAGGCTTGTTTGGCTTCACCGGCCGGTGATCCGGGTTTATCCATGGAGCTGATCACCCCCAGAATCGACGATTCAACCTGCTCCTGCGTAACGCCCTGCCCGGTCGCCCAATCGAGACTGGCGCGGAAATCATCCAGCGTTCCCTCGATGCGAGGATCACGGTACGAGTAAAACCGGAACGTACCGGTATTGCTGTCGTGTGCAGCGCCGCCGCCATAAGCGCCCCCTTGTTCCCGGATGGTCCGGTGCAGGAAGTTGTCGCGCAACACGCCGCCAAGGACGGTCAGTGGCGCTGAATCCGCATGGCCTGGTAACACCGTTCTGTAAGCCGCTGAACAAAAATTGACCTGAGTGTTGACGCTCCAGGCGGTGTTCTGTTTGGGCATCAGCCAGTCGGCCGTCTGGTTGGCCGGCTCGGAAGTCGACTCTCTGTTTTGTAGCCCCTGTTCTCTTAACAGCTGGGTCAAAGACTCGAGTTCAGCGGGCTCAGCGATCAATACAGCATGAGAGCGTTGCTGCTGAATCTTTTGATGCAGGCTACTAATCGCCGCCAACCAGTTCGTCAGGGCCTGCTGATCATCGGTGAAAGAATCCACCCAGCCTTTAACGCGTCGAATTGCCGGCAAGCCGCCCATATCGTAAGTCAGCGCACTGGCGCGCGTGTGAAAGGCACTGCTGGTTTGCATGGCCAGAACATGGCCCTGTCCGGTGACACTTTGCTGACGACGCGCGCTCAGCTGTTTGAGCAAGTCGAATACGCGCGAGGTTTCGTCAAAACGTGGGGATGACCAGTGACGGGTCAGAATCTGGGTCAGCTCGTCCACATGTCTGACCAGGGCCCGGCCAGATAACACCACATAACCCGCGACGTCGTCGGCACTGTCGAGTGGGTTACGGAACTGGCTGTAAAAGCTGACGCTCCCGGTTCGGGCTGCCTGCCATTGCTGCATGGCCAGGTAGTCTTTGTCGCCCGCACCTATCTCAGTCAGCAAGGCGGTATAAACCGGTAGCAACGCCAATTCATCGGCCGACAACTCCGGCAGAGGCACAAACCACTGCTCATAGGCAATGCCATTGGTACCGGCGGTGTAACGGGTGATGTCGTCGCTTGCAGCCGGAGCTATACGTTTAACGTCCGGTTTAACATCAGCCAGCGTGACTTTGGGGAGCAAGCCCACATCGTCTTCCTGCTCCTGGCGCGCTTTTAGTTTGCTGGCCTGCTCAACCAAATGCTGTTTTTCAGGCTCCGTCAGACTGGCCTGGATACGCGCCAGTCGAGCGGCTTCATTATCCAGTTGGCGCTGATGGAGCTCAGCATCGGGGCGCAGCGTCAGCCGCACGCGATGAACGTTATCGAGCAACAGAGTGCGGATAAGACCTGGAATATAGGCCGGATCCTGGCTGCGTTCGCGCAAAATGGCCAGTGTGGGGTCTATATCGAGCGACTCCATGACTGAGCCACCGTGTGTAGCAGCACCGATCACTGAAAAGATCAGCTGCAAGCCATACGGCGCGCTGTCGCCGGTGATTTCACGTTGCGACAGTTCGAGCTGGTGCAGCATGGCCTCTACGTCTTCATACGGCACACCCGACTGCTCAATGGCTTCAAGCGATTCGATGACCAGACGCTCAAACTCGGCCGCTTTTTCCGGCTCACTGCCTTCCAGGCCGCACAGGAACATCATTTCCCGGTTGGAATCTTCCAGGCCGCACATCGGTGATGGGTTGCTGCCAACGTCGGTTTGCTCCAGGGCTTTGCGCAACGGCGAAGCACTGTTATCGAGCAACACATCGCTGAGCAAATGCGCCTCCAACTGACCCAGAAGATCGGTGGATTCGCCCAACAACCAGCCCATAACATGGTGCGTTTTGCCGCTCAGGTCACCGGGTTCAGCGGCGTAGGCGTTCTCAACCCGCAACACGGAGTTGTAGCGGCGCTCCAGCGGCACGGACAATTTGTGATCGAGGGCTTCAAACCGATGCAGAGCCTGGTCGTGAACGCGCTGCTGAACATCGGCTGCCGAGCGGTCACCAAAGGTAAAAAAGGTCGCATTGCTCGGGTGATAGTGAGTCTTGTAGAACGCCTTGAGATCTTCGTACGTCAGATCCGGAATCGCTTCCGGGTCACCACCGCTGTTGAAATGGTAGGTGTTGTTGGGAAACAAATAATGCTTGGCGGTCTGGTACAACTGGCTGACCGGTGAGCTCATGGCGCCTTTCATTTCGTTGAACACTACGCCTTTGAACGTCAGCGGTGACGCCGGGTTGTCGGGTTCGGTAAATTCAAGGCGATGCCCTTCCTGCAGGAAATCGAGTTCGTTCAGGTTCGAGAAAAACACAGCATCGAGATAGACGCTGAGCAGGTTTTCATAATCCTGATCGTTTTCGCTGGCAAAGGGATACGCTGTCCAGTCACTGCTGGTCATGGCGTTCATAAAGGTATTCAGGGAGCGCCGCGTCATCATAAAGAAGGGGTCGCGGACCGGAAATTGCTCGCTGCCGCACAACGCCGTGTGCTCAAGAATGTGCGCTACCCCGGAAGAATCCTTCGGCATGGTGCGCAGGGCAACCATAAAGACGTTTTCAGGATTATCGGACTGGATGTGGAAGTGATCGGCTCCGGTGTTCCGATGCCGGTAGTGTTCCAGCGTCACATTCAGTGAGTCGATGGTGCGGGATTCAATCGCGTCGAACGCGGTGTGCGCATTTAGAGTCATACAGCGGAAGTACCTTGATTCATGTACCCCTAATAATGGGGCAATGAAGCCAACTGGCAAGCCCCAAATGCATGATTTTGCACTCTGCTCACCTTAAAAACAGGCTTCTGTCTGGGCGAATTCTGCAGATGGCGGCCGTTTTACTAGACTGAGAGTCCACGAATTGCCGCCGATTCAAGGTTATCTCTTTCATGACACGACAGATTCCGTAGAATAGCGGCCCTTTTGGGGATACGAGGACGCCATGTCAGACTTTATTCAGGGCCAGCGCTGGCTAGCAGATGGTGAGCCCGAGCTCGGGCTCGGTATGGTGCAAGGCCAGGATGAGCGCACTGTTACTCTCTATTTCCCTGCCGTCGACGACGAACGGTGCTATGCATTGCGCCAGCCACCGCTGACTCGCATACGTTTCGAACGGGGTGAGGAATTTCAGCGTCGGGACCAGCGCAAGGCAGAAGTTAAGGCCGTGCACGACCTGAATGGCCTTCATGTCTATGAAACGCTCGATGGCGAGATGGTTCCCGAGACCGAGTTGGCCGATACGCTGGATCGAAACAGCCCGCTGACAAGGTTGATGACCGGTCAGACCGACCACCCTAACTGGTTCAATTTTCGCGCAGCGCTCAACGCCGGACATCAGGCAATCTGGTCCGCCCATCTGAATGGCCTGCTCGGCACTCGCTCTTCTTTATTGCCTCACCAGTTGTATGTTGCAAAGCAAGCGACTGAAAGAACCCGGGTTCGGGCGCTGCTGTCCGACGAAGTTGGCCTGGGTAAAACCATCGAAGCCGGCCTGATTATCAACCGACTGCTTCAGCAAGGCCGGGCAAGTCGCGTGCTGATCGCCGTACCAGACGCCCTTCAGGCTCAGTGGCTGGTTGAACTGGTGCGCCGGTTTTCGCTGCACTGCGAGTTTTACCAGTCCGAAGATCACGACTTCGGCATGGGTCAGGTGCATCTGATTCCCCATCGATTGTTAAACGACAGCGAAGAAATGCCCTGGATCACCGCCCAGGACTGGGATGTACTGGTCGTGGACGAAGCCCATCACCTGTCTCTCGACGATGCCGAAGGGCTTGACGATACCGAGAGCTGGGTAGCGCTGGCACGGAAAACGCCGCATCTGCTGCTGTTGACGGCAACGCCTGAGCAATTAGGCCAGGAGGCGCATTTTCAGAGACTGCAATTACTCGATGCCTCCAGGTTTATCCGGTTTGAAGACTATCAGGCCGATGAATCCCACTTTATTGAGCACTCGTCGGTGGCCAGTGCCTTGTACAACGACAGCATTGACGATGCCTTGCTCGACCGGCTCGCTACCCTGGGCATCGAATGGCACGACGACAGTCGTCGCGCCCTCGCCGAGGTGCTGGATCGGCATGGGCCGGGTCGCGTGGTCTACCGCAATACGAGACGGGGCGTCGCCGGTTTCTTCCCACGCGAAGTTCAATTGCACCCGTCAGCGTCTGAAACGGAGCGACAGCGCTGGCTGGTCGACTGGCTGAAGGCCAACCGCACCGAAAAAGTCCTGTTGATAACCCAGACCTCAGAGGTCGCGCAGGAGCTGTCTCACCACCTCTGGCATGATCATGGTCTGGAATCGACCGCCTTTCATGAAGGCTTGAATCTGATCGAGCGTGACCGTGCTGCCGCACACTTTGCCAGGGAAGACGACGGTGCCCAGATTCTTGTGTGCTCTGAAATCGGCGGTGAAGGCCGCAATTTTCAATTCAGCCACCACCTGGTGCTGTGGGACCTGCCGGATCATCCGGATGTTCTGGAGCAGCGCATTGGCCGACTTGACCGCATAGGCCAGGATCAGACTATCCACATCCACCTGCCCTTTTTGACAGATGGGCCTGATGCGGTGCGCGTGCGCTGGTTCCACGAGGTACTGGGTTGCCTGGAGGCATTGCAACCGGCCGCTGGCGCTATCCATGAGCAATTCGCTGACGCCTGGTTCGCTAACCCAGAAGACAGTGATCTGACCGGGGACGTGCAGCAGTCTCTGACGGCGCTGAACCTGGAGCTGGAGTCGGGCCGTGATGTCATGCTGGAGCTGAATTCCTGCCGGCAACCGGAAGCGACAGAGCTGGCCGATCAGGTTGCCGAGCTTGAGCAGAACAGCGCAGAACCGGTTGTTGAGATGGCGGCTAATTTGCTCAACCTGCATTTTGAAACGCTGGATGAAGGCATCTTTGAACTGATTCCTTCAGACAATATGATGATACCGGTTATTCCCGGCATTCCCGAAGGGGGCGCCGTAATAACCTTCGACCGGCAACGGGCGCTCGTGCGCGACGATGTGCTCTTTGTTTCCTGGGAGCATCCTCTCATTGTGGGGCTGATGGATATTCTGACCAGTACTCAACTCGGTCAGGCCAGTGTAGCCCTGCTGGAAACCAAACAGATACCGGCTGGCCAGGTGTTGCTTGAGGTCCAATGGCAAATTGCCATTCCGCCCCGACTCGCGCATACGCTGAAACCTTATCTGAATCGCAATTTGTTGCGCACCCTAACCCTGGAAGGCGGTACCGCCGACCTGTCATCGGCCCTGACAGAGGCCTCGCTGGCCCCTCAGATCAAGACCTTGCCGGTGAAAATGGTGCGCAAGCTGATTCAGTCGGCCAAAGACCGCATCCCTCCCATTTATGATGTCGGCCTTGGCCATGCCAAAGTGCAATTCGATACGGCCGTAGCGGACGCACGCCAGGAGCACGAAGCCGCCAGCGATGCCCGTATCGAACGTACTCGCTATCTGGCCAGCGTGAACACTCTGGTCAACGAACAGGATGTTGTAAAAGCGGAGATGCAGGCAGAAATGCAACGCCAGGCCTGGGATAACGTGGAATTGCAGCCAGTTGGCGTACGCATGATCCTTTGCGCACCGCCAGGAACGGTTTGAACCGGCCTGCCCTGCTATACAAAAAACATACAAATACCAAGGCCGCCTGCAACTGGCGGCCTTGGTATTTGTGGTTTAGTGTTAAAATACCCTTCGCTAAAAAAGAACAACAACAGCCATGAAGGAAACCGTACTGATTGAGCGTCTGGAAGATGGGCTGGCCCGGGTCATTCTCAACAAACCCGAGAACGGTAACGCCTACGATGACGAAATGATTTGCACCCTGGTCACAGCTCTGGACGACCTGGCCGATGATGACACCCTGAAACTGGTTTGGCTCAGTGGCAAGGGAGCACACTTTTGCAGCGGCCCCGACCGACAATGGCTAACACGCCGGGAGGGTGTGGGTCGGGCCGAGCATCAGCAAGACGCTGAACAAATGTCGCGTCTGCTGGAAACCCTGTATCAGTTCCCGGTGCCGGTATTACTTACCGTGCGCGGCGACGTCAATGCGGTGGCGGTAGGCATAGCCAGCTGCTGCGATATGGTGCTGGCCAGTGAACGAACGTCATTCTGCATCACTGAGTCGTTGTTCGGACAGGTACCGGCGCTGAGTAGCCCTTATCTCACCAAGGCCCTTGGCGAGCGTGCCGCCAAATACTATTCGCTCACCGGCGAAATCATGGATGCGTACACGGCAACCCGGCTTGGGCTGGTTCATCGATTGGTGCCTGGTGATGAACTCGAAGCAGTCGCCACGGTATTGGTTCGGGGTATTTTGTCTCGCAGTCTGGATTCCCTGCGGGTCACCAAAGCCACGTTTAATCTGGTGGCCAATGAACCTTATGATGAATCGCTGCTGGAGACCATGATCGAATGCTCCACCGATGTTCGACTGACACAGTCTGAGACACTACGACAACGGCGGACCAACGGTCGCCGCATCAATTCAGAGACATCCAAGTGAGTTGTTGTTGAGCAACACAAGGCCCTCTACCAAGGCGCCCTGGTGGCCTGCTAAGAGCCTGGCACCCGTATAACGGCTGTTCTTCCCTGTCGTTCAATTTCAAAAGACCGCTCGTTCTCGATGTTTGCCGACATACCCTTGCTCTGGTGGCAACCGGCTGACGCTGACTGACGTTCAATCGTCGTCTAGCGTTCGAGTGCCGCCGCCAAAAACGGAATCAACTGGTTCATCACGTCTTCAACGCCGGAGTCTTCGCCGGTGTCGGCCATCGACATATCCCGCAGCACCTCAATGCTCGACATGGTGAACACACAGGCACCGATGGCAAAATGAATCCGCCAGAATATCTCCCGGGGTGACAGTTCAGGATGAGCAGCACGCAGGTACAGGATGAACCGACTGTATGTCTCGTGGTAGTTCTCTTTGAGAAAGCGCCGCAGATGTCCCTGAGCCTGAGTATAAGCCAGACCGAGCAAACGCATGAAAACTGACAACTTGCGAGTCCCCACAGTGGAATGCACGCCGGTCAGCATGGTTCTTGCCAGTACATCGAGAACATCGCGAAGGTCGGGTTCGGTGTTGGCTGCCGCCATGACTGTCAGTTCTTTATCCAGCTTACTGCAGAACGGACTTAAAAAGCGGGCGAAAACGGCCTGAATCAGGTCTTTTTTCGACCCGAAATGATAGTTGACCGCTGCCAGATTAACCTTGGCCCGGGTGGTGATCATTCTCAATGACGTTTCAGCAAACCCTTTCTCGGCAAACAGTTCTTCAGCTGAATCCAGAATGCGGGTGACGGTATCGGCTTGGCTCATGGTTCGGTCTCGGATAGGGCTTGGCGAGGCTGACTACAACCCCAGTCACGGGTTACTTGATGGCGGTCGTCGATACTCGCATTCGTGCGATTGTTTAAAACGACCGTTTAAAACGAGAATATACAGGACTTATGGCCACTTTGCAGGCCTTTTTCTCGCGCACAGAAAGGAGATGGGCTCTACCCATGGCAACGCTTGGTGCCAGGGCGTAAAAACACCGATCGAAGCTGACAGCTACTGGCTTATCCTGTAATGTCAGCAGCAGGTATAGCTGGCGCATAAGTGATGATATCGCTTGAAAAACGGTGACTGGCCTATACTATTTAATTCGGGTTCACATTATGGAGGTTTGCCCATGGCTGACTATCAAGGTACCGTCACGTCGCGTTCGGAATCGACGCTGGCGACCAATAAAGTTTTACGAAATACCTATCTTCTATTGTCGATGACACTGGTGTTCAGTGCCGTTACGGCAATGATCGCCATGGCTGTAGGAATGCCTCAGGGCGGCGCATTGATCATGATGCTCGCCGCCATTGGTATCGTCTGGTTTGTGTTGCCGCGTGCTTACAATTCAAGCATGGGCATTGTCTGGACGTTCGCTTTCGCCGGCCTGATGGGCGCGAGCCTGGGGCCCATGCTGTCTTCCTATCTGGCGCTGTCTAATGGCCCTGCCATTGTCGCCCAGGCGTTGGGTGGCACCGCTCTGGTGACGTTTGGTCTGTCGGCTTATGCCGTGACGACTAAGAAAGATTTCAGCTTCCTCGGCGGTTTCGTCATGGTTGGCATGATCGTGGCGCTCGTAGCCATTCTGGCCAATCTGTTTCTGGCGATTCCTGCACTGAGCCTGGCCATTTCTGCTGGCGTCGTGTTGCTGATGTCATTGTTGATTCTGTTTGACACCAGCCGCATTGTGAATGGTGGCGAAACCAATTACGTGCGTGCCACCGTGTCGTTGTATCTGAACATCTACAACTTGTTCGTTCACCTGCTGGTGCTCGTCGGCGCACTGTCCGACGATTGACACGGGTCAGTCGATAAGTGATAGAAAGGCCGCTTTTAGCGGCCTTTTTTGTGTGTGATATGATAACCACCATGAATCTTCAACTGAACCTGTATCAGGCGCCCTGGCACCATGTGAGCCACCGAGATGCCCTCGCCTTCGCCCGGGCCAGCCTGGCTCGCGGAGACCGTATTGAGCGAGTGTTTTTCTTTATGGATGCGGTTTACATTGGGCTGACCAGCCAGTCTCCGGCATCCGATGAAGTCGACATGAGACAAGCCTGGCTTGACCTGGCCGCTGACGCTGGCTGCGAATTGTTGCTGTGTATTGCCGCCTCGGCCAACCGCGGGTTATTGAACGACGCTGAAGCTGAACGGTACCAAAGCCCAATAACCACTGTTGCCGAACCGTTTCAGTTGGTGGGATTGGGCCAGTGGGCACTGGGCTATGGCGATTCAGACAAGGTCGTGAGTTTTCGATGAATACAACCGCAGATGCTACTGCCGAGGCAGGGTCCGATCGTTTCGACACCCTCGTGCTGATCACCCGTCCGCCCTACCAGGGCCGACGCAGCGAGGAGGTGCTGGAAGCAGTTATGAGTCTGGCGCTGTTTGATCGTGACCATGCCGTGGTGTTTTTTGATCAGGGTCTTGGCTGGCTTGCTGAGGGCCAGGCACCGGGTGACAGCAAGAGCCTTAGCAAACAGTTGAGTGCCTTGCCCATGTACGGCAGTGAAGCCTTGTTTTATTGTGCTGGCCATCAACATCGGGTTCTGGGCCAAACCGTTAGCCGGGATGACGTTCAAGCCTGCTCTCTGGCGCAATTGGCGCACTGGTTACGCCAGGCTCGTTACGTAGAGGTGTTTTGATGGCTCTGCTCACCCTGACCGGATTGCCCAATGACGCGCAACTGGAACTGTTTGGTTTGTGGCTGACAACCGCTGATGCGCTGTTGCTGCGTGAAGATGCGAGACCACTGATGTGGCAACCCAACCCGACCCGGGCAAGAGGATACGTGCGCCAAACCGACGCTGATGCCCTGGGAGGCTTACGACACCCTGACTGGACGCCGATTACCGACCGGCACTGGGTAGAGCTGGTCGCTGAACACCAGCCACAACTGACCTGGTGAGTGGCATCGTTCGTTAGATTTTCGATACACCCTGTCTTTAATAAATCAAATGAAAGAGAGAATAATGACGGTCACGCTTGAAACCGACCATCTTGGCTTTTTACTGGACGCCCGGAGCTGGAGTCGGGACTGGTGTTTGTCGATTGCGGATCAACAACGCCTTTCGCTGACCGATCAGGACCTGGCGATCGTGGAATCGCTGCGCGAATTCTACTTTGAGTATGATCTTTCACCTGCCATGCGACCGCTGGTCAGGCATTTGAAAGGCCGGTTCGGGCCCGACGTAGGCAACAGCATATTTCTGATGCAACGTTTCGGTGAAAGCCCGGCCCGTATGCTGGCCTTGCTGGCTGGTCTGCCCAAACCCAAAAATTGCCTGTAATCTGAAACCACTTTGTTGCTGGATAAACAATGTCTGAACCTCTGAAGTTTGCCGACCTGATCCGCGCCCTGGGACGAGGGAAGAACGGCAGCCGATCGCTGAGCCGGGAAGAAGCCCATTTCGCCATGCAGGAAATCTGGCATCAGCGTGAAACCCAGGCACAATTGGGTGCCCTGCTCATGCTCATGCGGGTAAAAGAGGAAACGGCCGAAGAACTGGCAGGTATGGCCCAGGCGGTGCGCGATGAACTGGACACCTGGGACGGTCAAGCAATGCACATTGACTGGCCCGCCTATGCTGGCAAACGCCGGCAGCCCTCCTGGTACGTGCTAGCCGCCAAGGCGCTGGCACAAGGCGGTTACCGGGTCTTCATGCACGGTGGTGGCGAACACACGGCTGGGCGCCAATACGCCCGGCAGGTGTGCGAAGCGCTGTCCATACCCATTGCTGCATCCTGGCAACAAGCCGCAACTCTCAGTCAGAACCACACAATGGTCTACTGCCCCCTTGCCAGCTTCGCACCAAGTCTGTCGCACATTATTGACATGAAACAGGAGCTGGGTTTGCGTTCACCGGTAAACACCCTGGTACGCAATCTTAACCCGACCGGTGCAGACGTTACCCTGCAGGGCATGTTTCACCCCAGCTATAAAGCGCTTCACCATGACACAGCCAACTTACTCGGGGATCGGCTCAATATCGTGCTGAAAGGTGACAGTGGTGAATTTGAAGTCAGACCCGATTCCAATGCCGTGGTGCGGGTGAACAGCCCGCGTCATCCCGATTCGCTGGAAGTACCAAAACGACTGCCACAGCGAGCCGTGCGGCCGGATGAACCATCGCTTTCGCTGCTGCAAACGACCTGGGCCGGTGAATCAAATCCGGAATATGGCATAGCGGCCATACAGGAGACCATGGCATTGGTACTGATGGTTGCGGACGGATTGTCACTGCAGAACGCCAGGAACAAGGCTTTGCTGTTATGGCAGCAACGCTTGCTCGCTGACTGATCCGATAGTCGCCGACCCTGGGTTCGGATCAGCACACCGCCAAAAGTGGCATGTATCTTGAGATACCCTCTGTATCGGAGGTTTTTCTGTAGAAAACCGCCGAAATCGCACCAAAAGTGAGCACAGATCCTATTGCTGTGATTCAAAGCGACGCTCGGAGGCTGCTGTAATGACCGAACCCCTACCCCTGCAAATGACTGCCTATCAACTGAAGATACTGATGGGCGTTGTCTTTTTTATCGGAATCACGCTCGTGTCTGCGGCCATTGCCGTTCTGGGAGCCGCGATTCTTGGTTTGTTGCCCGTATCCTCTGCCGGTTACGGTTTGGCCCCACTGATCAGCGGCATAGCATCGGTGTCTGCTGCGGTATTTTTGTCGCACTGATTAAGTCGCCAGCCCGTTTGTAAGGCGGGCCTGTCCTGTCCGATACTGTCGATAAGTTTGCCAGGACGGTACCGCTATACACCGCGCTTGAGTCTTCTATTGGCTCGTCACAGCAGAACCCACCCAGTTCAAGCGCTCATGCAATGAGACCACCTCACCCACGATAATCAGAGTCGGCGCCTGGGGTGGATCATTCCTGACCAGAGTGGGCAGCGTTGCCAGAGTGCCGACCCAAAGTCGCTGATCAGGCGTCGTGCCCTTCTGGATCAGGGCAATGGGCGTGTCTGCTGAACGCCCATGCTGGATAAGTTTGTTGCAGATCTTTTCCAGACCCATCAGGCCCATGTAAAACACCACGGTTTGCTGCGGGCTTGCCAGTTCGCTCCAGGGCAAGTTCAGGCTTCCGTCTTTCAAATGGCCGGTTACAAAACGCACCGACTGGGCATAATCCCGATGGGTCAGCGGAATACCGGTATAGGTCGAGCACCCCGAAGCAGCCGTAATACCAGGAACTACCTGGAAAGGAATGCCCTGCTCGGCCAGTAAGTCAATTTCCTCGCCACCTCGGCCAAAGATGAAGGGGTCTCCCCCTTTGAGGCGCAGAACCTTCTTTCCTTCCAGCGCCAGATCGACCAATCGTTGATTGATGTCCTGCTGGGGGACCGAATGGTCGGAGCGCTGCTTACCGACGTAGAGTCGCTCCGCATCGCGTCGCACCAGGTCCATAATGGCGTCTGACACCAACCGGTCATAGAGCACTACATCGGCTTGCTGCATCAGTCGCAGCGCCTTAAAGGTCAGCAAATCCGGATCACCGGGGCCGGCTCCTACCAGATAAACTTCACCGTGTTGAGTGTCACCGGGTGCATCGATCATCGCTTTGAGTTGGTGCTCTGCCTGCTCCAGCCGTCCGGCGTAGACATGCTCGGCCACGGTACCGCCCAGTACTTTTTCCCAGAAGTAGCGCCGGTCGTCCAGGCGGGTGAAGCGTTTTTTAACCGCGGTGCGAAAGCGAGAAGCCAGTTGCGCCAGGTGGCCATAACTCGCCGGGATCGTGCTTTCCAGTTTGGCTCGAACTGATCTTGCCAAAACCGGGGCCTGGCCACTGGAGGTAATCGCAATAATCAATGGATCCCGGTCGACCAGAGAGGGAAAAATGACATCGCATAGATCGGGGGAATCCACCACATTAACCAACACCCCCCGAGCCCGTGACTGCGCAGAGACTTCCCGGTTCACCGATTCGATGTCAGTAGCACTGACCACCAGTGCTTTGCCATCAATATCGGCGGGGTCAAATGTTCGCCATTCACAGTCACAATTGGGGTTATCGGCTATAACCGGCAGAATGGAGGGAGCCACGACCTGAATCCGACATCCTGAACGCTGCAACAGGTGGATTTTGCGCGCCGCAATGTCCCCGCCGCCAACCACCAGGATGGTCTTATCGGATAACTTATGGAACAACGGAAAATATTGCATGACCACTCCCTATTCTATGGACCCGGCACTGGGGTCTGATGCCGGGCCCGACACAGGCGGGCACAGGCCATTCAATGCCGGTGTTAGACCCGCCGTTGGGTCAGTCAATTGTTACCGGGTTGGTAATGCCCGGATTTAAAGACTTTCAAAGGTAATGCGGCGCCACCAAACACAGTGCTGGCTGCCGGGTTGACCTCCACGGGGCAGTCCGCAGCAGGGATGCTGCGGTCTAGGCCCCCTAGGTTGGGTTGAGTGGGCGGCATCCCGCACGACTCCGGAGAGGTCAACCCGGCAGCGGGCACGGCTGATTGGCACCAAAGACCAGGCAACCTGCCCTTTTGACGTGGCTATGTATCAGCCGTTTAGATCAATTCCAAACCAGCCATATAGGGTTTCAGTACCTCAGGAACCCGAATGCGCCCTTCTGCCGTCTGGTAGTTTTCCAACACCGCGACCAGGGTGCGACCTACCGCCAGGCCAGACCCGTTCAGGGTATGCACCAGTTCGGTTTTGTTGGTCTCGGGGTTACGGTAGCGGGCCTGCATACGGCGGGCCTGGAAATCCGTCATGTTGGAGCACGAGGAGATTTCCCGGTAGGCCTGCTGAGCGGGCAGCCACACTTCCAGATCGTAGGTTTTAGCGGCGCCAAAGCCCAGGTCGCCGCCGCACAGCAGCACTTTCCGATATGGCAATTCCAGACGCTGCAGAATGCTTTCTGCATGGCCGACCAGAGACTCCAGGGCGTTCATCGACTCTTCGGAGCGCTCTATGTGTACCAGTTCAACCTTCTCGAACTGATGCTGACGAATCATGCCTCGAATGTCCCGACCATAGCTGCCGGCCTCTGATCGAAAGCAAGAGGTGTGTGATGCGAATTTAAGCGGCAACTCTGCATCGGTCAGGATCTCATCGCGTACCAGGTTAGTCAGTGGCACTTCAGAGGTTGGAATCAGGTAATAATCGCTGGCGTGATCGGTGTTCAATTTGAACAGATCATCTTCGAATTTCGGCAATTGGCCGGTTCCCATCAACGATTCCCGGTTGACGATAAAGGGCACCTGAGTTTCCAGGTAGCCATGCTCCTGAACGTGGGTATTCAGCATGAACTGAGCCAACGCCCGGTGCAGGCGAGCAATGCCGCCACTCATGACCGAAAACCGGCTCCCCGTTAACTTGGCCGCCCGTTCGAAATCCAGACCACCGGAAACAGCGCCCAGGTCAACGTGATCCTTAACCTCAAAATCAAAGGTCGCCGGCGTACCCCAGCGAGCCACTTCCTGGTTGTCTTCTTCGCTTTTGCCTTCAGGCACAGACGCATCCGGCACATTGGGAATACCCAGTAGCAGACCGTCCAGTTGCGCCTGAATCTCTTTCAATTCCGACTCTTTGGCACCCAGTTGCTCGGCTATGGTGTCGAGTACCTTCTGTACCTGAGCCTTGGCTTCGTCGACTGACATGCCCTGCCCGACCAGCTGACCGATCTGCTTTGACGCCTTTTTGCGCTCCGCCTGGAGCTGTTCGGTATCGACCTGTACGGACTTGCGACTCGACTCCAGGGACTCGAAAGCCGACACGTCGAGTTGGTAGTGCTTTACCCGAAGTTGATCAGCAAGCGTGGAAATGTCCTGTCTCAGCCGTTTTATGTCCAGCATGGGCGTTTCTGTCCTGTTAGAGTCGATTAAAGTAGTGTGAAATTTCGCCACAGGGTGTTACGGCTTTAAGCCCTCCTGCCTGGCGGGCCGTTAGAATACCAGTTTACCTACACCAAAGCCCAGCGCTGCTGCGGCAAGGCAGGTGAGTACACTGCCCAGGGTATATCCCAGAGCCATCCCGTAGTGCTGTTGCTGCAACAGCACCAGATTTTCCAGCGCAAAACTGGAGAAGGTCGTAAAAGCGCCCAGAAAACCGACAATGAGCAGTCGATGCCACAATGTGTCGGATCCGGAGAACCGCAGCATAAGGACCACGAAGATGAGCCCCATGGCAAAGCTACCAACGGCATTGACGACAAAGGTCCCGAGCGGGAAATGACTACCGTGTAGCCGATTAAAAGCGTTCACTAACCAGAACCGTCCCATGGCACCCAGACTCCCGCCCAGCGCAATGGCAAGCCAGTGGATCAAAGGGTACGACATGAGCTCACTCTCTCTGCTGATGTAACCGGATTGTAAGACGCTTTATGGCTGATGGCGCTCATCGAGTTCACGCAAAAAAGCCAGTTTGTCAGCGATTTTTTTCTCCAAGCCCCGATCGACAGGCTGATAAAAACGATGCCCCGCCAGCGGTTCGGGCAGGTAGTGCTCTCCCGCCGCATACCCATGGGGCTCGTCGTGGGCATACCGGTATTCATGACCGTACCCCAGTTCTTTCATCAGGGCGGTTGGCGCGTTGCGCAAATGGACTGGCACTTCCAGACTCTGATCAGACTGGACTCGCGCCATGACTTCATTAAACGCTTTGTAGACTGCATTGCTCTTGGGAGCGCAAGCCAGGTAAACCACGGCTTGAGCCAGACTCAACTCCCCTTCCGGGCTGCCCAGCCGTTCCTGAACCTGCCAGGCGTCCATCGCCAGTGTCAGAGCGCGGGGGTCTGCATTGCCAATGTCTTCACTGGCCATACGCACCAGTCGACGGGCAATGTACAGTGGGTCACAGCCTCCGTCGAGCATACGGCACAACCAATAGAGAGCGCCGTCTGGCGATGAGCCGCGAACACTCTTGTGCATGGCCGATATCTGGTCGTAAAACGCGTCGCCGCCCTTATCAAATCGCCGGGTCTGACCCTGGGTTAGCTGTGATAAGCGTTCCAGAGTGAGCCCTTCAGGGTCATCTGCATACAGATCTGCTGACAATTCGAGCAGATTGTAGAAACGGCGGGCATCGCCATCGGCCAGTGCGAACAGGCGCTGCTGCACATCGGTTTCAATCATCAGCCGGGAGACGGATGCGTCTTGTTGTCTGGCCTGGTCGAGTAAGGCGGCCATGTCACTGATCGAGACGGGTTTCAGTGGGTAGACGCGAGCGCGTGAGAGCAAGGCGGCATTAAGTTCAAAACTGGGGTTCTCGGTCGTTGCCCCCACAAATATAAAGGTGCCGTCTTCAACATAGGGCAGAAACGCGTCCTGCTGTGCCTTGTTAAAACGATGCACTTCATCAACAAACAGCAGTGTACGCCGACCTTCTGCTTTTGCCTGTAGCGCGCGCTCTGCTGCAGCTTTTATGTCTTTTACACCGGACTGAACCGCCGACAGAGCCTCAAAGCGTGATGCCGTAGAGTGCGCCAGCAGCCTTGCCAGCGTCGTTTTACCAACACCGGGAGGCCCCCAGAAGATCATCGAATGCAGCTGGTCGTGCTCGATGGCAAGACGCAAGGGTTGAGCCGGGCCCAAAATATGAGGCTGGCCAATGTAGCCGGCCAGCGTGGTAGGCCTCATCCGTTCGGCAAGGGGGGCAAAGGGATTGGTGTCGGTTGAACTGAACAGGTCGGCCATAGACGTTACATCTGTTCGAAGACGTCAGTGCCCTCGGGCGGGGTAAATTCAAAATCGGCCGGGTCAAAGGTCAGGTTCGTTTCAACGTTGCTGAAGGTAATGCGGGTGTCTTGCCCCAGATTGTCACGAAGCCGAAGCTCGCTGATGCGTCCGTCTTCAAACAGCAGAGTCATGTCTTCGAACACGGCGTCTTCACTGGTGGGATACAAGCGATAGGCTGTCAGGCTATCGTTGGCAGCTTCTGTGACGTCGTACGAGGTTCTGAGCGTGGACTCGGGCTGACTTAGAATCATCGCCGGGGATTCCTGCAATTGACTGGTCACGGGCTGATAAGTCGCTTGCAACAAATCCGGATCATGAACCCAGAGGGTCTCGCCATCGGAAATGACCGACTGTTCATAGGGCGCAGAGACCTCCCAGACAAATTTCAGAGGACGGGCAATCTTCATGATGCCCTCTGCCTGGTCGCCTCGCAGCTCTCCATCGGCATAGGTTTCCTGACGAAACGTAGCCTGCAGGGTTTCAGTCGACTCCAACAGGTCGATCAATCGCTGGCGGGCAGCTTCATCGGCATTAACTTGGGGTGCAAGGGCCACCCAGCTTAGCAGTAACGCCACACCGGACCGGGCAAAAACGTTTAACATGAATCGCTCTCCTGAGCTTCTGGCTAGTTAGGGCAGTTAGGAATGCGCCACTTACCCCGCCGGGGGTGGTGGCGCCAACACTTCGCGGCTGCCATTGTGGCCAGCCGAACTGACAATGCCGGCGGCCTCCATCGTATCAACCAGCCGCGCCGCCCGGTTGTAGCCAATGCGCAATTTACGCTGTACTGAAGAAATTGACGCTTTGCGGCTTTGGGTTACAAAGGCGACAGCCTCGTCAAACAGCGGGTCACTTTCGGAAGTATCATCGCCATCATCCAGTGATGGAACACCGGGCAAGTCAGCGTCGCCGCCGGCCAGAATTTCTTCAATGTAATCGGGCTGGCCGCGCTTCTTCCATTCTGCTACCACCCGGTGAACTTCGTCGTCGTCAACAAAGGCACCATGCACCCGAACGGGTAAGCCGGTACCCGGAGGCAAATAGAGCATATCGCCGTGACCGAGCAACTGCTCTGCGCCACCCTGGTCCAAAATGGTTCGAGAGTCGATCTTGGATGAAACCTGGAACGCTATGCGGGTTGGTATGTTGGCCTTGATCAGGCCGGTAATAACATCCACAGAGGGCCGTTGCGTAGCCAGGATCAGGTGAATGCCTGCCGCCCTGGCTTTCTGCGCCAGCCGCGCAATCAGTTCTTCCACTTTTTTACCGACGATCATCATCATGTCGGCAAATTCATCAACGACAACTACGATAAACGGCAGGGGTTCCAGTTCAGGTCTCGGCGCGTGCGGATCCAGAGTATCAAAGGGCTCATAGAGCGGATCCAGCAAAGGCTCTCCCTCGCGCCGAGCGTCTTCAACCTTTTTATTGAACCCGGCGATGTTTCGCACCCCAACCTTCGACATCAGTTTGTAGCGACGTTCCATCTCCGCCACACACCAGCGCAGGCCATTGGCCGCGTCTTTCATATCGGTAATCACTGGTGTCAGCAGATGTGGAATGCCCTCGTAGACTGACAGCTCAAGCATTTTGGGGTCGACAAGAATCAACCGGACTTCTTCCGGTGTGGCCTTGAACAGCAGGCTACACAGCATTGAGTTCACGCCAACCGACTTACCGGAACCGGTAGTACCGGCGACCAGCAAATGCGGCATCTTGCCCAGATCAGCAACCACCGGAGCTCCGCCGATATCGTGACCCAGAGCCAGCGTCAGGGCTGATTTGGCTTTGTCATAGGCACTGGACTGAAGCACGTCACTGAGCCGGACAATATCCCGCTGTTCGTTTGGAATCTCGATACCCACCGTGGTCTTGCCCGGGATGATTTCCACAACCCGGACACTGACCAGCGCCATCGACCGGGCCAGGTCCTTCGCCAGGTTCGATATTTTCGATACTTTGATACCCGCCGCTGGCTGAATTTCAAAGCGGGTAATGACCGGCCCTGGAGCCACCTCGGTCACCTCGGCATCGACATTAAAGTCTTTGAGCTTGATTTCGAGCATGCGCGACATGGCCTCGAGGGCTTCCTGGCTATACCCATTGTTGGTGTCGTGCTCTCCGGATGTCAGCAAACTCAGGGCTGGTAGTGGCGTGTTCGAGTCTCCACCGGTGAATAGAGGTTGCTGCTTCTCTTTTTGGACCCGCTCGCTGGGCTCGGGCGCTTTGGGCTGCAATGGCTTGATCTGGGGCGGTTTGCGCTTCGACTGTTTCTCGATCTGAATATCCAGATTGGCTTTGCGCGTTTCGACAACCTGTCTGACCTGGGCTTTCTCAGCCTGGCGTCGACGTCTCGATTGCATCCGTTCGCGCAGTGAGGTGATGCCCGATAACAATAGCAGCCCAATTCGCTCCATCAATCGCAACCAGGAGACGTTCATGGCCAGGGTCAGAGAAATGAACCAGAGCACGACGAGTAACAGGGTGGTGCCGGTCATGCCCAGAATTGGGAAAATCCAATCGGACAAGCCTATACCTAGCCAGCCGCCTGCGCTTGCTTCTGTATTAGAGGCGATGTGAACGGTGGCGAGAGTGCAGCTAACAGTAACAAAGAGGGCCCACCCAAGGGTCCGGATAACAATTAGCAATGGATTCCACGCTAACCCTGCTCTTCTATCCCGAAAAGTAGACCATGCTCGATACAAAAATATTGCTGGCAACCCATACGCAAGGCCGCCAACAAGCGTAAAAAGGAGTGACGACAATTTTGCGCCTGCAGAACCAGCTAGGTTACGAATACCGTCACCTGAACCAGAAAAATTAAAACCAGGGTCAGAAGGGTGATGAGTCGCCAAAGCAATTAAAAAATAGACGCCCACAGCCAATGAGAGCAGCAAGCTGCCTTCGTGCAACAAGCGCTGCTTTACATCCAGAACTCTGTGGTCGTCACGCGCTCTGGACAGTTCCTTGCGTGGCGAAGCGTTCTTTTGCGTCAAATCGAAGTTACCTGTTTGTTGTGTCTGTCATACCGTTGTGTCAGTCATTTGGGGCTTTACCATCCCTGCCCCGCCGAGCTATTAGTAGGGTCGCATTCTAGCCGAAGTGACCCGGCCACAGTAAGTGCTCCCCGGTCAGCCGCAAAAAGCGGCGTACCTTCGAATCTGTCCAAGCGTGGCAGTCCGGGTCAAAGATCACTAAGATACCACAGTATGAAGCCCAACTTATTGATACACCGAGCATTTTTATGCCACAACTAAGCTGGCTGGACGCTGAACAGGACGTTTGCTTTCCACCCACCGATCAGGGCCTGGTCAATCCACCGGGGCTATTGGCAGCGGGAGGCTCCCTGACGCCTGACTGGCTTTTGACCGCCTATGAGCGGGGTATTTTCCCCTGGTACAGTGAAGGGGAGCCCATCTTGTGGTGGTCCCCGGAGCCGCGCATGGTGCTGATACCGGGCGACATGCATGTGTCGCGCAGCCTGCGCAAGGCATTCCGTCATGAACCGGTCCGGATAACCCTTAATACAGCGTTTGCCGAAGTCATTGCGGCCTGCCAGGCGCCCAGGGCAAAACAGCCCGGTACCTGGATCAGCTCAGAGATGCGCGAAGCCTATACTGAGCTGCATCAACTTGGGTGGGCTCATTCTATCGAAGTGTGGCGTAAAAACGTCTTGGTTGGCGGTCTGTACGGCATCGGCATCGAAGGCGTGTTTTATGGTGAAAGCATGTTCTCGCGCCACACCAATGGCTCGAAGTTCGCCCTGCTGGCCCTGCAGGAAGCAGCACTGATGCAATCACTCAGGCTTATTGACTGCCAGGTCTATAATGACCACCTGGCCAGCCTGGGCGCCCGGGAGGTAGAACGCCCCTGGTTCGAACAACAATTGCCCAGACAGCGCCGCAAGCTGTCGCTCCCCGAGGCGTCAGCACTGAACCAGGCACTGGTCAGGCGACTCCAGACCAGTGTCCCCAAAACCAATACGACCACGATTCCGGGAACCCGCTGATGAAACCTGAATCAGAGCAACAGGAAGACAGCATCAAACTTTACCGGACCGGCGAGCACAACTGCAGCTATCTGGACGGGCAGCAGGCGCGTACCCTGTTTCTGGACCCGGACCTGCGCTTTTCCCTGCCCCTGTATGAACAAATGATGCATCTTGGCTTTCGCCGCAGCGGTCATCATTTGTACCGGCCCGATTGCGAAGCCTGCGGTGCCTGCATGCCATCGCGCGTACGCGTCACCCAGTTTCACTGGCGGCGGCGCTTCCGGCGCATACTGAATCGGAACCAGGACCTGAGCGTGCGTCGCCTGCCCTGCCAGTATACCGCCGAACATTATCGTCTGTATGAAGCCTACATCAGTCACCGCCATTACCAGGGTGATATGTATCCGCCCTCTGAAGAGAGTTATCGCGAATTTCTGGTCAGCCGGCCCGACCTGGCCTTTATTCTGGAGTTCAGACAAGAAGACCGGGTGGTCGCCGTTGCCTTTACCGATCGCATGGAAACCGGGCTGTCGGCGACGTACACCTTTTTCGACCCGGACCAAAGCCAGCGCGGGCTGGGGGTGTTCAGCATCCTGACTCAGATTCAGCTCTGCGCGACCCTGGGCTTGCCATTTCTGTACCTTGGTTATTGGGTTCCCGGCTCAGCGCAAATGACCTATAAAGCGGATTATCGTCCACTGGAGGTGCTGATCAACCGACACTGGCGACTGCTGGATGATCAACTGATTGAGGCGGTTGGCATCGAGTGACATTCAATGCGCCGGTTCGCTGATTTCAGAGCCAAATACCTGAATTTGCCCAGTTTTTTGATAATTGCCGGAAATTCAGGCAGAATGCCCGCCGGATCTCATACTTACACGAGGTTGACGGATTGCAGTCAGCCTCAGCTGTCTTAATCAAAGGTGTGTACAAGCATATATGGCAAAAGAAGACGTTATTGAAATGGAAGGCGAGATTCTCGATACCCTTCCAAACACCATGTTCCGGGTTAAACTCGAAAATGGCCATGTCATTACCGCTCATATCTCAGGGAAAATGCGCAAAAACTACATTCGCATCCTGACGGGCGATAAGGTTAAGGTCGAGCTAACGCCTTATGACCTGACCAAGGGCCGCATCGTTTATCGTGCCCGCTAACGCGTCCATGTCGGGCCTGTGACCTGAGAACGAACCAGGCCCCGTTGAAAAAGAACACCCGAGTGGTGTTTTTTTTTGCCTGCGCATCCCCGGGTGACGGCGACATACAGCAAAAAGGCACCCGAAGGTGCCTTTTTCAGTCGCCGAGATCACACTGATTGTCAGGCGGTCTCCGCTTCCTCCTCCACTTCCAGCGTCAGTTCATCGTTGCGGATATGAACGTACACGGTACCGCCACGTGACAGCGAACCAAAGAGGATCATATCGGCCAGCGGCCGCTTCACCTTCTCCTGGATCAGCCGACTCATTGGTCGAGCGCCCATGTGCTCATCGTAGCCCTTTTCAGCCAACCAGGCACGGACGTCATCGTCTACTTCCATCATAACCCGTTTGTCGTCCAGCTGAGCCTGCAGCTCGGTCAGGAACTTGTCGACAATACTGGTCACCACGGCAATAGGCAGCGCCTTGAACTGGACAATGGCATCGAGGCGGTTACGGAACTCCGGCGTAAACTGCTTGCGGATCATTTCCATGCCATCGGTGCTGTTGTCCTGCTCCAGGAAGCCCATCGACCGGCGATTAATTTCCTGAGCGCCGGCATTACTGGTCATGATCAGGATAACGTTGCGGAAATCTGCTTTACGCCCGTTATTGTCAGTCAGGGTACCGTGGTCCATTACCTGCAACAGCAAGTTAAAGACATCAGGATGCGCCTTTTCGATCTCGTCGAGCAGCAATACGCAATGTGGGTGCTTGGCAACCCCATCAGTCAGCAGACCACCCTGATCGAACCCGACATAGCCCGGAGGGGCCCCGATCAGGCGTGACGCAGTGTGGCGCTCCATGTACTCCGACATATCGAAGCGCAGCAATTCGATTCCCAGCGAATCAGCCAGCTGTTTTGATACTTCCGTCTTACCGACGCCGGTAGGCCCGGCAAAGAGGAAAGAACCGATCGGCTTATCGACCGATTTCAGGCCGGCGCGGGCCAGCTTGATGGCCGATGCCAGTTGCTCGATCGCCTGCTCCTGACCAAACACCGTCATCTTCAGGTTGCGCTCCAGATGCTCAAGCACTTCCTTGTCATTCCGGCTAACACTTTTCTCCGGAATACGGGCGATGGAGGCGATAACTTTCTCTACGTCACTGACGTTGATCGACTTTTTACGTTTGCTGGCGGGCAACAGCCGTTGTGCAGCGCCTGCTTCATCAATCACGTCAA
Organism: Saccharospirillum impatiens DSM 12546; assembly: GCF_000423605.1. GTDB lineage: Bacteria > Pseudomonadota > Gammaproteobacteria > Pseudomonadales > Natronospirillaceae > Saccharospirillum > Saccharospirillum impatiens. The sequence continues at coordinate 27,488 of NZ_AUIH01000004.1, forward strand.
TGGCTTTGTCGGGCAGGTGACGATCGGTAATGTACCTCGCCGACAGCTCTGCAGCCGCTTTCAGTGCCTTATCTGTGTATTTGAGGTGATGATGCTCCTCAAACCGCGACTTAAGCCCTTTCAGAATACGGTAGGTCTCATCGACTGAGGGCTCATTAACGTCGATTTTCTGGAATCTGCGAGTCAGAGCACTGTCTTTCTCGAAAATTCCGCGAAATTCCTGAAACGTTGTTGACCCCATGCACCGCAATTCACCGGAGCTCAGCATTGGCTTGAGTAAATTCGAGGCATCCATGACACCGCCAGAAGCCGCTCCAGCCCCGATGATGGTGTGGATCTCATCGATAAACAGAATCGACTTCTCTTTTTTCTTCAACTCAGCCAGAAGCGTTTTCAGCCGCTTCTCGAAATCGCCCCGGTACTTGGTGCCGGCAAGTAAAGCGCCCAAATCCAGGGAAAACACCTGAGCGCCTTCCATAATTTCAGGAACGTCGTTATCGATGATGCGCTTGGCCAAACCTTCGGCAATGGCGGTTTTGCCCACACCGGTTTCACCCACCAACAAAGGGTTGTTCTTACGCCGACGCGACAGGATCTGAATGACCCGCTCAACTTCATGTTCGCGACCAACCAGCGGGTCTATCTGGCCCTTGCGAGCAAGTTCATTCAGATTAGAGGCAAAACTCTCCAGTGCACTGCCCTGAACGCCTTCACCGCCACCCTCTTCCTGCTGATCTGCGTTGAACTCTTCGTTTGGCTGGGCATTCTCGCTTTGTACCTTGGAAATGCCATGAGCAATGAAGTTAACCACGTCGATTCGCGAGATACTTTGTTGCTTAAGGAAAAACACCGCCTGGCTTTCCTGTTCGGAAAAGATGGCCACCAACACGTTGGCGCCGGTGACTTCTTTCTTGCCAGACGACTGAACGTGGAAAACTGCACGCTGCAGCACTCGCTGGAACCCCAGCGTAGGCTGCGTCTCCCGGTCCTCGTCATCGGATGGAATCAGTGGCGTCGTGGAGTCAATGAATTCCGTCAGGTCGCGGCGCAACTGCGGAATATCGGCAGCGCAGGCAGTCAGCACCTCGGCTGCGGCGTGATTGTCCAGCAACGCCAGCAACAGGTGTTCAACGGTCATGAACTCATGCCGCTTACCTCGCGCATCTTTGAACGCATTATTCAGCGTCAATTCGAGATCTTTACTTAGCATGGTATAAAACCCTCTTGCTGATCACTGGTCATCTGCCTTTTCTACCTCACACACCAGGGGATGTTCATTGTCCCTGGAATACTGGTTTACCATGGTTGCCTTGGTTTCTGCGATATCTCTAGTATAGACGCCGCACACGCCTTTGCCTTGTGTGTGTACTGCTAACATGACTTGTGTCGCCTTTTCCCGAGAAAGGTAAAAGAAGTTTTCAAGTATATGAACCACGAACTCCATGGGCGTGTAATCATCGTTTAACAAGATCACCCGATACAGCGGAGGTTGCTTGAGTTCCGGATCCTGGGTCCGGGTCGCAACGCCATAGTCGTCTCCCTGCTCGGGTTCATCAGGCCCAAGTCTCGGCGCTACAGTCACCCCTGAATCCGCGCTATCAGCGTCAAATGATGTCGCTTGGTCGTCGTACAATGTTGGTTTTCCAGAAGTAATAATGGTCATAGGTCGATGTTCAAACTCATTTAGTTATACGGTGGGGCTGACTCGGTGGTTTTCCAATGACTCAACGACAGGTTGTTTATCTGCAGCGCTCAATCGGGAACCCGTCCGGTCTCCAGCGAAAGGCATCGTACAGTGATCAAGCACCCAAACCCGACCTTAACGAGCGCTTTTCAGTAACATCAGGTGAACACAACGTGCGCTGCATCATAACTCAGTGAGTTGGTGCTTGACTTAAACGGTTCAACAACCAAACATAAGCCTACCGTAAGATCTGTATGAATACTGTACAGGTTGCCTCGGTAGGCGATGAGGCTTCGGTAGATGATGTATCAGTAGGTGTTGACTACAACCGGTCACAGTATGCAGACAAGGTTAGTGAAAAAAAACGGGCATGCCAATGTGCAGTAGGCATATAGATCCGGTAAGGCAATTAACGTCTGACTGCGATCGGGTTGGGAAAGAACGTTACGGTATCAGGATTGCATAGGGTCGCTAAGCAATGCAATAACTGACCGTGGCGATTCAAACCAACAGGTTCTTCTCGAGACTCAGGGAAGAAATGGGCGGAACTGAACAACACCCAGCCAACAATTGGCTGTCCATCACTGCAGAGGTTGCATTGTGTAGAGGGTCGGCCCGGCCATGTATATGGCTCTGGTCGATTTCAAGTTGTAATTTAACGTGGTCGTAAGGAGTCCGTTATGCCCGTAGGGAAAGTTAAGTGGTTCAACAATGCAAAAGGTTTCGGGTTTGTCGTTTGTGATGAACATGAAGAAGACCTGTTTGCCCATTTCTCCTCCATTCAGATGGAAGGCTACAAAACACTCAAGGCCGGACAACCGGTAGAATTTGATACCGTAAAGGCCGATCGAGGCATTCATGCTGTCAATATCCGGGCGTTACCGGAACCAGGTACGCAAGCAGCCGCCTCCCCTACCCAATCTACAGACACTACCCAGCCTGCCAAGGAGCGAGCGACCAGCGATTATTCCGAATAACCTGATTCGGCTGGCCTTTTAGCGCCAGATTTATGGATGGGTATAAAAAAGCCTGGCAGTTGCCAGGCTTTTTGGGGTCTGAGAGGGCCAATTTGATGACCACTCAGCTAGAGCTAGCTTCAGGGTGTCACTTATCCATCTGCTTGATGATTTCCTGACCGAACTCAGAGGCCTTGACCAGGGTAGCACCGTCCATCAGACGCTCGAAGTCATAGGTAACACGCTTGGAAGCAATCGCATCGGCCATGCCTTTGAGCACCAGGTCTGCCGCTTCGATCCAGCCCATGTGGCGCAACATCATTTCGCCAGACAGAATCAATGAGCCCGGGTTTACCTTGTCCTGACCCGCGTACTTCGGTGCTGTGCCGTGTGTTGCTTCAAATACGGCCACGTCATCAGACAGGTTGGCACCCGGTGCAATACCGATACCGCCCACTTCAGCCGCCAGGGCATCTGACAGGTAGTCACCGTTCAGGTTCAGTGTCGCGATCACGTCATAATCGCCCGGGCGCAACAGGATCTGCTGCAACATGGCGTCAGCAATCACGTCTTTGACCACAACGTTCTTACCGGTATTGGGGTTCTTGAATTGCATCCAGGGACCGCCGTCCAGCAATTCAGCACCGAACTCCTCTTTGGCCAGCTCATAACCCCAGTCTTTGAAGGCACCTTCGGTGAACTTCATGATGTTGCCTTTGTGAACCAAAGTCAGGCTGTCACGGTCGTTATCGACCGTGTATTGCAGGGCCTGGCGAACCAGCCGCTTGGTGCCTGCTTCTGATACCGGTTTAACACCAATGCCGCACATTTCAGGGAAACGGATTTTGGTAACACCCATTTCTTCACGCAGGAATTTGATGACTTTCTCGGCTTCAGGGCTGCCTGCTTTCCATTCAACGCCCGCATAGATGTCTTCGGAGTTTTCACGAAAGATCACCATATCGACGTCGCCAGGGGCCTTAACCGGGCTTGGCACACCTGTGAACCACTGTACAGGGCGCTGACAGACGAACAGGTCCAGCTCCTGACGGATAGCAACGTTCAGAGAGCGTATGCCGCCGCCTACAGGGGTGGTCAGTGGGCCTTTGATGCCCACTTTGAATTCCCGAAAGGCATCCAGCGTTTCTGTAGGCAACCAGGTGTCAGCATCATAAATGGTGGTGGCTTTTTCGCCTGCGTATACTTCCATCCAGCTGATTTTGCGTTCGTTGCCGTAGGCCTTGGAGACCGCAGCATTGATTACCGCCATCATCGGTGGCGTTACGTCCACGCCAATGCCATCGCCTTCGATGAACGGGATAATAGGGTTGTTGGGTACAGTCAGGGTACCTTTGGCGTCGACCGTAATTTTCTCTCCGGCCGGCACTTCAATTTTCTGATATCCCATGGTTCACTCCATCTGTGTATTATGGTTTCAACGGCGGCGGAGTATAACGGAATCGCTTGTCTACTTACAGCACCAACGAATGTGACTTTGGTACCATGCGCTGCACGCCGGGTTGCAATTACAACACTTCTGAAAGGCCCTGATACCGAGCGATGACCACACTGATCATGTTCAACAAACCGTTTCAGGTTTTGTGTCAGTTCACCGACGAACGCACCAGCCAGCCGCGCCGTACTCTGGCCGATTTTATTCCGATACCCGGGGTATACGCGGCGGGTCGGCTGGATTTTGATTCGGAAGGCTTGCTGTTGCTCAGTGACGACGGCGCCCTCATCCATCAACTGGCCCACCCAGCCAATAAGGTTGAAAAAACTTACTTGGTTCAGGTTGAAGGCATTCCGTCGGAAGCCGATCTTGCCCGGCTACGCCAGGGAGTCCGACTTAAAGATGGCATGACTCAGCCTGCACAGGCATCACTGATCGAAGAGCCCGAGGCCTTATGGCAAAGAATTCCTCCCATTCGTGAGCGTAAGGAGATTCCCACCCAATGGCTTAAACTGGCTATTACCGAAGGGCGTAACCGCCAGGTAAGGCGTATGACTGCTCACATTGGCTTCCCGACATTGCGATTGATTCGCTGGCAAATAGGCGACCTGTCGTTGGGAGACCTGGAAACTGGGCAATACCGTCACATAGAGGCTAAAACCGTCTTAGATAACGGTATAAAATCCGTGACTAAAAAGGGGCGCCCTGAAAGCGCCCCTTTAAAGAGCAAACGCCGGGCTAAACGACCGGGTCTACATCCTGGTCATAATCCACCTGGTCGTAACCGAAGCCGAACAGGCGGAAAAACTCCTTCTGGTACCCGTCAAAGTCAGATAACTCGGTAAGGTTCTCCGTCGTCACCTGGTGCCAAAGCGCTTCAACCTCGCTCTGTACTTCGTCGGTTAGCTCTTTCATATCCACACGCACACGCCCCTGGTCATCCAGGGTAAGGCGATCATTACCCGAATAGAGTTCTCCGGTCAGGAGGGTGTTAATTTGCTCGATACAGCCTTCATGGGTGCCCTGCTCTTTCATCACCCGGTACAGCAGTGAGATATACAACGGCATCACCGGAATGGCTGAACTCGACTGGGTTACCAGGGCTTTCAGTACCGACACGCGGGCACTGCCGCCTACACTGGCATCCAGCGTCTGATTAATAGCTGCTGCTGCACGGTCCAGGTCTTCTTTGGCACGACCAATGGTCGCTTCGCCGTAGATCGGAAAGGTCAGCTCTCGGCCAATGTATGTGTAGGCCGTGGTTTTGGCGCCTTCGGCCAACACGTCGGCCTCAGCCAGTGCCTTGATCCACAGCTCCCAGTCCTGCCCACCCATCACCTTAATGGTATTAGCAATCTCCTCGTCGTTAGCGGGCTCCAATGTAACGCTGGAAACTTCTCGGGTATCGGTATTCAAACTTTTGCGAGTCACGGCTTCACCAATGGGTTTCAGTGTAGACATGTACACGTCACCGGTATCCGGATCCTTGCGGCGCGGCGAAGCCAGGCTATAGACAACCAGATCGACCTTACCCATGGACGCCTTGATTTCCTCGATCACGTCCTGCTTGCATTCGTGACTGAACGCATCGGCATTAAAGGTTTTAGCGTACAATCCGGCATCGGCTGCGGCTTTCTCATACGCCCGGGTGTTGTACCAACCTGCAGACGCAGTCCGACGCTCGGTGGGTTCTTTTTCAAACATCACCCCCAGGGTGTTGGCGTTGAAGCCAAAGCCAGAGACAATGCGTGACGCCAGACCGTAGCCGGTCGAAGAACCGATCACCAAAACGTTCTTGGGGCCCTGTGCTGCGGGCGGATGGGCTTTTACATAATCGATCTGCTCTTGAACATGCAGGGCACAGCCCGTGGGGTGTGCTGTGGTACAAATAAAACCACGTACCTTGGGTTTGATGATCATGCCGGGTTCCTTAATCTTGGTTCGCGTATGAGTAGCAAACGTCATCATGACGCGCTTGTTACTGTTCATTCTACTGCCAGTATGCCGCTAAACGCTCTGGTTTGAATGCAAAAGACTTGTGACGGATACGAACAGTGTCCAGACATCAAATCGTACCCTGCTCTCGCCGGTTGTTACACCGCGAGATTAACGGGTCATTGTCACCAAATTATTGTGCCGGGAGACACTATGGCCGCTGCACCTGAAATGCCGCACCTTACGACTGCAGTCATTGTAGAAGAAAATCGTTCAATCCTAATGGTCAATGAAACAGATAACGGTATAAATGGATGGAATCAGCCTGCGGGGCATGTCGAACCCGGTGAATCATTGCTGGAGGCCGCCCTTCGCGAAACACTGGAGGAAACGCAGTACCGGGTCCGCCTGACCGGTCTGGTTGGCATCTATCAGTCAATACACCCCAAAACCAGTATTCACTATCTTCGTGTTTGCTTTACCGCCGATCAGCCTGAGTGGGTTGAAAACAGCCCTCGTGACACCGATATTCTGGCCGTAGACTGGTTACCCGTCGATCAATTGCTTGCCGGGCAATATCCGCTTCGCAGCGCCCTTGTCAGCCAGGCACTGGTCGATTACCAGGCAGGACAACACTATCCACTGTCCCTTATTCACCCCATGATTGCCCCCGGGAGCTTATGAACCCATGACGTCAGTTGCTTCAACCAAAGTCATCGTCGGCATGTCCGGTGGTGTCGACTCTTCTGTTACAGCAGCTTTGCTGCTGGAGGCCGGTTACCAGGTCGAAGGCCTGTTCATGAAGAACTGGGATGAAGATGACGGCACCGAATACTGTACCGCCAAGGAAGACCTTGCCGATGCCCAGGCCGTCAGTGACCGCCTGGGTATCCATTTGCACAAGGCTAACTTTGCCGCCGAATACTGGGACCATGTGTTTGAACACTTTCTGGAAGAATACCAGGCCGGGCGCACCCCCAATCCGGACATACTGTGCAACCGGGAGATCAAGTTCAAAGCCTTTCTGGACTATGCACTGACTCTGGGGGCCGACAAAATCGCCACGGGACACTATACCCGTACCCGCTCGACCGAGCAGGGAACTCAATTGTTGCGCGGGCTGGATAGCAATAAAGATCAATCGTACTTCCTGCACGCCGTTGGCCACAAAGAGTTCGCCAAGACCCTGTTCCCGGTCGGCGAACTTGAAAAGCCGGAGGTTAGGCGCATCGCCGAAAAATACCAACTGGCCACGGCCCGCAAGAAGGACAGCACGGGGATTTGCTTTATCGGTGAACGTCGGTTCAGCGATTTTCTCAAACAATACCTGCCTGCTCGACCAGGCACGATTGAAGCCGACACCGGTGAGGTGATCGGTGAACATCAGGGGTTGATGTACTACACCATAGGCCAGCGTCAGGGGCTCGGCATTGGTGGTACACGAAACCACCCTGAAGCGCCCTGGTTTGTCGCTGCCAAGGACCTGGAGCGTAATGTGCTCACCGTGGTACAAGGCACCAACAACCCGGCGCTGTACACCCAGGCATTGGCGCTGTCGTCAGTCTACTGGGTTGCTGGTGAAGCCCCTGAGCTTCCCGCCTCGTTAATGTGCAAGCACCGTTATCGCCAGCCGGACCAGGCCTGTCAGATCACGGCGACAGAGGCCGGCTACCAGGTACAGTTTGAACAACCTCAGCGGGCCATTACCCCGGGCCAGTCCGCCGTCTTTTATAACGGTGATATCTGCCTTGGTGGGGGCGTCATTGAACGCACCTGGTAGCACACACCCGACCGTTAAGGCCATCGGTTTTCCTCACCTCCCGGCTTTATATAGAACATTAACAATGCTAGTTAACTCATTGAATTAAAAGGCATTAAGGAAGTTAATGAATCACTTTAACAATCAGGTTCTGGCATTAGCCGGGGTCTTTCAGTCTGCGTTGATGGTCGAGCAACTGGCCCGCCAGGGTAGCCTTGAACGCCCCCGCCTCGAACAGTGCATCCGAACCATTCTCAACCTGAATCCAAATTCAGTCGAAGAGATTTATGGTGGTGCCAGCGGCGTTCAGAGCGGGCTTGTGGGACTGAAAGAAGTCCTGGCCAAGCGCGGCAAAGGCATGTCGCCGGATGTATTGCGCTACGCCATGGGCTTGTTGCACGCCCAGAGAAAGCTGATGGCGCGCGACGATCTGATGGAGACGCTCAGCCAACATCTGACGCGCGCCGTAGAGCAGTGCCGCTACTTCGATGATCCGCTGCATGAATCGGTCATTGCAGCCGTCGCGAATAGCTATCAGCAAAGCGTCAGCAAACTTGATTTTCGCATACGCGTCATGGGGAATCCCTCCTATCTGCAGAACCCCAACATCGCTGAACAGGTCCGTACCGTATTGTTATTTGGCATTCGCAGTGCGCATCTCTGGCACCAACAGGGCGGGCGACGCTGGCACATAGTGGTCAAACGTTCAAAACTGCACGATACGGCAGAACACCTGTTGAAAGGCCTGTAACCCGCCAGTGCCGGGCCCTGGTAAGCCAGGTGACCGCTGTACGCTCTCCAAGCCAGGCAATCCGGGGCAAAGGACTGCATCAGCATTGGCCTGACTGGCGTCAGACCGGTATAATCGCCCGCCTTCACGAACGTACCGACGGGAACCAGGCACCATGGAATTAAACGCGCTCACCGCGATCTCCCCTATCGATGGCCGATATGGCACTAAAACCGAAGCGTTTCGCACTGTTTTCAGCGAATACGGCCTGATCAAAGCCCGGGTCACCGTTGAAGTGCGTTGGCTGCAACAACTGGCCAGCCATTCAGACATACCCGAACTGGCACCTTTTTCAGCTCAGGCCAATGCCTTCCTGGATGCCATCATCGAGCAGTTTTCACTGCAGGATGCCGAGGCTATCAAAGCCATCGAGCGCACAACCAATCACGACGTAAAAGCCATCGAGTACTTTCTGAAGACCCGGCTGAGCGAACTCGAAGAGCTCAGCCAAGTCACGGAGTTTGTGCATTTCGCCTGCACCTCCGAAGACATCAACAACCTGTCCCATGCGTTGATGTTGAAAACGGGGGTTAGCACAGTCCTGCTGCCCCACATGCGAACCATTCGGGATGAGATTGCAGCACTGGCCAAAACCCACGCTGACCAGCCCATGCTCAGTCGAACCCACGGTCAGACTGCATCGCCGACCACCCTGGGCAAAGAAATGGCCAATGTGGCGCACCGCCTGAGCCGTCAAATCCGTCAGGTTGAGTCAGTGGAGTATCTGGGCAAGATGAATGGCGCAGTAGGCAACTACAACGCCCATATGTCTGCTTACCCCGCCATTGACTGGGCCGCCAACGCCGAGACGTTCATCCACGCTTTGGGGCTTACGCCCAACCCGTACACGACGCAAATCGAACCCCATGATTACATGGCTGAACTGTTCGATGCCGTCGCACGGTACAACACCATCCTGATCGATTTTGACCGGGATATCTGGGGTTACATATCGCTCGGGTATTTCAAACAACGCACCATCGCTGGTGAAGTGGGCAGTTCGACCATGCCGCACAAGGTCAATCCGATCGACTTCGAAAATTCCGAAGGTAATCTCGGCCTGGCCAATGCCATCCTGGCGCACCTGGCCGCCAAGTTGCCTATCTCCCGCTGGCAGCGCGACCTGACGGATTCCACCGTCTTGCGCTCTATGGGTGTTGGTCTAGCGCATAGCCTGATTGCCTATCAGGCCACCCAGAAAGGCATTAGCAAGCTGGAAGCCAATCCGGAGCGTCTTAACCAGGACCTGAATCAGGCGTGGGAGGTCATGGCCGAAGCCATTCAAACGGTGATGCGCCGCTACGGGATTGAAGAACCCTATGAGAAACTGAAGGCGTTTACCCGTGGCAAAGCCATCACCGAGCCCATGATGCAGGACTTTGTTAATCAGCTCGACTTGCCGGATGATGCCAAGAAAGGGTTGTTGTCCCTAACCCCAGCCACTTACCTCGGCAACGCCCCTGCACAAGCCCGCGCGATCGATTCATACTGATGAACGAAGGTCAGGCCGCTCGGTTCCCGGGTGCCTGACCTTCCCCTCCTTGTACAATCTCCGCTTTACTGCAAAACTGAGCAGTTATCGCTGCTCTATATAACCCGACTCAGGTGACCCTCATGGATATGCTCGGCGGCCTCAGTGGCCAGGAATTTCTGAGCCAGTACTGGCAAAAGACTCCCTACCTCGTCCGCCAGGCGTTCCCGGACGGTCTGTATAAGATCAGCGGTGATGAATTGGCAGGCCTTGCAACCGAGCCAGATGTGGAATCACGCCTGGTAACAGCGAACGACTGGACATTGCGTCATGGCCCCTTTTTTGAAGAAGATTTCACCCGCCTGCCTGAAAAGGACTGGACACTGCTGGTTCAGGCGGTGGATCACTGGGTCCCTGACATAGCCGCTCTTTTTGATGCGTTTGACTTTATTCCTGCCTGGCGTATGGACGACATCATGATCTCCTACGCTGTTCCGGGAGGTGGCGTCGGGCCACACTTCGATCATTACGATGTGTTTCTGATTCAGGTTGACGGTGAACGCGAATGGCGAATAGGCCAGTCCTGTACCGACGCCGACGACCGTCGTGACGACACTGATCTGAGCATTCTGGCTCATTTTGACGAGCAAGAGCGCTGGGTACTAAAGCCCGGAGATATGCTGTATGTCCCCCCAGGAATAGCCCACTGGGGCTCAGCGCTCAGCAAAGACTGCATCACCTATTCGATCGGTTTCCGAGCTCCCAGTCAGGCCGAAACACTGGTCGAATTTGCGCAGTTTGCAGCAGACAGTTGCACGGATTTTGATCGTTATCAGGACGCTGATCTCAAAGCCCGCACAGACAGTCATCTGATTACAGACGCCGACATCGACCGCATTCAACAAATGTTGCAAACACTCACAGAAGACCGCGACGCCATGGCCAGATGGTTTGGCCGCTATATGACTCAACCCAAGTACGGCGACGCCCCGCTTGAGGAACCCACGTTGAGCAACGCCGATATTGCCCGGCAATTACAAAGGCAACCTCTGATTCGCAATAGCGCCGTGCGGCTGGCTTACCAGCCAGGTATCCTCTTTGTAGATGGTGAAGCGATCGACAGCGGCCTTCCGGCGGATGGTTTGCGTTGGATATGCGAGCAAAAACAGATCAGCGCATCGGACCTTGGTAATCAGGACGATGTTGCTCGTCTTAAGGTTTTGACAACACTGGTCGGTCACGACGCTTTTTACTTCGACAACGAATAACGCGGGAGCAGTAACCCTTGCGTACAAACATCACGAGTACCCGGGTAAGACCGGGCGTCCCCCTTTCAATGGCTTATTCGGGCATCAGGCAACTGGCCGTCATTGTCTGTTTTCTCGCAGCGTGGCCGGCAACCAGTAATGCCGCCAATCTCTATATCTACCTGACCCCGACAGGCGAACGCGTGGTCACCAATCGCCCCGTCTCTCTTCCAGGTTACGTGCTTGAACACAGTGGTCTGAATGCACGCAATGCGGGCCAGCGCCTAAGAGACCCGCAGGGTCTGCGCGGTCGCGCTGAAATCGAACAACATATCGATACAGCCGCAAGCCAATACCAGCTGGATGCAAACCTTATTCGTGCCGTAATACGCCAGGAATCAAACTTTCAGGTCAATGCACGATCGCATAAGGGCGCGATGGGGCTCATGCAACTGATGCCCGCGACCGCGGCACAGTATCGGGTTAGAAACATCACGGATCCGAGAGAAAATATCCATGCTGGCAGTGCGCACCTGAAGTATTTGTTACAGCGTTATCGCGATCTGGATCTGGCTCTGGCTGCCTATAACGCAGGAGAAACCGCGGTAGCTCGATATCAGGGCATTCCACCTTACCCTGAAACCCAAGCCTACGTTGAATCGGTTAAACGCTGGTACAGAGGGTATCAATAGTCCAGACAAGGTGGACGAGGTTGTGGGGTAAACAATGGGCTTTGGCTGATACGGAAGTGTTTTATGCGCGCTGGCAGATTCAGTGAACCATCACCTCGTCATCGTCCAGCTCATCAATATCATCACCCGATTCAATTTCTGTCGCAACTTGCACGCCCGCTGAAATCATGGCCCGGGCAACGTCCAGACGCTGCTCTTTCAAGCGCTCCTTGGCTTCATCCGAAAACCGGATAACCAGTAGCGGATCGTCGTTGGAATCGGCGCGGCGCAGTGCCACTTCGCCATTCGCCAGTTCAATTATTTCCCAATACATAAAACCCTTAGTGTCGTCACTGTGCACATCCCCCGGTCATTGCCACTGTGGCTCGGGTATCACTACTGCCAATTCGTCAACTGTGGTCGCTTTGTGCTCTCACGTCGTCAACCCATTGTTGCAGCTCATTCAGGAACCTGGGGTAATGATTTGTTGGTTCTTGGTTATCGTCAGAGACCAGTGTTATACGGTTTGGGTCGGCTTTTTTGACGCCTTCCGGTACCAAACCCGACGACCAATGGGTCTGCGCCCGTTGAAGCTGCTGCATCCAGTGACCGGGCTGCCCCAGGCCGGCTTGCACCGCCTTGAACTCCCAGGCATCGGGCCGGTCGCCCTGCCAAATACTCAACAACTCATTCAGGGGTTTTTCCGGTGCCAATGTCAGCCCGTAAGGTTCAGCCGCTTCACAAAGGGCTGCCATCCAGGCCCGATAGACCAACACCTCAAAAGATGATTCACACGCCTGGCGTTCAGCAGTCAAACTGCTCTGCTCTGCCAAGGCCAGCATCAGCCTGGCCTGGTACAACAAAGCATTCGTCAAACCGCGTCGATTCATGGCTCAGTAATTCATCCTGAAACCGACATTAAAGGTATTATCGATTCGGCTGGGGCCTCCTGTCGTATCACGATAATACCCGGCAATGTCGTGCCAGCCGACAAAGACTCGCGCCTGTGGCAATACCTTATAGGTCACACGGGCGATCACCTCCTGAAAGGCAACTACATCCCCAAAACTGAGAATGTCGGGCGCGTAATACAACTGAGCTTCTGTGCCCAGGCCGTTCATGAAATCTGGCTGCCAACGCAGAAAGCCACCCACACCCAGGGCAAACCCAGGCTCGCCGGCATCAAACAGGAACCCCTTGAACCCAATCCCGCCAATCAGCTCGCGGTTTGCCATGGTTGCATCAACGGCATTGAAACCGGCGCTAAAGGCATAGGCCTGATTGTCTTCACTGTAGGCCAGACCTGTCGTGATGTGCGCACCCGACCCGACCCGAACAGCCTCATGCTCCAATCTGACCGACGTATTGGACAAGGCGATGTCCAGCGAACCACCGGCTTGAGCGCCCAGTGGAACTAATACGGCACAGACTGCGAGCCAGGTCTTGAAGGTCATGTTAGTACTCCAGAATTGGGAAAGTGGTGGCATTGTACTGAATTCTGACCGTGCAGGCATCAGGCAACGGCCCACACGGTGGACCGTTGCCTTTAAGGAGTTCCAGAATCACCTTCTGTCACCCCATATCGGCCGTTGAAGCGTCGCTTAGCGAGAGAGGTCCAGCAACAGCTTATTCAACCGGCCCACAAAACCTGCGGCATCTTTAGGGTGTGACCCTTCTGCCAGGCGGGCCTGCTCAAGCAGAATATTCGCCAGATCCGCAAAACGATCTTCACTGACTTCCTGCTCAAGCCGTTGCACCAGCGGATGCTCCGGGTTCAGTTCAAAGATGGGCTTGGTCTCGGGCACGGCCTGACCGGCGGCTTCCATAATGCGACGCATCTGAGCCCCCATGTCGTTGTCACCCACCACAATACAGGCAGGTGATTCCACAAGGCGGTGAGTCATACGGACGTCTTCAACATCGCTTTCAAGCAGCGTTTTAAGACGCTCCAGTAACGGCTTGTGATCGTCGTTGGCCTTTTGCTGTGCCTCTTTCTCTGCTTCGGTTTCAACGCCACTTAAATCCAGTCCACCACGGGCGACATCGACCAGAGACTTACCGTCAAACTCGCGCAGATAACCCATTAGCCACTCGTCAATGCGGTCGCTCATCAACAGCACTTCAATGCCTTTCTTACGAAAGACTTCGAGGTGTGGGCTGTTTTTCGCAGTCTGGTGGCTGTCTGCGGCTACGTAGTAAATTTTATCCTGACCTTCCTTCATGCGGCCAACGTAGTCATCCAGCGATTGTGTCTGGGCAGCGTCACCGGTATGCGAGGTGGCAAAACGCAGCAACTTGGCAATCTTGTCATTATTACTGGCATCTTCTGCCGGCCCTTCTTTGAGCACCTGACCAAATTCATCCCAGAAAGCCTGATACCCCTCCGGGTCTTTCTTGGCAAGCTTGGACAGCATGTCCAGAACTCGCTTGGTCAGGGCTGTACGCATGGTGTCGATCGCGTCGTCACTCTGCAGGATCTCGCGACTGACGTTCAGGGGCAAATCGTTGGAGTCGACGATCCCCTTCGCAAAGCGCAGATACATTGGCAGGAACTGCTCTACGTCGTCCATGATGAAGACGCGTTGAACATAGAGTTTCAGGCCGCGAATGCGTTCGCGATTCCAGATGTCGTAGGGAGCTTTCTTGGGAATGTATAGCAAACTGGTGTAATCCAGCTTGCCTTCAACCTTGTTGTGACTCCAGGTCAGTGGATCGCCAAAATCATGCGAGATGTGACGGTACAACTCTTTGTATTCATCGTCAGAGATTTCACTGCGCGGACGCGTCCACAGGGCCTTGGCACTGTTGACGGTTTCCCATTCGACAGCCGAGTCCTCTGCTTTTTCCGCTTCCGGATCGTCGTAGCTTTCTTTCAGCATCTGCACCGGAATAGCAATGTGGTCCGAGTATTTCCGGATCAGGTTACGCAAGCGCCAGCCGTCGGCAAACTCCGTTTCTTCAGGTTTGAGATGCAGCACAATGCGCGTACCGCGTTGCGCCAAGGTCACCTCAGACAGGGAGAAGTCACCCTCGCCTTCACTGTGCCAGTGCACGCCGGCATCTTCCGGTGTGCCAGCACGACGGGAATAGACATCGACCGCGTTGGCAACGATGAACGATGAGTAGAACCCTACCCCGAACTGCCCGATCATCTGGCTGTCTTTGCGTTCATCGCCCGTCAGGTTTTTCAGAAAATCGGCAGTACCGGACTTGGCAATGGTGCCCAGGTTGGCGATGACATCGTCGCGCGTCATACCAACGCCGTTGTCGGTCAGCGTGACCGTACCGGCCTCTTTGTCATACTCGACGCGAATGGACAGATCACCGTCATCGCCCAATAAGGAATCGTCCTTCAGAGCCTGAAATCTCAATTTGTCACACGCGTCTGACGCATTGGAGATCAGCTCGCGCAGGAAAATCTCCTTGTTGGAATACAAGGAGTGGATCATCAAATGCAGAAGTTGCTTGACTTCTGTCTGAAAACTGAGCGTTTCTTGTTGGGTTTCAGACATGGAATTCACCTCAAATCAAAGACTTAGCCTATAGTCCCCTCTATCTATGGGCCTTGTGTTGCATTTCAAGCGCTGGCGCTATCATTTACCAGCCCGGACTTTCTTCACTGCCTGCTCTGGTGCACACTGAGCGTGAAAATCGGGCGGTTTGTTGTGCTGTATAACCTTACCGGCATAGCCAAGCCCCAGAGCTCGTCTACAAAACAAGGAAGCACCCCCAGGATGTCGACACCTACACCCCTCGCGCCCGTTCGCAAACGCGAAATCTTTGGATGGGCCATGTATGACTTCGCCAACAGCAGTTACACCACGGTCGTCGTCAGCTTTATCTACAGTGCTTTTTTCATTTCCTACATTGTTCCACCCGAGCTTGACCACCTGAAAAACACTTTTTGGGCAGCCAGCGTGGCCATTTCAACAGGTATTGCCATCATCCTGGCACCATTGGTAGGTGTGATCTGTGATTACAGCGGTCGCAAAAAACGGTATCTGGCTTGGTGCACCTGGGTCTCGGTATTGGCTACCGGTGGGTTGTATTTCGTGGAACCCGGTTCCGTCTGGCTGGGCATGGCGTTTCTCATTTGCAGCAACACTGCCTGGATGCTGTCGGAAAGCTTCATCGCCAGTTTTCTGACCGAGCTTGCCAGCAAAGACAACATGGGTCGCATCTCCGGCATTGGCTGGGGCATCGGATACATCGGTGGCCTGCTGAGCTTGCTGATCATCATTGTTGTGGTCACTGAAAGCGCCGATTCAAATCTGGGGGCTTACATAGACCAGAACCAACTGGCCATGGTCGTGGTGGCCTTGTTCTATGGCCTGGGCGCCCTACCCACCTTTTTGTTCGTCAAAGAACGAGCGGTACCTCAGCCTGAGTTTGAACATGCCCGCATGTCAGTATTAATCAAAGCAGCCGGTGCACGGCTATTGGCAATGCGCAGTATCATTGCCGACTACCCGGTTTTGTTTCGGTTTTTCATCGCCTTTATGGTCTACATGGCTGGTGTCTCGGTTGTCGTCAAATTCTTTGGCATTTACGCTCAGGAAGAGATTGGCATTCGGGGCACTGAATTGTTGATCATTGGCGCAACTTTACAAATAGCCTCAATGATCGGGGCCATCGGCTTTGGCTTTATTGAAGATTCTCTGGGCTCCAAGAACACCTTGGTTCTGACTCTCGGCTGGTGGCTGACCGGACTGCTGGGCATCTACTACCTCGATGCTCTGGTCGCAATGACAGGCCTGACGCAGTCGACCCTCTTTGTTGCGATCGCCTTTATCGCCGGCAGTGCTATGGGTGCCACGCAAAGCGCCAGTCGCGCCGTGGTTGGGCTCCTGGCTAGCCCACGGGATTCGGCATTGCTGTTTGGGCTATGGGGTACATTTGGCCGGTTTGCCATCATCATCGGCATGACGTTCGGCCCGATTTCAGATGCCGTTGGCCGACAACAAGCCTTGCTGATCATCATGCTCTACTTTATTGCCGGTGGAATCCTGCTGATGCGAATCCCCTTGCGTGAGGCTATTCAGGATCAGCGCTCTTTGCCTGCCGAAACCGCGCCAACCTCATAAAGCTGACAATACCCGGCCCTGCACTGCAGGACCGGCCACTCATTTAGTCATCAGCACGTTTGCTCAACGCAATGTCCTGGTTGGGATCCAGCCCTCTGGCCCTGACCAGCTCCTTCAGCGTAGTACTGCGAAACTCCCTGCGGTAGAGCACGCCAATAATGACGCTGGTCAGAACCACAAACCACAAAGGCCCGAGAAACCAGCCGATAACCGCCAGGCTAAAATACACCGCCCGCAAACCCAGATTGAACTGCTTCCCCGCCAGATCCATTACTTTGGCGGTATGAACGGAAAAATCTTTCTTGACGGAATCGGCAATGGTTTCACTTGGAGTGGGCGCCGAACCAATCATGACCGACAGAAAACCAAACTGACGCATGCTCCAGGTGAAACTGAGGAAGGCGTAGACATATATCGCAACCAAAACGCCAACCTTTGCCTCCCAGAGTGCTTTGGTACCGGGTTGTACAAAAGAGATGTCATTGAGCAAGCGGACAACCTGCTCAGACGCCGCCAATACGGTAATGAGACCCGCCACCACAAACAGGCAGCTGGACGCGAAAAAAGCCGAGTTACGTTCCAGGTTCCCCACCGCCGACATATCGGCCACCCGGTTTTCACGTCGTAATAGCCGATGCATCCAATCCACTCTGAAGTGATGCATAATCGACGACAAGCTGTGCCTGCGCTTGGCTTCGCGGGATGCGTAACGGGTATAAACCACCCAACTGGTGAAAAACACCAGCAACGACAACCAATCCAATAAATGTAACATGCCCTTTCTGCCCTTAATGGTCGTGTCCGTAACGTCAAACACAGTTTAGCCTAACGCCCCCGACCTGACTGCCGACTTATTCTCACCCAATAAAAAAGGCAGCCTCAGCTGCCTTTTGAGAAAATCGCTGCTACCAGCGATGATCAGACTTACCAGCCAGTGACTTCTTTCAAAGCATCACCGATTTGCGCCAGAGAACGAACGGTTTTAACACCGGCGTCTTCCAAAGCAGCAAACTTCTCATCGGCAGTGCCTTTACCACCGGCGATGATCGCGCCAGCGTGACCCATGCGCTTGCCGGCAGGTGCCGTTACACCCGCGATGTAAGAAACAACCGGCTTGGACACATTGGCCTTGATGTAAGCTGCGGCTTCTTCCTCAGCTGTACCACCAATCTCACCAATCATCACGATAGCTTCAGTCGCCGGATCTTTCTCGAACATTTCCAGAATGTCGATAAAGTTGGAACCCGGAATAGGATCGCCACCGATACCCACACAGGTAGACTGGCCAAACCCATGGTCAGTTGTCTGCTTGACCGCTTCATAGGTCAGGGTACCTGAACGCGACACGATACCGACTTTACCAGGCTGGTGAATATGGCCTGGCATGATGCCGATTTTGCATTCTCCCGGTGTAATCACACCCGGGCAATTCGGGCCAATCATACGCACGCCCTTGCGGTCGACGTATTCCTTGGCAACCAGCATGTCCAGCGTCGGAATGCCTTCGGTGATGCACACGACCAGCTCAACACCACTGTCGACGGCTTCAATAATGGCATCCAAGCAAAACGGAGCCGGAACGTAGATCACAGAAGCCGTTGCGCCAGTTGCTTCAACCGCTTCACGGGCGGTGTTGAAGACTGGCAGACCCAGATGCGTAGTACCGCCTTTACCCGGAGAAACGCCGCCGACCATCTGCGTACCGTACTCGATGGCCTGTTCACTGTGAAAAGTACCCTGAGAACCGGTAAAACCCTGGCAGATAACCTTGGTGTTCTTATCGATCAATACGCTCATGCTGCACCTCCAGCTGCTTGAACCACTTTCTCAGCAGCGTCAGTCAGCGAAGTGGCTGCAATGATGTTCAGGCCACTGTCGGCCAGTTTTTTGGTACCCAATTCTGCATTGTTGCCTTCAAGACGAACAACGACGGGAACTTTAACGCCCACTTCTTCGACCGCGCCAATGATGCCTTCGGCAATCATGTCGCAGCGAACAATGCCACCAAAGATGTTGACGAAAACCGCTTTGACCGAGGTATCGGACAAGATGATTTTAAACGCTTCAGCAACACGCTCTTTGGTTGCACCGCCGCCCACATCCAGGAAGTTGGCTGGCTGACCACCGCTCAATTTGACGATGTCCATGGTGCCCATCGCCAGACCGGCGCCATTGACCATGCAGCCAATGTTACCGTCCAGAGCTACGTAGTTAAGCTCCCAGGCGGCCGCTTGCGCTTCGCGCTCGTCTTCCTGTGAAGGGTCGCGCATGTCAGAGATTTGTTTCTGACGGAACAGTGCATTGCTGTCGACGCCAATTTTAGCGTCCAGGCAGTGCAAATTGCCTTCGTCGGTTATGACCAGCGGGTTCACTTCAATCAGTGCCAGGTCTTTGTCGACAAACAATTTGGCCAGACCCAGAAAGATCTTGGTGAACTGCTTGACCTGCTCGCCTTTAAGACCGAGCTGAAATGCCACATCGCGCGCCTGGAATGGCTGAGCGCCAACCAGTGGGTCGACCACAACGCGCAGAATTTTCTCGGGCGTTTCTTCAGCGACGGTCTCGATGTCGACGCCACCTTCGGTCGATGCCATAAACACGACACGACGGCTGCCGCGGTCAACAACGGCACTGAGGTACAACTCATTGGCAATATCGGTGCAGGTTTCAACCAGAATCTTGCTGACTGGCTGACCCTTTTCATCGGTCTGGAAGGTCACCAGATTCTGACCCAACCACTTTTCAGCGAAGGCGCGAATCTCTTCGTCGGTTTTGACCAGCTTTACACCACCAGCCTTGCCCCGGCCACCCGCGTGCACCTGAGCCTTGACCACCCACATGCTACCCCCGATCTTTTTAGCGGCTGCTACCGCTTCTTCAGGCGTATCACAGGCAAAGCCATCGGATACTGGCAGACCGTACTCTTTGAACAGCTGCTTCGATTGATACTCGTGTAGGTTCATCGTTCTTTCCGTTCTGTGAACTCGAGTGTTTGGGAGAATTTTTTGTTCTAGTGGGTTTCACCCGCAAGGCACTCTGATTAGCGAATAAAGAAACCGGGAGCAATCTCCCGGTAACTTTCTATAATCAACGCTTTTTGCGATTGACCTTGTGAATTGCCATATTATCTACAGCCAATGCTGCTTCGTGAACCGCTTCCGAATTAGTCGGGTGAGCGAAACAGGTCAGCTGCAAATCTTCTGCGCTGGAGGCAAACTCCATCGCGATAACGCCCTGAGCGATCATCTCTGACGCGCCCGATGCGAATATATGCATACCCAGAATACGGTCGGTTTTAGCATCGGCGATGATCTTGACCTGTCCGTCGGTAGCATTTTGTGCCATGGCACGACCAATAGCGGCCATGGAGAAAGAACCCACTTTATAGTCGACTCCTTCCGATTTAAGTTGCTCTTCGGTTTTGCCAACCCAGGCAATTTCAGGGTGGGTATAAATGACGTTTGGAATGGTGTCGTAGTTCATCTGAGCGTTATGCCCGGCGATTATTTCCGCTACCATCAGACCTTCTTCAGAGCCTTTATGAGCCAGCATTGGGCCGCGTACCACGTCACCAATGGCGTAAACACCTGGCACCGTTGACCGGCACTGATCGTCAACCTGAACAAACCCGCGCTCATCCAGAGAAACGCCACAGCCCTTGTCGAGGCAGCCTTCTGTATAGGGGCGACGACCCACTGCAACAATCAACTTGTCGAAGGTTTCTTTTTTCTCGCCTTCGCTGTCTTCAAAGGTCACTTCAACCTTGTTCTTCTTCACATCAGAGCCGGTTACGCGCGCACCAAGGCGAACATCGAGACCTGCTTTCTTGGTAAAGAACTTAAAGGCATCTTTGGCGATGGCCTGGTCAGCAGCGGGCAGGAACGTATCCATCGCTTCCAATACGACCACTTCCGAACCCAGACGTTTCCACACCGACCCAAGTTCCAAACCAATGACGCCGGCACCAATAACGCCGAGTTTCTTCGGTACGGCCGAGAATTCCAGCGCACCTTCAGAATCGACAATGGTGTCGCCATTGGTAGGTGTGGGCGGGATCTCGATAGGAATGGAACCCGTCGCCAGAATGACGTTCTTGGCTTCAAGTGTTTCGACCTTGCCATCGTGCAGAGTTACTTCAACGACCTTGTTGGCCTTGAGCATGCCCTTGCCTTCAAAGGTCGTTACGCCGTTACCTTTTAACAAACCGGCGACACCACCGGTGAGCTTGCCAACGATGTCTTCCTTGCGCTTTAGCATGGTTTTAACGTCAACTTTCAGTTCTTTCAGACTGAAGCCATGCAAAGAAAAGTCGTGCTGAGCTTCGTGAAATTTTTCTGAGGATTCAAGCAATGCCTTTGAAGGAATGCAACCAACGTTCAGGCACGTTCCGCCGTAGGACGGTTTTTCATCTTTGGTCAGCCATTTTTCGACAATGGCCGCTTTCAAACCCAGTTGTGCCGCCTTGATGGCGGCTACATAGCCACCCGGACCTGAGCCGATAACCACTACATCAAATTGTTGTGCCATATTTTCTGACCCTTCTATTAACTGTTAGTGATGGCAGCAGCATCGCGGCTGCCCTTCCTAATCGTGTCTCGATACGCGTCTGTTCAAAGAGCGATCGCTGTAGTTACAGCTCGAGCAGAATACGCGCCGGATCTTCCAGCATGTCTTTAATGGCAACCAGGTATTGAACCGCTTCTTTACCATCAATCAGTCGGTGGTCGTAGGATAACGCCAGATACATCATCGGCAGAATCTTCACCTCACCATTCACTGCCATCGGACGTTCCTGGATTTTATGCATACCCAGAATAGCGGTTTGTGGCGGATTCAGGATCGGCGTCGACAACAAGGATCCGAACACACCACCGTTGGTGATGGTAAAGGTACCACCCTGCATGTCTTCCAGACCCAGCTTGCCCGATTGCGCCTTCGCTCCAAATTCCCGGATGGTGCTTTCAATGGTCGCCAGGCTCATCTGTTCAGTATCACGCAATACCGGTACAACCAGGCCACGGTCACTGGAAACGGCAACACCAATGTCGTAGTAACCGTGGTACACGATGTCATCGCCATCGATGGAGGCGTTGACATCCGGGAAGCGACGCAGCGCTTCGGTCGCGGCCTTGATGAAGAACGACATGAAGCCCAGGCGAGTGCCGTTGTGAGCATTCTGGAATTCTTCTTTGTATTTGGAACGCAGATCCATGATCGGTTTCATGTTGACTTCGTTGAACGTCGTCAGCATCGCCGTGCTGTTTTTGGCTTCGAGCAGACGCTCGGCAACCCGCTTGCGCAACCGGGTCATCGGCACCCGCTTTTCAGAACGCTCACCAGGCTGAGTGGCGATGCCGGCAGAAGACGTGCTTTGGCTTTGTGGCATCATGCCAGGCATGCTATTGGAGGGTGCTTCAGCCGGGCTCGACTTGGCACTGCTTTCCACCGCGTTAGTGACGTCTTCCTTGGTAATGCGTCCACCCTTACCAGTACCTGTAATATCCTGAGCAGTCAGGTTATGGTCGTCAGCCAGGCGACGGGCTGCCGGGCTCATAGCGGCATCGGGATCGCCTTTACCGGACTCGGATGACGCCGAGGCGTCGTCTTTTTTGGAAGACGCTTTGGCGCTATCTTTGTTGCCAGCATCGTCTTTTTTCGCATCACCACTGTCTTTCTTGCCAGAATCTGCATCACCGCCACCGGCACCCGCTTCGAAATAGCCAATCACTTCCTGGCTTTCGACCGTGTCGCCTTCATTCTTGGTGATTTCCTTGATTGCGCCGTCTGCCGGTGCGACCACTTCCAGTACGACTTTGTCCGTTTCAATGTCGACGATCAGCTCATCACGCGATACAGCCTCGCCTGGCTGTTTGTGCCAGGTAGCAACGGTACCGTCAGCGACGGACTCTGGAAACTGGGGAGCTTTAATTTCTGTAGCCATGTATTGGGTCCTTAGTCGGTTAGCCGTCGATCATTGATCAAGCAAAATTGCTTCATTAAGGAATTTTTCAAGTTGCTCAAGGTGCAGTGCCATGTACCCGGCCGCCGGAGACGCTGATGCTTCACGTCCGGCATAGCTCAGATGCAGCTTGGGATTAACCCGTTGCAATGCCTTGCGCATGTGGTGTTGACTGGAGTACCAGGCGCCCTGATTCATCGGCTCCTCCTGACTCCAGATCACCTCTTTAAGCTTTGGATAAGCCAGCAGGGTTTCATACAGCCGGTCTTCCGGGAACGGGTATAACTGTTCGATCCGGACAATAGCGACATTGGTGGCTGATTCCTTGGCACGCTTTTCCGTCAGGTCGTAATACACCTTGCCGGAGCAAAGCACGACCCGGGTAACCTTCTTCGGATCAATGTTGCTGTCGACTTCCGGTATCACTGTCTGGAAACTGCCATTTGACAGTTCTTCCAGGCTGGATACGGCGTCTTTATGGCGCAGCAAGCTCTTTGGCGACATGACAACCAACGGCTTGCGCAGGTTTCGTCGTGCCTGACGACGCAGCATGTGAAACACCTGTGCCGGTGTCGTCGGCATGCAGACCTGGATATTCTGTTCGGCGCACATTTGCAAAAAGCGCTCCAGACGGGCCGAAGAATGCTCGGGCCCCTGCCCTTCATACCCGTGCGGCAACAGCATGACCAGGCCACAGAGCCTTCCCCACTTGTGCTCACCAGACGTAATAAACTGGTCTATTACTACCTGGGCACCGTTGGCGAAATCGCCAAACTGGGCTTCCCAGATAACCAGGGAGTTGGGCGTCGTCGTTGAATAACCGTATTCAAAGGCAACGACTGCCTCTTCAGACAGGAAAGAGTCAAAGACTTCAAAACTCGGTTGATCATCCGACAGATGGGCCAACGGTGTATAGGTACTGCCATCTTTCTGGTTGTGCAAGACGGCATGACGGTGCACAAAGGTACCGCGACCGGAATCCTGGCCGGTCATCCGTACCGGATGTCCGTCCTTGATCAGCGTAGCGTAGGCCAGCATCTCGGCCATGCCCCAGTTGATGGGCAGTGCACCCTTGGCCATTTTGGCCCGGTCTTCAAGTATCTTGTTGACCTGACGCTGCAGTGGAAAACCCTCCGGCAGCGTGTTCATCTGATTGGCCAGATCCTGCAGTTCTTTCAGCGGGTAGCTTGAATCATAATCATCGACTACCGGCTGATTCAAATAAGGCGACCAGTCAACAAACAGGGTTTTGTTCGGTTCTTTAACCAGCGATTTAACGACATGTTCGCCATTATCAAGCAAATCCCGGTATTCATCGGCGATTGCCTTCGCATCCGACTCAGTGATCACGTCCTGCTCGATCAGAGATTCGATGTACAGAGCCAGCGATGTTTTACGGCTGCGAATCGCCTGGTACATCATCGGCTGGGTCATGGCCGGCTCATCCGCCTCATTGTGACCACGACGGCGATAGCAAACCAGGTCGATTACCACGTCTTTCTTGAACTGCTGGCGGTAATCTACGGCAACCTGAGTGGCAAACACGACCGCTTCCGGGTCGTCACCATTCACGTGCAAGATGGGCGCCTGAACCATTTTGGCGATGTCAGTACAGTATTCGGTCGAACGCGCATCTTCGCGCTTGGACGTAGTAAAGCCAACCTGGTTGTTGATGATGACGTGAACGGTCCCGCCGGTATGGAATGCCCGAGTCTGGGACATCTGGAAGGTTTCCATCACAACACCCTGGCCTGCGAAAGACGCATCGCCATGAATGTTTACCGGAACGACCTGATCTCGTGAGGTGTCATTGCGACGATCCTGGCGGGCACGAACCGACCCTTCAACCACCGGAGAAACGATCTCAAGATGCGATGGGTTGAAGGCCAAAGCCAGGTGCACTTCGCCGCCTTCGGTCATGACGTTCGACGAAAAACCCTGGTGATATTTAACGTCACCGGAGCCCTGATCCAGGAACGACTTGCCTTCAAATTCCTGAAACAGCTCAGAGGGGTTCTTACCAAGGATATTGACCAGCATGTTAAGTCGACCGCGGTGGGCCATGCCAATCACAATTTCCTTGGCGCCGTAGCTGCCACTGCGCTGAATCAGTTCATCCATCAGCGGAACCAGTGTTTCACCGCCTTCCAACCCGAAGCGCTTGGTCCCCGGGTATTTGGAGCCCAGAAACTTTTCAAGCCCCTCAGACGCGGTCAGCCGCTCCAGGATGTGCTTGCGCGCCTGTGGCGAGTAGTCCGGTTTGGATCGAACCGATTCAATGCGCTGCTCGATCCAGCGACGCTTAGCAGTATCAACAATATGGGTGAACTCAGTGCCAATGGACGAGCAATAAGTTTGCTCCAGCGCCGTAACGATGTCTTTCAGCGGTGCCTCTGCCTTGCCTATATAGAGGTTTCCACATTGAAAAATGGTGTCTTCGTCTGCGGCTGAAAGCCCGTGGTATTGCAACTCAAGATCCGGAACGTCACCGCGCACAGCGATTCCGAGCGGGTCGAGCTTGGCTTTCTGATGACCCCGAAACCGATAAGCGGTCGCCAACTGATGCACCTGAACTTGCTTGCGCTCGTGCTCGGTTACGATACTGGGTGCCAGGGTATTGGCCGCGACGTTGCGGGATTTGCCGAGAAGCAGGAAGTGATCACGAACCGGGGCGTGGGGTGTGTCGGTCGTGACTTTATCGTTGATGTTGGGGAGTTTGTCGAACACCGCGCGCCATTGCTCGGTGACGGAATTGGGGTCAGCCAGATAGGCTTCGAACATTTCATCAAGGTAGGCTTGGTTACCGCCCGATAGATGGGATGTAGACCAAAGTTCCTCCATGGTGCCGTTTTGCATTGCTTGAACCCTGTTTGTTCAATACCGCGGAGAATAATGATGCCAAATGACATCGGCTCAATTTTCATCACTCAAATGCGCCCGGCCGACCCGAAAAACAACCAGCTGATCGCAAAACGCCCCGATATCTGTCGATACCGGGGTGCAACCGCAGAGTGAAGCGGTTGTTCTAATACACTGTGATCAGGTCGCGTTGGCCAACAGCATAGACCGGATATGACCGATCGCACGCGTTGGATTCAACCCTTTGGGGCACACACTGACACAATTCATGATACCACGGCAACGGAAGACACTGAACGGATCGTCCAGTTCCGCCAGGCGATCAGCCGTCGCAGTGTCCCGGCTGTCGGCCAAAAACCGATAAGCTTGCAGCAATCCGGCCGGTCCGACAAATTTCTCCGGGTTCCACCAGAACGACGGACAAGAGGTTGAGCAGCATGCGCACAGGATGCATTCGTACAGGCCGTCCAGCTTTTCCCGGTCTTCCGGGCTTTGCAGCCGCTCTATGCCGGGCGCAGGCTGATCATTGATCAGGAAAGGCTTGATTTTTTCGTACTGCTTGTAGAAGACACTCATGTCGACCACCAGATCACGAATGACCGGCAGGCCCGGCAATGGACGCACCACCAGTTTGTCCCGGCCGCCCTTCACTTCTGACAGGGGTGTGATGCAACCGAGGCCGTTCTTGCCATTGATGTTCAGGCCGTCTGAACCACAGACGCCTTCACGGCAGGAGCGACGATAGGATACCGAGGAGTCCTGTTCTTTAACCAGATTCAGAACATCCAGAACCATCAGGTCCTTGTCTGCAGGGACATCGATGTCGTAATCCTGCATATAAGGTTTCTTGTCGGTTTCCGGATTGTAGCGATACAGGCTGACTTTCATACAACGCTCCTAGTAAGTCCGGATTTTAGGCTGGAAGGTATCAACAGTCTTCGGTGTAAAATTCACCGCCCGCTTGCTGATCACTTTTTCGCCTGGCTTGAAGATGGAATGGCACAGCCAGTTTTCATCATCGCGTACCTGGAAATCTTCGCGAGCGTGGGCTCCGCGGCTTTCAGTGCGCTGCTCTGCTGATACGGCAGTGGCTTCGGCTACTTCCAACAAATTGGCCAGTTCAAGTGCCTCGATCCTGGCGGTGTTGAAAGCCCGGCTCTTGTCATCCAGAGCGATATTTTCCACACGCTTGCGAATCTCGGCCAGTTTGGCCAGGCCTTCACCCATGCTCTTGCCTTCGCGAAATACACCAAAGTGCAGTTGCATGCAGTTTTGCAGATCTTTTTTGACGTCGGCGACTTTTTCGGTTCCCTTGCCGCTATCCAGCGCATCCAGGCGTGCCATCGCACGCTCGATGTCGGCCTCACTTGCGGCACTGGTTTCAAAGCCTTCGCGCAGGGTCTTCTCGATCTGCATGCCCGCAGACCGACCGAAGACCACCAGATCCAGCAAGGAGTTACCACCGAGACGGTTGGCACCATGAACGGAGACGCAAGCCGCTTCACCGCAGGCATAAAGCCCGTCGATCACATGATCCTTGCCATCTTCGTCAATAGACAGGGCCTGGCCGCCAATGTTGGTCGGAATACCGCCCATCATGTAATGACAGGTTGGCACTACGGGGATGGGCTCTTTCGCCGGGTCCACGTGAGCAAACGTTTTGGACAGCTCGACGATACCGGGTAGGCGGCTTTGCAACAGCTCTTCCCCCAGATGGTCCAGTTTCAGGAACACGTGGTCCCCTTCCGGACCGCCCCCGCGACCTTCCAGCAACTCCAGAATCATGGAACGGGCCACGACATCGCGACCGGCCAGGTCTTTGGCATTGGGTGCGTAGCGCTCCATGAACCGCTCGCCGTCTTTATTGATCAGATAACCGCCTTCACCCCGGCAACCTTCGGTCACCAGTGTACCCGCACCATAAATGCCGGTCGGGTGGAACTGCCACATTTCCATGTCCTGCACCGGGAAGCCTGCACGCAGAGCCATACCGATACCGTCGCCGGTATTGATCAGGGCGTTGGTAGTGGACGCGTAAATCCGCCCGGCACCACCGGTTGCCAGAACCGTCGCCTTGGATTGGATGTGAACGGTTTCGCCGGTCTCGATATCAATGGCAACAACACCTACGACAGCGTTGCTTTCGTTGGTAACCAGATCAACCGCATACCACTCGTTCAAAAAGCTGGTGCCGGCTTTCAAATTACCCTGATACAGGGTGTGCAGCAGCGCATGACCGGTACGGTCAGCAGCGGCACAGGTACGGGAAGCCTGACCACCCTCGCCAAAGTTCTTCGATTGACCACCAAAGGGACGCTGGTAGATACGGCCATTTTCAAATCGAGAAAATGGCAGGCCCATGTGGTCCAGCTCGAATACTGCCTGAGGGCCGACAGAGCACATGTACTCAATGGCATCCTGATCACCGATATAGTCAGACCCTTTTACGGTGTCGTACATGTGCCAACGCCAGTCGTCATCGGGATCGGCACTGGCGATTGCACAGGTAATACCACCCTGGGCTGATACCGTGTGCGACCGAGTCGGAAACACTTTGGAGATGACAGCCGTATTAAGTCCGGACTCAGCCAGCTGCAGGGCAGCCCTCAGGCCCGAACCACCACCACCGATTACGATGGCGTCATAGGTCATTGTCTTGATGTTAGCCATGCTTTATACACCCCAAACAGCGGTAACACCGGTAACCAGATACACAAAGGCGGTTACCGCAATCACACAGAGAAAGAAGAAGCGAACCCAGGTGTTTTTCAGGTAGTCGGTAGCAACCGTCCACATTCCGATCCAGATGTGCCCGACCAGAGCCAGCAAGGTGGCCAGAGTGAATAACTTGACCCAGAACAGTGAAAACAGGTGTTCCCACTCATCATAGCCCAAATCCGGATTCGCAAAGAAAACACCCAGGATGAACAGTGTATAAAGCGCCAGCAATACGGCTGAAACGCGTTGCACCAGCCAGTCAGAAAGCCCACTACGGGTTAGATTCGTCACGCTTTTTACCATACCCAAACCCCCATCAATAGGATCACAACAACAGACAGGACGAGGCTGATTTTGGTTGCCAGCGGCCCCCCTTCTTTTGTTTCAGCGAAACCGGCATCCATGATCAAATGCTTGATTCCGGCAAACAGGTGGTAAATCACCAGTGACAAAATGCCCCAGGTGATTAGTTTGGCGAGAGGGTGAGTCATGACGGCAACGGTCTGGTCAAATCCCTGGCGGGACTCAAGGCTCAGGCTCAAAGCCCAGACTAGAAAGCCCACGGCGACAAACAGCATGACGCCGGTGATCCGGTGCAGAATCGACGCTATGGCGGTGATCGGCTGACGGATTGTCGCCAGATCGAGGTTTTTCGGTCGGTGATCTTTCACGGCAGTACACTCTTCTTATGGTGCGAACCCCTGAACCGGGGTGTTTGGAGTTGTTGGACGATTCAGCCCAACCCCGAAATGCGGCGGAATTATAGAGACCGTCGAACACAATTACAAATGAACACGCCCTTCATCAGCCCGCCTGATCCGGGATTCATTAGCGGTCGCTATTGTATCTATTGACAAAAAGATTCCACTTCGACTTTAGGGGGAGGCATCGTTTTTTGACTTGGGTGCGTAAAACTGAAGTCAAATTGACAATCCCGACCAAGGCTCTATAGTTGGCCGCGATTTTAAACTCTGAGTCACAACTGTATCATCCGGCGTAGTTGCAGCTAAACACCTTACTGCTCAGACACGCCGCACGGGCCCGCTATAGAGGCCCGGCACGATTCACCCCATCCGGCGCCTATAGCCTGGCGCCTAACACTGCTTTTAAGAGGAGGCCTCATGACTGACAAGACAGCCAAGTTGGTCATCGAAGGACACGACCCGATTGAACTGCCGATTTACTCCGGCACTCTGGGTCAGGATGTTGTAGACGTGCGGTCACTGACCACACACGGCCTGTTTACCTATGATCCGGGCTTTGTCTCAACCGCGTCCTGCGAATCTGAAATCACCTTTATTGATGGTGAAAAAGGTGTGTTATTGCACCGGGGCTACCCTATCGATCAGTTGGCCAATAATGCCGACTATCTCGATGTGTGTTACCTGCTGTTGTATGGCGAACTGCCGGACAACAACCAGAAAGGCGAGTTTAAAAACGTCATCATGCACCACACCATGGTGCACGAGCAGATGCATGAGTTCTTCCAGGGCTTTCGCCGCGACTCACACCCCATGGCGATCATGGTAGGCGTGGTCGGGGCACTGTCAGCCTTTTATCACGACTCACTCGATATCAGTAACGACCACCACCGGGAAGTCGCAGCCCACCGTCTGATCTCCAAAATGCCGACCCTGGCTGCCATGACCTATAAGTACTCAATGGGTCAGCCCTTCATGTACCCGCGGAACGATCTGTCCTACGGTGGCAACTTCCTGCACATGATGTTCAGCACCCCGGCCGAGGAATATACGGTTAATCCGGTGCTGGCACGTGCCATGGACAAGATTTTCACGCTCCATGCCGACCACGAACAGAACGCGTCCACGTCGACTGTTCGGCTGGCGGGCTCTTCGGGCGCCAACCCCTTTGCTTGCATTGCAGCCGGCATAGCGGCTCTGTGGGGCCCCGCTCATGGCGGCGCCAACGAAGCCGTACTGAACATGCTGGAAGAAATCGGTGACGAAGCCAATATCGAAGAGTTCATCAAGCGCGCCAAGGACAAGGACGATCCGTTCCGGCTGATGGGCTTTGGCCACCGCGTTTATAAGAACTACGACCCGCGCGCCAAGGTGATGAAAGCCACGTGCGATGAAGTACTGGGCGAGTTGGGCATCAACAACGATCCGTTGCTGAAAATCGCCATGCGACTGGAAAAAATCGCGCTTGAAGACCCCTACTTCGTCGAGAAAAAGCTGTATCCCAACGTCGATTTCTATTCAGGCATTATCTTCAAGGCGCTCGGCATCCCGAACGACATGTTTACCGTTCTGTTCGCCGTCGGCCGCACGCCGGGCTGGATCGCCCACTGGAAAGAAATGATCAGCGGCAGCTACCGCATCGGCCGGCCACGCCAGCTCTATAAGGGTCACACCCAGCGGGACTTCCCCAGCAACTGAATGTTCCCTCAGTGGAACACAGCGATAAAAAAACCGGCAACTGCCGGTTTTTTTTTGGATTACTTGAAGTCCTGCAACCCAGCCACTCAAGGCCGGGTTGAGGGCCCGATTCAGGCCTTGGCCGCTTTGCCAGCCTTTTCTTCAACCACCCAGCGCTTACCCTGGTAAAAAGCCTTCCACCCAGAGGCCTTGCCATCCTCATTTTCAGTCATGACATACTGCTCTTTGGTCTTGCGACTGAAACGAATAACCGTGGATCGGCCTTCCCCGTCCTTTTTCGGGGCTTTGGTCAGATAGGCGTATTTCTCCGGCAATTCATCAGCATGGGCAACCAACTCTTTCACCAGTGGCGGTCGGGTTTCCCGGTTTTTCGGAAATTGACTCGCCGCCAGAAACAACCCTGCAGCGCCATCACGCAGCACATAGGTATCATCCACTTTCAGGCACTTCAATTCCGGCATCGGAATCGGATCCATCTTCGGTGGCGCGGCTTCACCATTGCGCAGTAACTTGCGGGTGTTTTTGCAGTCTTCGTTGGTGCAACCGAAGTATTTACCGAAACGACCACTTTTTAGCTGCATTTCCGAGCCACACTTGTCGCATTCCAGTGTGGGGCCATCGTACCCTTTAATCTTGTACTGGCCTTTTTCGACCTTAAAGCCGGTACAGTCCGGGTTATTGCCACAAATATGCAGCTTGCGCCCCTCATCGATCAGATAACTGTCCATGGCGGTGCCGCATTTATCACATCGCTCTTTGTGGCGCAGTGCC
This sequence comes from Saccharospirillum impatiens DSM 12546, assembly GCF_000423605.1. Classification (GTDB taxonomy): domain Bacteria; phylum Pseudomonadota; class Gammaproteobacteria; order Pseudomonadales; family Natronospirillaceae; genus Saccharospirillum; species Saccharospirillum impatiens. The sequence continues at coordinate 59,244 of NZ_AUIH01000004.1, forward strand.
TGAGCTTCGGCTTCATCGTCATCTTCCAGATCAAGCACTTCTTCGCCGGGAATCAGGTTCAGCGTACCCTTGCAACGTTCCTTGGGGGGCAGGCTGTAGCCTGAACAGCCAAGAAACACGCCCGTGGTTCCGGTACGAATCATCATGGGACGACCACATTTGGGGCATTCAATGTCCGTCAGGGTCGGTTCATTGGACCGCATTCCGTCCTGATCAGACTCGGCCTGATCCAGTTGACGGGTAAAATCGTCATAAAAACTGTCAAGTACCTGCTTCCAGGTACGCTCACCGGTGGCAATATCGTCCAGGTACTCTTCCAGACGTGCCGTGAACTGATACTGCATCAGATCCTTGAACGACTCAGTCAACCGATCGGTCACAATGTCGCCAATCTTTTCTGCAAAGAAACGGCGACTGACCAGGCGCACATACCCGCGTTCCTGGATCGTTGAAATAATGGACGCATAGGTGGATGGTCGGCCAATACCCTGCTTCTCAAGCTCTTTGACCAGCGATGCTTCCGTGAAGCGCGCAGGGGGCTTGGTAAAGTGCTGCCGGGGTTCCAGCGCAATCAGCGCCAATGCATCGTTTACCTTCAAATCCGGCAGCTCAATGGCGTCATCACCCTTGGTGACCTGAGTCATGACCCGGGTATAGCCGTCGAATACCAGCACCCTGCCCTTGGCTCTGAGCTCATAGTCACCTGTAGCGACTGTTAACACCGTGCTCTTGTACTTGGCCGGCATCATCTGGCAAGCCACAAAACGTTGCCAGATCAACTCATAGAGCCGCTGAGCGTCGCGTTCCATATCAGACAGGTCAGCACTCTTGCGAGCCACATAGGACGGTCGAATCGCTTCGTGCGCTTCCTGAGCGCCTTCACGACTGCCATAGGTTACGGGCTTTTCAGGCAAATACTGTTCGCCATACTGATCCGCGATGTAATCGCGTGCCGACGCGACCGCCTCCTGACTCAGGTTGGTGGAGTCGGTACGCATGTAGGTAATGTGTCCGGCTTCATAGAGACGCTGCGCCATCGTCATCGTCTTTTTCACCGTATAACCCAGGCGCGTACTGGCCGCTTGCTGCAACGTTGAGGTTATAAAGGGCGGAGCTGCTTTCGACGATGTCGGCTTGTCTTCCCGGTCGGTGATGCGCAGCGCTGCATCGCGCAAGCGCTCAACGTGCTCATCGCTCTGGCTTTTGTTGACCGGGCGGTACTTGTCGCCCAAATAACGGGCCACTTCAAAGCGAACCTCAGCGTCGTTGGCAGACCGGGTCTGAACGTGCAGATCCCAGAACTCTTCCGGGTTAAACGCCCGAATTTCCCGTTCCCGCTCAACAATCAGACGCACCGCAACCGACTGAACCCGACCTGCGCTCAGGCCTCTCGCTACCTTGGCCCAAAGCAGGGGCGACACCATAAAACCCACGACGCGATCGAGAAAGCGTCGTGCCTGTTGCGCGTTAACGCGATTCAGGTCGAGCTCGCCCGGGCGCTCAAAGGCCTCATTAATGGCTTTTTTGGTGATTTCGTTAAAAACCACACGACGGTATTTTTCAGGAGCCAGACCGATACTTTCCTGCAAATGCCAGGCGATGGCCTCCCCCTCGCGGTCCAAATCCGTCGCGAGATAGACGGTATCGGCGGTTTTGGCCAGCCGGCGCAGTTCGTCAACGACCTTTTCCTTACCAGGAAGCACCTGATACTGAGCAGCCCAGCCGTTACCCGGATCGATGCCCATGCGAGCGACAAGTTGCTCTTTGGCTTTCTGTTTTTTATGTATCGCTTTCTTTTCAGGCGACATTTTGCGTGTTTCAGCTGCCTGACGGGCACGCGCCTTGGCGTCTACCGGCTTGGCCTGGCCACTGGTGGGCAGGTCACGGATGTGCCCGACCGAGGACTTGACGATAAAGTCATTTCCCAGATATTTATTGATCGTTTTGGCTTTTGCGGGTGATTCGACAATGACCAGAGATTTACCCATGCGCTATAATTCCGCCTGTTGCTTCCTTTTATATACTTAGCTTACGAACCCGGGGGAACGCAAGCGGCGCAGACGTATAAACTGTTTGACCCCTTAAGGTCAAGTCTCAGCTGCGCAGCGAGGAACCGGTGCCTGCAGGGTTCACCAGGTGAACTCCACTGCCCATTCAGCGCCGTACTATGCACGAAGCCGGCCACAGCGTACAGGCCGGAAAGTGTCATTGACCGTTGTCATTCGACCACAGTATACCGTTCAGGAGCGTTTCAGAGTGTCGTTATTCGCCGTATTATTCATGCTACTGATGATCGCACTGATCGTTGGTGGCCTGTACATGAGCCGGGTTGCTACCCAGAGAGAACAGGAAGCTCTGGCAATAAAAGCTCGACTTCGTCAACTTCGCGCCCAGCAAACGCAGTATGAAGAACTCTTTTCAACGCTGATGATCTATGATCGCGACCCGGATTTACTGTACCTGATCCAACAGAACCTGGCGGAGGAGTCGGAGAATCTGCTGGCTATAGACCCTACCAATCAGGACTCTCAGAGAGACGTGGCCTATTACCAGTCGCTGGCTGAGGACATCGGTAGCCTGGGCGACAAAGCTCATCAGCCGGAAATTCCGTCCAGCGACCGGCAAATCAACCTGATGAAACGACACTTTGGCAGGGCAATGAAATGGGTCAGAACGTTGAATGCCCGCGGATTGATTTCCGAGATCGACAGTCATGAACATCTGGCTCGTCTGAACCGAAACAGCCTGATGTTGGAGGTAGAAGCCTATAAACGCCAGGGGCTAGAGGCCCGTGATCAAAACGACCTGTCCGCCGCATCGTCCTTCTACAAACACGCAAAGGACTTGCTGATCCACAGCGACATTCAGATCAACGACAAATCACAGCAGATCAAAAAGATCTCCCGGTTAATCTCAGGCCTTTACGATTCAACAATGGGGGAAGACACTTCCGCAGCCAGTGACAGCCAGTCGGCCTCAACCAGGGATTGAATCCGCTCAAAACGTGGCAACTCTTCGCCATCGATCGTAACGGTTTCCAAAAACATCGCCAACGGTCGCACCCAGAGACTGTGGTCTCCGTATAAACACTGGTAGACCACAAGATGTTCATCGGTTTCACTGTGCCGGCTTACACCGATAACGCGATAGCGGTTACCCTTGTAGTGCCGATAGATGCCCGCTGTGGGGTATTTCATTGTGCTCTCCTGCTGGTGGCAGACGCAAAAGACGACCGGGCCGACAAGCAACCAGCGTTGCCTTGCGCGTCGGCCACATCTTTTCTATATTTCCATCAGACTGATAATCGTTTCAAATCAGACACTCACTGGCTACCGACTGTTCAATGATTGCATTCATTCAGGCCCTGGCGACACAGTCAGTGTACCGCGGTCGCCATCCAACCAGGTGGATTCTCATGAACGACCGCCCCTGGCAAGACAATCGACTTCACTGGCTGGTAATACCCATCGTCACCACCCTGGTCGGCCTGGTATGTTTCGCGTTGCTGGCCGCCGTCGCTGCCAACGCCCTCAAAGGCAACTCGCCCGATGACGAGCGGCTTCCCAGATATGACCTGGCGTTGTCGCACAGCGGCAAACTCATCCACCTGACAGGGTACATAGATTTTGGCGTCACTCAAGCGCTCGCCACCCTCCTGGCACAAGAGGATCAGGCCACGCACCTTCGATTGCAAAGCCAGGGCGGGCTAATTGCCGAGGCAAGAGGCCTGGTCAGGCTTGTTGAAGAATTCGGTCTGACTACCTCGGCTTCCGGTGATTGCGCGTCAGCGTGCACCCTGGTCTTCATCGCAGGCCAAACACGATATCTGGAGCCTGAAGCCCGCCTTGGCTTTCACCGGTACGCACAGCAGTCACCGGTCATGGAGTTCCTGATGAAACAAGACCCGGTAGTGGAGCAGCAAAGAGATCTGAATCTGTTTCGGCGCGTTGACGTGGACGAAGCGTTTCTGGCTCGAATCATGGAAACCTCACACCAGCAAATGTGGTATCCGACCATCAGTGAGCTGTTTTCTTCGGGCGTTGTCAATGCTCTCGGATTGCCCGATGCGACGCTGGGCCCCTAACCGGTTAAACCACAATCACAAAAAAACCGGCTTGATTTTCACCAAGCCGGCTCTTAACACATCAGCGTCAGTTACCTCGACCTGCCCGTCAACAAAGCGACGACAGGCTTCAGACGTTTACTTAGACGCGTTCAATGACCGTACTGATACCCTGCCCCAGACCAATACACATGGTCGACAAGCCAAACTGACCATCGTTCTGTTCCATCACGTTCAGCAAGGTGCCGGTAATACGCGCACCGGAACAACCGAACGGGTGACCCAGCGCGATCGCACCACCGTGTAAGTTGACTTTGTCATCCATTTTCTCGAGCAGTTTCAGGTCTTTCAGGACCGGCAATGCCTGGGCGGCAAAGGCTTCATTGAGCTCGACATAATCAATGTCTTCAATGGTCATGCCCAGTTTCTTCAACACTTTCTTGGTTGCCGGTACCGGTCCGTAACCCATGATCGACGGATCCACACCGGCCAGGCTCATGCCCCGGACCACGGCTCGCGGCTTAAGCCCCAATGCCTTGGCTTTGCGATAAGACATCACCACCATTGCAGACGCACCATCAGTGATCTGGCTCGAAGTACCCGCAGTCACTGTCCCTGCTTTGGGATCAAAAGCCGGGCGCAATGATGCCAAGCCTTCCAGTGTTGTCTCCGGACGAATGGTTTCATCATGCTTCATCAGGTAGGGGTTGCCATCGGCATCGTGCGCTGTGCGGGCCAGGATTTCATTGTCGAAATTGCCCGCCTGGGTAGCTTCGTGCGCCTTCATGTGCGACCGCAGACCAAACTGGTCCTGCTGTTCACGGCCGATGCCATGCATCTTTGACAGCAATTCGGCGGTTAGCCCCATCATGCCTGATGCCTTTGCCGCTTTTTGCGACAACATCGGGTTAGGGTCAACACCGTGCATCATGTCGACGTGGCCCATGTGCTCAACACCACCGATGACATAGATGTCGCCGTTGTCAGACTGGATATTGGCCGTCGCAATGTGCAACGCCGACATCGATGACCCACACAAACGACTGACCGTTTGCGCCGGTACCGTATGCGGAATATCGGTCAGCAATTGCATCATGCGGGCCACGTTCCAGCCCTGCTCTTTGGTCTGGTTCACACAGCCCCAGATAATGTCATCGATGTCGGCCGGGTTAAGGGCTTCATTGCGCGCAAGCAAACCGTTTACCAGATCGGCACTCAGGTTTTCCGCACGGGTAAAACGGTGACTGCCACCTTTGCTACGGCCCATGGGGGTGCGCGCGAAGTCGACGATTACTGCATCATTGTCTCGAATAGTCATGGTTGCTGTTCTCCCGTCTTAACCGTAAAAGGTCTGGCCATTTTTAGCCATGTCGCGCAGTTTGTCAGTCGGCTCGTAGAGCTTGCCCAAGTCCGAATAGCGATCACACATTTCAACAAAAGCGGCGACACCGATGTCATCAATGTATTGCAAGGCGCCGCCGCGGAACGGTGGGAAACCAATACCGTAAACCAAGCCCATATCCGCCTCAGCGGCGGTATTGACGATACCATCTTCAAGGCATCGCACCGTTTCCAGACACATCGGTATCATCAACCGGTTAATCATGTCGTCTTCCGAAATATCATTCTCGGAGGCACGCACACTGGCCACCAGTTCATGGGCTTTTTCGTCTGAGACTTTCTTCGGCTTGCCTTTCTTGTCGATTTCGTAGCGGTAAAAACCAACGCCGTTTTTCTGACCAAAACGCTCTTCGGCGTACATAACATCCATGGCCGACTTGAAGTCCTGCTTCATGCGTTCCGGGAAGCCATCGGCCATCACGGCCTGGGCGTGAACACCGGTGTCAATACCAACGACGTCCATCAGATAAGCCGGGCCCATCGGCCAGCCGAACTTTTCCATGACCTTATCGACGTCTTCAAAATTCGCACCGTCACGCAGCATCATGGCAAAACCGCCGAAATACGGAAACAGAATGCGGTTTACCAGAAAGCCCGGGCAGTCATTAACGACAATGGGGGTTTTGCCCATCTTTTGCGCGTAAGCGACAACCGTCGCAATGGTCTCATCGCTGGTCTTTTCACCGCGAATCACCTCAACCAGTGGCATACGATGCACCGGGTTGAAAAAGTGCATACCGCAAAACTGTTCCGGCTTTTTCAGTGCGGTTGCCAATTCGGTAATGGAGATGGTCGATGTGTTCGACGCGAGAATGGCATCATCCCGCAATTGACCTTCTGCCTCCGCAAGTACCGCTTTTTTGACCTTGACGTTTTCGACGACCGCTTCAACAACAACATCAACGTCACCGAAATCACCGTATGACAAGGTCGGACGAATGCGATTGAGCGTCTGCGCCATTCCCCGGACATCCAGCTTCTTGCGCTCCACCTGCTTGCTGAGCAGTTTGGCGGCCTCATCAAGACCCAGCTGAAGACCAGACTCGGCGATGTCTTTCATCATAATCGGAGTGCCTTTACTGGCGCTCTGATAGGCAATACCACCGCCCATGATACCTGCGCCCAGAACACCGGCCTTGCTGACGTCCTTGGACTGTTTAATATGGTCTTTGGCGATCTTCTTGATTTTCTGATCGTTCAAAAACAAGCCGATCAGGTTTTTGGCCACTGGCGTTTTTGCCATCTTGGCAAACCCTTTTGCCTCAATGGCAATGGCCTTGTCGCGGTCAAAATTGGCGTGCTTCTGGATGGTCTTCACAGCTTCAACCGGTGCCGGATAATGTCGACCGGCCTTGCCAGCGATAAAGCCTTTGGCCGTTTCAAACACCATCATGCTCTCGATGTTATTCAACTGCAGCTTGCCTTGTTTGGCCTGGCGACGGTTCTGGTAATCGACCTCACCAGAGATCAGGCGTTCAAGCAGTGCCAGGGCGGTATCGTGCAGGGCATCCGGCTCGGTGACGACATCTACCGCTCCATCAGTCAATGCTGCATCCGGGCGTTTTTCACTGCCTGATGCGATCCACTCAATGGCGTTATCGGCACCGATGATCCGCGACAGTCGAACCGTACCGCCAAATCCCGGGAAAATACCGAGTTTGACTTCTGGCAGGCCGACCTTGGCTTTGGTCGACATGACGCGATAATCCGCCGACAAACACATTTCAAAGCCGCCACCGAGCGCGAGGCCGTTAATGGCCACAACGGTGGGCATAGCCAGGTCTTCAAAGGCACTGAAAATCTCATTTGCGGCAAGAATGTCGCCGATAATGCCGTCTTCGTCCTTATCGAACCATTGCAGGAATTCGGTGATGTCTGCACCAACGATAAAGCTGTCTTTGGCACTGCTGACCAAGACCCCTTTGGCATCACTGGCGGCAATGGCAGCGGTCGCCTCAGCCAGTTCCTTTAACGTGGCCTGATCGAACTTGTTGACCGACTCACCCTGCAAATCGAAGACGAGTTCGGCGACGCCGTTCTGCAATGCCTCGACGGTTATGCCTTTACCCTGATAAATCATGGAAGCTCTCCGTTTTTTGTCTCGAATAGGGCCAAAAACCCACCCGTATCGCTGTCTACTGTATTTGAATTATGGGCCTGAATCGCTTGAATCAAACACAAGTTTCAAACGACTGTTTGATTGTGGCTCATACGATAGACACTGGCGACAAGATGTCAACTGGCAACGTTAGCGACCCGGGCTGATGAGAGGATTATTGCGCTCAGACAGAGAGTTGTGCGATCAGGCGCTCCAGCGTTTCCCGAATCGCAGGTAATGCAGAGGCATCGGCGCGTTCATCCCAGACCAGGCCGACACCGTCTGGCTGGGCATCCAGGACCAGGTAGGCTTCCGGCAGGGTTAGGAGCAGGTCGTGTAAAACCTGTGTAACGGCCTCGCCGGGACGATACTGGTCGGCCCACTTCCAGCCATCGGGCAAAAAAGCACTCGACACTCCGGTTGTACGCTGCACAGTGAACCGGGGCGCCTTAGCTTTATCGAAACGGTGCAACTGTCGGTAAAGAGTGATCAGTGTCGACTTCTCAGCCAACCGACCTTCTATGCTGGTATCGGGTATGCGGATGCTATCGAGTTTGAAACCGGCCGAGAGGGCGGCCGTACGCAAAGTGTTGAGGTGACGGTCCCGGGGCGAAGGCTTTAACCACATAAAAGCGCCTGCCAAAATCAGTATTGCGCCAATCAGTGCGATATTAGCGAACATGGGTATTAGTCTCACTCTGTTCAAAGGGTTGCAGACTGCCGGTATCAGCCATAAAGGCCGGACGCAGCTTGAGCAACTGACTTTCCAGCGAGTATGACACGCTCGACGACAGTGTGAAGAAGCTAAGCAGAGCCTTCAGGTTAGAGTCACCTTCACAGGCTGTGTGCACCCGTTGCCACAGCGCCTGGTTGACCATTTGAAGCTCCCGGTTGAGAGTCACCAGGCCTTCCAGATCCCAGTCCCCTTCGTCGCCATCGTGGCTTTTGTAATACTGACGCAGTAAATAGGTGCCCACGGAACGGACGATAAACTCCTCCTGGGTGGCAAATGGCAAATGCGTGTAAGCCATGGGCTTCAGATTCTTTAATATCGGGCACTGGCTGTTGGCCATAACCAGGCCCATCAACGAACGTAACCCCTCTTCCAGCCCGGTCGTTTTGCGGTACTGACGCTCCTGGGTAGTGACCACAACATCGGCTTTTTTGAATCCCGGGAGGCTGCGAAAATCCTCGACAATCGGCTGCATGTCAACGGCGGCCGGGCAGTACTCGACCTCTTTTTTGGACAATGGACAATTTGAACACTGACAATAGTCAAGCCGCGTCCAGCTTGCGTTCTTTTGGGTACTGGCATCGGCTACCCTGTCCCGGGTGGCCTGAGTCTCGACGATCAGTTGTGTCCCGTCTTCCGGAAAATTAAACTCGTACCGAATGCTCATGGTCTGCGTCCTGTTTCTTTATTGGGCAAAGGCGGGAAGATCCCTAGCGCAGAATCTACCCGCAACATTGTTATCAATTGTGTTTTTCTTCCAGCTCGGCCCAACGCTCAAATCGTACTTCCAGTGATTGCTGCGCTGTCGTCAAAGCCTGCAACACCGGCTGGGTTTTGTCTGAAGGTTGTTCATAAAACCCGGGTTGATTGATGTCAGCTTCCAATCGTCCAATCTCTTGCTCCAGGGCTTCGATATCGGCCGGTAACTGATCAAACTCGCGCTGCTCTTTGAACGACAGTTTTTTCGCGGGTTTGTTAACTGATCCGGGGGTGCTTACAGCCGGTTCTTTGCTCTGCTGCCCCGGTGCTGCCTTAGGCGTCTGCTGGCTAGTATCTGGCCACTGACCTCCCTGTATTTTCCAATCCTCATAGCCACCGGCGTATTGGCGCAGGGCGCCATTGCCTTCGAATGCCCAGGTTCGGGTCGCCAGTTGATCAATGAAGTAGCGGTCGTGACTGACCAACAACAAGGTGCCGTCAAACTCACTGAGCCGGTCCACCAGCATCTCCAGCGTTTCGATATCAAGGTCGTTGGTTGGCTCATCGAGCACCAGAAAGTTGGCAGGCTGACTGAATAGCCGCGCCAGCAACAATCTATTGGTTTCGCCACCGGATAGCTGCTTCACCTTCATACGAGCTCGCTCAGGGGCGAACAGAAAATCCTCAAGGTAGCTGATCACATGGCGCCGACGCCCCCCCAGCTCGAGGAATTCACGACCTTCGGCGACCGCATCCATAACGGTTTTTTCCGGGTCCATGCGGGCTCTGGCCTGATCGAAATAAGCCACTTCCAGCTTGGTGCCCTGCTCCACTACCCCCTGAGTCGGCTTAATCTGTTGCAACATCAACTGGATAAGGGTGCTCTTACCGATCCCGTTCGGACCGAGCAACGCAATGCGATCGCCCCGGTTGATCAGGCCAGTGAAATTATCGACTAGCCGGTTGTCACCATAACCAAAGGTCACGTGTTCAAGCACAACGACCTGCTTGCCACTGCGATCGGCCGCTTCAATGTCAAAGTCACTCTGACCGGTCTGCCCACGCCGCTGACTGACTTCCTTACGCAATGCCTGCAAGGCTCTAACCCGGCCCTCATTGCGGGTACGACGCGCCTTAATGCCCTGACGAATCCACACCTCTTCATCGGCCAGCTTTTTATCCATATGACGCCGATGAATTTCCTCTTCAGCCAGACGCGCGTCTTTGGCCTCCAGATAGGCATCATAGGGCGCCGGAAAGGTGTTCAGGTGACCCCGGTCCAGCTCGACGATGCGGGTGGCGACCCGGTCGATGAAGCGCCGATCGTGTGACACGAATACGATGGCGCCGGGGTAGTCCAGCAGAAACCCTTCAAGCCATTCCACCATGGCGATATCAAGGTGGTTGGTCGGTTCGTCGAGTATCAGGATATCGGGGCGGCTGATAAGAGCCCTCGCCAATAGCACACGCCGGCGCCAGCCACCCGACAATGTCTTAAATGCGACCTCGCCATCAAGCTTCAATCGAGTCAGTATCGCAGCCAGCGTCGCGTGTATTTGCCAGCCGTCGCCCAGTTCAATGGTGTGTTGCAGGGATTCCAGACGAGACAGGTTGGGGTCGGGTTGCAGACTTTCGTGATCATAGGCTGCCAGCGCGCGACCCAGCTCTCCCAGGCCTTCAAGCACCACGTCACTGACCAGGCGATCGTCCCCTTCGGGCAGATCTTGTTGAAGTTGCGCCAGGGTAACACCCTGACGCACCCGAATCTGACCGTCATCGGGTGTGCGCTGCCCGTTCAGCAAACTCAGCAGTGTCGATTTACCGGCACCGTTCTTGCCTACCAGACAGAGACGTTCACCTGGCTCTATAATCAGCGACGCTTCATCCAGCAACGGCGCAGCACCCAGTGCGAAGGTAACGCGGTCAAAAACAACCAGACTCATTCATGATCCTTATTAACAGTAGGGGCGTAGAGTAGCGCCTGACCGGTGCCGACTTACTTTTGGCACTGTCAGGGCTATTGCGACTCTTCTATGGTGGGCGAGATTTTCCCAGAGGTATACATTCGTGGCAAAACATATTCCAACCGGCCCTATTATCGCAGTTCTTATGGTGATTGGCGCGGGGGCATGGCTATATACCGGCAACAGTGACGAGGTCGCTGCCGAAACTCCAGAACAATCGGCAACGGAGCGCAGTCTGGTGCCCAAAGTTCAGGCCACCGTTCTGAACGAGGCGGAGGTGCGGCGCACACTGCAACTCAACGGGGTAACCCAGCCGGCCCGCACCGTTTCGGTAACCAGTGAGGCTACCGGGCGGGTTATTGAAGTCCTCAAGGCCAAAGGAGATCGGGTAAGCGCTAATGAAGTCATTGCCCGGCTTGATCCGCAAGACCTGGAAGCCCGCCTGCGTCAGGCCCGGGCTTATCAGGAGCAAACCCGACTTGAATATGAAGGCGCCCAGCGTCTGCGCAACGAAGGCCTGCAAAACCGGGCTCAGGCCGCGGCCACCCTGACTCAATATGAGCAGGCCCGGGCTGAGCTTGAATCGCTGGAACGTTCGTTCGCCAACACCTCTATTCGCGCGCCCTTTGCTGGCATTATGGACAGCAGCGGCATCGAGATTGGCACCTACGTGCGCCCGGGTGATGCCATTGCCGAACTCTATGATTTTTCTGAACTGAAAGTCATCGGCAATGTTCCGGAAGCCGATGTCGGCCCGCTTCGTCTTGGTCAGGAAGCGACTGTGACGTTGCTCACCGGTGAAACCATGAATGGCACCATCGACTACATCGGGGCCGTCGCGAACCCCGCGACTCGAACTTTCAAGGTAGAAATCGTCATTGAAGAAAGCCCGAAGCAGGTTGCTGGCGCAACCGCTACGGCCATCGTCAGTCTGGATCAGGTACCCGCACACTACATCAGTCCGGCCCTGCTCAATATCAATGAAGCCGGGAGGCTGGGTGTGAAAACACTGGCGGAAAACAACATCGTGCAATTCAGTGAGTTGAGCATAGTGCGCTCTGATACCGGCGGCGTCTGGGTATCCGGCATTCCCGACCAGGCCAGACTGATCGTTGTCGGGCAAGGCTTTGTCAATATCGGCGAACAGGTCGACCCGGTCATGGTCGAACAGGAAGACAATCTGGCTGCGGGCCTGTAACAGGAGAACACCATGCTCAGCATCATCCATGCAGCGCTGAACCGGGTTCGGACCGTTCTGCTGTTTTTTGCCCTGATTTTCATTGCCGGGCTGGTCGCGTTACAAACCATTCCGAAAGAAGCTCAGCCCGACGTGACCATCCCTTATGTCTACGTCGGCACAGGCCTGGAAGGTATTTCTCCGGAAGACGCCGACCGATTGCTGGTCAGACCCCTGGAGCAAGAGCTTCAGGGCCTGGAAGGCATGAAAGAACTGGTCAGCACTGCCAGTGAAGGCCGCGCTACCCTGACCCTGGAATTCGACATAGGCGTCGATATCGATGAAGCCCTCACCGATGTACGCGACCGCGTCGACAAGGCGAAAAACAACCTGCCCGGTGAAGCCGACGAGCCCTCGGTTCAGGAGATCAACCTGTCCCTGTTTCCCGTCATCAATGTGTCTCTGTCCGGCGATGTTGATGAGCGCATTCTGTTTACGGTCGCGGAAGATCTGAAAGACCGGATCGAAGCGGTTCGTGGGGTGCTGGAATCGCCCATCAGCGGTAAACGTGAAGAAGTGGCGGAAATCATCATCGACCCGGCGCTTATGGCCAGCTACAACATCTCTCACGGGGAGCTGGCTCAACTGGTCAGCCGCAACAACCAGCTTATTGCCGCCGGAAACCTCGATACAGGTGCCGGTCGTTTTTCCGTGAAAGTTCCAGGTCTGATAGAGACCGAAGAGGACATTCTGAACCTGCCGGTCAAGGTAGACGGTGACACCGTCGTGCGTTTTCGCGACATCGCCGTTGGTCAGCGCACCTATAAGGACGCTGACAATATTTCTCGGGTAAACGGTCAACCGGCCGTAACACTGGAAGTAACCAAGCGTGCCGGCGAAAACATCATTGAGACCATTGCTCAGGTCAAGTCAGTTATTGATGAGGTTCGGCCAAACTGGCCAGAAGGCATTCAGGTCAACTATACCCAGGATCAGTCAGTAATGATCATTCAGCAGTTGGATGATCTGTTCAACTCGGTTCTACTGGCCACCTTGCTGGTATTTGTGGTGATCGTCTGGGCTCTGGGCGTACGCAGCGCAATCCTGGTTGGCCTGGCGATTCCGTCAAGCTTCCTGGCCGCCATTCTCGTGCTGAATATGCTGGGCATCACGCTGAACATTGTAGTGCTGTTCGCATTAATCCTCAGTGTCGGCATGCTGGTCGATGGCGCCATTGTCGTCACCGAGTACGCCGACCGGCGCATGTCAGAGGGCGCCAACCGCCGCAGTGCCTACCGTGAAGCCGCTACCCGCATGGCGTGGCCGATTACAGCCTCAACCGCCACCACCCTGGCGGTGTTCATGCCATTGTTGTTCTGGCCGGGTATTGCAGGCGAGTTCATGGGCTACCTGCCCAAAACCGTCCTGATCACGCTGACCGCGTCACTGGTTATGGCGCTGATCGCGGTTCCAGCCTTTGGCACCTTATTTGGCAAACCAGCCCGAGTCTCGGAAAGCAAGCGACTGGCCATGGATGCCATTGACCATGGCAAACTGGATGACATACGAGGGGGCCTGGGCGTCTACATTCGATTCCTGAAACCCTTGCTGGTTCGGCCCTGGCTGGCTCTGGTGCTCATTGGCATTATTATCGCCGTGATCGTCACCCTGTTCTCGGCACGCTCGACCAATGTCGAATTCTTCCCTGAAGTTGATTCGGACTTCGGCAGCCTGGTCGTTCGGGCCCGAGGCAACCTGTCGCTGCAGGAACGCAATGCGCTGGTACGACAGGTGGAAGAGCGGCTGGTTGAGCAGGATGCCATCAAGACGGTGACGTCCAAGGTCACCGCTATTCCCCTTCGCGATTATCCGGAAGACGCCATCGGCGTGCTGATGCTGGAGTTCGTTGACTGGACCCTGCGGCCGGGATCCGACACCGTGATGAACCAGGCGGTTAACGTCGCTTCAGACATCCCCGGTATTTTGGTAGAGGCCCAGCAGGCGCAGATGGGGCCAACCACAGGCATCGACATTCAACTGCAATTCTTCTCCGACAACATGGAAGCCCTGTACGCTACTGTTGAACAGGTTGTCGGTCAGATTCGGCAGTATGACCAGATCCAGGACGTCAGTGATAACCGCCCACTGCCCGGTCTTGAATGGCTGGTGCAAGTCGACCGGGAGCAAGCCAGCCGCTTTGGCGTGGACCTGGGTACTGTCGGATCGTCCATCCAGATGATCACCAATGGCCTGAATGTCGGCAGTTATCGCCCCAACGATGCAGATGACGAACTCGATATTCGTATTCGCTACCCCTTCGACGGTCGCGAACTGGATCAGATCGACCGGCTGACAGTCACGTCCCGAGGCGAACAGGTGCCCATTAGCAACTTTATAGAGCGCTCGGCGCAAAACAAACAAGGTGACATTTTCCGAACCGACGGCAAGCTGACCCTTAGTGTAGAAGCCAATGTCAACCCGGGCGAACGGGTTGACCTCACTATCGCCGCCATTGAGGAACAGCTGGAGGCTGCTTACGCCTCGGGCGAACTGCCGTCTGTGGTGTCTTACCGGTTCGTCGGCGACCAGCAGGAACAGGCGGAAACGATGGCGTTCCTGGGTAAAGCGTTTGGGGTCGCGATCTTCATTATGGTCATCATCCTGGTCACTCAGTTCAACAGCTTTCTGCAAACCGGGTTGATTCTAACGGCAATCGTATTATCAACAGTTGGGGTGATGGTGGGCATCATCATCACCGGTGCCAGCTTCGGCATTGTGATGAGCGGGGTGGGTATCATTGCGCTGGCCGGCATAGTGGTGAACAACAACATCGTATTGATTGACACTTACAATATGATCCGCTCTCAGGGCGTACCGCCGATCGATGCAGCGCTGACAACCTGTGCGCAGCGCTTACGGCCGGTTTTGCTGACGACCATCACCACCATTCTCGGGCTTCTGCCGATGGTGTACCAGCTCACCATCGACCTGTTCGACCGCCAATGGTCGATCGGTGCACCTTCTTCACAGTGGTGGACACAGCTGTCAACGACCATTGCCGGGGGGCTGATTTTTGCTACCCTGTTAACGTTGATTTTCACCCCTGCCATGCTGATTCTGATCGAACAAGCTAGAACCCTGGGCGGTAACCTGAAACGGCGCCTGTCGCGGCCATCGAAACGCAAAGCGCGACTGAGCGAATCAGACGCCTGATGCATTCACCACAAGAACCCCGGCACATGCCGGGGTTTTTATATTGAACGCATTTGAGTTCGCGACAACCTAAGTATCGGTTGTTGGGTTCGCCTTCCCGTCACCCGGGAAAGACTCCCGACTGCATTAAAAACTGTGCACTGAAACCCAGGTTGCCCCGGACCAAAACCGCCCCCCTTTACACTCCATGCCTTGCGTTACCCGTGCGTTTGGTTAGCCTTTGGTAAGGCGGCTTTCCTTTCCGCAGACGCTCCCTCGTCCTGTCCACTGCAAAGGCTTTCTATAGCATGCGAAACCGGTTTAGTTGCTCCCTGATCGTCGGGTTGTGTCTGGCGCCCTGGGTGGCAGTCAACGCCCAAACAAATGACGTCAATGCCATGGCTTATGCATCCTGGCTAAGCAGCATTGAGGAAAACGCATTCTCGTTTGCCCAGTTGCAACAACAGCAGGGACACCCGCTTTACCCTCACCTGGCGACTCACTGGGTCGAACACAATCTTGAACAAACCGATGCTGCATGGTTTCAGGGGTTCCTGACAGAACCCGAGCATCAACCAGCGGCCTGGACGACGCGTCGTCCCTGGTTGAATGAACTGGCCCGCCGGGAAGCCTGGTCACCCTATCTGAACACACTGGCAGCGAGTGGTGAAACTGGCTCTAATTGCCAGCCCTGGCGCGCGCGCGAAGCATTGGGAGACAGAGTCCCGGTCGCTGAAATCAGGACAGCCTGGCTTGTGGGCTACGGCCTTGCCGATGCATGCAGTCCCTTTCTTGACCGACTGCCCGAGCTCGATGATTTCAACGAGCTGGTCTGGCAACGCCAACTGCTGGCCTTTGCGGCACGCAGCGGCAATCTGATTGGCTACCTGAACACACGGTACACCGAGCCGGAATGGCAAGCTCGTGGCGACTGGCTGGTAGAGGTCTACAATGACCCGACGCGCATTGCCTCCCAGCTTTACCACCCGGAAAAAGCCTGGCATCGGGACCTGGCGCTGGCAGCGGTAGACCGAATGGCCTACCTGAATCCCGAAAACACCTCAAACCTCTGGGTTGACCTGATACGCAGCACCCCATCTTTCTCCCAGGCACAGGTTCGGGACGTCTCCGAACACCTGGGCATCGCCATGGCAAAACTGGCTTTGCCCCAGGCAGATTACTGGCTGACCATTGCCGACCCGCGTCGCCAATCCAACGAGGTGCAGCACTGGCGTCTGCAACTGGCGCTGGCAAGGAGCGACTGGCAAGGGGTCCTGGATCTGCATCAGGCGTTGCCGGATTCCCTGAAGAACAGAGACCAATGGCAATACTGGTCGGCTAAGGCGCTGTACCATACCGAAGAAAAAACAGCCGCCCGGTTGCGGTTCGAGACACTATCACAGCAACGCTCTTACTATGGGTTCCTGGCAGCCAGCCAGATAGGACGCCCTGCCGCCCTGAACCCCGCCAACAGCGTGCGCCTGGACGACATAGAAGATCAGCTGTCTGAAATGCCTGCCTTGCAGCGTGCCAGACTGTTGTTTTTAGCCGGAGACATTGAACGAGCGCAAATCGAATGGAACCTGGCCGTTAGGCCTATGGAGCCAGACCAGCACTTTGCTGCCGCGCATCTGGCGGCTGAATGGCAATGGCACCACAAGGCATCGCAAACCGTCGGCTGGAGTGGCCGCTTTGACGAACTGGACCTGCGCTACCCCACGCCCTGGAATGACCTTGTAACCCGGGTATCAGAACAGCATCAGGTACCGCCCTACTGGATCTATGGCGTTATACGACAGGAAAGTGGTTACATGACCCGGGCTGTATCATCGGCCGGTGCCATGGGTCTTATGCAACTGATGCCCTATACCGCACAACATTTGTCAGACACCGATGGACTGGGTCTGACGGTGTCGTCGGACATTACGGAACCGATCATCAATCTGGATCTGGGCACGCGGTATCTCGCTCGTATGATGGTCCGCTACGACAATCCGGTTTATGCCACAGCCGCTTACAATGCCGGGCCGTCACGGGTGGATCGATGGAAGGAGCGCTACCCCAGTGATCTCAGCATTTGGATTGAATCGATTCCATTTGATGAAACACGGGGCTATGTCAAATCGGTACTGACCTACGCCCAGATATACGCAGACCGGGATCAGCAAGACTGGACACTGGCGCGGTGGTTGCAACCTGAGCAGCTCGCTGATCTTGGTAGTTCTGGACACTAACAGGCAGCTGACACTCCAAGAACTTCAGTTGCCTGTTACCACCGGAATATGGGCGGTCCTTAAACATTGTTGACTGCTAAGCCATTGATTTTTCGAGGTAACGAATAATCAGATGTTTGGGTTATCGTGTGTTGAAAAAGACCGGAAGCCTTTTTCAACAACCGGCTACAGTGGAACCCAGCGGCCGGTGTCGCCCGGTCGCAGGCTGCGGACGCCTCGAGCAACGGCGTTGACCCCAAAGACTGTACGCCCATCAAAGCGACAGGCCGATTTCAGCTGGGCCGCCGTCGCTTTCTGGTATTGTCCGGACTCTGGGTCGATCGCCGGAATGTTGCAGCGCTCACAGACTTTAAGCAGCACCAGGGTACCCTCCTTGAAATGCCATTCGCCCAGGGCAAGCTCCTGATCCGGCGGCAACCCGTCCACCACTACATTGGGTCGGAAGCGACGCTGTTCGAGCTCTATACCGGTAGTATCAACGAGTTTGTCGATACTGGCCTGGTTGCACACCAGCAACGGATAACCATCGGCAAACCCCACACGCTCAGAGTCACTGGCCCTGGCATCTGACACGCGGCGCTCACTGGCATTACCCAGCCAGACCAGTCGCACCGGCATACCAAGCTCGACTGAAAACCATTCGGAAGCGTCGCGGTCTACCTCATAGCCGGTCAGCTCATCTTTCCAGACGGTGACGGTTATTTCCGGGTACAACTGCAAAGACTGGGGTTCAGGCAACAATAACGTGCGTCCGCTGGGAGCGATTATTTGAATACGTCCATCGAGCTCGGTTAGGCGATACCGGGCCATCGACATCTGACTGCGCTGGGTTACAAAACGACCGCGCTCATCAACGAGCATCCAACGTCGGTCCCCCACGGGACCGCTGGCGTCAAATTGAAGTGCTTCGACCCGAAGACCAGCCAATGATTTGACAGGATAAACCCATAGTTCCCTGACGGATACCTGATAAGACATGGACGCTGCTCCTGAACACTGATTGGTTCTATTGGAGCAGAGACGGCCTCACTCTTCCAGCGCTTCAATGCGTTCTTTCACCAGATTGGCTAACTGCTCGGGATGAAATTTTGACAGAAAGGCGTCACAGCCGACTTTTTCGACCATGGCCTTGTTGAATTGCCCACTCAGGGAGGTGTGCAGTGCTATATAGAGATTTTTCAATTTTGGATCGCTGCGAATTTCAGTCGTCATCCGATAGCCGTCCATGCGGGGCATTTCCGCATCGGTTACCAGCATCAACAACCGTTTTTCCAGCGGTGTATCGGATTCATCGGCCAGACGCCGCAGCAAGGCCAACCCTTCGACCCCATCCATCGCCCGGTGAACAATCAAACCCAATGATTCAAACGTCGTCGATGCCTGAGTAAGCGCCGTATGAGAATCATCGACCATGACGATCTCGCGACCCTGAGCTTTAGCGACAAAGGCTCCCTGCATAATTTCATCAGGCAATTTGGCATTCATAGGCGCAATTTCAGCCAGCACTTTTTCCACGTCGATGATTTCTACAATGCGGTCTTCATGGTGGGTAATGGCGGTTAGATAATGATGACGCCCCGCCCCTGACGGCGGCGGCAGAATTTCTTCCCAGTTCAGGTTTACTATGCGATCGATCTGACCGACCAGGAACGCCTGAACGGTACTGTTGTATTCAGTAACGATGATCGTCGAATCTTCCGTTTCCGGCGTGGCCCGCATACCGATCGCAAGACTCAGGTCCATAACCGGAATAGCGCGTCCGCGCAAATAGACCACGCCGATAACAGCACGATGACGCTGGGGCATGCGCGTTACCCTGGGCAGTGCCATCACTTCCTGAACTTTGAACACGTTTATCGCGTAGGTTTGCTGTCCGTTCAAACGAAACATCAGGATTTCAAGACGGTTTTGTCCGACCAGATTGGTGCGACTATCGACACTGCTGAGTACACCCGCCATCTGACTCTCCCGGCTTAGTAAAAGGCTACTGCTCCTGTATCGGCTCAGTTTAGTAGAGCTGGAGCGAAAACACGATGATTAACCACCGGCCGCTGCAGGCGCAAAGCCTGAGCACTGGCAGCTATTGGCGTCTACTTGCAATACCTGGCCCAACCGAGTCAACGGCAGCCAGTCGTCAACCAGGCTATTAGCCGTGGTACAGCGCAACCCATCGCTGTATGGCCCCAGATAACGAATCTGCCCGTCTACACCTGTCAAAGCCAGCATAGGGCCCGGGGATTGGGGGAATGAACGGGTGTGTAATGGAACGGCGAGTGCTTCGGAGAGGAAATTATCCCCGGCCTGATAGCGATGGTAGCCTAGGGTGTCAGCCCGGGCACTGAGTTCGGCGGCGTGCCCGGCTGTAAAAAACCGACACAGACACCCACCCGGCATCAGATGAACCAATGCCGGGTGCTCTATGGGTTGCTGGTCCAGCCAATCCTGCCAGTCGGCACCCCAGTTAGCGACATTGGAAACCGACTCGCCAAACCAGCCAAGATAGTGCGCTCGAAATCCCAGCGTAACCGCTGCCAGAATCAACCCGGCAGCCACTAGCCCGCCTACCGACAACCACACCCGACTGTGGTGCCGTTCACGCACACGCCCCGACATCATCTCTGGTCTATCGACGGGTATCGCACCGCCCCCACTCACATTGCATCAATACATAGCTGCTGTCGCTGCAAACGGCGTCATAGACTTCCAGCGGCCATTCATTACGCAGTATGGAAATCTGCGGCTGGTTACACCCTTGCGCCTGAAGTTTTTGTTCAACAACGAACAAAGATCGACCGTAGCGACGGTAACGGGCGTTAATAACCCGAGCCTGATCAACATCAGCCATTTGTTGTTTTTCATCATTTTGCAATGCTACCAGCGTTTCAAAATGATCGGAATTACGACTCAGGTCGCGTTCACCATTCTGGAAAGCAGCCAGTTCCCTGGCACAATTGCGCTCCGGCCGGTCGTCCAGCCAGTTCGCGACTTGCTCACGGGCGTCCGCCTGAACCATTTCGATGACCTGCATCGACAGGTAAGCCCGCTGATCTTCTATCGGTGCTGTCTCCTGTTCCCAGTTTAATTGCAGCAAGCCATAGTCGGCCGCACTGACAGCTGCACCATTGCGACGCCACCAGTCACGTTGCGTCTGGCTAGCCTGAGAGTCAAGCTGTGGGCTAAGCGATTGGCACTGGCTTGCCAGTTCACGCAGACTGGCATCGGTTGTCATCGCATAGTGAATCGCTTCACTGCGTGGGGTGGGCAGGCTGGCACAGCCTGCCAAAACAGTGGCAGCGACGGCTACCAGGGTGCAGGTTCGAACGACCATCTATAACTCCAAAACACTATGAATCAACACTGAGGGCGCGAGTATAACGCCCGGCATTGCCGACGTCTCGACTGAAGCAAGCGTCACGTTTAAAAAACAACGTTTAAACGGCATAAAAAGGGGTTATCTGTCTGATTTCCGCTGGTTAGGTAGGATGAGCCAGCGTCTTGAATTGTGCGAGGTAATGAAGTACATCATCAGCGGAAAATGGCCAGCCTACATCGTAGTCCGCACCCTCGAGTCTAATTACCGGAATGCGAATACCATAGCGCTCTATCAGGTCATCCTGACTGGCAATGTCCACTTTTTTCCAGGTCAGTTCTGGCTCCGTTAGTACGACGTCTTCTAGAACCGTTTCAGCGTATTCACACAAATGGCATCCATCGGTCGTATACATCGTCAGGTTCAACACACTAAGCTCCCGCTCTGATTGAACCTTTATTGTAGAAGTGCACGCGACCAATACCAGTGAGAATGTCCGAATTATGTGATCCGATCAACCGGATTAATAAACACCGGTATCCACGGGCAGCTCACTCACCTCCAAGCAAGGATCGCGTGAACGCTTCAAGACGGCCGTCATTCAACGGATGATTTTTCATGACCTCCGGCAAAGCACCCCGCCTGTTGAAGCTGTCGATCCATTGCTGTTGAGCTGCCATCATGTCCCGGGCATAGTCACGAAGCGACTCAAGACCCCGCGGCAGTTGTGTATCGGTATTGGCCGACTGATAGGCCGCCACCCCCTTCGCCTCCACTTCCCGCATGCGCAAATCCATTGAGGCGAGGCTGGTTCCATCGATGCTCAGGGCCTGGGCTTGCTCCCATGCCAGCGCCATATCGCCATCGTAAAACTCATTGGCCAAATCGTTTACATCGGCCAGCAAAGCATTCAGATCGGCTCGCTCAGTATCATTCAAGTCACCTTCAATGCTCAGTTGGAAATCATTGCTGCTTGAGCGCCCCCAACTCAGAGACTCACCGCCCCCATTACGTTGAAAATCGGCACCGGCTTCCTGGGTGTTACGTACCTGAATTCGAATCGAATCGCCCTCAACGGTTTTGAGGTTAAGCGAGAAAGACTGCTCCTGATACTGATACAAGCTGATGCGCCGATTCTCAGAGGATGTTGCTTCACGCTCAGGTGACTCAGTAACCGGCGCTTGCGCAGATACATCCCGGGCTTCCAGGATATCGGTCAACCCCTGAAAAGCGCTGTCGATTTTGGCGTCCAGATTTTCATCCATCTTGTTCATGGCCTGGAGTACTTCCCGGGCTTCTCCAAAACCTTGCTTCAGCCCTTTTTCCGCAGCTTGCCACATTTTCTCCATCTCAGCATCAGATGCACCCGACGCCTCAGCCTGAGCCAACCGCCCCTGCATGAAACTCCACAGGTTTTTAACCAGCCCATCGACATCAAATTGTTTGTCCGTGGCCGGTGCTGCCTGGTCAGACCGTTCAACACCGCGATTCTGACCAGGTGCAGTCGCAAGCCCCTCACCAACCCCTCGCCCGGGTCCATCAAACCCAGAGCGGGCCGACTGGCCGCCCTCCTGAGACGGACGACTTTGGCTGGACAGTGATTGTGGTAGCGGACTCCATTGACCAATGGCGCTGTTCATAATGTTCCCCTGACGATTCGGTAATGCGGTGACTGATTACGGCATCTCATTGACGTTAACGGCGCACCATCGTGCATCTTTAATCGCTTTACCCGATTAATTGAATAGTAAAGTTACGGATTGCAACCCGATGTAACGACCATCAGAAATGGGAGTGGGATTATCAAAATTTAATCATCAATACGGTTGGATTATTGATGAAGTGCGATTATTATCACTTTCAGCGCGCTAATACGGCGTATAAACACCGTTTCATGAAACCAAGCAGGGTAATGCCATGGCACGACTCGACTCACTGATCATTTTTACCACCGTCGTGAAAGCCAACAACTTCACTAACGCTGCGCACCAGTTGGGCCTGACTCCCTCGGCGGTGAGCAAGCAAATCAGCTTGCTGGAAGACAAGCTCGGCGTGCGGTTGCTCAACCGGACCACCCGCTCGGTCAGCCCCACCGAGGCAGGCCAGTTGTTCTTCAACCGTTGCAGCAGGATCCTCGAAGACCTCGAAGAAGCCGAGCACATGGTCAAGGACCTGGAAACATCTCCCCGGGGCACCCTCAGAATCACGGCCACCCCTACCTTCGGCCGCTCCATGCTGATGAAGATTTTCTCCAAGTTTCTGGAACAATACCCCCACGTGAATTTTGATCTCATTCTGGCTGACAAAGGCCTGGATCTGGTTCGTGAAGGGATCGACCTGGCCATTCATCTGGGCTCGCTGCAAGATAGCCGCCTGGTCGCCAGACCCGTAGCCAAGCAAAAGGTGATTCTGACCGGCACTCGCAAATACCTGGATGAGCACGGTCACCCGAAAAAGCTCGGTGATTTGTACGAACACCATATCCTGATGGTATCAGGCATCGATTTTGCCGAACCACGCTGGATTAAACGCTTTCTCAAAGAAGCCGGACTTCAAAACAAAGACCGGCGCTTTACCGTGAACGACCTCGACACCCTGTGCGAAGCGACCATGAACGACATGGGGATTACTGCCCTGCCCTACTATATGGTGCGTGATGAATTAGCCAGTGGGAAAATGGTGCACTTACTGCCGGAAATCATTTTCCCCAGTCGCACGATTCATGTTGTTTATCCGGAGAATCGGTATCTGTCGGCAAAGAGCCGGGCTTTTGTTGATTTCATGGCGGCCTATTTCGAGGAGCACGATCTCGATAAAACCGGTTGAGCAATAAAAAAGGCCGCTTCTACTAGTTAGTAGTAGCGGCCTGCCAAGTCCCTGACCAAACGACCCTATTGCTGGTTAAGGAAAGATTCCAAACCCGGGTCTGCATACATCCGCTCCAGAGCAGCATCGAAAACGTAGTTCATAAGGTCGGCGTTTTCCTCTTCGCTCGGGTAACGTAGCGTCTCTATCATTCGCTGCGCCCGAAAGCTGTTGGAGTATACCGCCCCATCGGCTACCGCCTGAACCGAGAAGCGTGCGGCACCCGTCGCTTCTTTGCGTGCAGCATCAACGCTGGTCACCCGATAGGTCAGCTCTTCCAGAGCAAAGGTCAATTCCACATCAGCATCCATTTCAACCAACTGATAGCCAGCCTGAGTCATGACTTTTTCAGACAGTTGTTGCAAATCAGCACGCAAATCGCCACGAGCGGAAATAACGCTGCTGTCAGTATAAGCTCCCCCTCGCACCCCGATCTGATTGCTGGAGCGCCGATCTTCGGTAAACACGTAGACCGACGCCCCGTTTCCGGATGGCAGGCTGCCAGCATCAAGCGACGGCTGAAATTGAATTTGTTGCGGTGAGAACTGGGCGCAACCTGCCAATAGCAAGGCCGCACTGCCCAGCCAGAGTCCGCGAATAGTTGTCGACATGACACACTCCTGAATCCATGGGTAAATTGACTGTCAAAGCAAGCATCAGCTCCCTTCCGGTACCTCATCGCGCAAAAACTGCCAGCGATCGGTGGTAGAGCGTTCAGCATCGAACCGGTAGCCCGCCCAATTGAACGCCTTGAGGTCTTCAACCGAGTCCACATCGTGTTCAAGCATGTACCGGACCATCAATCCGCGAGCCTTTTTGGCGTAGAACGAGATGATTTTATACTGCCCGTTTTTGAGATCCCGAAATTCTGGCGTCACTACCGGTACCGGCAACTGTTTAGGCCTGACCGCTTTAAAGTATTCGTTTGAAGCCAGATTGACCAGTGTTTTGGCACCGGATTTACGAACGTCATTGGCCAGAGCACTGGTCAGTGAGTCACCCCACCAATCGTACAGTGTTCGCCCGCGGGCATTAGACAGCCGGGTACCCATTTCCAGCCGATAAGGCAATATCCGGTCAAGCGGCCTTAGCAGACCGTACAGGCCCGAGAGGATGCGCAGTTGCGCTTGCGCTCGCTCAACTTGCAATGGTGTGAGCGTTGTCGCTTCAAGGCCCTGGTACACGTCCCCGACAAACGCATACATCGCTTGCTTGCTCTGAGCCGGGTCCATCGGTAACTGCCATCGGCTGAACCGGTCAACATTGAGGCTCGCCAGTGATTCGCTGAGTGACATCAGGCCCTGCAAATCGCCCACAGTACAGGTGCGCAATACATCGACCAGTTCGGCTGCATCCTGGTTGAAACGCCCTTCAGTCACCGTATTGACCGGTGCGGGCGTTTCGAAATCCAGTTTCTTGGCGGGTGAAATGACCGACATCACGGCTGGCATCGTTAACGGTTCCTCCTAAATTGATCGTTTGCAGCGACTTACCTGGCTCACAGAGCTGGTTCGAATGCACACTGACGGGCCATGGCTCTGCCTGACAAGCAGAGAATTCCATGACAACATCATTGTTTCAAACGGGATTTTTGCATAGGGTTAATAGAAATAATGCCAGTGAGTATACCATGAGAGTCATTCGAACATTTGTTCCAAACTCTTTACAGAACTTCAACCATTTGGTGGTGTGCGAACACAGCCAGGCTACAGCCGCCGTGGACCCTTACGATGCAGAGCACTTGCTGGCCCTCGCTGAAGAACAAGGGTTGCGCATAACCGACATCTGGATCACCCATGAACACGGCGACCACATTCGACACCTGGAACAACTGAAAGCCAAAACCGGCGCCCGGGTCAGAGCTCCGGCGTCGTGTCAGGGGCGCTTCCAGGCTGATCACTGGTTGCAGGACTGCGATGAACTGACTCTGGGCCAGTCGACAGCGCAATTCTGGGCATCACCCGGCCATACACCAGGCCACGGTGTGTTTTACCTGTCTGAGCCGGAGCCAGCGCTGATCTGTGGCGACACGCTGTTCAACGCGGGGGTCGGCAACACGCGCTCTGGCAATACCGACACACTGTTTCACACCATTGAGCAATTGCGCCAGCGAGCGGATCCGAACACACGCATTTACCCTGGGCACGACTACCTGCCAACCAACCTGGCCTTTACGCTGAGCATTTTGCCCGGTCATCCGGCCGCTGAAACCATGAAAGCCACCAGTGATCAACAAACACCGGATACCCGCATGACGACAACGCTGGCCGATGAAGCCCAAATCAACCTTTTCTTTCGACTTGACGACGATGCACTGGCCCAGGCACTCCAAGACCGCGGCTTCAATACAGAGACGGCCCAGGCCCGCTTTACGGCACTGCGTCAGTTGCGGGACACGTGGTGAGCCAGGACCAGCGGGGATACCCGCGTACCCGGTTTGAAGTGACCATCGAGCTGGTCACCCGTAACGGCTATCGCACGGAAGCAAAGACCTGGAACATCTCGGATGGAGGCACCTTTGTTGAGCTAACGCCCGCCCAGAAACAACACTTCAATCTGGGCACACAGGTGCACAGCCAGGTTCAGGGTCTGCCAATGCCCGCCCCGGTGGTTTTGATGCGAGTGGTTCGACACGCGCCCTCAGGCATCGGCTTGAAAATCATCGACAGCTGACGACCTGGCCATCATTCATCAATGTCGCCGGAACGTCCATGTTCCGGACTCGGGTAGCCAGCATTCAGCGAAACCCTACTGACCATAGGCACTCAGGGGCAGGGGTTGGGCTGACGCTGATGCACCGCCTCGATATCGGCCAAGACACTGTCTGACAACTCCAGACGCTCACTGTCGATGTTACTTTTCAGTTGCTCGATGGTTGTCGCGCCAATGATGTTACTGGTGACAAATTGACGACTGGTCACATAGGCCAGTGCCATCTGTGCCGGGTCGAGCCCATGGTCACGGGCAACCTGAACGTAGTCGGCCGTTGCCGCAATGCCCTGGGGGTTATTATACCGCTGGAAACGCTCGAACAGCGTCAGGCGACCATTCTTCGGGCGCTGTCCATCCAGGTACTTGCCGGCCAGCATGCCAAATGCCAACGGCGAATAGGCCAGTAACCCAACCTGCTCGCGGCAGGCAAACTCGGCCAGTCCTACCTCGAAGCTGCGGTTAAGCAGATTGTAGGGGTTCTGAATACTGTCTATGCGTGGCAAGCCGTCAGCATCACTGAGACGCAAATATTCAGCGACGCCCCAGGGCGTTTCATTCGAAATACCGATTCGACGAACCTTGCCCTCCTGCACCAGCTCATTCAACGCAGACAGGCTCTCAGCGATACTCACCGCATCTTCACTGGCATTCAGCCCCTGAAACCCCAGCTTGCCAAAGAAGTTAGTGCTCCGGTCCGGCCAGTGCAATTGATACAGATCGATATAATCTGTCTGCAAGCGCCGCAAACTGGCCTCACAGGCCTGCTTAATATGCTCACGTGACAAGGTCGGGCCACCGCGGATGTACTCGAAATCCCCCCTTGAGATCGCCTTTGTTGCCAGAACTACACGGTCACGCTGGCCGCGCTGTTTAAACCAGGTACCAATGTATTCTTCGGTTCGGCCATAGGTCTCAGCCTTGGGTGGCACCGGGTACATTTCAGCCGCGTCAAAGAAATTGATATCACGCTCGACTGCGTAATCCATCTGTGCGTGCGCTTCTGCTTCCGTATTCTGCTGTCCCCAGGTCATGGTCCCCAGTGCAATGCTGGAAACCTTGATCCCGGATCGACCTAATTCTCTGTATTCCATGAAATACCCTATTATGTGCATTTAGATTCGCTTGTAAGCGTCTATAATAGGGGCACATTCAACCCAATTCGATGGGAAAAGCATGTCACGCAGAAAAAAGAGTCGCTCACTGAAAGACCGGCTCGGAGTAAAGACCGGGTCCAAGAAAACCTTTATCAGCCAAGGCGACAAGGGCAAGATCCCCAGCAAAAACCGCCTGGCCAAGCATAAAAACCGCAGCAAGTCGGCCTATGCGAAGTTCCTGGAAGAAAACAGGGGCAAAGATACCAGCGCCGGTCAGGGACCGGCAAAGCCACAAAAAACAGGGGTTTCAGACGATCCCTCAGAGAATCGTTCCGAGCCTGAACCTCAGGATGAACTGGACACCGCTGACTTTGACGAATTGAGTGGCGACGAACTGCTCGAACGCTTTGAGCGGAGCTAACCCATGACGCGCTTCAAACGATTATCACTGTGGTTCACCTTGCTGGTCGGCACGTCAGTGGCGATCGCTGAAGACTTTGGCGTGGCCCAGTGGGGTGATAGCGCAATGTCAGTGCGTGATCAGGAGCAACGGCCCAACCTGACCCCGCTGGCAGAACCGGACTACCTGGTGTATCAGGCCAGCTTGCCGGGTATTGAGAGCACCCGACTGGTGTATCAGTTTAAAGACGGCCGGCTCGAAACCGGACGTTTCATCTTCCGAGCCGACCCCACCCGCCCTACTGAAGCCTGGCTGACCCAGTTTGAAACGGTTCGCGCACTGATCAGCCAGCAATACGGCACCCCGGTGCAGCAGCAAATTCTTCAGCCGCCCGGCGCCGGTACCATCGCTGCGGACACGAGGGCCAGCGCACTGGAAAGGGATGCGGTCATCCTGAAAACCCAGTGGCTTGCCGATCAAACACTGATTACCCAACAACTGGCCTGGAACGGAAGTCGCCCGCATCACCAGATCATTTATCAACCGGTCAATGGCGAAGACCTGTCGGGCGCGGGAGCAAGCCCGTTTTGACCACCGCCATTCGTTCAGACCTAGCTACATGGGCACAACCGCGAGAAGCCCGACTGGTCAGCATAGATCAGATGCGAGCCCTCGCTCTGGTGCTAATGGCCGTGTTTCACTTCGGATATGACCTCAGCGTCTTCGGCTACTTGAGTTTCGACGCAACAGCTCCCTTCTGGGCCGTTTTTCGCAGCATTATCGTCACCCTTTTCTTTCTCAGCGTTGGGGCAAGTCTGTCACTGGCAAACGCCACAGGCATTCGCTGGGGTGCGTTCTGGACACGGGAACTCAAAATAGTGGCCGGTGCGCTGACCTTTTCGGTCGCTACCTGGTTCTTATATCCGGGCAACTGGATCTGGTTTGGTGTGCTGCATTTCATTGCCGTCGCCAGCGTTTTGGCACTGCCTCTGCTGCGCACCCCACGGCTTGCATTGATCGCCGGCATCTCCATTCTTACTCTGTTCAATCTAACTGACTGGTTTACTCTGGCGCCTCTTTATCAGTTCTTACGTGAACCCCTGGCACTGCCCGACCGGACCATGGACCTGACACGGCTGATTCCCTGGCTGGGAATGGTCTATATTGGGGTATATCTGGGACACCAGCGCCTGTTCGGGATCCGGCAACTGCCTTTCCTGCCCGCACAGGGCCTTTTTATTTGGCTCAGCCGACACAGCCTTGGTTTCTACTTGATCCATCAAATCCCGCTCTACGGCCTCGCCTGGCTTATCTACCTCGTAATTGGATGAAGCAGTGCTCAAGCCATAACCTGTCCGCGATACACCCGATGTGGCTGCCCGGTAACCGATACCGTAGGTTTGTCCCAATCGCTCAGATCAAAAGGCGCGCGCGCTTCAAAGTCCGACAGCAACGCATTCAGTTTAGCGTCCTTGTCATTGCGATAACGCGTCAGAATGGCCAGGTCTTGCGTTGACGTAATGCGAATATCATCGCCATAAATTGCGCGTATCCGTTTGCGAATATTCTGCAGAGCCCGATAATTTTCAGGCTTGATCAACCAGTGTTGTTGTTCTGACATACTCGACTCCTCAGCTGAGAGTGCATTCGCATGAACGAATGTGTAGCGGTTGCCAGTGAACTGGATGCAATAATCTTGCCTGTATTATCTGAGCAAACCACTGGTATCGAGTGATTAGCCACCTCAAAACGACCCAAATTGACGCATCACTCACCTGCATTGCGCCACTTTGATGCCTGCTTTCCCATTCATCAACGGCTCCATATAGCTTAAAAAAAAAGCCCGGCGATTGGCCGGGCTCATTGTTGGGTTTCTTGTCTCTACTAACCCTTAGTGGTCTCATCTTCCCAAAACACTTTGCCGGAGGACACATTAGCCAGTCGATCCTGATATTGTTGTTCCAGATCAGCGCGTTTCAATTTAAGTGTGGGTGTCAGCAAGCCGTTCTCGATACTCCACAGATCATCCGCTACCAGAATACCATCAAGACGCTGGTGCGATTCCAGAGCGGAGTTTACGGCTGACAGTGTATGTTGAAGTGACGCTCGCAACGGCTCACGAGCAGACTTGCGCAAATGCTCGGCTAACACCACAACCGCAACCGGCTGCGTGCGCCCACTGCCCATCAGACAGACCTGTTCGATGTCAGGGTTACCGGCTAACTGGCTTTCAATCGGCACTGGAGCAACATACTTGCCTTTTGCTGTTTTGAATTCCTCTTTTAAACGCCCCACGATGGTGTAGGACCCATCCGGGTTTTTAATGGCTTTGTCACCCGTTTTGAACCAGCCGTCTTCAAACGAATCGGCCGTCGCCTCCGGGTTCTTGTAATAAGTCTCAAATACGGTGTCACCGCGAACCTGCATTTCGCCCTGCTCGCTCAAACGAATCTCCAGGCAATCGATGGGTATCCCTATAGTGCCCAGACGATCTTCCCGGAAAGGCATGTTGGTGGTTGAAAGACCGGCGGTTTCGGTCATACCCCAGGCCTCACAGATAGGAATGCCAAGCCGGAAATACCAATGAAGGGTGCTTGGTGAAATCGGTGCCGAACCCGAACCGAATATTCGAACTGAATTCAAGCCCAGACCCTGTCGGATTTTCTTCGCAACCAGTTTACCAAGCAACGGAATGCGCAACAGTTTCTGCAGTTTTTGTTCCGGCATTTTCTCGTGAACACCGGCCTGAAATCGTACCCAGAGCCTTGGTACTGACAGGAACGCCGTAGGTTGGGCAACTTTCAAATCATCAACAAAGGTATCCAGTGATTCAACAAAGTAAACCGGCCCTCCGGCATACAGTGAGGTTCCCTGAATCACCGTTCGTTCAGTGATGTGTGCCAGTGGCAGATAGGAAACGGTGCGGTCATCTGGCCGCAACCCGATTACGCTTCGGTTGGCCGTTGCGGCTGCCGCATACTGCCGGAATTTCAGCACAACGCCCTTCGGGTTGCCTGTGCTGCCCGAGGTGTAAACGATGGACATGATTTCTTCTAACCCTACATTGGCGACCTCTGCCAAAGGCGTCTGTTGACTGATCCAGTCTTGCCAGCGGATATCATGTTCCACCGTATCGTAAGGGAAGCCTATGCGTGGAATCGAGCCATCGAACACCTTCGAGCCTGCGGTTTTGTCGTCCAGCTTGCCCACGAAAATTGCTTTGGCTTCACTGTGATCGAGAATGTACTGCAGTGTTGACTCGCCTGCCGTAGCATAGATGGGCACGCTGACCATTCCAGCCATCATGATCGCCCAGTCGGCAATGAACCATTCCGCACTGTTCTTGGCAAAAATCGCAACCCGATCACCCGGGTTCAGCCCAAGAGATTTCAAGCCCTGAGCGATTTTACGAGCATCTTCATCCACTTGTTTCCAGGTCCACACCTTTAATTGCCGATTGACCGGCTGATGCAGATAGGCTTCAGCGCCACGTTCCCGCACATGACGAGCCAGTTCCTGCAGAGGCGTTTGATAATGTCGGTCTTTATTTGTGTGGTTCATGTTGTTTCCATTGTTTTTGTTGTAGGAGGTTTCCAGTATCTGCCGGGCATTGCAAGCCACCAACAAACGGACAAGAACCGTTCTAGTATTGACCAGTGTCCCGACAAACGCACGGTTATTGGCCCGGAACGTGATCTGATTGGCTGTTTTTCAAATTGCCGGAAACAGGTGTGCCGTTCAAAGCGGGATTGGTGACGAAAGACTGTCGACACCTACCGGGGTTTTGGGTCATGCTTGACACATCACTGACATAGGACAGGACCCTGCCATGCCAAGATCGACCCTCTGGGCACTGTTTGCCGCCCTGCTACTCGCGCTTTTCACGGCTTACGTTCTGTGGGACAACCAGCAATTGACGCAAGCCTCGCGCACGCTTGAACAGCAGGTCAGCGACCAATCTGCCGACCTTCTCGATGCCCGAACCCGAGCACAGAACCTTATCGCCACCAACCGCGAGCTCGAACAAAGACTCACCCAGTTCACCAGCCAACAAACTGACTTGTCGGACATCGTGACGGAACTGCAGGTCCGGTTGACCGAGGTTACCGAGGAATACACCAACCTGGTGGCCACACAACAGCAGTCTCAGCAGCAGCTCGAAGCCGCCTCCAACCGTCAACAGGCGCTGGCCAGACTGGAGTCAGAGGCCGAAGCCCGAGCCCAGGCCAATCAGGCACTGACTGAACGGTTGGATCAGCAGATTCGCTTGAACGAGCGCTATCAGCAACAACTGCAGGCAGCTAACACCGCACTAACCGGTCGCCAGGAAGAAGTGGCTGATCTGGAAAGCCGGTTGTCACGCGAACAGCAGGCCATCGACGCACTGGAGCAGCAACTGACAGCCCTGAGTGACGATCGCAGCCAGGCAATCGAACAGAGGGCAGATGGCTCTACCGTGATACAGCTACCGGAGGCCATTCTGTTCGATTCCGGCTCAGCTCAATTGAACAACCAGTCGGTCGCTGTACTCGAAGATGTCGCCCGGGCCATCGAAAGTTTTGAGCAATACAACATCAGAGTGATCGGCCACAGCGACAGCCTGCCCGTGGTCTCAATGAGACGGACCTATCCGACAAACTGGGAACTCAGCTCAGCCCGAGCCAGCGCCGCCGTCCGGCGCCTGACCGAGCTGGGAGTTACCCCACAACGCCTGAGCGCAACCGGTGTTGCAGACACCCAGCCTCAGGTAGAGGAGACCGATGACGGCAGTCGCCAGCGGAACCGGCGAATTGAAATTGTTCTGGAGCCATTGCCCCAGCGGTGAATGCCACCCATAAAAAAACCGGTCACAATGACCGGTTCTTTTAAGTATTTGGTGGAGCTATGCGGGATCGAAGTCGTGCGCGACCCCGGCGATACCTCCTGCATACCATGCAGGCGCTCTCCTTGCCGCTTATTACTCTCCCATAAAAAAACCGGTCACAAGGACCGGTTCTTTTAAGTATTTGGTGGAGCTATGCGGGATCGAACCGCAGACCTCCTGCATGCCATGCAGGCGCTCTCCCAGCTGAGCTATAGCCCCAAGTGGGTGCCGGACTTGCGTCTGACACCGCTGACGTATTCTACTGGCGCCGAACCGGCTGTCAATACTTTGTGTTGTATTTCAAGCAGTTATGCGCACAGCACAGACCAAACTCAGTCTTTCAGGGCACGTTGCGCCATCTCGAACACATTGGACGACAACGACTGGGTAGCCAAAATGGTTTCCAGCGCCTTAGCCATCATTTTGCCCCGGGTCGCGTCATAGCGTTTCCAGTCAGACAACAAGGTGACCAGTCGGGCAGCCAATTGAGGGTTCAGTGCATTCAACTGTTGAACCACGCTGGCGAGCAATGCATACCCTTCCCCATCGTCATCGTGAAACGACTCGGTGTTCATGGCAAAACCGACGATGACACTGCGCACCTTGTTCGGGTTTTTAATGTCGAACGCCGGGTGCTGCATCAGAGTCTCAATGTCAGACACCGTCGTTCCGGGCGTCCCGGCCTGCATGGTCAGCCATTGCTCAACCATTTGAGTATCCGACTGCCAATGGTCATAGAAGTCACTCAACAAAGATTGCTGCAAGGCTTCGGCATCGCCTGCCAGAACCGCTCGCAACGCATTACTGCGATCGGTTTGGTTGGTGGCGCCGGCATAGAGTTGCGCGGCGAAATCGAAAGCCGC
Organism: Saccharospirillum impatiens DSM 12546; assembly: GCF_000423605.1. GTDB lineage: Bacteria > Pseudomonadota > Gammaproteobacteria > Pseudomonadales > Natronospirillaceae > Saccharospirillum > Saccharospirillum impatiens. The sequence goes on from NZ_AUIH01000004.1 coordinate 92,913, forward strand.
CTGGTCACCCGCCTTTAACCAATACCAGAGACTCAGACCCTGCAGCTGTCGACGGCCAGACTCTTCGGCATTGAATTCATAGGGCGCATGACTGCTCAACTTCTCTGTCAGTGAACGCCAGATATCCCGGTAGCGAGTAGCGAGCGTTTTGACCAGATGCTTGCGGGCCGCTATCAAGTCTTCAATATAAACAACGTCAACCGCGTCTTTGAGAATGGCATAACCGGGCAAGGTCAGCATACTGGCGCGTATGGCGTGCGACAGCGTTGCATCGCCCGCTACGTTGGCTACCGTTTCAACCAGCACCGATGGTGCCGTCAGAGTTCGACCCGCCCTGCGATCTGTCGCCAGGCTGAGAATAGCCCTGATATACAGTTGCTGAAGCGCATCCCAGCGGTTGAATCCGTTGGCATCGTTTGCGGCCAGAAACGCCAGTTGCTCATCGCTGTACCCGAACGACCATTTCACTGGCGCTGAAAAATCCCGTAGCAAGCTGGGCACAGGCCGCTCAGTGAGCCCCGTGAACACGACATCGGTCACTTCATCGGTAAGCGTCAGCACTTCGGTTTCGGCGCTGTAGTTGGCCCGGGTTTTAATCGCCAGGTCCTGACCATCGGTGCCCAGCAAGCCCAGCTTAACCGGAATTACGAAGGGTGATTTTTCAGGCTGGCCAGGTGTGGCCGGACAGGCCTGTTTGAACGTCAGGGTATAGTTACCGTTGTCAGCATCAAATTCATCGGTCACCGCCAGCCTTGGTGTTCCGGCCTGGCTGTACCAGCGCTTGAACTGGGTCAGATCAAGACCGGAGACTTGCTCCATACAGGCAACAAAATCGTCAGTCGTGACCGCCTGACCATCAAAACGTTCGAAATACAGATCCGAACCGCGACGGAAATCTTCAGCACCAACCAGGGTATGAATCATTCTGACGACCTCGGCCCCTTTTTCATAAACCGTGGCGGTGTAGAAATTATTGATTTCGATGTAGGAATCCGGCCGCACCGGATGGGCCATCGGGCCGCTGTCTTCCGGGAACTGGACGGCACGCAGCCCAGCCACGGTCTCTATACGCTTTACCGCGCGGTCGTGCATGTCGGAACTGAACTCAGTATCGCGAAAAACAGTAAACCCTTCTTTGAGCGATAGCTGGAACCAGTCCCGACACGTCACCCGGTTACCGCTCCAGTTGTGGAAATACTCGTGGGCGACGATGCCCTCTATGCGTTCAAAACGCTGATCATTCGAGGTGTCAGGCGACGCCAGAACGGCTGCGCTGTTGAAAATATTCAATCCCTTGTTTTCCATGGCGCCCATGTTAAAGAAGTCGGAAGCGACGATCATGAATAAATCCAGATCGTACTCACGCCCATAGACATCCTCATCCCATTGCATGGCTTTTTTAAGAGAGGCCAGCGCAAAATCCACTTTGTGTGCATTCTGTGGCTCAACAAAAATCCTCAGCGTGACTTCACGACCACTGCGCGTCGTAAAACGATCATCCTTGCCGGCCAAATCACCGGCGACCAGTGCAAAAAGGTAGCTCGGCTTTGGAAATGGGTCTTCCCAGACGGCAAAATGCCGCCCGTCGTCGAGTGTTCCGCTATCAACCGGGTTGCCGTTGGATAACAACACCGGAAATCGTTTGGCATCGGCTTCGATCCGGGTCGTAAAGGTCGCCATAACATCGGGCCGGTCCGGATAAAAGGTGATTTTACGAAACCCCTCTGCTTCGCACTGGGTGCACAGCATGGATCCGGATTGATAGAGCCCTTCAAGTGACGTGTTGTTTTGGGGGTCTATGCGGGTAACAGCGCGGAACCGCGCTGTATCGGTCGCACAATTCAAAGTAAGCAGACCACCCGAATACTGGTAATCGGTTTCGGTCAGCTGGGCATCGTTCAAGTGCAGGGATTGTATTTTCTGATCGACACCGTTGAGGACCAACTCTCGACTGGCAACGGTCGGATTCTTCCTCAGGCTCAGCTCTGAAGTGACTTCGGTATAGCCGTCAAACACCTTCACTGTCAGATGAATGTGGTCTACCCAGAAAGCGGGCTGCTGGTATTCCTTGAGGTAAATGGTTTTCGGATCCTGTGTTCTCATCAGTGTCTCACTCTTGCCCTTGAGGGAATGCCCTTGTGGGGTGGCTTGTGGGATGGCTTGTAGGATGGATAGGGCCGTGCGCAACAACCCTGGCCATGACCGGGTATCAGTTCCAGGTAAGGGACTGACGCCCGGGACTTATCGCAACACCACCTGGTAGCCGGTGTGGCGACGAATGTTGATAACGCCCGTATCGAGAATCCAGTACTGACCCTTAATACCAAGCAAGGTTCCTTCAACGACGGGCTGTTTGTCGAGCGTCAGGCTGGTGACTTTTTCCGGATATTGTTCAACCGGATAATCCAGCGACCGCACATCGGCATGGTTAATCAACTGTATCGCCTGCAAGCCATATTCGGCGATCAGTGCTTCCAGTTCCGGGCGGCATTCAGCCACCAGTTGATCACGCGCTGCGGGCAATTCGATCGGTTCCGACGTGCCTTTGAGCATGGTGCGCCAGTTGGTCTTGTCAGCCACATGCTGTTTGAACACCACTTCCAGCAAACCAGCCAATTTGCGTGAGGTGACTCGTGCGATGATCATCGCCTGAGTTGCACCCTGGTCGACCCATCGAGTCGGAACCTGACCACCACGGGTAATACCGACCTTGATGCCACTGGCGTTGGCCAGATAAACATAGTGTGACTGCATGCAGGTCACTTCGGCCCACTCGGGCTCGCGGCAGGTGCCCTGATCGAAATGGCATTTTTCCGGGCTCATCATGCAGCTGTCACACTGGGCCAGAGACATGAAATGCTCGTAGCAATAACCTTGACCGAAACTTTTGTTGGTGACCTTATTGCAATAGACGCAATGAATCTCACCCAGGTATTCCAACCGGATTGGCGTACCGATGCGGGCATTCATGTCTATGTCGCGGTCACCCAGGCGCAGCCTGTAACGCACCGGGGATGTCGCGTCGCTGATCATTTTCTCCAGCCCGCCACGACCGAGCTCTACTGAATCTTCAACTGACGGGCTGAATAGGTCGAGATTCATTGCAGGGTATCTCCGCTGCCAGGTAGATTGACTACTTGGATATCCGCCAGCTTTTCAGCTTTGCGCCTGACCGATTCTGGCCGGTCAATGTAGCCCGTACGAGCCTGCTCGGGCACACCGTTATTGATTTCGTACTTAAGACAAGCTTCCAGGCACAACGCTTTCTGCTCTTTGGTCAGCGCTACGCCGTTGGGCCATTTGCCCAGTTCAATGGCTTGTTTCAGCCGACTGTAGACTTCAGGAGACAAACTCCCGGCTACGGCGTCAAAATTCATAGCGTTACCCTCTTTCACCCTGCTTTGTTCCCATGTGCGGTCAAACCGGCCAGACACAAGGGAGTTTGGTGGTGATTAATCTTCAAGTCGATTGCCCCAGCCTAGCTTGGTGCGGCAAATCTCATAATAGTTGTGATCTTCCGGGTGCAACAGGCGCAAGGCCTGCGGAAACCGGCTGATGCGCAGTTCATCGCCCGGCGCAATGGGAATATGGTGCTGGGCATCAAAGCTGATCTGCGGCTCGAAGCCGTGATCTTCCCCCAACTGAATGCTCAGTTGGGCATCCGCACCCACCACTAAAGGCCGATTATTCAGGCTGTGCGGGAACATGGGTACCAAAATCATGGTATCGAGGCTCGGATGCACAAGTGGCCCGCCTGCAGACAGGGCATAGGCGGTAGACCCGGTTGGTGTTGAAACAATCAGGCCGTCCGAACGCTGGCTATAAACGAACTGTCCGTTGATGTAGAGCTCGAATTCAATCATTCGAATGCTTTGCCCGGAGTGGAGCACAACATCATTCAATGCCCGACCGGTTTCCAGCACCTCGCCATTACGAACAATGCTCGCCTGCAGCAGAAAGCGGTTTTCAATGACGTATCGTCCAGAAAACACATCCCGTACTTTCTGCTCCATGTCTACCGGCATAATGTCAGTCAGAAAACCCAGGCGACCGCGGTTGATGCCCAGCAGTGGTACATTGAATTCAGCCAGATCGCGGGCGGCGCCGAGCAAGGTGCCATCCCCCCCGACGACGATGATAAGGTCGGCCCAGAGCCCAAGACCCCGGCGATCCAGAGCCTCACAACTGAGCCCTGGTATGGCTTCGGCGAGCGGCAAGTCGATACGACAGGTCCGTTTTAGCTCGCTTAACAGATGCGTCAGCCGGCGGACAGAGTGCACCACGCTGTCACTATCAAGCCGGCCAACAATGCCAATCCGGTTAAACGATTGGGTGTGCTCGGGTTTGGTCATTCAGGTCGCTTCAGTTATCGTCAACGGTTCCGAAGCATACCAGAAGGGACCCTAATGGACGAAGCAGTCGGCGCTCAATTGCGTCAGGATCTGACCTGGGTCCTTCATGCACCGGCTCTGTTGCCTGCGCCAGAGTTGAGCTGGAACCCCCGCGATGCCTTATCCGATGCCCTGATCGAACCGGCACTCGAAGCACATTGGCCCGCATTGGAGCAAGCCCGGCACGGCAAGTTGGGGCATTATTTCGAAGCCCTGGTTCAAACCTTGTTCGCAGTCTCGCCCGACTATGGGATTCTGGCCAGCAACTGCATTGTTCGCAGCCCAACACGGACACTGGGGGAACTCGACCTTCTGGTGGAAGACCGCCGCCAGGGAGCCATCGTTCACTTGGAACTGGCGCTCAAGTTCTACCTGCTGATTCCGGCAGCGCAGGGTATAGATCCACAATGCCGATGGATCGGATCGGGCCTTAAAGACTTCATGACACTGAAATCGAACCGCTTGTTGTCCCACCAACTGAGCCTGCCAGAACGCGCTCGCCAGGAAAACGTGTGGCCGAAGCACCTGCCCCGGCCAGACCGGTCTCTGGGGTGGGTCACCGGTCGCGGCTTTGTACCCCTTTTACCGGAACAAACCCTGATGCCAAAAGACAATGCATGGCCGCTGATTGCACCCCAGGCATTGATTCGGCCCTGGCTGACCGAATCGGCAGCCCGGGAACGGGCATTGACCGGACACTGGATCAACAAAAGCCAGTGGCTTTCACCGCATCTGGGACCAAAAGAGAGGCGCAAACACCAACCGCCTGCACAGTGGCTGGGCCGACTGCCAGGGGAGTCGCAGGATGGACACTGGTTCATCGTCCCTGATGACTGGCCAGCGCGTGCCCGGGACAGTATGCTGCGGCGCTTTGCGCCTGCGAACGGCCCGACAGGAACGCCACTGTGACGACATCAGACAACCGGACGGTATTACACCGCATTTCTCGTGACACCTCTGCGAATGGACTGCAACGCCTGCTGATCACCAATCAGACTGCGCAGGCCACACTCTATCTCCAAGGGGCCCATCTGACGTCGTTTGTTCCCCGCGAACACCCCGATATGCTGTGGGTGTCTGCTGCCGAGCCGTACCAGCCTGGCCAGGCTATTCGTGGGGGTATCCCAATCTGCTGGCCCTGGTTCGGGCCGCACCCGAGTGATTCAGGGCACCCGTCTCACGGACTGGTGAGAACACAGATCTGGGACTGGGAAATCGTGAACGACCAACCGGACATGAGCCAGGTTCGGCTCTGGCTGGAAACCGATGGCGAAAACCCGGCGTTCGGGCACCGCGCCCGCGTGGAACTGGTGGTAACAGTGGCGGCGTCGCTGACTCTGTCTCTCACCACCACCAATCTTGACGATAAAGCTTTCAGGTTGAGCCAGGCACTGCACAGCTACCTGCCCATTTCGTCCCCTGCTGACGTGCGGATAACTGGTTTGACCGGGTACCCCTACATGGACAAACTGACCGGAGAACACCAGGTCTGGCCGGACCGTTTTACCCTCGACCGGGAGGTCGATCGCATTGTTCAAGATGCAGGGCAGCCGGTTTTCCTGAACGAACCGGGTCGAATGCGCCGGTTCGTCAGGCGTGAAGGCAGCCAGTCACTGATTGTCTGGAACCCCTGGGTCGACAAGAGTCGCACCCTGTCCAGCTTCAACCATGATGACTACCAATCCATGTTGTGTCTGGAAGCAGCCAACGCGGGTGATGATCACAGAACGTTATTGCCCGGAGAGCACCACTGTCTAACCACTGAACTTGGGATAGTGACCACGAACGATGCGTGATGTGAATTTGCCCCCCGGCCTGATGCATGCCATCGATGCTCTTTTGACCGAGGCACCAGCAGGCTTGTCTGAGTACGAATTGATACAGGCGCTGGACCGGCACCACCCCGACCTCTTCCCCAAGCCGAACCTCAGTGACCCGCTGTTGTTGTTTCAGCACCATTTTGTCCTGATGCATGTGCTGTATCGTTTACAGCAAGACAGTCATCAGTCTGACCGGCGCCTGTCGATCAGCCCGCTGCGCGTTCAGTGGCAAGCGGCTGTAAGCGACGCCAGTCAATCCGTGAGCGTGAATCCGTCGCTGGCGGCGTATTACCTGGATTTTGGGAATCTGACCAAAGAGGATGGCTTCAGCGTTGAACAGCTGTTGCAAGGGTTCTGGCGTCGGCTTCTGGGGGAACAGGGCGCGCCCGACGCGCTGGCGACGCTGGGTCTGAAATCAACCGCGACGTTTGCCGATGTGAAAAGCCGGTACCGGCAACTGGCTAACACGCACCACCCGGACAAGGGCGGCGATTCCGCTGAATTTGGCCGCATTCAAGAGGCCTACGACACCCTGAAAAGTCAGCGGAAGTTCAATTCTTAACGAGACAGAATGCCATTATGAAAGATTGGCGCATGATTGTTCACAATGCATGCGCCGATAGAAACTGACCTTATTGGCCGACAGTGATCGGGCTTATTGATAGTAGGCGTTTTCCGTCACGGTATGGTCGGTGACATCGCGAATGCCCTTCAAGCCCGGAACTTTTTCCAGCAACGTCGCTTCAACGCCATTTTTCAGGGTAATGTCGACCGCTGAACAGCCCTGGCAGCCACCACCAAACTTCAACACAGCCACATCTTCGGGAGTGAGCTCTTCAAGACTGACCTCACCGCCGTGTGATGCCAAACCCGGGTTTATCTCCGTAAACAGGATGTAATTGACCTGGTCCTGAAGCGGGCTGTCAGCATTCACCTTGGGCATTTTGGCATTGGGTGCCTTGATCGTCAGTTGCCCACCCATCTTGTCTTCAGCGTAATCGACCACGGCTTCATCGAGGTACAGTAAGCTGTTCTTTTCGAGGTAAACCCTGAACTGGGTCAGCTCAATGACCTCATCGTTTTCTTTCTCTTCACCGGGGCGGCAGTAGGCAAGGCACGTTTCTGCGAACTTGGTGCCAGGCTGGGTTACAAACATTCGCACGGAAACGCCGTCGGTGCTTTGCTTTGCCAACAGACCCGCCAGATAGTTCTGAGCGGAATCGGTAATGTTCATCTGAATATCCATGCCACAGACTCCGTAGTTGGACCGTTAATCGGGAAATTTGAATTGGCGACTATTCTAACGAACTTTGGCCCCCAACTGAATACCTGAGTGTTTTACTTGGTTATACAGATGCGGACGACCCGACTGGAATTCAAGCCACCGCTGTATACGGGAAGCGAGTGCTTGAGCCCCACGCTCACCATTCCTGAACACCACTAGACGCGCAACATCTGTCGGGAAACAGTGACATCGCACTAGATAACGGTATAAATACTATATCAATACTTTTTGATATAGATTGAAAAAATGCCCTGTTTAGTGTTTCATAGGCTCCCTTCACGATGGCACTAGGAGGCTGTCGGACTTAGGGGGGATCAAAGTGAGGGAGTGGGACGGCGAGACCAAACTTTCGCAAATTTCGTGTGCATAGTGGGCCTATATGCTCGAAATTTGCGGATATTTGGGCCGTCGTCCCGCTTCCGCAGCCAATTCATCCTAGGTCCGAAAGCCTCCTAGGAGTCGGTCGGACTTAGGGGGATTGAAGCGAGGGAGTGGGATGGCGAGACCAAATTTTCGCAAATTTCGTGTGCATAGTGGGCCTATGTGCTCGAAATTTGCGGATATTTGGGCCGTCGTCCCGCTTCCGCAGCCAATTCATCCTAAGTCCGACAGACTCCTTGGGCCCTCTGACACAGCCAACCAAACTGGAAGAGACAATGACTCGCTCAGTCGCGGATGAACTCCGCCATACGCTCCAACACCGCATTATGGTATTGGACGGTGCCATGGGCACCTCCATCCAGGGATACCCGCTCGAAGAGGCCGACTTTCGCAAGGGGCACTTTGAAGACCATCCGAGCCCGCTCAAAGGCAACAATGACCTGCTGTCGCTCACCCGACCCGAAATCATCGAAGAAATACACGACTCCTTCTTCGCCATCGGTGCTGACTTCGCCTGCACCAACGCTTTCAGTGCGACCACGGTTGCCCAGGCCGACTATCATCTGGAACACGCGGTTTACGACATCAACTACGCTGCTGCCCAATGTGCCCGGCGCAGCGCAGACAAATGGTCCGCAAAAACACCGGATCAGAAACGCTACGTCGTTGGCTGCCTCGGCCCAACCAACCGCACCGCCTCAATGTCACCCGACGTCAACGACCCGGGTAAGCGGCTGGTCTCTTTCGATGACCTGGTAAAAGCCTATAAAGAAGCCTCGATCGCACTGATCGATGGCGGCGTCGACCTGATCATGGTTGAAACTGTGTTCGATACTCTCAACGCCAAAGCTGCCGTCTTTGCCGTGCTGGAACTGAAACAGGAGCGTGACCTGGACATTCCGCTGATGGTCTCCGGTACCATCACCGACGCCAGCGGCCGCACCCTGTCTGGCCAGACGCCGGAAGCGTTCTGGGTCTCACTTGAACATGGCGAGCTGTTCAGTATCGGTCTCAATTGCGCTCTGGGCGCGAAAGACATGCTGCCGCACATCAAGGCGCTCGACAAACACGCCACCTGCCTGATTTCCGCTCACCCCAACGCTGGCTTGCCCAATGAGTTCGGGGAGTATGATCAGTCAGCTGAACAAATGGCTGAACAAGTACGGCCCTTTCTGAGTGAAGGCCACGTCAACATCATCGGTGGTTGTTGCGGCACCACGCCGGAACACATAGCACAGTTAAGAAAGCTGGCCGATGAATACTCGCCGCGCCCACTGCGCGATCAGGCAACGGAGGTTACCGATGAACTCTGAGCAGCGCACCCTGCCCGACATGGTCCTCAGTGGTCTCGAGCCCCTGGTCGTCAATGAGACCACCGGCTTCGTCAACGTCGGCGAGCGCTCCAACGTAGCCGGTTCTGCCAAATTCGCCCGCCTGATTCAGGAAGAGCAATACGAGGAAGCGGTCGACATCGCCCGCACCCAGGTTGACGACGGCGCCCAGATCATCGACATCAACATGGACGACGCCATGCTCGACGGCGAAGCGGCCATGGTGCGTTATCTAAACCTGTTGCAGGCCGAACCCGATGTCGCCCGGGTGCCATTCATGATCGACTCCTCCAAATGGAGCATCATTGAAGCGGGCCTGAAATGCGTTCAGGGTAAGTCGATCGTCAACTCCATTTCGCTGAAAGAAGGCGAAGATCAGTTCATTCAGCAGGCACGCCGAATTAAACTCTACGGTGCCGCTGTGGTAGTCATGGCGTTCGATGAAAAAGGCCAGGCCGATACCTACCAGCGTCGAATCGACATCTGCAAACGTTCCTACGACATTCTGGTCGACGTGGTGAAGTTCAATCCGCAGGACATCGTCTTCGATCCGAACATCTTTCCGGTCGCCACCGGCATTCCCGATCACGACAACTACTGCGTCGACTTTTTCAAAGCGACGTCCTGGATCAAGGATAACCTGCCCGGCGCCAAGATTTCCGGCGGAGTCTCGAACATGTCGTTTTCCTTCCGGGGCAACAACACGGTTCGTGAAGCGATGCATTCGGTGTTTCTGTACCACGCCATCAAGCACGGCATGGATATGGGCATTGTCAACGCGGGCATGCTGACGATTTACGACGATATCCCCAAAGACTTGCTCGAACGCGTCGAAGATGTGGTTCTGAATCGCCGTGACGACGCTGCCGAGCGACTGGTCGATTTCGCCGAAAGCGTTAAGGGCCAGAGCGCTGACGTCAAAGAAAGCGACAAACTCAAGTGGCGCGAAGGCGACTTGCAGGATCGTATTACCCACGCCCTGATCAAAGGCATTACCGAGTTCATTGAAGCAGATGCCGAAGAAGCACGTCAGCAAGCAGACAAACCCATCGAGGTCATTGAAGGCCCGCTCATGGTTGGCATGAACGTGGTCGGCGATCTGTTCGGTGCCGGCAAAATGTTTTTGCCGCAAGTGGTTAAAAGCGCCCGTGTCATGAAAAAAGCCGTGGCCTATCTGCTGCCCTACATCGAAGAGGAAAAACGGCTCTCTGGCCGCGAAGCCGAAAACAACGGCGTAATCATCATGGCCACGGTGAAAGGCGATGTGCATGACATTGGCAAGAACATCGTGGGTGTTGTGTTGTCGTGCAACAATTATGAAGTGATCGATCTTGGCGTTATGGTGCCAGCCGAAGACATTCTGGATGCGGCCGAAAAAAACAATGCCGATGTGATTGGCCTGTCGGGTCTGATCACTCCATCGCTGGACGAAATGGTCACAGTCGCACAATTGATGGAACAGCGCGGCATGAACAAGCCGTTGTTGATTGGTGGTGCAACCACGTCGAAAATCCATACCGCTGTGAAGGTGGAGCCAAAATATTCAGCCCCGGTCGTTCATGTCCTTGATGCCTCCAAGTCGGTGCCAGTGGTCAGTCAGTTGCTGTCTTCCAACAAGGATGCCTACGTCAGTGAACTGCGCGATGCGTATCAGCAACTGCGCGAAGGCAATGCCCGCAAGCGTGGCCAGAAAGAATTTGCCAGTCTGGAATTTGCGCGGGCCAATGCTTATCAGCCAAACTGGGCTGATTACCAGCCAACGACGCCTTCTTTCATTGGCAATCGAACCTTTACCGATTACCCACTGGCCGAGATTAAAGAGCGGTTCGACTGGACACCCTTTTTCAAAACCTGGGAATTGCATGGCAAGTACCCGAAAATTCTGACCGATAAAATCGTTGGCGTAGAAGCCAGCAAACTTTTTAAAGACGCTACCGCCATGCTGGACCAAATCGTCACCGAGGGCTGGCTGCAATGCAACGGTGTCGTTGGCCTCTACCCGGCAGCGGGCATAGCGGGTGATCAAACCGAAGTCTATGCCGACGATGATCGCACCCAACCGCTGGTGACACTGAACCACCTGCGCCAACAGGCCGAGCGGCCCGAGGGTCGCGCCTTCCGGTCACTGGCTGACTTTGTTGCCCCCAAAACCAGCGGCGTTAACGACTACATGGGTGCCTTCGTCGTCACCTGCCATGGCGCCGACGAACGCGCAAAAGCCTACGAAGCCGACCATGATGACTACAATGCGATCATGATCAAGGCGTTGGCCGACCGCTTTGCCGAGGCCTTTGCGGAAGTTCTGCACGAAAAAGTGCGCCAGGAACTCTGGGGCTACGTTGGTGAAGAGCGGTTGGACAACGAAGCGATCATCGCAGAGAAATATCAGGGCATTCGCCCGGCACCGGGTTACCCGGCATGCCCGGAACACAGCGAAAAAGCGACTTTGTTCAGGCTGCTTGATGCGGAACAGGCAACCGGCTGTTCACTGACCGACAGTTTTGCCATGTGGCCGGCATCTGCCGTCAGTGGCTGGTATTTTGCGCACCCGGAAAGCCGCTATTTCGGCTTGGGTAAGATCGACCGTGACCAGGTTGAAGACTATGCCCGTCGCAAAAGCTGGGATCTGACCACAGCCGAGCGCTGGTTGCGCCCGACCCTGGGCTACGACGAGCTCTGAGGGGCAACCGGTTGTCAGTCACGACGATTTGCTGTGATACTGAACTTTATTGAATCGAGGGAAAAGTACGTGGCTGACAGCAAACCATCCAACTGGCTTACCCGGGCGCAAGACTGGCTCTGGCACCCCAACCTTTCCCGACTGCCCGGTCCCGGCCGGCTGGGCATCCGGATCGCGCGCGTCGCCTTTGCCGTGATCAAAGACCTAGCGCAAGGCTACACCAACCTGCACGCCATGAGCCTGGTGTACACGACGCTGTTGTCGATCGTCCCCTTTCTGGCCCTGAGTTTCTCCGTGCTTAAAGGGTTTGGCGTTCATAATCAGCTGGAACCCTTGCTGCAAAACCTGTTGATGGCCCCGCTGGGAGAACGCAGCCAGGAAATCACCAGCAATGTACTCAACTTCGTCGATAACATTCGCGTCGGGGTGCTCGGTGCGGTGGGACTTGGCATCTTGGTTTACACCGTCATTTCTCTGGTGCAAAAAGTAGAGCGGGCGTTTAATCAGGTATGGCGGGTCAGCCAGATACGGCCTCTGGCGCAACGCTTCAGTAATTACCTCAGTGTTATCCTGATCGGTCCGCTGCTGGCGTTTTCAACCCTGGGCGCGACTGCGGCCCTGGTCAGTTCCGATACCGTCGGCAGCCTGCTGTCCGTTGCACCTCTGGGCTGGGTTTTCGGCCTGTTGTCCAGGCTGGCGCCTTATGCGGTCATTATTATCCTGTTCACTTTCCTGTATTTCTTCATTCCCAACACCCGTGTGAAGATTCGCCATGCCTTCATCGGTGGCGCTGTGGCCGGGTTTATGTGGCAGAGCCTGGGCTATCTGTTCACTTTGTTTGTCACCAGTTCAACCCAATACACCGCCATTTACTCGGGTTTTGCCGTTGGTATTCTGCTGTTGGTCTGGATCTACCTTTCCTGGCTGGTATTGCTTACCGGGGCGACCGTTGCCTACTACAGCCAGAATTTCCGGTTCATCCGTCAGCGTCAGAACGTACTGCCCAGTGCCGAAACTGACGAAGCCGTCGGCCTGACTCTGATGTACCGCATTGCCTGGCGCTTTGACCGCCAGAAGGCGGGCATCAGAGCCATAACGCTTAGCACGGAATTAAACGCAGACGCTACTGTGATCGACCGGTTGATCAACAAATTACTGCAGTCACAACTCATTGTGCGCAGTGAAGATCACCTGTTAACACCGGCCCGACCGCTGGACCAGATCACCCTCGCAGAGCTGCTGCATGTCATACGGGCGGCAGACTCCGCACTGGCAATGCCTCCCTATACGGCAACCCTGCAGGCCCGGGTTAAGCGGGCACTGGAGACTGCGCTGGACAATGAAACGCTGGAAGACTGGGTACGCCAGAGTGATGAGCCAGTCACCGATTAACAGGTAGTTAAGGGGCTATCACAGCCATGCTGTCATCCGCCCATTTAACCGCTTCCAAATACGCCGTTGCCCACTGCGCTGGCGACACAGGCGACTCATCCAGAGACGCAAAGTCCATCTGTTCATAGGCCAGCACCTTCTGGAATACCTCACCAGCCAGGCCCTCCTGGTCGAGCAATGCCAGCTTAACCGGCATGGTGAGAATGATGGTATCGAGCAACTCAACCATAGGCTGGTCCATCAAAGCGTCGAGCACCGAGAACAACCCCACGATAAACATCTGATGACGCACCTCGGGATACCACTGGTCCGCTATCCGCTCGCACAACCGCGCCCGAACCAGCGCAGTCGTAATCAATTCCCACGGTTTGCTGTCATCCATTCGGGTCATCAGAATCAGAGCGAGCCAATGCTTCACGTTATCGATGCCCAGCAGGACGATGGCCTCTTTGATCGAATCAACTTCGCGTCGCAACGAGAAGGCGGCACTGTTGATGTATCGCAGCAGTTTGTAACTCAGGGTGATGTCGTGGGCGAGCAATGCTTCCAATTCATCAAAACCCACCTCGGGTTGCTGCAGCTTGCCGAGTAAATCAAAGACCACAGCCTTGTTTGCCGCCACACTTTTACGCATAACCACTTGCGGGCGACAATAGAAATAGCCCTGAAAACAATCAAACCCCAGCTCTTCACACACCTGCTTCATGGCCTGGGTTTCCACTTTCTCAGCGATGATCTGTACCGGATAGCGCCGCAACTGAGTCAGCAGAGCTGCGAGCTCTTCTCGGTCCCGGCCCAGCACATCAACTTTGACGTAGTGTGCCCAGCGCAACAGAGGGCGTGTTTCAGGCGTCAGTTCAAAGTCATCCAGCGCCAGCTTAAACCCCTGTTGAGACAACCGCTCCAGACCGAGCAGCACATCGGGTGTCGCGGTAATGTCCTCCAGCACCTCCAGCACGCACTGATCCCGAAACATGGGTGTCAGCGCCTCGTTGGTAATAAAGGCTTTGGGCAAATTGATGAACACCAGGCCACTGCCGGTGAGAGTGTCAATACCGATGTGAATAAAGGAGTTGAGGATGGCGTCACTGGAAGCGCGTTCAGGATCATCGAACCGAGCCGAATCCACATCACTGTCGCGATACAGCAATTCATAGCCAATGACTTTGAGAGACCGATCGTAGATAGGCTGTCGAGCAATGAAAAACTGCGCCATGGAGGCCCTTCCTGCTGGCTGATCTTGCGGGTTATGGATTTACACCAGCCGCTTGGGCGCGTCCGGCCAAGCGGCTTTTGTTCAACTATTGCACAGCCGGTCCGGGTCTACAACTGGTTCAAAGCGGCGTCGAAATCAGCGATCAAATCGGTCACCGCTTCAATACCAACAGACAGTCGCAGCAGATCATCCGGTACGGGCGTGCCCTCGCCTTCAATGCTGGCCCGGTGTTCAACCAGGCTTTCGACACCACCCAGCGAGGTGGCGCGTTTCCAAACCTTCAATGTCGCCGCCACCTGTATGGCCGCTTCTGCCCCGCCCTTAATGCGCACCGACAGCATGCCACCAAAGCCGTTGCGCATTTGCCGGACAGCCACGTCGTGCCCGGCAAAGCCCGGCAAACCGGGATACAACACCTGCTCCACACTCGGGTGGTCTTGCAGGTGCTCAGCCAGGCGTTGGGCATTGGCTGAGCATTCGCGCACCCGAATGGCCAGCGTGCGCATGCCACGCAACAGTAAAGCCGCTTCAAATGGCCCCAATACAGCGCCACCCTGGGCTCTTTGCCTGATCAGTCGCTGCCAGAATTCGTCGTCACGAGCAGTGACCAGCGCACCGGCAATGACATCGGAGTGGCCGTTCAGATACTTGGTTGCCGAATGCATGACAAGATCAGCCCCCAGTACCAGTGGCTGGGTGTGAATAGGCGTCGCGACGGTAGAATCGACCACCACCCGCGCACCGGCGTCATGAGCGAGGCCGCAGATCGCTTCAATATCCGCGACGGTCCAAAGCGGGTTGCCCGGCGTTTCCAGCCAGACCAACTCGGTTTTTCCGGGCCTTAGCGCCGCAGCCACGGCACCGGTATCGCTGGTGTCGACAAAACTGACCTCAATCTGCCATTGTTGAGAAAATTGCTTAAGCCAGTTACGCAGCGACCAGTACATCACTACCGGCGCAATCACATGCACACCAGGCTGCAAGGCCTGAAACACCGCGACCGACGCAGCCATGCCAGACGCAAATACCAGGGCATCCGCCCCCTGTTCAAGTTCGGTTAGAACACGCTCTACCGGTTCATATCCCGGGTTGTCTGCACGCGAATAAATACGCCCCCGGCTATACTGATTATCGGGGTCTCTCTGGTAGGTTGTGCTGTTATGTATGGCAGGGATCAGCGCCCCGGTAGTGGCGTCGATATCGCCGAAGGCTTGAGCCACCAGAGTTTGTGTCTGGTACGGGTATGGCATAGGGTCAATCTCTCATAAACACCATGATGGCCTTCAGTGTAACACCACCGACCAATCAGCCCATACTGAATGCCAGCACGCCGTCACCCTGATCACCATGAACCTGAGCATTAAACGACAAGATGATGCGGTCTTTCTGACCCTGGTACGGCAGGGCCATGTGCTTCAGATGAGAAGGAAACACACACAATACCCCGGGTTCAGGCAGAGAGTCCCAGCTATTGCGCTGAAGATACAGATTGCCGGAATCCATATAAGCCCCGGCAATCTGTTCCGTTTGCGGGCCATAAAAACGCGTGACCCCATTCAGTGCACCGTATACAGGATGCTCTCGTCTCACTTCATCGTCATCGGCCTGAACGTAATACACACCGGACCAGGAACAGTTGCCATGACTGTGCACATCGTGAAATGCACCGCCGTTTTGAATCTGAAACCAGGCACCCACAACGTTCATGTTCATTCTCAAGGAAGGGCTTTGTTGCCAGAGATCGCCATTCAGTTCAGCGGCCAACTCGAAGACGGTCTGGGAAATAAACTGAAACAGTTGTTTAAGAACCGGGTCATCGTAGCGAATCAGCAAGTCATCTGAACTGCTAAACACGGATGCATCGCCCGCACCTGCGGATAGCCTTTCCTGCTGAAACAGGGCAGCCAATACCGGATTTATCGACTGGGCGTCAACATAACGAACTCTCCTGATGGGGGTCGCCCAAAGACTGTCCAGTCCGGATAACGCTTTATAGGTCAACGACGACTCCTTCGGGGACATTCATTAAGACACCGCATCAGCCAGGGCCACCCAGCTGAGTAAAACACATCGCTGACGAGCCGAATGCTTTCGAACTGCGTCAAGAGGTTGCAGCAGCTCAGCCGGCACCTGATCAGTTTGCCCCAGCGTCCAGGCATTCATGCGATCACACAGTTCCCGAACGGCTTGCCGACTTTGCCCGGTCACCACTTCAGTCATCATGGACGCCGAAGCCATACATACCGAGCAACCGCGACCGTGGAAACAAACCCGCCTTAGGGTATCACCCGCAAAGCAAACACCAATTTCCAGGTCATCTCCACAGCGGGGGTTACTGCCACGCCGAACCAAATCAGCGTTGCTAAGGTCGCCTTTGTTTCTGGGATGCCGGTAGTGATCCATCAGGACTTCACGGTAAAGCGATGTATCAGTCATAGCCATGGTCCTCCTCAGGCAAACATCATTCGGGCGCGTTCAACAGCACCGACCAGTGCTTCGACGTCGTCAAGCGTGTTGTAGGGTGCAAAACTGGCCCGGGCAGTTGCGGCCACATTGAAATGCTGCATCAACGGCTGGCAGCAATGGTGTCCGGCTCTAATAGCGACGCCCTCCTCGCCGGCAATTTGCCCCAAATCGTGAGGGTGAACACCGTCAATATTGAACGACACGATGCCGGTACCCTCACGGGACAATGCAGACGAATAAACACTCACCCCAGGCAGGCGCTGTAAGCGATCGATGGCCGCATTCGCCAAACCTTGTGAATGAGCGTGCAAGTCCTTCAGTTCAAATTCGTTTAGAAACCGAATGGCAGCCGCCAGGCCGACCGCGCCCGCCAGATTGGGAGACCCTGCTTCCAATTTCGCCGGTAACCCGGACCATTGACTGTGCCGCTCGCCCACCCAATCGACCATGCCTCCTCCAAGCAATAAAGGATCGGTCTGTTCAAGCAAGGCAGTGCGACCATACAAAACCCCGATACCGGTCGGCCCGTAGAGTTTGTGACCCGACATCACCAAAAAATCACAATCCAGCTGTGCCACATCCAATTCGATGTGGCCGGCTGCCTGGCAGGCATCAACCAATACCACAATGCCGTGCCGGTGAGCGCGTTTGATCAGGTCCGCAACGGGTTGAATGCTGCCCGTCACATTCGACACCAGACTGATCGCAATTAACCCGGTCTCATCACTGAACAGCGATTCACAGGCGTTCAAATCGAGCGCACCATCGGCTTGCAATTCAATGATCCCCAAGCGAGCACCCTGCTCATTGCAGACGGCTTGCCAGGGCAAATAGTTGGAATGATGTTCCAGCCGACTGACCCAGGCTGCCTTGGCCGGACCCAGCTGATGGCTGGCCCAGCCACGGGCAACCAGGTTAATTGACTCGGTGGCTGAGCGGGTGAAAATAATCTCACGCGGGGTGTCGGCTCCGATGAAAGCAGCAACCGTCTCACGGGCTTGCTCATAGAGGTCACTGGCGGCCTCAGCCAGTGGATACAGCCCCCGGTGCACCGGGCCATAGGTCTTCCGGTAGCAGTCCGTCATGGCATCGATAACGACTTCCGGCTTCTGCGTGGTCGCCGCATTGTCGAGATAATGCAGATTGGCGGGCTCTGCACACACTAGCGGAAACGCCTGCATAAACTCCGCCACACCCAACTTCGCTGTCATGGCCGCCGACTCAACTTAACCGGTTCCGACGCAGCCCGGGTAGCGGCTTCAGCATCTTCCAACGCCAGTTTCTGCTTCATGGGCAGCCCGGTTCCCCGACGCCGGATCATGACGATTTCAGAGACAACGCACAGCGCAATTTCCTCTGGTAGCCGGGGGCCCAAGTCCAAACCGGAAGGCGCGATGACCCGCTCCAGCTCGTCATCGGAAAATCCTTCCTGGCGCAAGTAGTCCATCACCAATCGTGACCGTTTGCGACTGGCGATCAGGGCTATGTAGGTAGCTTTCGATGCCAGGGCGCGCTTCATCGATTCGTGATCACCCTTGTGCTGGGTGGCAATGACTACGAAGTCGTTTTCAGCAGGTGTCAACTGATCATAATCCAGATCATCGGTGATCAACTGATGCGCATTCGGGTATCGCTCCCAGTCAACGATGGGGTCGTTGACCACCACATCGAGCCCCATCAGATCGCCCAGTATGCACAGGGTTTCCGCCACCCGGCCATGGCCCATGATCCACAGCCTGGGTTTGGGCAACACCGGCTCGACATAGACCCGCATATGACCACCACAAGGCATGCCGGCGCCGAGCATTTCATCATCGAGGTCAATGTCGATGATCTGGGAGTCGCCATTGCTCAGACAGTTCAGCGCCACATCACAGGCCGTAGACTCGGCACAGCCGCCCCCAACCCAGCCGGCGATGACCCGCCCGCTGGCATCGATAACAGCCTTTGATCCGGTTTTGGCAGAAACCGAGCCCCGTGTTTCAACCACGGTCGCCACAGCGTGTGCCTCGCCTTTTGTTCGCAACTGGTTCAGTACCTCAAGTATTTCCTGAGCCATTTCGGTTACCTTTTTCCCAAGCCGGTGTTGATTCCGGGTTTGCTGGTACTGTGTCTGCCCGGTGAAGGCGGCTACAGACTTGTTCGTAAGCTTCGGGTGTATCCATATCAACGACGACATGGTCGTTCGACATCGCCAGCGTGCTGATCTGTTCCGGGTGCTTTTCGAGCAATCGCCGGCACCCGAGGTTGGTCTCACCCTTTACTATGGTTTCGCAGTGCTCACTGGCCAGCAGAATCGGATTACCACGCTGGCCCTGCCAGGTCGGCACCAGAATTGAACCCCGGGTGCGGTTTGCAAAGCCATCGATCAGCTCATTGAGATCCTGTGGTGTCAGCAATGGCTGGTCGGTCAGGCAAATCATCACGCCGTCGCACGCCCCGGTAATCGCGCTGAGCCCGGCATGCACCGAGGTCATTTGCCCGACCTGATAATCGGGGTTGTATACGGTTTCTACCGCCAGACCAGACAGTACTTCCCGGGCCTTGTCGGCTTCATGGCCGAGCACCACAATCAGTCTGCTGACGTCAGCGCCCTGCACGGTCTCCACCGTGCGGCGCAGCAGTGGCTTACCCTGCATCGGCAACAGTAGCTTGTTGCGATCCCCCATGCGCCGCGATTCACCGGCCGCCAACACAATGGCCACAATGCGCATTACACGGCCTCGGAGGTCATGTAATCAGCGGGCGAGGTATCAAACTTGCGCTGGCAGCCGGCACAACAGAAATAATAGGGTTCGCCCCGGTACTCACTGCGATACCGGGCACCGTCCAAATCAACCGTCATACCGCAAATCGGATCGATCGCAACCGCCCCGGATTCAGCCGGTGCGCCTGCCGTCGCCGCTGCAACCGGCAGGTCAATCTCGCCGCTGCGGCGCGCCTGAACCAGCGCTGCCAATACAGACAGGGCTATTTCCTCCGGTGTTCTGGCGCCAATCTCAATACCGGCGGGTGATCGAATGGCGGTAACCGCGGCTGTATTCTGGCCACGGTCGAGCAGATAGTCCCGCATCCGCTGTGCCTTTTTCTCGCTGGCGACAAACGCCAGCCACTGAGTACCGGTAGCCAGGGCTGCCTCGAGGCCTGCCTCGTCTTTTTTGCCCTGTGTCGCCACCACAACATACTGGCTGGCTGCCGCCGACAAGGCCGACAAATCCAGGCTGTCCAGTTGCCGGGCCGCACCGGCTACCGGTTCGGAATAACCGTCCGGTCGGGCCAGTGTGACCGAAAAACCAACGCGGCTGGCCAGATCCACCAGCGCCTGCGCCACCGGTGAAACTCCAATGACGAGCAAACCCGGCCGGGCGACGACCGGCTCAATGAAGATATCCAGAACGCCACCGCTGTAGCAGCTCATCCCGAAAACCTGAACGCCCTCCTCAGCTTGAGCCTCCTTATCGGGCGCGATTCGAATCAGCCGGGCCTCGCCATCGGCCAGTGCCTGTCTGACTGTTTTTAACACGGCCGGTTGGGCACAGCCTCCGCCCACCCAGCCCTGAATGGTCCCGTCGGCCTGCACAATCGCTTTTGCCCCCGCTTTGGCTGAGGTGGATTGTTCGGTGCGCACGACAGTCGCCAGCGCAAAAGGCACACCTGCCGCCTTCAATTCACTGGCTTTTTGCAGTATCTGTTCGGAATCCATAACACCGCTCATGGTGTGTACTCCTTAGGGTTGGAGAGATCTGCTGGCACCCTGGGCACGATATCCGGCCTCCCCTGATTGTTTGACTAACTCAGTAACTCGGTTTCAAGCGCCAGCAAACTCTGTAGATTGTGGGCCGGTGCAAAGACATCCAGAAATGGCAACGCCGCCTGCATGCCAGTGGCGACCGGTAAATAGCTGTCACGCCCCAGCAAGGGGTTCAGCCAGATCACCTTTTGGGCACGACGCTGAATCTGGCGCAGCGACTGTGCGAGCACCCCGGGTTCGCCGGTGTCATAGCCGTCGCTGACAATCATCACCTGGGTTCGGCGACTGATTAGCCGGCGCCCATAGCGCTGGTTGAATTCAACCAGGCAATCACCGATTCGAGTGCCGCCCGACCAGCCCTGGGACATCAGCGCCAGCTTCTCGCGCATGCGCACTGAATCCGATTCGATCAGCGCCCGGGTGACGTGCACCAGTTGGGTATGCACCACAAATACCTCAGCCTGTTTGAACGCCCCGGTCAGACACCGTGCAAACCGCAAAAAAAAGGTGCTGTACAGACTCATCGAGCGACTGACATCCAGAATCACCACCATGCGCGGTAACATCCGTTTTGACTGCTGATAAGACAGGTCCAGCGGCATACCGCCATACTTCAAACTGTTGCGCAGCGTCCGTCGCATATGCAAGCGCCGCCCCTGACGCGACACCCGCTGGCGTCGCGACTGTACCCGACGCATGCGCCGCGCCATGCGTTGAATCAACTGTTCCATCTCGCGTTGCTGATCGTCATGCACCAAAAACCGAAAATCAGTCGTGGCGTTGATGGCCTGACGGCTAGCGCCGCCTTTGCTGCCGCCACCGGGCAGATCATTGTCTTCGCCCTCACCCGCCTGCTCTGCCGCCTGGGGAGTCGACCCACCCGGGCCCCCTGAACCGCTGGTTTCGCTCTGGCGATCAATCTTCCGACTGGCGCTGGCACGGACCTCAACCTTGCGATTGGCTTTTCGCCAGTAGGCATCGAACAGGTCGTCAAAGCGTCGCCAGTCTGTCGCCCCACTGCACAACAGAGCGCGCAAGCCCCAGCGCAGGCGGCGCGGTTCCATCAACAGGCCCTGCCTGGCCAGCCGCAGGGCGTCCAGCTCTTCGGGCACACCAATGTGAAAATCATTGGCGTTGAGGAAGCGCAAAAATCCGACCAGACGATGAACCACTGCTTCACCGCCTGTATCCGTTGAGGGCGACCCGAGCGTTTGCATCAACCGGCTCTCGCCACCAGCCGGGCGGATACCACAGCATCGACAGCCGCCCGGTCTTCACGCGTTTTCAGCAAGCAGACCAGGGAATCCATGATTCGTTCCGGGTCA
The DNA here is from genome assembly GCF_000423605.1 of Saccharospirillum impatiens DSM 12546. Lineage (GTDB taxonomy): Bacteria > Pseudomonadota > Gammaproteobacteria > Pseudomonadales > Natronospirillaceae > Saccharospirillum > Saccharospirillum impatiens. Next base: position 114,951 of record NZ_AUIH01000004.1, read on the forward strand.
TCCTGTAAATCGCTGACGTCCAGACTGACCAGTGCTGCCGCCCAGTCGAGTGTCTCGGCGATACCCGGGTTCTTGCGCAATTCGAGGGTGCGCAACTGCTGTACGTATTCGACGATCTGGCCAGCCAGATGCTGCCCAATGTCCGGCAGCCGGCTGTTGATGATGCGCAGTTCCTTGTCAAAACTCGGATAGTCGCAAAAGTGGTAAAGACACCGTCGGCGCAACGCATCGCTTAATTCGCGAGTGCCGTTTGAGGTCAGAATCACATGGGGAATCGTGGTCGCTGTAATGGTGCCCAACTCTGGAATACTGATTTGAAAGTCTGATAGGACTTCCAGCAAGAAGGCTTCAAACTCTTCGTCAGCACGGTCGATTTCATCGACCAGTAACACCGGCGAAACCGGCTGGGTGATGGCTTGCAGCAAGGGGCGCTTCAGCAAATAGCGTTCACTGAAAATGTGTTGCTCCGCTTCGGTGGCTGAGCGCTGCTGGTTTTCGGCCATTTTCATCGCCAGTAACTGATGCTGATAATTCCACTCGTAAATGGCGGTGTTGACGTCCAGGCCTTCATAACATTGCAAGCGGATCAGCGGGCACTGGTATACCGTCGCCAACGCCTTGGCGACTTCGGTTTTGCCAACACCTGCATCACCTTCCAGCAACAACGGGCGTTGCAGCGTGGACATCAGCAACAGACTCGCCGCCAGGTCGGAGTCGCCAATGTAGCCAACCTGTTTCAATTGCTGCTGAAACCGGACGACCTCTGACACCTCACTCATAGCATTGCTCCTGCCTCAGGCGGCCTACTTGCTGCCACCGAACACTTTGCGCAGATTGTTCATCAACAAAGACCAGATAAACGCAAAACCGTTGAGTTCCTTTGGCTGTTGGGCGGCTTTTTCCGCGGCCGCTTCGGCTGCTTCACCCTCGCCCATCGCGAGCACCTGGTTGGCGAAATTATCACCAAACTGGTTCAGAATCTGATCGGAAACCTGGTTCATCATCCGGCCACCCAGACTCGCCATCTTGCCGGTCACCGACACCTCGGCATACCCGACCAGTTCACAGCCGCCGCCTTCCAGTTCACGCACGCTTGCGGTCAGATCCATGGTGGCGCTGGAGGTACCTTTCACATCGCCACCCTTGCCGACCATCTGAATCTGCTGTTTGGACGCGTCAATAGACTTGATGTTGATATCGCCTTTGAAATTTGCCGTTGCCGGTCCGATTTTGACTTTAACCGTGCCCTTATAGTTGGCATCGTCAACCTGTTCGGTAATCTCCGCTCCGGGCAGACAGCGGGCTACCGCCGGAATATCCTGCAGGAAAGTCCAGGCGTTGCTGGCCGGACCGCTGAGTTTGAATACCTTGTCCAGATTCACTTGCATAATTGACGTCTCTTCTTGTTAGGCAATCTTGAATTGAGTGGTACCGCCGGGACATCGCCCGGCAGAGTGAACAGGGATCGCCTCTGGCACCAAACCCGGACAACCCCTCAGACGAGCTGCGGGCTATTGCTTATCGAGGCCCAACTCGTGAATGGCTTTCCAGTTTCGCCAGGCGTTGTGTGGCATGTTCACGTGACTGGCTCCAAACTGCATGAAGGCATCGTTCACCGCATTCGAAATGCACGGGATACCGCCCACGTGAGGTGACTCGGCCACCCCCTTGGCGCCCATCGGATGGTGCGGCGATGGGGTCACGGTGTAGTCCAGTTCCCACACCGGTGTTTCCACCATGGTGGGCCAGAAATAATCCATAAAGGTGTTGCCCAGCAGGTTGCCCTGTTCGTCGTAAGGCAGTTCCTGACCGGTGGCTACTGCGAAAGCTTCGTTCAGCCCGCCGTGCACCTGACCTTCAATAATCATCGGGTTAATGCGGGTTCCGCAGTCATCCAGGGCGTAAAAACGGCGTACCTTCAATTCGCCGGTAAACCGGTCGATGTCGACTACGCACAGATAGGCGCCAAACGGATAGGTGAAATTGGGCGGGTCGTAGTAGTCGACTGACTCCAGACCCATTTCCATGCCTTCCGGCACGTTGTTGTAGGCCGCCCAGGCGATGTCTTTCATGGTTTTGAACTGTTCGTGGTTGCCAGCGACGCGAAAGCGGTCGACATCCCACTCAAGATCGTTCTCGCTGACTTCCATCAGGTGGGCGGCAATCTTGCGGGCTTTTTCCCGAATCTTGCGAGCCGCCATGACCGTGGCCGCACCGCCAACCGGAGTGGAGCGGGAACCGTAAGTACCCAGACCATAAGGCGCCGTGCTGGTATCGCCTTCTTCGATCTGAATGTCTTCCGATGACAACCCCAGTTCCGTGGCGATGATCTGTGCGTAGGTGGTCTGGTGGCCCTGCCCCTGGGTGATGGTTCCCATGCGGGCTATGACGCTGCCGGTCGGATGCACCCGAATCTCGGCACTGTCAAACATGCCAACCCCCAGAATATCGCAGGACTTGCTCGGACCTGCGCCCACAACTTCGGTAAAGGTACACAGGCCAATGCCCATGATCTCTCCCCGAGCTTTTTTCTCGGCCTGTTCTTTGCGCAGACCCGCATAGTCGACCGCTTCCATGACTTTTTTCAAAGCCGTTGGATAATCGCCGCTGTCGTACTCCCAGCCAAGCGCCGAGTGATAGGGGAACTGCTCGGGCTGAATGAAGTTCTTCATGCGCAGTTCTGCCGGGTCCATCTCCAGCTTGTGCGCCAGCACGTCGATCATTCGCTCGACCACATACACCGCCTCCGTCACCCGGAAAGAACAACGATACGCGACCCCGCCCGGTGCTTTATTGGTGTACACCCCTTTGACTTTGGCGTAAGCGGTCGGAATGTCATATGAACCGGTACAAATACTGAAAAAACCCGCTGGCCACTTGGTCGGTTGGGCATGAGCGTTAAAGGCACCATGATCGGCCAGAACGTTAACGCGCAGTCCCTTGATCTTGCCGTCTTTCGTCGCCGCCAACTCACCGATCATGTGATAATCGCGGGCAAAGGCCGTAGTCGACAGGTTTTCGATCCGGTCTTCGATCCATTTCACCGGGCGCCCCAGTACAATGGACGCCACGATAGAAACCACGTACCCCGGATAGATCCCCACCTTGTTGCCAAACCCCCCGCCTATGTCAGGCGAGACCACTCGCACCTTGCTTTCGGGAATGCCCGATAACATCGTCACCACAGTACGAACCACATGCGGTGCCTGAGACGTCAGATACAGCGTCAGTTCGCCCCGAACCTTGTCGAATGAGGCTACGCAGCCGCAGGTCTCCAGCGGACTCGGGTGAACACGCTGGTTCAGCATTTCCTGTGAGACCACGACGTCTGCGTTTTCAAACGCCCGATCCGTCATCGCCTCATCACCAACATCCCAGGTAAAGATGTGATTCGGGTGAGTGCGCTGGCCTTGTCCCACTTCGTCGGCACCGGCCGCATCTTCACGGATGATGGGTGCATCAGGCAGCAGGGCTTTATGCGGGTCGACCAATGGCGGCAGTTCTTCGTACTCGACTTCAACCAGCTCGGTCGCATCGGCCGCGATGTAACGATCGTCAGCAATGACCATCGCCACTTCCTGATACTGAAAGCACACCTTTTCATCGGCCAATACGGCCTGTTTGTCGCCGGCCAGAGTCGGCATCCAATGCAGGTTCAGCGGTTTGAGATCGTCGGCGGTTAGCACCGCATGCACACCCGGCAATGCCAGGGCCGCTTCCTTGTTGATCGACTTGATACGGGCATGAGCATAGGGGCTGCGCACGAAATCACCGTACAGCATGCCCGGCAGTTTAATGTCGTCGACGTAGTTGCCCTTGCCCTGAATGAAACGGGGGTCTTCTTTGCGCTTGCGCGAACAACCGACACCCTGCAATTTGTCCTGGCGGTCCAGGCTTTCTGCTGTGGTCATGGTCTCTACTCCCCTCACTCGGCCTGCAACGTGCGTGACGCAGTCTGAACCGCTTTAATGATGTTCTGATAACCGGTGCAACGGCACAGGTTGCCAGACATGCCCCAACGAATGTCTTCCTCGGTGGGGGTCGGGTTTTCTTTCAGGAACCGGTAGGCACGCAACAGCATTCCCGGCGTGCAAAAACCGCATTGCAGGCCGTGTTCGTCCACGAACGCCTGTTGCACGGCATGCAATTCACCATTGGCCGCCAGGCCTTCAACCGAAAGAATGTCCGCACCGTCGGCCTGAACCGCCAGCATGGTGCAAGCCTTGACCGACTCGTTATCAATATCGATGGTGCAAGCACCGCAATGGCTGGTCTCACAGCCGATGTGTGCTCCGGTTTGCATCAATTGTTCGCGCAGAACGTGAATCAACAATTCACGCGGGTGCACCAGTGCTTCAACGGCCTGACCGTTAAGCGTGAAAGTAATGTGTTGTTTAGCCATGGTTATGCACCCCCTTTTGCACGTGCCAGAGCCTGACGAAGCGCGCGACGGCACATCTCCCCGGCCATATGAGTTTTGTATTCGACGTCACCGCGCAAATCCTCGGCCGGGTCGGTCATGGCCATGGCTTTCTCGGCCGCTGTCAGTATCAGCGCCTCGGTGATCACCTGCCCCCGCAACACATCCTCGGCCTCGGTTGCTTTGATCGCACAGGCACCCACGTTGGTCAGCCCGATGTTAATGCTGTCACAGACATCGCCGTTCAGCGTCAGTTGCACCGCCGCACCGGCGGTCGCGTAATCCCCGGTTTTGCGTTTCAACTTGGCATACCCATGGCCAGTGCTCGCCGTGACCGGCGGCACCAGAATTTCCTTGAGGATTTCGCCTTCTTCCAGGCCGGTCCAGTAGGTACCGAGGAAGAAACCATCGGCAGCAACTGTGCGTTCACCAGCGGGTCCCGCCAGAACAAAAGACGCTCCGACGGCCAGCATGACGGCGGGGTGGTCATTACCCGGATCGCCGTGGGCGATATCACCACCGATGGTGCCCCGGTTGCGTACCTGAGGGTCGGCTACCAGTCGGGCCGCTTCCGGTATCAGCGGGCATTTCTGCGCCAGCAAATCAGAGGCAATGAGCTGATTTTCAGTGGTCATGGCACCAATACGAACCATGCCATTGGCTTCGCTGATGCCGCGCAGCTCGTTGATTTTATTGAGGTCGATCAGGTAGGCAGGCTCGGCGAAGCGCAGCTTCATCATTGGCAGCAAGCTGTGCCCACCTGCCAGCACCTTGGCTTCGTCGCCATACTGAGCCAGCAACGCGATAGCATCGGCCATGGTGGTTGGCGCGTGGTAGTCAAAAACACCCGGGATCATGTGCGATCTCCTTTGTTGTTGTAATTGTTTGTCTGAACGACGGCCGCTAGCAGACACCGGCAATCATCCATAACGTGCAGGAGGTGTTAAACGTCGCAAATCAGACTAGAGGGGAAGTGACCGGAGGTGCAATTGCCAAAACCTGAATGGCCGGAAATGGCACATGAATGGCGGGATAGTGTCCTGAATGCAGGTCGCTGTCCGACCCGGCAGGCCCTACGTTTTAACCCGGAATCAGATCACTTTGCCGCGCCAGAAATGGTCGGTTCGAACCCGGGTATTACCTTGAGCCTGGTTCCTTAAACCAGCCCCAGACTCTCTTTCAACACTTTTACGTTGCTGCGACTGACCGGCACTTTGGCCTGATCGGCGCAATCCATAAAGACGAAGCTCTGCTCGTCCTGTTTTTCAAAGCCGCTGGCGTATTGCAAGTTGATCATATGGCTGCGATGCACCCGCATGTACTTGCCATCGGCCATACGATCTTCGAGGTCGGAGAGCGATAAATTGCACAGATAATGATCTTTGTGGGTGTAAACCGTGGTGTAGTGACCTTCGGCCTTAAGATGAACCACCTCATCAAGATCCACCAGCAGAATGCGGTTGTTGATGTAGACCGGTAACTTGAACAGTTGCCGTGGCCGGCCCTGATCGCTGTTCGGGGTCAGCGGTGTTGTAGTCAGTTCGGTCAGGTCGTAGAAAATCATGCAGGTGCCTGCGCCCATATCGCCTTCGATACCCAGCATTTTGGAGACTTTAATCAGCAGAACACGATCCGGGATATTGATCATCATCGTAACCGGGGGTGGCGACTCCACCGGACAGGCCGCCGATTCGAGCAGAAAGGCCACTTTGCCCCGACTCTTTTCCGGATGAAACTGAAGAATCTCCTGACCGATGGCACGATCGGCTGCCGGGCCCAGGACCCGGCGCGCTACATCGTTCAGTGCCGAAACACGATTACTGCCATCGAGCCAGATGATACCCGGGTCGAACTTCTGCAACTGATGCTGAAAAGTCTCCAATACGAACCCACCTTATGAATGTTTGTTTTGGGGGTATTACGCATGATCTGGCGCCACAGGGTCGCCCGCGAAACCGACTCAACTGATCCCTGATTGGACGGCAACTAACCGGTAAAGGTACCCGGCCAATGGTGAGAATCTTTGGGTCTCGCTGTACCAAGCTACTCCAGCAGGGCAGGCCTGAACAACCTGATTCGTCACTGCGCTTTCAGTGGCGAACACGGACAGATGTACCAGACTACGCCGACTATACGCAGCTTAAGGGCTTTTCAGATTGATGATAGCACCAGAAAGAAAGGTAGAACGCCGCGTTTTGTCTCATGGACGTTCGACCTGAAGATAGCAAGTAGCTCAGGTTAAGAGGTGACAGGTGGACTCAATCCTGCCCCGGGTCAGCCTGAAGTTCCCCGGCAGGAACGCGGTCTGCCCCCCAACTGCGATGAATGTAGCCCACTACGTCGTCCAGTTCGTCACGGGTGATCAGTGCAAGTTCGCCCCGTTCGAGCGGGTCAAAGTGAAAGATATACAGCCGCGATGCAAACTGAGCAAACGGCAGTGAAGCTTCGCCGTAACGCTCACCCTTGCCAGCGGTACTGACCTCAACCCCATCACCCCAGTCCTGACCGCTGTCGTTGTTGGGGTTATAAAAGTACACCCGCATCACCTGGTCGGGGTCCGTGGCCACGCGCAGAATGGTGATCGCGTGCCAGCCAATAAAGCGCGCTGCCCGGTCCGTCACGGCAATGCCAGCCGGTTGTGGATGAATCATCGGCTGATTGCCGTTGTAGTATGGGTGGTAGGAGGCGTAGAAATGGCGCAGAAAATCCTCAAGATTGTTCAGTGCGCCTGTCGCCACATCGACGTTGATGTTAAACCCGCGACCAGACCACCAACCGTGAAATTCCGGGTTAACCCAGCGATGTGGATCCCCTTCACGGCCAATACAGCGACGGCCCATCTCGGCATAAATGCGGTCCAGATGGGGCACCACCAGTAACGACACGGCATCCAGATCCATCGGCAAGCTGCTGGCAACACCCGACTGACTCTCGCAGGAGGAAATCGACTGTCCCTCGAAATGCATGATGATCTCGTCATCCCGCGCTGCCCAGGCGACCATTTGCAGCAAATAGTCGGGGTCATTGTAGGCCCACATCGACAAGGCCCGTGCTGACTGGCAGGTCGGGTTATTACCCTGCCCGACGCCCAGTGGTTGCCCCAGCATACAGAGCACCCCTTCCAGCAAACGTGAACGTGGCTCGATGGCATCACCAAACGCCATCGACAATCGACTGCGTGACCACTCCGACAAAATCAGCGCCAACTGGCGCCACAGAGCCGGCGCGACCGAGGGGTGGTACAGAATGCCCCGTTCCAGTGTCAGTGACAGCCCATATATGGCCTGCGGGGTTTGTGGATGCACCGCTTCCCTGATCAGGGCATACACGAGTTCCCGATAGCACAGCAAGCAGTCCCGGCCTGTGGTTGACAAGCCCAGCGCTTCCGGTAACAGATGATCATCGGTTTCCAGCAAATGACGCAACAGGGTGGAGTGGTAGGGAGACACCAAACCGGTATCGTGCATGGCACGGGCAAAGCCGGTGGCTTCTTTCAACAAAGCGCTGGAATCCATGGAATCCAGATTATGCTGATAGGCGTCCACCCCCGGATCGTCACGGCATGCCTGAGTCGGGCCGTACAGACTACTCACCAGGCGATCTGCGCCCTGCCCGCTGCTGCCCAGATCAATCTCCGGGTCAGCCTGACAAATGGCGATCTGGGTGATCATCTGTTTGATGGAATCAACCTGGATCGGCCGCTGGTTCAGAATTCGCCAGATTTCTTCAATCAGCTGATCGATAATCTGATCGTATCCGACCCGCTCTGCCAGGTGTGTCAGCAACTTGCGCGGAATCTGAGCGAGCCGTCCCTGCGTCTCACGTTCCGCTTCACTGGGCGGGGTAAACAACATGGACAGATTCGCAGCCAGCACCTGGGTCAGAAAATGACTGGCTTGTTCCGCAGACAGCTCGCTGTGCTCATATATACCTCGCGCAACCGCCAGAAAACGCAATTCGCTGAGCGCTTCAATCACCACAGTTTCCGCCACCGGACTTTGCAGTGAATAACGGGACAAGGTCGGGAGCAGAATGGTCGGTTTCGCCCAGTCCGAGCCCCAGAACACGCCAGACGCCTCAAGTGCCTGAATGCGCGTTTCCAGAGCAGCGCACCCGCCATCCTGCAACATGACTCGCCTGGCGGTATCGAACACCCGGCCTACCTTGGCCGGCTTGGAAAAGGCAGGCGCTTGCGCCAGCTTCTCGATTGCGTCATCCATTTGGCTCATCAGGCCGTCCAGTCTGGAACCTTCTGATGGCGTTGTGGTATCCGGATTCACCGAATGTCTCCTTTAAAGCTCACACTGTTTCTCCTGTAGAGAGACTGCCGTGCATTACCAGAGTACCTTACCCGACCACCGCCTTATTGCCAGATCAGACGTAAAAATCAAGGTCTTGCTGACGCTCCAGCAGACGGTGCATCTCTTTCGGATCCTTGCCCACAAAGAACAGCAAGCCCCAATGCGTACCAAAGGCCGTTCGCTTGGTCACGATCTCTTCCTGAGGCGTGGTCAGCTCGTGGGATTCAAAATACGGATGATCTTCCGTCTCTTCCGGAATCTCCAGCCGACTGACGACACGACGGCGCGGGTAAACCCCGAAACAACCGGCATGGGCTTTGGCGTCGGTGACTGCATTCGGGAAGTAGGCTTCAACCTCTTCTTCAGTCGATTTCGGGTCGAACACCAACATGGAGGCCTGATAGGCATTAAAGCCTTCATAAACCCGCTCAAGCAACTCGAACACCTTGAAACCCGGCGGACGGTAGGCTACTTCGCCAAAGTACATGGTGCCATCGCTGGTCACAAAGTACTCGGGGTGAATCAGCCCGAATTCGATGTCAAACGTCTTGATCAACAGCTCAATCTGCCGAGTGATTTTCTCGCGATACGCTTCCAGCTCCGGAGAGGCCGGCACATAGACGGAATAGCCAAGTTTGACGTACTCGGAGATGTTCAGGAAGCGGATTTTGCCGTTATGAATCCAGGCTTCAACCGCAAACTCCCAGCCATCCAGATGCGATTCCATCAACGACGGGAACTCTTCGTCCGGAATGCTGTCGACTTCATCCGGCGTACGAATCACCCGGTGCCCCAGACAACCAGCCTTATCAAAAGCCTTTACGTGAATCGGATCGTTCGGGTCACCATCGAGCTTCAACAACGTCTGGTTTACCCGCTTCAAAAAGCGAATGACGTCATCCCGATCGTGAGCTTCCTCGAAAATACCGACCCGAATACCACCGAGTTGCGCACGCCGCTTCATCAGCGATTTATCACGCATCAGCATGGCCTGCCCTAACAGACGGGGGTTATCGAGCAATACGGAGTTAATCGCACCGGCCCACTCAACCGTTTCCTCAAATAGGGGAATGGAAACATCGACGCCCATTTCTTTAAGCGTCTGGGCAATTTCCATCGACCGGTCGTTCAGCCGTTCGAAATTCCAGGGCACATAGGGAATATTGTGTTCAAGGCAATATTCTTCGGCCCAGTCAGGTGCGACAACGACGTAGCGTCTGTCGAATGCTTCTGCAGCCTCAATCGCGTTAAGGCTCCAGCCCAGCAATGCTATGTAACCCTTGTTTGGATCTTTCTTCATAAGAGAAGCCTCTTTGATTGATAGATGGATCCAACCTCTTTAGCGAGATCTGGTAATGCCCACCATACGCCAGTGAGCCGCGCAGGTACACCGAACACCGGGTGCAGTCATCGTTACGTCCGGTTGAAGAGGGCTCTGGAATGGGCATCGGAGGATGTTTGAATTTTTTTAAACCGGGGTAAAAAATAGAGGCAAAACGCGGTAATCGCCAGTGCATTAATGCGCGATTACCGCGTGTCGAGGCGTTCAAACAGACTCAGTCGAGTGCGTCTTTCTTTTTCTGTTCGCGACGACGTAACACTTCATAAGCCACCGCCAGAATCACCGTAACCAGAATCATAATCAAGCCAAGTGCGTTGACCGCTGGCGTCAAACCGGTACGGACTTTGGTCGCGATATAGACCGTCAGTGTCGTATCGAATCCTCGAACAAACAGCGTGGTGTTATAGTTCTCGAACGATTGCAGAAAGGCGATGACCGCCGCGGAGATAATGGCCGGCTTCAGGTAGGGCAGCAACACCCGGCGCACAACCTGAGTATGGGTTGCCCCCAGACTGTAGGCGGCTCGCTCAAGGGTTCGGTCAAAGCGTTGCAGGCGCGCCAGCACCATCAACATGACATAGGCGGCGATGAAGGTGGTTTGCGCGATAACCGTCAAGCCAATTCCCCCGCTAACCCCCAGGTTACGCCAGAAAATCAGGGTTGAAATGCCAATAATCACGCCCGGCGTCAGCAGCGGTGACAACATCAGACTGTAGTAGAAATTCTTCGCCTTCCCTTCATAGGTCGACAAAAACAAACCCGCCGATACACCAATCGGGACGGCCAACGCCAGGACGCCCAGGCCCACGATGAAGCTGTTTAACAGGGCTTCCCACATGGCACCGTCGTTGGCCAGTTCGCCGAACCATCGCCAGGTCGTTTCCCGCCAGGGCCAGATCGTTGGAAAGCGACTGTCGTTGAACGTAGCGACCGACATGATCACCAGCGGCGTGAACAAATAGATGAAGAACACCACCAGATAAAAACGAATGCTCCAATACATGAGTCGTTGCGAGGTCATTTTCCAATATCCCCCAGGCCTATGCGGAATACTTTCATGATCGCGGCTATAAACCCGATGCACAAAATCAACAATACAAAGGCGTAAGCCGCCCCCATGTTCCAGTTACCGCCTTCAAAGAACCAGTTGTAGATGATCTGAGTGAACCAGCGACTGCCCGGAGAGCCCAGCAGAGCGGGCACCGCGTAACTGCCCGCAGCCAGCATAAACACCATGATACAGCCGGTGGCGATGCCGGGTTTTGCATGTGGAATGACAATGCGCCAGTGAATGCGAATTAGCCCGGCTCCAAGGTTCCGGGCCGCCCTGACCTGATTGTTGTCCAGGCTTTCAATCGCATTGTAGAGCGGAAATACCATGAACAGAATGTAGGCGTACACCATGCCGATCAGCACCCCGCCATCACCGGATAAAAAGCGAATGGGCCGGTCGATGAACCCCATCCCCAGTAACAGGGCATTCAGAGGCCCCTGAAACGACAGAATCAGGTACCAGGAAAAGGTTCGCAGAATCTCGTTGATCCAATAGGGAATCACCAGCAACAGTGCGATCAGCATCACCTGTTTGGCGGTTGCCAGTTGCGCCAGAAAATACGCAACCGGGTAAGAAACCATCAGCGTCAGCAGGGTCACCAGAATGCTGGACCAGATGGTCTTGAAAAAAATGGTCCGGTGAATGTCATTACCAACCAGGGTCTGATAATTACCCAGCGTATACACATCCTCCGGGCCCCCTAGCTGGCTCGGGATCAAGTTGGGTTTGAACGAGTAGTCGATCATGATCAGTTGCGGCAACAGCACCAGAACAATCAGCCAGAACCACAACAACAGCAGAACCACCAGCGTCATTGGCCCGCCAAATCGGGCGGTCAGTTGCTTAATCATGGATTGTCTCCAAAGGACCGTCCTCTGGCAGCACCACGGTTTCCTCTGTTTTAAAACCCAGTGAAAGGTTAGCTCCCTGCTCTACCTGGCCGCCATAAGCACGCTGATCGGCCTGGACGTGCACCATTGACGTCAATTGCGCGTGGCGCGTTTCCAGAGTCAGATGGGCACCTTCAAAATTAACGGTTTCAACACTGACATCCAGACGGTTCGTGTCCTGATCGGTCGCCGCTTTCAGACTCTCGGGCCGCACATAAAGGCCGCACGGCTGGCCGGGTTCCAGTTGGCCACCCAGTTGACCTCTGAATTGCCCCGCTGCGCCGCAATCGACAAGCACCTGGTCACCGTCGACGGCAACGACTTTACCCGGCAACCGGTTATTCTCGCCCACAAACTCGGCGACGAAGGCGGTTTTGGGTTTGCGATAGAGCTCGATAGGGGTATCTACCTGCTGCAAGCGACCAGCAGACATGACCGCAACCCGGTCAGACATGGTCAGCGCTTCGCCCTGATCGTGAGTAATGTAGATAAAGGTAATTTCCGTGCGCCGCTGAATTTCTTTCAGTTCGGTACGCATATGCTGGCGCAGTTTAAGGTCCAGCGCCGACAAGGGCTCATCCAACAGCAACACCTTGGGTTCGACTGCCAACGCCCGGGCAATGGCTACCCGTTGCTTCTGCCCGCCAGACAGATCATCAATCCGGTACTGGCCACTGTGTGGCAAATCCACCAGCTCCAGCAACCGATCCGAGACTTTACGCCGCTCGGCTTTGCTGACGCCCCGTACCTCAAGGCCAAACTCGATGTTCTCTGCCACGCTCATGAGCGGAAACAACGCCAGATTCTGGAAAATCATGGACGTGGGTCGCTTGTTGGCGGGCACGGCCCCCATGGGTTCATTGCCAATGCTGATCGACCCGGTGGTGGGCTCCAGAAAGCCACTGACGATGTTCAATAACGTCGTTTTACCGCAGCCCGAAGGGCCCAGAAAACTGAAAAATTCGCCGGACTGAATGTCCAGGTCCAGCGGGTGTACGGCTGTAAAATCGCCGAATTTCATAGAAATGTTGTCAAGATGGACTCGACTGTCCATAACCGTTACTTCCTGTCTAAGCGTCCCTGGTGCTTACAAGAATCAGGCCTTCCATCCCGGAACGACCAAAGCCCCGCACGGGCGGGGCTGTATTGAATCCGCTGGAACAGCGGGTCTGTTCAGATCAATCAGGCTGACAGGTAGCGGTCCTGGTACTCGTTGCGGATCGACACATACCAGGGCTCCTGGATGGGCCACCACCACAGGTTAGCCAGATCCTGAGCCGTGTAGGAATTGGTAAAGAAGTCCTTGGTCGCTTGCGGCAACAAGGCTTCGGCACCCCGTGCCGTCGAGTTATAGCCGGTAGCTTTCACAAACATGGCACCCGCTTCGGGGGTGTAGTACCAGTTGATGAATTCGTAGACCGCATCGACGTTCTGGGCGTTCTTGGGAATAACAAAGCCTTCCATCCAGGCCAGTGCGCCCTCTTTCGGCGCCGCATAAGCGATCGGCTGACCTTCCTGGATCAGGTTGAAGGCGGTGCTGTCCCAGGTTTGACCAGCTACCGCACCGTTTGTGCGGAACGCGCCCTGGGCTTCGTTTTCTGTGTTCCAGAACTGGGCAATCATGCTCTTGTGCTCAACGGCCACTTTGACGATTTCCTCAAAGTTGGCACGCGCAGCGGCTTCTGTTTGGAACATGTCGAGCAAGGGGAATGGCAGCTTACCCTGCTGTTCGAGCCACAGGCCGATGCCGATCAGGGCCGAGTGGCCGCGCACGGTAACACCGGTTCCATGATCAGGGTTCCACAGATCCCCGTAGCTCAAATTGTTGCGATCGATGCTGGAGTAGTCGGTGTGGTAGGCAATCGCCTCGGTGCCCCAGTCTGATGGTGCAAAATAACGCTGGCCATCGACAACACCACCCACTTCTGAGCCTTCGATCGAGCTTTCAAGCGCGCCATCCCAATTAATGCGGCTGGTATCCAGTGCCTGGACCAGATCAAAATCGACATAACCCGGAACCCGGTCGACTGTCGGCATGATGATGTCGAAGCCTGAGCCGTCGGTAGCCCGCAAGCTGTTCATCAATTCATCGTTGGTGCCATAGGGGGTGAAAGTCGCATTGATACCCGTTTTTTCACGGAAATCATTCAGCATTTCGTCGGTGATATACCCCGCCCAGGCGTAGATTCGCAGTTCCTGGCTCTCGGCCAGTGCCCGGTTGATGTAGAAGGGGCTGGCAGCCATTGCACCAGCTGCCATGGATGTTTTTATAAACTTCCGTCTTGTAAATGTCATGGTCCCACTCCTGTTGTCTTTCTCGAGAATTCTTTACACACGTACTGGTCAGTCTCAGTGTGTGAACAGCGCTGAATAAACTGAGCGCGCTTTTTTGAACAAGCGTTCAATATAGAATCTAATATAAATATGACAAGAATGTGATGTTTTTATGTCATTTTTTTGTTTTTCCTCCGTTCATTGGTGAATCCGGGCCACCGCTAGACGCCCTCAGCCTCCCATTGATGAATAGCAGTGACAGAAAATACTTACAACACAAAAGAATGATCACGTCGATTCCAGGCCCCGGCGCCATAGATTCGCCTCTGCCTGACGTCGCTTGACCAGCCCGGAACCCGACCCCCAAAGTCGCTTCATGGCCACAATTTCATCCTCCACGCCAATCAGAATGGCGTGCCAGCGTTGCGTGTCTGCCGAGGCCTGCTCCGCTTGCACCAGCAACGTCTGAATGGCTTTCATTTCACGTCGGGTATCGCCACGCAGCGACGCCCCCCGATTGAATACAAGGCTGACCAGAACGGCACGACACAGCGGCGGCAACCGGTCCAGTGATGGGTAGATACTCTGCGTCAGTTGGTAATAACGTGGCAGCGTTGTGGCGGTATACACCTGCCAGGCCAGATTGAACGGAACATCAATACCCACCGCTTTTAATGCCCTGGCCCGCTTTTTGGTGCCGGCTTTGCCGATGTCCAGTGCCAGCACCTTGAACACAGCCGGTGGCAACACCGACGCCCAGTCCCGTTTGAAATCTTCAAGAGTGTTCATGCGCAGGTCGTAACCCAGCCCAATGGTAATGCCGCTGGCTTCTCCCGGGTAATGCGGCCAGCGGGTGTGATCCTGATAAAAGGCCAGGCCACCAGTCTCTTCCCGGGCAATAAAGGCGACACCTTCTGTTGGCAGCGGTGGAAACGGTTCTGGCAGGGCCTCCAGCCACTGCCACAATGCCTCATCCACCACGCCCGACTGAGGCTGATCGGCCCAAGCCTGACAATGAGTGACCGCCTGTTCGGTACCTGGGCCGAAGGCACCGTCCGGCACCAGCATTGTCCCGGCCCGGTTCATCAGTGCCTGAAGCGTTACAACGGCTTCCCCTGTGGCGCCGCGCTGCAACAACACACGCGGCACTCGTGCTTCGGGTAACCGGTTTGGCGGCGCGTTTGCCGGGTCTTCAAACCAGCCAAGAAACGTCTCCGCACCCTCTATGCCCTGCTCTATCAACGCCAGCTTCTTAGAGCCAGACAAGCCAAAATCAGTCGTTTCGACATCAAGCGTGTCTATGTAGAGCGTTCTCTTCCAATCATCGCCATGCAGGTGCTGGTTTTCCTGCACACGCAGCAGTGATCGGACCAGGCTTTTAGCGTAGCCACCAAAATCGGTTACCGGTTCACTGCGTGGTGCTTCGTCGTAACGAAAAATCCCGATGTCCTCCCGGGTTTCCAACCGTAGGCCCAGTGTTTGGCGGTTGTAGACGTAAGGGCTGCGCCCGGGACGCTCCAGAAGAAACCGGTGGTTTTCGTGTTCGTAATAGTCTGCCCGGCGGGCGGCTTCCGGCTCATTAGCCATATCGATATAGCGTTCACGGTCAAAGAGCTTGACCGGGTAGTTGAGCAGAACGCCGCCATCAACGTAGACGTCATCACGTGGGCCAAAGCGCACTGCCCGGTAAAACAAGGGAATCGACATGCTGATGCGTACCGCCTCTGCCAACGGCATATCAGCGTGTCGCTCGCGGGAAAATACTTCGCTATAGCCAGTCGACAAATTGGTGCCAACCACAAACAGATCGGGTTGCCCGGCCGCTGCCAGATCGGCAAAGGTGGCCCGGGCATCGCCCAGTTGCTGTTTGATGTAGCCACCCACCCAGTCGGCAAAATAGTCGCCCCTGTTCCAGCCAAACTCCGTCCAGAGGCGCTTCATATCGCGAATGAACAGAAAGGAGTTATCCATAAAAGCGTTGAAGTCAGCTGAGTTGATGATCGACCGCTGGGTCTTGATGTCATAGCCGAGCGCAAACATCAGCGCATTGATGGCCCCGGCGCTGGTTCCACCCACGCGGGTGATGTGATCCAGGTAGCCCCGACGGGCAAGCACCTGCATGGCGCCGACATAGGCGATGCCCTTAACACCCCCGCCCTCGAACACAAGATTTCTGAATTGTGCCGTCACTGTGATCTCCCGTTTGCGACAATGGTTAACGACTCACGTTTCGCAGTTCGCCGAACAAACGAGCGACGGCTGCCGGGTGTGTCCCTGTGGGGTAGTCCGCAGCAGGGATGCTGCGGCCTAGGCTCCATGGACGGATTTACGCCGACCCCACAGGGACACACCCGGTGGCCGTCGCGGGCCAGAGCCGCCTGGCCAAACCGAACTGCGAAACGTGAGTTAAACAATATAAGTGGGAGTCGTACTGCGAGGCATGTCTGCTCGAATCCCTGAACAGCTCAGACACTCGATTTGGACGAGTCTGTCTGAATCGTGATCAAGTATAGAAGGCAATTTGAAAATTTCAGGCAAGGTTGGATCAATTGACCGTGTCAGGTTCCCGATAAGTGTCCAAACGGTTCAGCCAGCCCGGCAGCCAGCGGTCGCGTTCAATCGGGTCATCCGCATTGGCGGCACGCCGGGTCAGCACTTCAGCGGCGGCTTCCCGGAATCTTTGCAGGGTGGTTTTATCCGGGTGCCAGGCCATCTGTTGCAGTACTTGCAACAAACCCCAGCCCTGGCCGTTGTAGGTTTCACCGGGCGTCAGGCCCTCGCCCTTGAAGTTGACGTAGTCGATCAGCGTGTAGCTGCCGCCCGGGGTGGCCGCCAGCGCAGTCAGTCGTTGTTGCATAACGGTTTGTTCATCTTCTGGTGCGGCCGCAACCACCCGGGCCAAAGACGACTGGGCTCGCTCAAGAATGTAGGCGATTTGCAGCCCCTGATTGCTGCCCAGCCAACGTCGCAGCGATTCAACTTCAGCGCTGCCTGCTTCAGCCACAAATCGTTCCCGGTCCGGCCAGGGCGCATCCATCGGGTTTAATGCAGCCAACCATTGGGGTACCGGTTCGTCCTGCTCAAGCACATAGCGGACAAAGCCCGGGAAGCTCTCGACAAAACGACCGTTAACGCCCGCGGGGTACCAGATGAAGTGACCGATACCCAGCGAGGGAAATGCCTCCCCCTCGTTCCAGTGCACCAGGCATTGCGGACTACTGGCGCATTCGTTGTGATAGATGCGCTCGCCAACCCAGCGCAACTGCTCATCGTTCAGTAGCAGTCCGGACGCGTTAACAGCGGGTACGCTCAGCGGGGTAATAGCCAGCAATACACTGACAAACACGCCGTAAAAAGCCTTTCTAACGGGGCTGACCCAATGCATTCAATTCACTTTTATGGCCGTATCCGGAATACGCAAATCCTACCACTTACACGCAATGGTCGAGACGTTTTTACCTCAATCAGGTATGCTCTGACTGGATAGACCCGCCACTACATCACCACAACCAATAACCTGCACTGACTGAACGCTGTCCCGGAGGCCATGGTTACCAATCGACATCTGTTTCGCCACGCCCTGGCCGCTCTGCGCTACCACCGGCGCCCACTGCTGGCGTTTCACGTCTATTTCATCATTCTGGCGTTCAGTCTGCTGTCGCCGGTGTCGGGCTGGCTATTGTCCGTGCTGGTCAACCTCGCCGACGCCTCGCTGATCAGCAACGTTGATCTGGCCCGGTTCCTGATCTCACCGGCCGGCCTGCTGTGGATACTGGTGTCCGGGACCCTAGCGATCATGGCCATCTTCCTGCAACACGCTGGCATGATGTTGATTGTCTCTCACGGCCGGGACAATCGGTTCCATACCGCCGCCAGCGCACTCTGGCGAGTCGCCCACCGCTTACCCAGACTGCTCCGACTGGCAGGCATTCAGGTATTCGTGCAATTGCTGGTCGCGGCACCCTTTATTGCCCTGGTCATTTTCGCCTTCAACCGCCTGTTAACCGACTATGACCTGTACTATGTGATCACCGAACAACCGCCCGCTTACTGGGGGTTTCTGGCCATTATGGGCGCTGCATCGGTCGTTATCGCCGTCGTGAATGGCAGTCTTTATCTGCGTTGGGTCCTGGCGTTGCCGATCCTGCTGCTGGAAGAACGGTCACCACGACAGGCACTGAAGCGCAGTGCGCAACTGAGCAAAGGCGCCCGTCTGAACATTGGCGCCCTACTGATCAGCGCCGGTATCGGTGTTGCCTTGCTGCCCATACTGCTGGCACTGGTGTTTGAATGGCTGGCCAAGGGTTTGCTGGCCATATTGCCCGAATTTTACAGCCTGCTGATCCCGGTGATGGTGTTGCTGATCATCACCTACGCGGTGCTTGCTGTGGCGGTTGGTTTCATGGGTGTCAGCCTGAACAGCCTGGTCATCCTGAAGTTGTATCTGCGGGGACAGGGGCGCCATGTCGGCCTGCCCCCGGACCCGGAGCCCCGCCAGGTAGGCGCCATGGCCTGGGGCATTGAGGTGATTGTTGTCGTACTGGCGCTGGCCCAGGTCGGCTATGTCGTCAACAGTTGGAACACACCCGAAAACATCGCCATCACTGCTCACCGTGGCAGTTCGTTGAAGGCCCCGGACAATTCACTGGCGGCGATCCAGTATGCCATCGAAGACGGTGCCGACTACATCGAACTGGACGTACGGCAAACCGCCGACGGCCATCTGGTGTTGCTGCACGACAAAGACCTGCTGCGCCTCGCCGGGGACCCCAGAGATGTGTGGAACCTCACCCTGGCGGACATTCGGGCGCTGGACTCCGGCCGCCGGTTCAGTCCCGACTACGAAGGGTCCCGTATCCCCACTCTTATCGAAGCGATTGATCTGATGCGCGGTCGGGCAAAACTCTATCTGGAAGTAAAAACCAGTCCGCAAAGCCCCGGGCTGGTGCGTCGGGTCGTAGAGACACTGAAACAGCAAGACATGATTAACCAAACCCTCTTCGCCGCACTGGAACCCTCAGTGCTGCGCGAAGCACAGCGACTGGCGCCCGAGATGCGAACCAGCCTGCTGGTGCACTCGGTCATCGGCTCAATTGACGGCCAACCCTTCGATGTACTCGCCCTGCGTGATGTGCTGATCAGCCCGGCCCGAATCAGCAATGTCCGCCGGCAAAACCAGGAAATCCACGTCTGGACCGTCAACGACCGCCGCACCATGTCGAGAATGATCGACCAGGGCGTCGACAACATCATCACCGACCGGCCGGAACTGCTCGCTGCCTTGCTCGCCGAACGCGCGGAATTGTCAGAACCCGAACGGTTGCTGCTCAGGTTGCGAAATTGGATGTGGTGAGTTTCAGTGCCTTTGGTTAGCTTTTTTGAGCTCTATTCTGAGGTTGCGGTAGAGCCACCGGGGTGGGTCTGTTTGGGGTCGCTGTAAATACATCCATGTAAGCTTGGCTTCGGGATATGAATCCCATCCCTGGGATTCACCCTTCGGGCTCGCTGCGCTCGTGCTAAAACGCTCCCGGCGTTTTAGTCCATGCCTCAGACAACCCCGAAAAGACCCAACCCGGCGACTCGCCCTCTGCACACCATCGACTCTGTCAATTACATACCAGAAGCAGTCTTGAAGTAGCGTAATAAGCCTATGGCACAGGCGAAGGCAGTGGGCCGGGTTAGCCTCTGACGGGGTAGTCCGCAGCATGGATGCTGCGGTCTAGGCTCCATGGATGGGTTGAGTGGGCGGCATCCCGCCCGACCCCGACAGAGGCTAACCCGGTCCACTGCCTTGACCCAAGCCACAGTAAAAAACCAGCCCATAAAAAAACCGGTCGCAAGGACCGGTTTTTTAAAAGAATTTGGTGGAGCTATGCGGGATCGAAGTCGGACGCGACCCCGGCGATACCTCCTGCATGCCATGCAGGCGCTCTCCCAGCCTATATTCAATTTCCCATAAAAAAACCGGATGCGAGGTCCGGTTTTTAATAATTTGGTGGAGCTATGCGGGATCGAACCGCAGACCTCCTGCATGCCATGCAGGCGCTCTCCCAGCTGAGCTATAGCCCCGATTTCTCGGCGAATTAGAGACGATGCCTCGAATTGCGCGCAATAATAGGAAGCGGCCGCTCGGGTGTCAAGCTGTTTTTGCTTTTAATTCAACAACTTGCACCCGAAGGTTAAGGGTTAACCGATAACCGCCAGTTCCTTTTCGAGACTTTTCAGTTTCTTCTTACCCAGGCCGCCCAATACCTCGATGGCGTGACGCAGCCGACCCCGGGTCATATCCGGACCCAGGATGTTCATGGCATCCAACACCGAGACCGAGGCAGCCGAACCGGTAATGGCAATGAACAACGGTGCCATGACATCGCGCATCTTAAGTTCCAGGTGATCAGCGACCGCTTTCACATCGGCCATGATGTTGTCTTTGCCCCAGTGACGCTCTGCTTCCAGTTTCCAGAGGATCAGTTGCAAGGTTTTCTTGAGGGTATCTTCCTCCAGTTTCACAGACTCAAAACTGGCCGGGGTCAACGTCGGCATTCCCTGAAAAAAGAACTGTGCCAGTGGCGCTACATCGCTCAGACGCTCAATGCGCTGTTGCACCAGCGGCATGACACGGCTGACGTAGTCGGCATTGAATTTCCAATCCAGCAATCGCTGCAGCAATTGCTCCGGCGTGAGATCTTCGCGCAGGTACCGACCGTTCAGCCAATCGAGTTTTTCCGGGTCAAACACCGGGCCACCGAGAGAAATACGCGACACATCGAAGTTGGCAATCATGTCATCGAGCGTGAACTTCTCTTCGCCATTGGGCATGGTCCAGCCCATCATGCCAAGGAAGTTAATCAGGGCTTCCGGCAAAATACCCAGGCTGTGGTAATAATCGATAGACGTCGGGTTCTTGCGCTTGCTCAGTTTGGATTTATCGGCATTGCGCAGCAACGGCAGGTGACAGAAAACCGGTGGCTCCCAGCCAAAATACTGATACAGCAGAATTTGCTTCGGGGTTGAGGAAATCCACTCTTCACCGCGCAATACATGACTGATTTCCATAAGGTGGTCATCAACCACGCAGGCCAGGTGGTAGGTCGGCATGCCGTCGGATTTGAGCAGTACTTGCATGTCAATTTGCGACCATTCGATCTCGATCGGGTCACGCAACAGATCCGCCACCTCACATTGACCGGATTCGGGAATCTTCATTCGCACCACGCATGGCTCATTCGTCTTTATGCGTGCTTGAACCTCTTCCTCGCTCAGGCTCAGGCAATGACCGTCGTAGCCCGACAACCCCTGCTCCTGTTGCTGCTTGCGCATGGCGTCAAGGCGTTCAGCGGTGCAAAAACACCGGAAGGCGTGACCTTTGTTGAGCAATGTCTGGGCGTGATCCTGATAGATCGCCTTGCGATCGCTCTGCCGGTATGGCCCGTGCGGCCCGCCACAGTCGGGGCCTTCATCCCAGCTCAGGCCAAGCCAGTTCAGCGAGTGAAGTATCGCCGCTTCGGACTCCAGTGTTGAACGCACCTGGTCGGTATCCTCAATGCGCAGAATAAATTCACCGCCCTGGCTCTTGGCGAAGGCACGGTTAAACAGGGCGATGTAGGCCGTGCCAACGTGCGGGTCGCCTGTGGGCGACGGAGCGATACGGGTGCGAATCTTAGTCATAGCCATGGTGTCTCTTATGCCTTGAGAAAAGGCGGCAGTATACCGGGTCCGGGCATCCGTAACCAAGCACCACAACGCAGAGCGCTTGTCACTGGCCACCATTCAACTTCCTATGGGTCTGCCCAATGTTATAGGATGCGGTTTTGCACCGAACCAAAGGGAAACGTCGGTTATGGGTTTATGGGTGTTGCTGATCGCCGGGCTGGTGTATCTACTGGTTCGAATTCGTCGGCTCGAAAAAACGGTCAGGTCACTGGAGCTGCGGCTGCAGATCAGCCCGGACGAAAGCCCCACCTCAGCCATCGAGAGGGAGAACACGACTCAGTCGTCCCCGCAATCTGAATCCGTTTCAGAGTCGGCCGAAGTAGCCTGGCAGGCTGTGGCGGCTACCGATACACCATCAGAGCCGGCCATTCGCGCTGACCAACCTCAACCTTCTGCCGAGAGCCCGGCGCTGGAGCCAGAAGACCACTCCTGGCAGCCTGCTCCGCCTCGCCCACGTGAGCCTTCCTTCCTGGATACGGCGTTCGACCGGATAAAACGCTATTTCACCGAAGGCAACCTGATCGTTCGAGTCGGCATTATCGTGTTATTTTTCGGGGTTGCCTTTTTATTGCGCTACGCCAATGCCCAGGGCGCACTGCCAATGGGGTTGAAGGTGTTTTTTGTCGCTGCGCTCGGCGTTATTCTGCTCGGTATCGGCTGGAGATTGCGCCAGTCCAGAGGCATATACGCGCTGGTACTTCAGGGCGGCGGCATGGGCATTCTCTACATTACCGCATTCACGGCCCTGCGCCTGTTTCAGTTGGTTCCAGCGAGTGTCGGTTTTGCGCTGTTACTGGTTATGGTCGTTCTGGCTGCCGCTCTGGCGGTGATGCAAAACGCCCCTGCATTGGCCATTATGGCCGTAACGGGCGGTTTTCTTGCGCCGGTTCTGGCCTCGACCGGACAAGGCAGTCACATCGCTCTGTTCAGTTACTATGCCCTGCTCAATGCTGGCATCCTGGGTGTCGCCTGGTTTAAAGCCTGGCGCGTGCTGAACCTCCTCGGTTTTCTATTTACCTTCGTTATTGGCACTCTCTGGGGGGTACTGAGGTACACGCCGGATCAGCTGCCCGGCGCCCAGGCTTTCCTGATTCTCTTTTTCCTTTTTTACGTACTGATTGCCCTGCTATTTGCCAGCCGACAACCGCCCAAGCTTAAAGGTTACGTGGATGGAACCCTGGTGTTTGGCGTGCCTTTGGTCGGGTTTGGGCTGCAGGCGGGCCTGGTCCAGTCCCACGAATATGGCCTGGCCATCTCTGCTTTGGTGGTGGGTGTGTTCTACAGCCTGTTGAGAGTCGCCTGTCGCCGCCTCGGGGGTGCCCCTTACGCGCTGTTGAGCGAGGCCTATTTAGCGTTGGCTCTGGTCTTCGTCTCGCTGTCGATCCCCTTTGCACTGGACGGTGAATGGGTGGCTACGGCCTGGGCTCTGGAGGGGGCCGCGATTCTTTGGATCAGTCTGCGCCAGCACCGGCCTTTGGGCGCGCTGTTCGCACTGGGGCTTCAAATCGGCGCCGGTGTCTTGTTTTATCCGGAGGTGCTCGACCGCCATGCGGACTGGATGGTGCTCAATGCTGTCTTCATTGGCGGAGTCTTTGTGGCGGTCGCCGGGCTATTCAGTAGCTATCGCCTGAGCCACGCAAACGGGATTGCGTTACCGCTGCCCGCCCACTACCTGGCAATACCCATGCTGGTATGGGGCTTGGCGTGGTGGTTTGCCAATGGGCTGGCAGAGATTCTTTATTACGTTGACCCGGACCTGCAATGGGTCATCACCCTAAGCTTTCTGGCCACCTCGGCCGCCGCCCTGGGTTGGCTGGAGTGGAGGCTGAAGTGGCGCGCTTTACGCCACACACCGGTTGGGCTGCTAACTTTGATGGTGCTTGCGGCAATTGCTGCACTCGAATGGCTGCCCCGCCCGCTCGATCAGCTTGGGTGGCTAGGCTGGCCGTTGTTGTTCGCAGCTTTTTACGGTTTGTTGTGGCTTAGGGATCGCTGCCATCCCGTAGCGCCTCAAGTGTTGATCGGACTGCACCTGACAGGCGCGTTACTGCTAATCACCTTGATCGGAAACGAACTGGTCTGGTGGACAGTTACACTGACGGGCCCATACACCGACTGGCCTGTCATCGCGCAGATTATGGTGGTGGTACCGGTTTACTGGCTGGCATTGCGAGGTCAGCGATGGCCGTTCAACGCCCACCGTGGCGTCTATACGGTTTGGCTCGGCACACCCTTATTACTCGCTCTGGCCAGTTGGACAGTGCTGTCCAGTGCCGTCAGTCCCGGCTATTTTGCGCCCTTGCCTTACCTGCCGCTGCTAAACCCGCTGGATCTAACGCAGATACTGGTTCTGGCAACCGGCTATTTTGGCTGCAAAGCACTGTGCACCGAATCGGATCGGCCAGTCACCTGGCAGCAGGGCCTGGTTGGTTTGTCGGTGTTGGCTTTTCTGTGGCTGAACGCTGTGCTGCTAAGAACCCTGCACCACTGGACCGGTCTCGCCTGGGACCTGGAAGCAATACTGGCATCCAGCCTGGCACAGGCTGCCGTGTCAGTGTTCTGGACGCTGTCGGGATTGGCTGTGATGGTGCTGGCCACGCGCCGTGGCTGGAGGCCGGTTTGGATGGCGGCGGCAGGGTTGCTGGGTATCGTGGTAGCGAAACTCTTTTTTGTGGACATGGGCGACGCCAATACGCTAGAAGGCATCATTGCGTTTATTGTTGTTGGTTTGCTGTTGCTGGTGGTGGGTTATGTGTCGCCATTGCCACCCAAAGCACCGGGCACACCTGAACCGACTTCCGATCAGGCCTAACGGCCTATCTGTTCGACCGACTGGAACACGGGAGTCGACATTGCCAGCATCCGGACAGGAAAATCCGGTTGCTGACAATCGAACGATGACCCGCGCCGGTGTATCTAAACGGACGAGGGATTTTTCAGTCGTTTCTACACCGTTTTCGGGTAAATCTGATACTGAATGCCCGCCATATCGTGGATAGTGCGCACGACCTGTGCGCTGTATCCTGCTTCGTTATCGTACCAGACATAGATCACAGCCCGCTTGCCGGTCACAATGGTCGCGCCGCTGTCGACGATGCCGGTTTTACGATTGCCGACGAAATCAGAGGATACCGCTTCCGGTGAATTGGTGTAGTCGATCTGTTTGTTCAAGTCAGAATACAGTGCCACGTGACGCAAATAATCGTTCAGGTCGTCGCGTGTGGTTTCCTTTTCCAGATTCAGATTCAAAATAGCCATCGACACATTGGGTGTTGGCACCCGGATCGCGTTGCCGGTCAACTTCCCTTCGAGTACTGGCAACGCCTTCGCGACCGCTTTGGCAGCACCCGTTTCGGTCAGCACCATGTTCAACGGCGCACTGCGACCGCGGCGCTCACCCTTGTGGAAGTTATCGATCAGATTCTGGTCATTGGTATAACTGTGAACGGTTTCAACGTGCCCGTTTTCTATACCGAATTCGTCGTTAAGGGCTTTCAAAACCGGCGTAATGGCGTTGGTGGTGCAAGAGGCGGCAGACACAATGGTATCAGCCTCGCTCAGCGACGCATCATTAATGCCGTGGACGATGTTCTTGATGTCCCCCTTGCCCGGTGCGGTCAGCAGTACGCGGCTGGCGCCCGGGCAGTTCAGGTGCTGGCCAAGACCATCGCGGTCTCGCCACATGCCGGTGTTGTCGACGACGATGGCATCACGAATGCCGTATTGAGTGTAATCGACTTCAGCCGGTGTTTTGGCGTAAATGATTTGCACGGCAGTACCATTGACCACCAGAGTATTGTGTTCTGCATCGACGGTGATCGTCCCTTCAAAACTGCCATGCACCGAGTCACGGCGCAGCAGACTGGCCCGTTTAACCAGATCATCGTCGGTGCCACCCGGGCGAACAACGATGGCTCGCAACCGTAACGGTGACCCACCGGCTTTTTCGATCAGAATGCGCGCCAGCAAGCGCCCAATGCGGCCAAAACCATACAACACCACGTCTTTGGCCGGTGTCTGATAGCGGGCATTGGCGTCGTACCCGTTTTTCAGGTCAGCCAGTTCGTCTTCCAAAAAGTGGCGCAGCGGCGTGCCCATCGCCTGTGACTTATGCTTGAGCGCCAGTTTGCCGATGTCTATGTGCGCCGGTGCGAGGTTCATTTCATCAATGATTTCCAGAACGCCGAGGGTCTCATTGACCGACAGTTCATGGCCTTCTACCTGGCGCACAAAGCGATGGGATTTCAGCAACTGTATAACAGACTGATTAATAATCTGACGGCCATAGATCGAAGTAATCACATTGTTTTTGCGATACAGACGCCCGATGATCGGGATCATGGCCTCGGCCATGGCTTCCTTTTCCTGCCAGCGCAGCAGGGTCTGATCTATGGCAGCTTGATTCACACTCAGTCCTCTTTCCAGGTGATTGGGTCGTTGAGTCCGGACAACCATCCAGGGTTGCCTCAGTTATTCGGTAGTATTAAATCCCGATATCATCCGGGTTAGGTACAATTCTAGAGAAGGTCGACAGGGTATTCGAGTCACATTGTCAGAAAATATTTGACAACTAACCCAGAAGAAACCCGCTTTGAAAGTTTATTACCACAAAGTGTCGATTGGCTTGCTCGCCCAATGGGTGGAACGGATACCAAATCCGGTCAGGCTGATTGAATAACTCGTCACAAGGCCTGCAACCACCAGCAAACGTTCGAGAAGACCCTGCCGGAGCGCCCCTGGTCGAACGCGACAATGTGAAAGAGAATTACGGAATTTTAATACTTCCGGGCGGTCATAATAATTTGAAAAAAACGCCCGACTCATCAGTTAATGAGTCAGCGTGTGTGATTAAGCCAGTTATGGCCACGGTCTTCTTTTGTATCAGCGCAGTAATGGCTCTATAGTGCAGTTAGGAAAAGCGACTATAAAAACGGAGAAACTCTCTTAATGAGCACCACCCTGTTTGTTGATTCTGCCTGCGATTTGCCTCAGTCGTTCCTCACCAAATACGACGTCAAAGTGCTGCCGGCGACCATTCTGTATGATGGGCATTCCATGCCCGATTACCGCAACACCGAAAAAACCATCGCGCTCTATGAGAGTGGCGTGCTCGATAAAGGCCACCAAAGCGACACAGCGCCCACGTCAGCCCAGACCATCCAAACTTTGGTTGAAAAAGCCATCAAACAAGGCCATCAGGAGATTCTGATTCAGACGGTCAGCCGCATGCGCAGCCCGACCTTCGAACATGCAACAGAAGCAGCTAACCGGGCGCAAAAGACGGCGGCAAAAAATCAGAAAACCGTCTCAATTCGGGTACAAGACAGCCGCACGGTATTTGCCGGCCAGGGCGTGCTGGCGGCACATACCGTTGCGTTATTGCGCAAAGGGGTCAATGGAACAGCGCTGCGCCGCAAGGTTGATCGACTCAGTTCCCGGGTGCATGCCTATCAGGTACCGGCCGATGTGTTTTATCTGCGAGAGCGTGCCCGGCGCAAAGGCGATAATAGTATTTCCTGGCTGGGAGCCATCGTTGGCCGTACGCTTAACATTGCCCCCATTGTGCTGGCGCTGGATGACAAAACCTTCCCGATCAAGAAAATTCGCGGTCACGACCTGGCGATCAAAACATTACTCGAGCATACGACCGATAAAATTCAGCACGGCCTGTTGTCGCCATTTGTCTGTGTCAGCTACGCCGGGCATCTGGATGACATCACTGCCCTGCCCGAGTTTCAGCGTATGCAAGCTGTCGCCAGAGAACACAAGAACCACGTCATCGTGACACCCATGTCACTCTCTGGCGGGGTGAATCTTGGGCCACGTACCTTGTCAGTAGCGTTTGCCTGCGAACATTACACCTGGCACTGACACTCTACTTCAGGGGCACTATCATCACCCGATCAGGCCCGACGCACTGTGTTACGACCGTCACGCTTGGCCTGATACAGGGCCTGATCGGCCGCCTGACTTAAATCGGAGGCATCCATCCCTGCTTCGTAGGCGGCAACACCGCCGCTAAAGGTAGTCTTCAACGGCCTCGCACCGGCATCGTGGTCGATGCGGGCAAAACCGGCACAGACCTCGTTGAGCAATCGCTCGGCATCGTCCAGCCGTGTGTTGGGTAATACCAGGGCGAACTCCTCACCACCATAGCGACCTACACTGTCGGTAGCCCGGAATCGCTGGCGTAAATACAACGCCAGCGACCTGATTACCCGGTCGCCGACCGGATGCCCGTAATTATCATTCACCGCCTTGAAGTGATCGATATCAATCATCGCAAAACACAAGGGCTGTTGCTTTTGCTGTGTCTCGGTGATGCCCTGTTTGAGCGCGTCGAGAATGGTGTTGTGGTCCAGCAACCCGGTCAGACTATCCCGAATCATCTGATCTTTCAGGCTACGATGACGAATGCAGCGATGCCTCACCGTAGCGATCAGGACATCGCTGGCCACTGGTTTGGTCAGGAAATCATCGCCACCCTGATCCATCGCGTCCATCTGCTTGCCGACATCCTGCTCTGCCGACAGGTACAGTATCGGCAGGGTGTTGTAGATTTGTTGCTGACGAATGATGCGAGCGACTTCAATGCCGGTACAACCGGGCATGTACATATCCATCAGCACGGCATCGGGCTTGAACTCCTGCAGTGCGTCCAGAACCGTCATGGGGTCATTGACCGATCGGGTGATCATGCCAGCCTGGTTCAGCGTGCGCTCTGTATACAGGCTTTGCGAGCGGGAGTCGTCGACCACCAATACCCGATAAGGCCGCTCCGCCCGGAAGTTGTACACCTTGCTCAGCCCCTGAACCAGCAAGCCGATGTCGAGCGAACCTTCCTGAAAATAGACCGCATTGGCCCGGGTCGCCTCCAGCCGCATGCCGATATCGGGTTCACTGGGCGACTGGAAAAAAACAGGAATGGGCGTACTTAACAGACTCTGGGCGGCCCGTGCGGACTGAATGCCGTCGCCAGCAAATTCAGTACCCATGATCAGCGCAGCAGGCAAACGATGGTGCATAACGTGATTCAGTGCTTCGTCATCGGTAATCGCCTGTGCGGGAATTCCAAAAAACTGCAGCTGTTCGCCCAACGCCGTCGCCAGCGCCTGGTCAGCAAAACAAACATAGACGGGTTTACGACCGCCAAGCGACTGTCGACCGTCGTCGCTGTCACCGTCACTGCGTCGGGCGCTGTGCTCAATCAGCAGATGGACGTTGTCGCTGAGTATTTGCAACCGCTCACTGTTGGGGGGCTTATTGGGCTGGGTGTCAGCCAGACAAGCAATCAACTGCGCTGCAGTCTGTTGCAATCCATCCAGCTCGTAACGCGACGCCAGCGTCGTCAATTTGGTGCAATGCTGCACAAACTCTTGATGCCAGTCAGGGTTCCACAGCACGTCGTCCAGCGATTGCCAGGTCTGTATGACCAGACGGGCCTGGTCCATGACCCGGCGACCGAAGTGGCGTTTTATCTCAGCGAGCTTTTCTGCTTTTTTGTCGGCCATTGGGATTCAACGTTGTGAAATTGAGACAGAAGTAACATGACGTATTCACCTGGAATCCCTTCAGATCCAGGCCCTTAGCAGGCCCTGCGGAGCCCATGTGCAAATTCTCCCCGG
Source organism: Saccharospirillum impatiens DSM 12546 (assembly GCF_000423605.1). Classification (GTDB taxonomy): domain Bacteria; phylum Pseudomonadota; class Gammaproteobacteria; order Pseudomonadales; family Natronospirillaceae; genus Saccharospirillum; species Saccharospirillum impatiens. The sequence continues at coordinate 144,570 of NZ_AUIH01000004.1, forward strand.
GACAGTTGCTCATGGGCTCCCTCATTGCGCCAGGCATGCCTCAACTCGTTGTTTGAGGTCCCGACGCCGTGATGCATCGAGCGTTGCCTGTGGATCGTAGGCCAAAGTATCTATCAGTTGTGCCAATCGTGCCAGCGCTTCCCGTTGGCCGGGATAGTCATACGCCAGTCGAGCCAGGTAATCCCTGGCGGTCTCGCCGGGATGGCGGGCCCCATACCGGCGCTCCACACGACCCAGGCTGGCCCAGGGCTCTGGCGATCGTCGTGGCAGGTACAGCAGCCCGGTAAACCAGGCCATCAGGAGCCCCAGCACCGCCAAAAATGCAGCCATAAAAGCCGCTGCGTGCCAGGGGTTGATGCGACCAAAACGAGCTTCGAGCAAACCCAGGGCGTTGCTCTGCTGATAATTCAGGATCGTCACCTGCCACTGATACTGGACGGAATCCCACCAAAACCCCAGACCGTCAAGCATCCCGAAATTTCGACCAAACCGCACCCCGAACGGCAAATCCGAGGGATTGTCTTCACTGAGCCAGTCATCCAGGTTGAGATCAATACGACCCGGGGCGACGGCTGCGGTGGGGTCAACCCGTTGCCACCGATCATTCAGCCAGACCTCTACCCAGGCGTGAGCCTCCATTTGCCGAACCTGAATAAAATCGCCGCTTTGGTTATAGGTTCCACCCAGGTACCCACCCACCAGTCGCGACGGAATGCCGGCCACACGAGCGAGATACGCCACTGCACTGGCATAATGTGAACAAAAGCCAAGCCGGCTATCAAACCAAAAATCACTCAGACTATCGGCCGACGGATACAGCGGAGGTTGCAAGGTGTACCTGAACGGCTCAGAGCGAATGTGCTCCAGAATCGCGGCAATGTACTGCGCATCCGATCCGACGTCCTGACGCAGTTCAAGCCCCCACTGGCGCAATGCTTCATTACCCTGCCCCGGCAAACGCTGGTACCGCTGCAACCCCGCCTCACTTTGCCAGTTCACCGAGGTCGCCGACTGCGCTTCGTAACGATACGTTTGGCTCAAGCTGTTGCGTCGGGCCGCTCGGCCGTCGGGTAACACATACACGTCCTGTCCGCGTATCTGCGTTGGCCAATCCAGAAAATACAACCAGTGCTGCTGGGTGGCCTCCAGCACGACCGAGTAATCAAATTGATCCGCGTCAGACACGGCCAAGGGTAACTGACCGCGGGGCCATTGAAAGCGATTTCGATCACGAAATTGCGCACGCCACACCCGGCCATCAAATTCGCCCAGAGTCGTGCCGCGCCAGTACCATTGCTGACGCGGTGGGGTATCGCCGTCAAACTGAACCCTGAAGGCAGGCGCAGTGCTTTGCGCCAGTGAGGCGATACTGCCAGGGTCGACCTGGTCGGACATACCGGTCTGAGCACCTCGCTCGTCATTGGGGATAGACCACAACGGCGGCAAACGCGGAAAAAACAAGAAACCGGCAATCATAATGGGCAGAGCAGCAACCATCAGCGCCAGGCTCAGTTTCGTCCCCCGTTTCCAGCGAAACGTCTGGTCTGCGGTCACTGCGTGCAACGCCAGAGTATTCGCCAGCACCATGATAATGGCGATCAGAGCGCCAACCGGGGTGTAGTTATACAGCAGAAAAATCCCGGTCAGGAAATACCCGAGATAGGCCTGAAAGATGCCATCCCGGCGGCGCATGACCTCCAGAGACTTCAGCAAATACCCCAGGACACACAGTGCCACGGCGCTGTCCAGATTGTAGGCTCTGAGTCCGCTGAGCAACAAACCTCCAATGCCTACCATAATAGAGAGAATGATCAGACTGCGCGGTGCCTGCCGCATTTCTCCGTGGGTCACCCGCCACCGCCATATGAGCACCAGAGCAAACACCGCCCCCAACCATAGCGGCATGTAAAACAGAAACGGCAACACCATAATGCCCTGCACCAGCAGCAGCACCCACAACACGGATAGCGGCATCACCCGACGCATGATTGGTACATACTGGGTCATATTACCTCACCGTATTCGGCCAGTGCCCGACGGCAGCGCTCCAGATGCTGCGGCCCCTTGTCCGGGATGATTTCCTGGCCCGGCAGCCGCAAACCGAAGGGCCGGTCCTGTTGCTGACAGCGAAGCATGTGCCAGGCCAGGGCCGACAACCGCAATTCACTGGCGACGCCCGGCAAAGCATCCCAATCCAGCCATTGATCAGCAGCCTGGTAATCGACAAAGTGTTTGACCACCAGTTCGTCCCGTGAAAAAGAAGGCCAGTGCATGCGATGCACCGAGTCACCTGCCTGATACTCACGTAGCGAGTGAAAATCCTCGGTTCCGGTTTGCACAAAGTGATCGTTGCTGATATCGCCTTCCGGTTCGGTGCCCACAGGCTGCAATGCCTGCTCAATCGGTTCGGGATAGGCCCAGGCATCCAGATCCATCTTGATGTAGGACCAGGCGACCACCAGCCCAAAGGGATACCGGCTTTCCAGTCGAAACCTTGGCAGCGACTGGCGCCCGCGCCGCTGTGTTGGCCGGCTTAGCGTGATTTGCGTATCCCGTCCGTCCATTTCCACGACAACCTGGCCCCAGTCTTCATGGCGCAGCTCAAGCGGGCCACGATAGCGAGTTCGCGGTGAACTAAGCATCAGTGAGTAGGTCGCATTTTCACCAGCCTCCACCAGCCCGGCCGTCTCCGCTTGCACGACCAGCCCGGAGAGGTTTCGGTAAGTCAGGTGCACTGCCGCCCAAAGCATGGCAATGAGCCAGAAACCCAGCGCGTAATTGAGCGAACTTTCAAAGTTGATTGCCACTAATAAGACAACCATCGCCAGCCCCAGCATTAACAGGCCCTGGCGAGTGGGCACAATGAAGATCCGGGACTGATTCAGCGTCACCTGCCGGCCAGGTGGCAACCGGCGGCTCACCCAGGCATCCAGGCGGCGCTGCAGGGGGGCTGGCCAGCGCATCAATGCTTCAACTCAGGCTGCAATGACATCCACTTCGTCCAACAGTTGCTTCACCAGTATGGTCGTATCGTGCTCACGCTGGCCCTGTATTCGATGCCCGGCCACTGCGGGGAAGACTCGTTGTACGTCATCCGGCATCACATAGCGACGCCCTTCCACCAGAGCCATCGCACGTGCGGCAGTCATCAGGGCCAGGGCACCACGTGGCGACAACCCCAGACGGCACAGCCCCGACTCGCGCGAGCTGTGAACCAGCCGCATGACGTAGCTCAGCACCGCATCCGACACCTTAACGGTGCCAACATCTGCTTTGAGGCTTTGCAACTCGTCTGCCGTCAACACCGGCTTGAGTTCCGTCAGTAAAGCCCGACCGCGTGTTCCGCTCAACAGAGCTTTCTCTGAATCCAGGTCGGGATAGCCCAGACTCAGCCGCATGAAAAAACGGTCCAGCTGAGACTCTGGCAACGGGTAGGTCCCAGCCTGACTTTGGGGGTTTTGGGTAGCGATCACATGAAAGGGTACCGGCAAGGCATGGGTCACTCCATCCGAACTGACCTGCCCTTCTTCCATGGCTTCCAGCAGAGCACTTTGGGCTTTCGGCGTAGCCCGGTTTAGCTCGTCGGCCAGCAATAGTTGGGTAAACACCGGACCCGGATGAAACTGAAAGGCTTCCTGATCGCGACGATATACCTGAGCGCCAATGACATCCGCAGGCAGCAGGTCTGAGGTAAACTGGACCCGCTGATAATCCAGCGACAACAGACGCCCAAGCGTCTGCGCCAGCGATGTCTTGCCAACGCCGGGCAGGTCTTCCAGAAGCACATGACCGTCACTCAGTATCGCCACCCAGGCCAGCCTCACTACCTCATCTTTTCCTGAAACCACTTTTCCAGCCTGGGCCAGCAATTGTTGAGTTACCGTGGCAATATCGGTCATTCAGGGCGATCCTTAATTCAAAGTGATTGAGCAGCCGAACCGGGCTTCACACCCCTAATTTGGGCGCAACGTTCATAACTGCTGGCGTCGGCATACTGCACAGAAGCGCGCGGCCCCTTATACTTGAGCGTCTGTCACCAGGGCATTGAGGCCACGCGCCAGATCGTCTTTCATGTCTTCGACGTCTTCAAGACCCACCGCGATGCGAATCAGCCCGGGTACAATGCCTGCGCTTTCCTTGGTTGCTTCGTCTACCCGCCCGTGGGTTGTTGTGTAGGGGTGGGTGATGGTGGTTTTGGTATCACCCAGGTTGGCCGTAATCGACAGAATGCGCGTCGCATCAATAACCGACCACGCTGCTGCCTGCCCGCCCTGGACCACAAAACTGAGTACGCCACCAAAACCAGACTGCTGACGCTTGGCCAGGTCATGCTGCGGGTGAGCAGGCAACCCCAGATAATGTACCCGGGTCACGACGGGCTGCTGTTCCAGCCATTCGGCCAGGGCCTGGGCATTGGCGCAGTGTTGTTTCATACGCAACTCAAGGGTTTCCAGACCTTTCAGGAAGATCCAGGCATTGAACGGACTCATGCTCGGGCCCGCACTGCGCAAGAACCCGACGATTTCATTAATCTGTTCCTCGCGACCCACCACAGCGCCGCCCAGTGCACGGCCCTGGCCATCAATAAACTTGGTCGCTGAATGAATCACCAGATCAGCGCCCTGCTCCAGCGGTCGTTGCAACGCGGGCGTGCAAAAGCAATTGTCCACGACCAGCAGTGCGTTCGCCTTGCGAGCTATAGCCCCCACAGCCTCGAGGTCGGTCACTTCAGACAGTGGGTTCGACGGTGTTTCCAGGAACAACAGGCGGGTATTGGGCTGTATAGCCGCCCGCCAGGCTTCCACGTCTTTGGGGTCTACGTAGGTTGTCGTAACACCAAAACGTTCCAGGTAGCGGTTGAACACCACGTTGGTTGAGCCAAAAATGCTGCGCGAGGAGACCAGATGGTCTCCACTTTTGAGAAAGGCCATACAGACGCTGAAAATAGCGGCCATGCCCGAACTGGTAGCCGCACAGGCTTCGCCGCCTTCAAGCAGTGCCAGTCGCGCTTCGAATGCCTGAACCGTGGGGTTGGTATAGCGAGAATAAACATTTCCTTCCTGATCGCCAGCAAAGGTAGCCGCTGCATCTGCTGCGCTTTCAAACACATAGGATGATGTCATGAACAACGCTTCGGAATGCTCCATCTCAGCCGTGTGCCGATAACCGCCGCGCACTGCACGCGTTGCGGGACGGGCCTGGTTGATAGCATCTTCACGCGATTTGTTCATGTGGATTCCTGGTGTTGAAAAAGAGTCGCCCTGGCGGGTTCAAAAGCCGGGCTGCCCGGCGACTGGCCAGGAATGCCGGCCAGTCACTCCGACTGTCAGGTGTCGTTATGCAGATCGACCATGGGTGTTTCATCATCGGTGCTGCGTCGCTCGCCCTGTGACGCATCGTTACGCAATGCTTCCAGCGCGGCGAGATAGTCGCCATCAATGTCGCCGGTCACGTATTGACCGTCGAAAACCGAGCAATCAAAGGTGTGAACGTCTGCCTTGTGAGATTGCACGGCCTGGCGTAAATCTTCAAGATCCTGGTAAATCAGCTTATCGGCACCGATCATCGTGCGGATTTCTTCGTTATTACGGCCGTGCGCAATCAATTCATGGGCCGCCGGCATATCGATCCCGTAAACATTAGGGTAGCGCACTTCCGGCGCTGCCGAGGCGAAGTACACCTTTTTGGCACCGGCATCCCGGGCCATTTCGATAATCTCATTGCAAGTCGTGCCGCGTACAATGGAATCGTCGACCAGCAGCACATTCTTGCCCTGAAACTCCAGTCCAATGGCATTAAGCTTTTGCCGAACCGATTTCTGGCGCTGCTTTTGCCCCGGCATGATGAAGGTACGCCCGATATAACGGTTCTTCATAAAACCTTCCCGATAATGCACGCCGAGCCGGTTAGCCAATTGCAGTGCACTGGTACGGCTGGTGTCCGGTATGGGAATGACCACGTCAATGTCGTTGTCTGGCCAGTCTCGGGAAATCTTGTCTGCCAGAGCGTCGCCCATGCGCAGACGCGCCTTGTAGACAGAAATGCCGTCGATGATGGAATCCGGGCGCGCAAAGTACACAAACTCAAACATGCAGGGTGACAACTGCGGATGATCAGCGCACTGACGCGTGTGCAAATGCCCCTCGGGGTCGATGTAGACAGCTTCACCCGGGTGCACGTCACGCATCAGCTTGTAGCCAAGAACGTCCAGCGCCACACTCTCGGAAGCAATCATGTACTCGGTACGCCCGGCTTCGCTGGTGCGCTGACCGATGACCAGCGGACGAATGCCGAATGGGTCGCGAAACGCGACCAGGCCGTAACCGGAAATCATGGCAACGGCGGCGTAGCCTCCCCGACAGCGGCGATGCACGGCAGCGACGGCGGCAAAGATATCGTCTGCGCCCGGTTGCAGCTTGCCCTGCAGCTGCAGTTCGTGCGCAAAGACATTAAGCAATACCTCGGAATCCGATGTGGTATTCACATGGCGCAGATCAGATTGATACAAAGCCTTGTTCAGTTCACCGGAGTTGGTCAGATTGCCATTGTGAGCGAGCACAATACCGTAGGGTGAATTGACGTAAAAAGGCTGGCTTTCCGCTGTACTGGACGACCCCGCCGTCGGATACCGCACATGGCCGATACCGGTGTGGCCGGTCAGGCGTTGCATGTGGTCGTTGCGAAATACGTCCCGGACCAATCCATTGCTTTTACGCAGATAAAAGCGCCCTGCGTCTTCGGTAACGATACCTGCGGCATCCTGCCCCCGGTGCTGCAATACCGTTAAGGCATCGTACAGCTGTTGATTAACGGCAGAATCACTAACGATGCCCACTATACCGCACATGGCTTACTCACCTCCGACCGACAAAATGGCATTGGATGCTTTGTTGATGTACTCACCGGTCCAACTGATCACCGGCTCGAAGAAAGGTACCAGCAGGGAATCCTGCCAGAATTGGTCAAGAGCAAACAGCCGCCCCAGTGCCAGCAAGGCAACGACCACAACCAGGCCGCGCAGCAGGCCGAAAACCATACCCAGCACCCGATCGGTGCCCGTCAGGCCGGTCATGCGAACGAATTCACCGAGCAAATGGTTGACCAGGGCGCCAACGATCAATGTGGCGACAAAAAGGATGGCGAACGCAGCGGTGTAACGCCAGGCGTCAGATTGAATCAAACTGGCCAGAACGACTGCCAGTTTATCGCTGAACAAGCGTGCAATGACCAGCGCCACAATCCAGGTAGCCAGCGACAACGCCTCCTTGGTAAAGCCGCGTTTAAGGCTGATCAGGGACGATACGATAAGAATGACCAGAATGGTCCAGTCGATGGCTGTCATAGTGATCCTAATTCGAAATCGCGGGCATTCTAACAGACCCGCATCGATTGTGAACCGCGGCGGCTACTGCAAACTCAGCGCAACGACCTGTCATGGTTGAAAGCGGACCACCAGCCCCTGAAGACCCGTTTGCTCAAGAATGTTCTGCTGCATGTCGCGAACCCGTTCCAGGTCACCATCCGGTCCGACCAGCACCTGGGTGAAGACAGACCCGTCAGATAACAACACTTCATTCACATAGGTGGAGTAATCCTGGTCGCGCAATCGATCCCGCAACTCAGCGGCCTTGGAACTGTCCCGAAAACTGGCTACCTGTACACTCCAGGCCCGGCCAGTGGGCGTCGCCACCGGATCGTCCTGCTCCACAGCTGAAGTTTCGGCTTCAACCGGTGATGCAGGTTCGGCTGCGGCTGGCTCCGGTATGGGCGCTGTCGACTCCGGCTCAGCAGCGGGCGGATCAGGCAAGGCGGGCAATACATCAGCAGCCGGTTCCGCCACCCGGATATGCGACACATCCGGCCGTTTGGGTTTGGGGGGAATCTGAGTTATTTTCTCCGGGATGCGACCGTTCCCGTCGAGTACGACCGGGGCAATCAAGAACACCAGAGCCAGTATGACCAGCGCCCCGACCAGGCGCTGTTGAATTCGAACGTCCAAACCTTGCTCCAATAGACACTGCGATGTATCAGACGCCGGCGGTATTCGGCTGTTTTGCCAGCAGACTCAACGCATCGGCGACGGTAAAAAAGGAGCCGCACACTAAGATCGGCAACCCCTGAGCATCTTCCGGCGCAGCCGCCACCGCTGCGGCTACCGAATCATAGCACCGGGCCGGGCTGACTGTCGCCCTGGCGTTCAGTTCAGTGGCCGTTAGACCGCGTGGCACTGACAACGATGCCAGCGACCAGCTTGCCGCCAAAGGTGCCAGCGCGCGGGTTACTGCTTCAACATCCTTGTCAGCCAACATGCCCAGCAAAACATGCCAACGACGGTCGCCAAGCCGTCGAGCCAGATAACGGGCTGCGTGAGGATTATGGCCGACATCCAGAACCCAGTCGCACTCCATCGCATGAAGCCGCTGGAGACGACCGGCCGGAACCACGGCATTAAAGGCCGCCAGCGTCTGCCCATCGGTTACCTTAAAGGGTGACCGGGCAAATGCCTGACGCGCCGAGATCAGATTGTCGGGCGGCACGGTTGTGGTCAGTCCAGTGCCCTCTAGTCGATGCACACCATCGGCATCGGTCCACCAGAGTCCCTCTTGATCGACGCCATGAGTGATACCCAGAGGCCATACAGGTGCGTCCAGAGCGTTGGCGCTGTCCACAACCGTGTGCGGCAAGTCGTCGCTGCCCAGCACAGCATCCGTGCCCGGTCTGAATATTCCGGCTTTTTCAATGCCGATCTGATCTCGATCCGTACCCAGAAAGGCAGCATGATCAAGATCAATGGTCGTCACCAGTGCCACATCCGGGTCCACCAGATTCACCGCATCCAGTCGACCGCCGAGACCCACTTCAAGCACCCAGACATCCAGGTCTGCCGCCTGAAACACCACAAAGGCAGCCAGGGTGGTGAATTCAAAGTACGTCAGGGTGACATCACCCCGGGCCAGTTCAACCTGCTCGGAGGCGGCAATCAGATTGGCATCGGTGACCGGGTTCGCATCGATCTGTACACGTTCATTGAAGCGATGCAGATGGGGAGAGGTATAAAGCCCAACCCGACACCCTGCCAACAGACTGAGTTGGCGCAGGGTATCGCAGGTTGAGCCCTTGCCATTCGTGCCCGCGACGGTAAACACATAGGGGCGCTGGCGACCCGCTGACGCCAATGGCAAGTCCAGACGTGACGCGACCGCCCGGAGGCGGTCGAGTCCCATATCAATGGCCTGGCTGTGCAGGTGTTCGAGATACGTCAGCCAGTCATCGAGCGTAGCATCAGGCTGCGGTCGCATGGGTCAGCTTCTTCAGCAGGCCTGCCAGCCGGTCGCGTTGCTCGTGGCGATGCAAAATCATATCAATTGCGCCTTTTTCAAGCAGAAACTCACTGCGCTGAAAGCCTTCTGGCAGTTGTTCGCGTACGGTCTGCTCGATAACGCGAGGTCCGGCAAAACCGATCAGAGCATTGGGCTCGGCAACATTCACGTCGCCAAGCAGCGCCAGGGAAGCCGAGACACCGCCAAAGCACGGATCCAGCATGACCGAAATATAGGGCACGCCCGCTTCACGCAATTTTTCGATGGCTGCACTGGTTTTGGCCATTTGCATGAGCGAGAACAAGGCTTCCTGCATGCGTGCACCACCCGAGGTGGCAAAGCAAATCAGTGGCCTGCGCTCTTCAAGCGCCACCTTGGCGGCCTGGGCGAATTTCTCGCCAACCACGGCCCCCATGGACCCCCCCATAAAGTTGAAGTCGAAGGCCGCCACGACCACAGGTAACCCTTCCAGAGTCCCCTTCACGGTAACCATGGCATCGTTCTCACCCGTCGCCTTTTGCGCTGCGATCAGACGGTCTTTGTAGCGTTTACCGTCCCGAAACTTGAGCCGGTCACGCGGCATGACGTCCGTCGCGAACTCTTCCCGGTCGGCTTCGTCGAGAAACAGGTCGATGCGACGCCTTGCGCCAATACGCATGTGATGCTCACATTTGGGGCAAACATCCTGATTCCGCTCCAGCTCCGGGCGATACAGAACAGCGCTGCATTTCGGGCACTTCTTCCACAACCCTTCCGGTACGCTGGAGCGTTGACTCGCGCCCGACCGAATCAGTGACGGTACAATTTTGTCCAGCCAGCTACTCATCGCTTCCTCATCATTCGATGTTCGAATTCAGTATTATGCGCGATCCATGGCGACCCGCATATCACCCAACAACTTAGACACTTGTGACGAAATTTCAACGGCTGATTCAGATTCCAGCCGCTCTATCGCATTTACCAGCACTGAGCCGACGATCACACCGCTGCAGACTTTCGCCACCCGAGCCGCCGTTTCACCGTCCCGAATACCGAAGCCAACGCAGACCGGAACATCGGTATGCTGCTCAATCCAGCTCATGCGTTCGGCCACTTCATCGACATTCAGGGTGTTGGCCCCGGTGATGCCTTTCAGTGAAACATAGTAGATCCAACCGGTGCTGCGCTTGCAAATGATGTCGAAACGCTCGTTGGTCGTGGTCGGGGTCACCAGGTAAATCAGATCCAGGCCTACGGCCCGGGCGTGCTCGACAATACCACCGCCCTCTTCCGGCGGCATATCAACCATCAGCAAGCCATCAACGCCGGCATTGTGCGCGGCTTTAACGAAGGTCTCGTAGCCCATCCACTCAACCGGATTCAGGTAACCCATTAATACCACAGGCGTGTCCTGATTGGTCTTGCGAAATTCAGCCACAATGTCCAGCGTCTTGCGCAACGACATGCCATTGGCCAGCGCGCGTTCATTGGCACGCTGAATTGCCGGACCATCAGCCATGGGGTCGGAAAAGGGCATGCCCAGTTCAATGATATTGGCGCCCTGCTCCACCAGTGCATGCATTAGCGGCAGCGTGACGTCGGGACGTGGGTCTCCGGCGGTCACGAAGGGAATCAGGGCTTTTCGACCCTCGTTTTTCAGGCGCTCAAAAGTAGCAGCAATACGACTCATAACAATTCCTTGATGGGATAACGGAACCGGGCTCTGGTGACAGAGCCCAAATCCGATCCTTAAATTGACAAACCATCCAGTGCCGCCACGGTGTGAACGTCTTTATCACCCCGTCCGGACAGATTCACAATGATGCGCTTGCCTTTACCCAGCTGTTTCGCGAGTTTCTTGGCATAAGCGACCGCGTGGGCGCTTTCCAGTGCTGGCATAATGCCCTCGGTACGGGTCAGTTCGCGAAACGCGTCCAGTGCCTCATCATCAGTGATGGCCACATAGTGGGCACGATTCGAGTCTTTCAACCAGGCATGCTCGGGCCCAACACCCGGGTAATCGAGACCGGCAGAAACCGAGTGCGTAGCGCTGATCTGGCCATCTTCATTGGCCATGATATAGGTACGGTTACCGTGCAGCACACCCGGGCGCCCCTTGCTTAGCGGCGCGGCGTGATCATCCCCGTCGAGGCCGTGGCCACCAGCTTCGACGCCGTATATTTCAACGCTTTTGTCGTTCAGAAATTCCCAGAACAGACCAATGGCGTTGGATCCGCCACCCACGCAGGCGACCAGCGCATCCGGCAATTCACCGGTTTGATCCAATATCTGACGACGGGCCTCACGGCCGATAATGGCGTTAAAGTCTCGCACCAGCGTCGGGTAAGGGTGTGGCCCGGCTACCGTACCAATGATGTAGTAGGTATCGTCGACATTGGTGACCCAGTCGCGCATGGCTTCGTTCATCGCGTCTTTGAGTGTGCGTGAGCCGGACGTTACCGACACCACCTCAGCACCGAGCAGACGCATGCGGTAAACGTTCAGTTTCTGGCGCTCAACGTCTTCTGCACCCATGTAAACAACGCACTTCAGACCCAGGCGCGCCGCCACAGTAGCCGTCGCCACCCCATGCTGGCCGGCACCGGTTTCTGCAATCACCCGCGGCTTGCCGCTGTATTTGGCCAGCAACGCCTGGCCAACGGTGTTGTTTATTTTGTGCGCGCCGGTGTGGTTCAAATCTTCCCGTTTCAGGTAGATGTCTGCCCCACCCCAGTTCTTGGTCAGACGTTCCGCCAGGTACAACGGTGACGGACGACCCACGTACTGGGCCAGGTCTTTATCAAACTGGCGACGAAAATCGGGATCGTCTTTCAGCTTGGTGTACATGGCGGACAGTTCGTCCAGCGCATCCATCAGGGTTTCAGAGGCAAAACGCCCGCCATAGGGCCCAAAGTGACCCGTCGCGTCCGGATGGGCGTGATAATCTTCTGTGTGTGTTGTCATCGGTGATCTCTTCCTGCATCGGCCAGGGTTACCTGGCGCATAAATTCGGTCATCTTGTCCGGCGATTTCAAGCCTTTCTCAGCCTCAATTCCGCCGCTGACGTCTACGCCCTGCGGTCTGATCGCACGAACCGCCTCATTCACATTGGCCGGCGTGAGCCCCCCGGCCAAGACTATACGGCGTCGCCATCGTTCAGGGATGAGTGTCCATTGAAAGATCTCACCGGTCCCTCCCGGCACGCCTGCTTTAAACGCGTCGAGTATCAAGCCATCGGCATTTTGGTAGCGGTCGAGTGCGCGCTCAAGTGATTGCGCATCCTGCACACGCAGCGCCTTGATCCAGGGCCGGTCAAACCCGGCGCAGAATTCTGGAGGCTCATCACCGTGAAACTGCAGCACGTCGAGCGGCACCTGACTCAGCGTTTCCCGCACATCTGCTTCGGTAGGATTAACAAACAACCCGACCCGACTGCAAAAAATACCGGCCGCTTTGGCCAGAGGCGCTGCCTGTGAGGGAGTAACGGCTCGCGGGCTGGGTGGATAGAAAACCAGACCAATGGCATCAACACCCAAGTGATCAGCGTATTCCACATCACTGAGGCGCGTCATGCCGCAATATTTGATACGGGTCCGCGGGTGCGGCCCTGGGTGGGACGTATTTTCCGGGCTCATGGTCCGTTCCTGACGTTATTAACCCCAGTCTACCAAAGCCGGGGGCCAGTCCCAATGCCCTTCACCACAAAGAGTGACGGCAATCGACGCCACACGGTTTAAGAATAGCCGCCTGAACAGTACCAAAGCAGTGCGCCGACTGAACCCGACCTACGAAAACAACGCCTAGACCGCATTCAGCCCGGTAAATCCGTCCAGAATGGCCGGTCCGGCTTCGCGCTCGGGCAGATCACCCCGGTCGTAACGAGCTCGCACGAAATACAACCCGGCCGCTGGCGCGGTGATGCCGCCCCGATTCCGGTCTCTGCCCTCTAGCACTTCCAGAGCCCATTCGACCGGTCTGTCACCACGACCAATGGCCAGCAACACACCCATGATGTTTCGCACCATGTGATAGAGGAAGCCGTTTGCACGGGCCTGGAGCACGATCAGTCGCCCCTGACGAACCAGCCTGAGTTCGCGAACGTCCTTAACCGGTGAATGGGCCTGGCAGTTGGCGGCGCGAAAGGATGAAAAATCGTGCTCACCCAACAACAGATCGGCGGCGGCCTGCATGCGCTCAAGGTCCAGAGGACGACGCTCCCAGGTCATGCCGTCTCGCAAGATGCCGCTGGGCATGGGAGCACAGTAGACAATGTAACGATACGCCCGCTCACGCGCCGAGAAACGGGCGTGAAAATCTATATCTACCGGCTGCGTCCACTGCACGCTAATGTCGTTGGGCAACAAGGTATTAGCGCCAGAGGTCCAGCCATAGTCTTTTCGGTAACTGGCGGTATCAAAGTGGAGAATCTGGTTACTGGCATGAACACCCGCATCGGTCCGACCCGCGACAATCAGGTCAACCGGTTCGTTGGCTACCTTTGAAATGGCCTTTGTCAGCTCGGCCTGAACGGTTCTAACACCCGTCTTCTGGATCTGCCAGCCGTAATAGTCAGTGCCCCGGTACTCTACGCACATGGCAACCCGGTACCGGTGTTCGGGCCGTAAAAAAGGAAATTGGTCTGTCATGAGTCCAAAAAAAACGCCGCTCAGGGAGCGGCGCAGTTTACAGCATTCGGGTCTGTTTGAAAGACCCGTCAGGCTCTTGAATCAGAGCTGGTCCATCAACTCCTTGGCCAAACTCTTTTGCTCGTCGGTACCCTCATGAGCGACCTCTTCGAGGATGTCACGGGCGCCATCCTTGTCGTCCATCTCGATGTAGGCGCGTGCCAGATCAAGCTTGGTGCTCGCTTCGTCGTTGCCCGACAGAAAATCAAACTCGTCATCGTCAAGTTCTGCTTCGCCTGGCAAGGCATCCGCAAGATCCTGCAAAGCGTCCGAGCTCTCCGGAACATCAACAGCGCGCTCTTCGGTAGTACTGCTGTCCAGGCTCAGACTGTCATCTGTCGGTAACTCATCGGGCAGTGCGGACTCAAGCGTGCTGTCATCATCCAATGCGGCAATCTCCGCATCAAAATCGATGTCGTCATCATCCTCCAGCTTCGGCAGTTCCGGCTCGGGTTCAACGGAGGTTTCATCCAGACTGAAATCAAGATCAGAAGAAAGCTCACCTTCGTCGGTATCGTCAAAGTCGAAATCAAGCTCGGATGAAGCCGGTTTCGGTTTCTCAGCGGCAGGCTCTTCGTCGTCCAAACCCAATTCTTGCAAATCGAAATCAAGACCGTCGTCGTCACCTTCGCTTTCTGGCAATTCCAGGTCATCAAGGTCCAGGCTGAAATCCAAATCGCTGCTGGCTTCACTACCCGGCGAGTCAAGCGTCAGACCAGAACCTTTGGAGTCGCCGGATAACGAACGCTCTTCAGACTCCGCTGTGTATTCAATATCGTCCGATTCAGACTCGTCTTCCAGCGACGACAAGTCATCACTGTCGGCACTGAAATTACCAAAATCCAGATCGTCATCGTCGAGTTCAGAACTCATCGACTCATTCGAACCCAACAATGGCATCCGGTTGCGGTACTCATCGACCTGTGACTTTTGCTCGGCTGATAAGCTCAACTTCTTCTCAAGTTCGCCAAAGGCAGCGCTGTTTCCGGTTTCGGCGTAAACCTCAAGTAACTTCAAGCCAATATCAGACCGATTTGGCTGCTCGGCAAACGCAGACTTGAGCTTTTCTTCGGCCTGATCGTACTTCTGATAGGCCATGTACATCTCTGCTTCCATGACAGCATCGCTGGTCGCGTCACTCTCTTCGGCGGCAAGGTCGTCAAAATCATCTTCGCCATCAAACCCGTCGATCATGTCTTCTTCGAAATGCTCGTCGAAACCAGGATCGATATCAGCCGTATCGGTGTCATCCAGATCGACCAGGCTTTCTTCCTCTTTATTGTTCCGGCGACTGCGCAGGTAGAATGGCAATAACAGGACGACCAACAAGGCTGCCGCTGCCGCAACCATATTGGTTACGCTGGCCATAACCCAGTTGATCGCAGGCTGGGTGTATTGCTGGACAAACCCCATAACACCCGGCTCTGGCGCTGGCGGAACAACCGGCTGGGGTTGCGGCGCTGGCTGAGGTTCGGGCTCGGCTGCGACCTCGGGTTCGGGCTGTGCAGGTTCACTGGCCGCTGCCTGGTCGGCTGGCGCTGCAGTCGAGCTGTCA
Organism: Saccharospirillum impatiens DSM 12546; assembly: GCF_000423605.1. GTDB lineage: Bacteria > Pseudomonadota > Gammaproteobacteria > Pseudomonadales > Natronospirillaceae > Saccharospirillum > Saccharospirillum impatiens. The sequence goes on from NZ_AUIH01000004.1 coordinate 160,109, forward strand.
GAGCCGTCGATTGGTGCATCAGCGCTTTCGGTCACATCGGCTTGCGCAGCCTGTTCTTCGGCTTGCCCGGCAAGTTCAGCCTGGAATGCAGCCGCATCACCACTTTGCAGATTGATCATCCGCTCCATGATGGCGAGTTGCTCCTCAAGTTCGGATACCCGACCTTGAAGCTGATCCCGCTCACGTTCGAACTGGTCGTTTAATTCACCGGCTATCGCCAGTTCATTCTCAAGACGCTCCAGTTCATTCTGATCAACCGATTCGCCACCGGCACTGGTCCCTTCGGCACCATCGGCCGACACTTCCAAATACCCGTCCGGGTCACGTTCACCGTCTTGCTCCGGCAATGCCGAGCTGGTCGATTCGGTTGCCGATAGCTGGACTTCGGCGGCTTCGGAAGAAGCGGTTGTCGGCCTTGCTGAGGCAGCCCGGCCCTGGTTCTGATTCTCAACTTCCCGAATAGCTTCCTGAACGCTGCGGCGACCCATTTGCTCAGCCGTCGGGAACGTCAGGACGCTGCCGGCTTTGAGTCGGTTGATGTTGTCGTTCAGGAAGGCTTCCGGGTTTACATCCTGCAATGCCAGCATAACCTGCTGCATATTGTAGCCATCACGACCTGGCACCTGCATGGCGATTTCCCACAGGGTGTCGTTGCGCTGCACCCGGTACTCATCGCCGGCCAGGTTGTCCTGACGAGGTTCAGTGGCAGCTGGCACCGGAGTTGTCTCTTCACTGCTCTGCGCGACCGTCGTGGTGGTGCTGATCTCACGGCTGGGCGCTGGCGCCTGCTGGGCAGCAGGGTCAATCACCAGAGACTCACCGACTACGCCCGTATCGAACACGGGCGGGTCGAGAAGCAGAGTGTACTCTTTCAACAACCGGCCACCCGGCCAGTTCACTTCGACCAGAAAGTTAAGAAAGGGCTCTCGAACTGGCTGTCGTGTCTCCAGTACGATAATCAGGTCACCCGCTTCGTTTTCCTCGAGAGAAAACTGGATATTGGACAGGAAGAAACTGCGCTCGATACCAGCACGCACGAAAGCATCATTGCTGGCCAGGGTGGGGATGATTTCACCCGCTGTCAGGCCGCGCAATTGCGTCAATTCTATGTCCGCGTCAAGCGGTTCATTCAAGTTCGAATTGAGTTCTATATCACCCAATCCAAGCGCCTGCGCTACATTTGTAAACGCCAGCGCAGAAATAGCAAATACAAGCGCTTGTTTTTTGAACATCGTCCTTTTCCCTTCCCTCAACCCTGATATCAATACCACAACTGGCACCAATATATTGAAAAGGAGTTCGCTATTGTATGGTCAGGGCGCATTAATTCGAGAACTGGTTCTCAATTTTTATTGCAGACCCAAATTTACGGCTTTGAAAACTAGAAAGGACTTTCAAAACTTACGCTAAGTATTATTGATAAAAGGATTTTTCGCAACACAAGGGGTTTTTTGTTATCGCCCCGGTCACACTTTTTTTACCGGTCAAACGCAAAAGAGCGATGTGTCACCATCGCTTTGTCATAAATAAGCACTTGAAATTAAACGAAAAACACGGCTTAAGCGTCTCTATGCCCACTTTACCGTGCTCTCCATTTTTGCCACTAGATTTTGTGGTTCAAAATGGCCAGCATTCGCCGAATCGGCTCTGCAGCCCCCCACAGTAGCTGGTCACCCACGGTAAAGGCGCCTAAATAATCGTCACCCATGGCCAATTTGCGCAGGCGGCCAACGGGTACGGACATTGTGCCGGTCACTTTAGCCGGTGTCAGACCTTGCATGGTCGCCTCACGCTCGTTGGGAACCACGCTAACCCAATCGTTAGCGCTGGCCAGAATCGACTCCACGTCGCTCAGGGGGACATCGTTGCGCAATTTGATCGTCATCGCCTGGCTGTGTGAGCGCATCGCACCGACTCGCACACACAAACCGTCGATAGGAATCGGGGAGTCGCTGCGACCGAGAATCTTATTGGCCTCAACCTGAGCCTTCCACTCTTCCTTGCTCTGCCCGGAAGGCAACGCCGAGTCGATCCAGGGAATCAGGCTGCCAGCTAACGGCACACCGAATTGATCACAGGGGTACTGGTCACTGCGGATGAATTCCGAGACGGTTTTATCCAACTCCAGAATGGCAGAAGCCGGGTCAGCCAGGTAAGACTCGGATACTTTATGCACCGCACCCATCTGTTGCAGCAACTCGCGCATGTGTTTTGCACCGGAGCCGGATGCGGCCTGATAGGTCATCGGCGAGACCCATTCAATCAGGTTTTCACGGAACAGTCCGCCCAACCCCATCAACATCAGGCTAACGGTGCAGTTGCCACCGACGAAGGTTTTGGTGCCGGCATCAACCGCACGATCGATCACGTCACGATTGACCGGGTCGAGTACGATGACGGAGTCGTCAGCCATGCGCAGCGTTGATGCTGCGTCCAGCCAATACCCCTGCCAGCCCGTTTTGCGCAGCGGCTCATAGACTTCCGAGGTGTAATCACCGCCCTGACAGGTGATGATGACATCGCATGCTGTCAGCGCATCGATGTCGGTCGCTTTTTCCAGCACTGCCGGGCCCTGACCTACATCGGGTGCGGCCTGCCCTGCCTGGCTGGTGGTAAAGAATATTGGCTCAATGCCTGCAAAATCGTTTTCTTCGCGCATGCGTTGCATCAGGACTGAGCCCACCATGCCACGCCAACCTACAAAACCGACTTTCATTGTAATCCTCTCAGTGTTCACGCCCCGCACAGTGTGGAGGCGTCACCTGTATTTGCGCTGATCGCCTGTCGGCTCATCAGCGAGGCCCGGCTCATCCGGGCCATTCATCATCCGAATCGGGCGATTAGTGGTTCGCCAGTGCCGCAACAACGGCATCGCCCATGGCGTCTGTTGTCACAGCGGCTTTGCCAGCCGCCGCAATATCTGCAGTGCGCAGCCCCTGGTCGAGCACATCACTGACCGCCCGTTCAATGGCGTCAGCCGCAGCAGCCTGACCAAGCGAATAGCGCAACATCATAGCTACCGACAGTATGGTCGCCAGCGGGTTGGCAATGCCCTTTCCGGCAATGTCCGGAGCGCTGCCGTGAATCGGCTCATACATGCCCTTGCCGTTCACGTCGAGCGAAGCTGAGGGCAACATGCCAATCGAACCGGTTAACATCGCCGCGCAATCGGACAAAATATCACCAAACATGTTGCCCGTGACCATCACATCAAATTGCTTCGGTGCCCTTACCAGTTGCATTGCGGCATTGTCGACATACATGTGCGACAACTCGACATCCGGGTATTCGGATGACAGTTCCTTCATAATATTGCGCCACAATACCGTAACTTCAAGGACATTTGCCTTATCGACCGAGCACAGCCGCTTGCCACGCTTGCGCGCCGCCTCAAAGGCCACACGACCAATGCGGCGAATTTCAGTCTCGTTATAACGGTAGGTGTTATACCCCTCGCGCTCGCCTTTTTCGTTGAGATGTTCGCCACGCGGTTGCCCAAAATAGATACCACCAGTGAGCTCGCGAACGATCAGGATATCAAGTCCGGCTACGATCTCAGGCTTGAGCGAACTGGCACTGGCCAGTTGCGGATACAGAATCGCAGGCCGCAAATTGCCGAACAGGGCCAATTCGGAGCGCAGCCCCAGCAGTCCCTTTTCAGGGCGAATCGCCATATCGAGGGCATCCCACTGCGGCCCTCCGACGGCCCCGAGTAAAATGGCATCGGCAGACCGGGCCTTGGCCAGGGTCTCGTCGGGCAGCGGCTTGCCCGTGGCCTCGATAGCCGCACCACCCACCAGGGCGTGATCGAGCGTCACACTTAGCCCTTCGCGCTCGGCGACAGCGTTCAGGACACGCTCGGCCTGGCTGACAATCTCAGGGCCTATGCCATCACCGGGCAATATCAGAATGGAAGCGTTGTTGTTTGCAGTCATGTCGTTTCCTTAACGAATGTGTCCAAATACCCAGGGCGTTTCCTGTTCACGGCGTGTTTCATAGGCGCGAATGGCGTCTGCGTCCTGCAGGGTCAGGCCTATGTCATCCAGACCATTGATCAGGCAATGCTTGCGAAAGGCGTTCACTTCAAATTCAAAGACCTCTCCCCCGGGCGTGATGACCTGCTGGTTCTCAAGGTCAACGGTCAGTGTATAGCCTTCAGTGTTGGCGACCGCCTGGAACAGACGATCGACAATATCTTCCGCCAGTACGATGGGCAGCAGGCCGTTCTTGAAGCAGTTGTTGTAGAAAATATCAGCAAAACTGGGCGCGATAATGGCCCGGAACCCATAGTCCTCAAGCGCCCAGGGGGCATGCTCGCGACTGGAGCCACAACCAAAATTCTTGCGTGCCAGTAACACCTGAGCACCCGCATAGCGCGGCTTGTTCAGCTCAAAATCCGGATTCAGCGGACGCTGGCTGTTGTCCATTCCCGGCTGCCCTTCATCCAGATAGCGAACCTCATCAAACAGATTCGGACCAAAACCACTGCGCTTGATCGATTTCAGGAACTGCTTGGGAATGATCATGTCGGTATCCACATTGCTGCGATCCATGGGGGCAGCCAGGCCGGTTACGGTGGTAAATGGTTTCATGCGGCACCCTCCTGCCAGGTCCGGATATCGACGAAATGCCCTTTAATAGCCGCAGCGGCGGCCATGGCCGGGCTAACCAGATGCGTTCGACCACCAAAACCCTGGCGGCCTTCAAAGTTACGGTTCGAAGTCGAGGCACAATGCTCGCCCTGGCCGAGTTTATCGGCGTTCATAGCCAGACACATGGAGCAACCGGGCTCGCGCCACTGAAAACCGGCGGCCCGGAAAATAACATCCAGACCTTCCGCTTCAGCCTGCTGCTTCACCAGCCCGGAACCCGGCACGACCATCGCCTGTTTGACACTGCTGGCAACGCTGTAACCTTTAACCACAGCGGCAGCCGCGCGCAAATCTTCGATGCGCGAATTGGTGCAGGAACCGATGAAGATACGATCAAGGCGGATCGACTCAATCGGCTGATCAGCCTGCAGGCCCATGTATTCCAGTGCCCTGACCACACCTTTGCGGCTGTCTTCATCAGCCACGCTTTGCGGGTTGGGCACGTTGGCGGTAACGCCGACCACCATTTCCGGCGACGTTCCCCACGATACCTGAGGTTCGATATCGGCCGCCTGCAAGACAATTTCTTTGTCGAACACCGCGTCGTCATCACTGACCAGGGTACGCCAGTAGTCGGCCGCGCGATCCCACATGTCGCCTTTGGGCGCGAATGGGCGACCCTTGAAGTACTCAATGGTGGTTTCATCTACGGCGACCATGCCAGCGCGAGCGCCGGCTTCAATTGCCATATTGCAGACCGTCATCCGACCCTCCATCGACAAGGAGCGCAAGGCCGACCCGGCAAACTCGATGGCATAACCGGTACCACCGGCCGTACCGATCTGGCCAATGATGTAAAGCACCACGTCTTTGGCAGTAATGCCAGCGGGCAAGTCACCCTCGACCCGAATGCGCAGATTCTTCATCTTGCGCTGAATCAGGCACTGAGTGGCCAGCACATGCTCGACTTCCGAGGTTCCAATACCAAAAGCCAGTGAGCCCATGGCACCGTGAGTGGAGGTGTGGGAATCACCACAGACGATGGTCATACCCGGCAGGGTCGCGCCCTGTTCCGGCCCGACCACGTGGACGATGCCCTGATTAATGTCGTTCATGCTGAATTCACGCACACCAAAGGCGGTGCAGTTATCGTCGAGCGTTGTCACCTGAATACGCGATATCTCGTCGCGAATACCGGACACACCCGCCTGACGCTCGGCTAAATCGGTAGAGACGTTGTGATCGGGCGTCGCCAGGTTGGTATCGAGCCGCCACGGCTTGCGACCCGCCAGTCGCAAACCTTCAAAGGCCTGCGGTGACGTCACTTCGTGCAGTAATTGCCGGTCGATGTAAATCAAAGCGGTGCCATCTTCACGCTCGGATATCTTATGGGCATCCCATAACTTGTCGTACAAGGTCTTACCGGCCATGCCGTCCCCTCCTGTCCTGAAACTGCGCTCGGCGCCTGAGAATTGTCGTTAACACGCCGGTTGCATCGAGCCACAACCTTCGGAGTTGGGTCTGGCAACATCGCCAGAAATCCGTGCAAGGGGCCGGGTATGCCTCTCCGAGGTCGGCGTAAACCCGTCCATGGGGCCTAGACCGCAACATCCATGTTGCGGACTACCCCGGAGAGACATACCCAACCCCTTGCACTCAACTGGTCGTCAACTCCAAAAGTTGCAATATCACGGTATTTGTCTGTGTTGCACAGTCTATGTAGACTGATGAATAATACAAATTTATTATTTTTATCTTTTCCATAACAAAATGGAATACGAATGGATCACCACAGTCTGGAAGCCTTCCTTGCCGTTGCCGAAACCGGCTCTTTCAGCCGAGCGGCCGAGCGGCTGTTTTTGACTCAGCCGGCCATTTCGAAGCGGGTTGCCAATCTGGAGCAATCACTGGGCGTGCCGTTATTTGACCGGATTGGTCGGGATGTCTACCTGACTGAGAGCGGGCGCCTGCTGGTTGAACGCGCCAGCCGGATACTGGAAGACATTCGCGATGCACGCCTGGCGGTCAGCCAGGCCGGTAGCGACCAGGTCGGGCAGTTGAGCATTGCTAGCAGTCACCACATTGGTTTGCATTACCTGGGCCCGTTACTGCGGTCGCTGACCGATCAGTTTCCCGAAGCTCACCTGGACGTTCAGTTTCTGGAATCGGAACAGACGCTGCAGGCCATCGCCCGGCGCGACCTTGAACTGGCGTTCATTACCCTGCCCACCACCCTGCCCCGTGAATTGCGCAAGGAAACCCTGTGGACCGACGTCCTTGAATTTGTTGTCAGCCCGGATCACCCCCTGACCCAGCGCAAAGGCAAGATTCGCCTAAACGAACTGGTGCACTTCAGAGCCATTCTGCCAGACGCGCAAACCACCACCTATCGGCTAATCGAACAGACCTTTCAGCGCCACCACCTGCCGCTGTCACGCACCCTGGCGGTCAACTACCTGGAAACCATTCGTGCCCTGGTCGCCAGTGGGCTCGGCTGGAGCCTGCTGCCCCACCGCCTGATCGACGACAGTGTGCGCGTATTGACCGTAGATCAGGTGCAATTGAAGCGACATCTGGGCGTGATCTGGCATCAGGGTCGCACCCTGAGCCGAGGGGCCGAAGCGTTAATGGCGATTGCGCGCGCGACGCCAACCCCAGGCGACCAGCACCGCTAACGCGCCAGCGATCAGCCCCGCCAGATGCGATTGAACCGCGATGTCCCCGCGAATAAAACCGGACACACCGCTGGCTCCGCCACTGTTAGGTCCGGAGAGGTTTTCGGAGATGACTTTGATCGCAAGAATCACCGCCACTGCCAGCCGGATCAGGCTGCTGTAATGCGGGCTGCGCCACAATGCCCAGAGCAACCAACCATAAAGCAGGCCGGAGAGCCCCGCATACTGATCATAAGGCCCGAAGGCCAGCCAGAGACTGGACAGCAACCAGACCCAGGCAAAGGCCCGGGTATCCTGTCGCTGCCAGTCACCCGGCAACAACAGAGCCAGCAACACCAGCCCACCCTGATTCACCAGCCAGTGCGCCGGGTTCAACTGAGCCATCCAGGCAGTAACCAGGCGCCATACCTCGCCATCGGCAACGGCAACGCGCTGATAGTCGAGCCAGTTAGTCACTCCAGCCAGGGAGCCCAGCAGACACAGGGCGGATATCGTCAGCAGTACCCTGATCGTCGGCGATGGGGTTTGAAGCCACCGGTGCCATGACATTGCAGCCATTATTGATTCCTGTTTAGCGGTCCATCACAGCATCAGGGTAAACCGTGGCCCGGATGTGGCAAAGTGGTTTTGCTGTCAGGGCGAACCCAGTACACTGCCCTCCTTTCGATTTCGACTGCCGATGGGAAGCTGGCTTAATGTGGTTTAAAAACGCACGTGTGTATCGTTTTACCGACGCCTGGTCCGGTTCTGAAGACCAGCTCAATGAACAACTGGCGCAAACGCCATTTACCGGCCTGACGGCGCTTCAGGAGAGTGCCTTCGGCTGGGTCGCGCCGTTCAAAGACAGCCAGATGCTGTGTGAAAAGGTCGGCGATCGCCTGTTCATCACCGCCCAGGTTCAGGAAAAAATCTTGCCGGCCAGCGTGCTTAATGAGCAGCTGGCGGAGAAAATAGACGCGGTGGAAGAAGCTGAGGGTCGTCGCCCGGGCCGGAAGGAAAAAGACGCCCTGAAAGAGCAATTGCGAGCTGAATTGCTGCCCCGGGCGTTCCATAAAACCCGCCGTACCAGCGCCTGGATCGACCTGAAACACCAGTGGCTGGTGATCAACGCCGCCAGTGAGAAAACGGCTGATGACCTGACTGCCAAATTGCGCGAAAGCATCGGCTCCCTGCCGGTCATTCCGGTGGGCAAGTCCGTTGCTGGCAGCACCATACTGACCGACTGGTTCCAACAGCCCGAACGGCGCCCTGAGGGAACTGAGTTGCTGGAAGATCTGGAGCTGGTCATGGCTGAAGATCCAACGATCAAGGCTCGCTATCGCAACCTGGATCTGGAAGCGCCGGAAATCACCCACTCGCTCGACAGCGGCATGCGCATTCGTCAAATGGGCATCGTGCTGAACGATAACTGTCAGGCGGTCATCGACGACAGCTTCACGCTGAAGCGCCTGAAGTTCACCGACACCCTGATCGAACAAAGCGGCGACTCGGATGACCCCCGTACCGATGCGTTACTGATGTCCGATGCCCTAACCGACTGGCTGGTCAAACTGGCCCCGCAATGGCGTGATACGGGTATCTAAATGACTCCCTTTGGTGTCACGAGTCAAAGATTCGCAGGGTAATTGACTGCATCGTCAACGCCCAATTGGATGCCAGGCGGAGCACCGCGCACACCTACTGAAGGCACGCCGTGAACCCATCCATGGGGGCTCGAAGACCGGATATGAACCCCATCCATGGGGTTCACCCTTCGGGCTCGCTACGCTCATGCTAAAACGCTCCTGGCGTTTTAGTCCATGCGGTCTCACGGCCTTCAGTAGGTGCACCCGGTGCTCCTCGGATTGCAAGTGGCTGATCAATAGCGAATTTTTGACTCGTGACACCAGCGCTCGTTGCATCCTATGGCAAACGGTGTAAAGAGGATCATATATGGATACTATGCGTTGAGATGCATCGCGCAGAATCTCGGGAGGGACTCATGAAGTGGACGCTTAACCGGACTCGCTACACCCGTTTGTGGCTGGTAAGCCTACTGTGCCTGATCAGTTTCGGCACTATTGCGGAAAGCCAGATCGAGGTGAAAGAAACCTTCTATCGACTGACCAAAGCAGAAGGTGACGCCAATTTCAATCGTGCTGAAATCATCGAAGCCCGGCCTGGCGATCTGCTGGAGCTGGAGGTCGAGGCGGTTAACACTGGCACCCAGACTCTCACTGATTTACTGCTGGTCAATACCGTTCCGACCGGTGGCGCTCAGTTGATTGAAGGCTCCTTCAAACTGGACGGTCGCGACGGTGAGTTCCGCCTGTCGCGTAATGGCAATACCTTCTTCCCGGCCGGTGTCGACATGCCAGCCAACGAAATTGGTTATATCCAATGGCTGATTTACAGCCTGCCTGCCGGGGAACGAGCGGTGCTGAGTTACCGGTTACGGGTGCCAAGAGCCGGTGAATAACTCAAGAATCGGGTTAGCACTGACTGGCACGGCACCACTGGCACGGCAGCGAACATTACCTCTGACTCTTGAGTAGTCAATTACTGAAGCGTCGCCCGGTTAATCTGTTGTAACCGGGAAAAACAGGCTTTCAAAGCGGCTTCGAACTCCGACTCTATCCTTTCCCGTTGCTGATCCTGTCTGTGACGCTCTGCGGGCGTCAGTTCCTTGCGGGACTGATGGGTATCGAAACCCTGCACCTGCTCAAATACCTGATCCAATACCTGATACGACTGGCGCTCCGCTTCCGGTAATTCCAGTGAATCCAGCAGAATTTTGCAGCGAATCGTCGCTTCGGTCAGGTTCAGATCTTCTTCCAGCACATTGGTTGATATGATTTCCAGGCTTTGCAGTACAAATGCCTGACGTTCCTCGGTTTTCTGATCGTAAGCGGCCTGGGCTTGCTCGCGCGCTTGTGCTTGCTGGCGAACCTGACGCTGCAAACGCCAGGCAATGACGGCCAGTACGGCGATGATAACAATGGCGGCTAACGCCAGGCTGTAGAGTATCCAGGAATTCATCGGAACGACCTCTGATTCAATTGGTGGTGATGAATGAAGAGCTGTGTGTTGATACGGCTTATAAGCGGTTTCAGGTCAGTGACTGAGTGTCAGGCATCGCCCGATTGATCCCTGTCATGCTCGTTAGTACCGCTGCCGGTCTGGTCTTCCCAGGCTTCTTTCTGATCGCTGCGGCGGACTTCGTCGCGGGGCATGATGTTCAGGGTCTCTTCGGTCTCGCTCCACAGAATCACCAGATCCCCGTCGAGCACACGAGCGCGCGCCTGTGGCACAGCCTCGTCCAGCCCCCCTTCTACCAGTCCCCAGTCTTCTCCCTGGCGCATCAGCCATTCGCGGACGATGCCATCCAGGGTTTCCGGCGCAAGCTGCTCGGGCGGTATGATCATGGTCTGGCCCGTCCAAACGACACTTCATGCTCCCATTCGCAGTGAACCGACAGGTCATCGCTCGGCGCGTGGTAGGCGCCAGGGCTGTCCCACTGGAAGGTATGGTTGCCGGACAGCTCGGTTTCAAGGTGCACCGTGGCCGAGACCCAGTACATTTTTTTCAGCAACTGTTCAAACTTGGCAATCCAGGCCTCCCAGTGGTATTCCACCGCCTGATAGGAAGCCGCGAAGTGGATGACCTGAGTCTGGTAGGTGCCCTGCTCCAGCTCCTCTGTTGGAATCGAGAACATGCTGGTGGTCAGATAGGGAAAACTGTCCAGATCGGTCAGGCTCAGGATGACGTCGCAATTGATCAGACGGCTGTTCAATAAAAAGCGCGTATCGTTGGAGGGGACGTCACGAATGACGCCGTATACCAGGGTTTCCTGATCCATGTCAGCGACACCTCCCTGGTAGCTGGCTTAACCAATGGGCTATCCCGGCTCCTATTGCCATAACCGGTGCTCCCTCAGTACATCCAGAAATGCGGCCTCATCCATGACTGGAACATCCAGGTCGGTGGCTTTTTTCAACTTGCTGCCAGCACCCGGGCCGGCCACCAGTTGACTGGTTTTGGCTGACACACTGCCCGCCACTTTAGCGCCCAGGCGTTGCAAATAATCTTTGGCTTCGTCGCGACTCAGGGCTTCAAGCTTGCCCGTCACTACCCAGGTCTGTCCCGACAGAGGCATTGACCCTGAAGCCGGAGCCGGGTCGGGCCAGGTAAGACCGAGGCCAACCAGTCTTTCTATCTCCAGACGATTGTTCGGTTCCTCAAAAAAGTGACGAACATGAGCAGCAACCTTAGGGCCGACGTCATCCACCTCGAGTAATGTCTCTTCGGTGGCACTCCAGAGTTTTTCCAGTCCGCCAAAATGCTGGGCCAGGTTGGCCGCCGTAGTCACGCCGACCTCGCGTATACCCAGCGCGTACAGAAACCGGGGCAACGTCGTCTGTTTGGCCGCATCGATGGCATTGATCACATTGTTGGCCGATTTTTCGCCCATGCGATCGAGCTCAACCAACTGGTCTGCGGTCAATTCAAACAAATCGCCGGGTGTGTGTAAGAGCCCTTTTTCGAGCAAGGTATCGATCAGCTTCTCACCCAGCCCTTCAATGTCCAGCGCCCGGCGCGACACAAAATGCTTGAGCGCTTCACGCCGTTGCGCGTCGCAATGAATGCCACCGGTGCAGCGTGACACCGCCTCACCTTCCACGCGCTCTACCGCAGAGCCACAAACCGGGCAGGCGGCAGGCAACTCAACCGCTTTGGCATCGACTGGGCGCTGATCGTCCACAACGCGAACCACTTGCGGAATCACATCCCCGGCCCGACGCACGATGACGGTATCGCCTATGTGAACACCGATTCGCTCGACCTCGTCCATGTTGTGCAAGGTGGCATTGCTGACCGTCACCCCACCGACAAAAACGGGCTCCAGTCGGGCGACCGGGGTCAGCGCGCCAGTACGACCTACCTGAAACTCGACATCAAGCAGCCGCGTCATCTCTTCCTGCGCCGGAAATTTGCGGGCAATGGCCCAGCGCGGCGCGCGCGAGACAAAGCCCAGACGCTGCTGCAATTGAAACCGGTTGATCTTATAGACGATGCCGTCAATTTCATAAGTCAGGTCGTCCCGACGCCCGAGCATACGCTGGTAATACGCCAGCATGTCGTCGAGCCCGGTCACGACCCGACTCTCGTCGTTTATCTTCAACCCCCAGCCGGCGAGCGCGTTCAGGGTGTCATAATGTGTCTCAGGCAAGCTCCCGCCCTCGACCCGGCCAACCGAATAGCAACACATCTCCAGTGGCCGCTTTGCCGTCAATTGCGGGTCAAGCTGTCGCAAACTTCCGGAGGCGGCGTTACGCGGGTTAACGAAGACCTTCTCGCCCTGCTCCAACGCCTGGGCATTCATTCGTTCAAAGCCTTGGCGGGGCATGTATATTTCACCACGCACTTCCAGCACTTTGGGCCAGCCATCGCCACGCAAACTCAACGGAATACTGCGAATGGTGCGCACGTTCGCGGTGATGTCTTCACCGGTGGTGCCATCCCCCCGGGTTGCACCACGCACCAGCCGGCCGTCTTCGTACAACAAGCTGATGGCAATGCCATCCAGCTTCGGCTCACACGCCAGTTCCAGCGCGTCGGTCGTGTTCATCCGGTCTTGCAGGCGTTTATAAAAGGCCGCCAGATCCTCGTCACTGAAAGCATTGTCGAGCGACAGCATGGGCACTTCGTGCTGCACCTGGGTAAAACCCGCCTGGGGCTGCCCACCAACACGTTGTGTAGGGGAGTCGTCTCGGACCCACTCCGGATGCGCAGCTTCAATCGAGATCAGCTTCTGCATCAGTCGGTCATACTCCGCATCCGGTAAGCTGGACTCGTTGAGTACGTAATACTCGTAATCCAGCTGCCGTATACGCGTCACCAGGTCGTCGTGGTCATTACGGTTCGGGTCGGTTTGTTGTAAATCGGTCATCCGGTAGTTCTGATCATTCGTGTGCCTGAATCAGTTGTGAGCGAGCAAAGTTACGCAAGCGCTCGCGATAATGTTCGACCCGCTGCGGCGTGACCGTGCTGTGCTCTTCATCCAGCAGATCCGCATCCAGGTTCTTGCTAAGGTAAACCGCCATCTCGTACATATGATCGAACGACGTCATCATGTCGGCATGAAGCGGCAATTGCATAAAAATCGTAACACCGGGTGTCGCCATCTGGTCCATAGCGTCCGGGTTTAACGTGCCGGGTTGAACGCAGTTAGCCAGACTGAACTCCATCTGCCCCTGCGGATTGCGGTAATGGAAAATATCCAGCGGACCGAAACGCAGGCCGGCGCGCAGCAACAGTTCCAACAAATCGCCCCCGGCGATTTCACCCTTGTCACGCGCCATAACATGCATAATGACCAGTTCTTCAACGGGTCGAGTGTCTTCTTTGTATTCCGGTTCCGCGTTCTGTACGGCAGAGTCTGTCGGCTCATTGACCGGCTGTGGCTGCGGTTCGGCAAGCCCCGGATCCGGTGCGTCAACGTCGTCGACGTCATCCCGGGAATCCTCATCCTCTTGCCCGTGGCGGTCAGGGTCTTGCGCATCAATCGATGGCTCGCTGGCTCGCTCTTCCGTTTCATCGCCATGCATTTCCGGCACGGAGCCACCCCGGCTTTCATCCTCATCGACGGCGCTAAAGTGCCAATCGTTGTTCCAGTGCTCCGCCTCGTCTTTCGCTGAGAGTGACGGGTGCTCACTCTGGCGATCCGGTGTTACTGATGCTGCTCCGGTCGGTTCTTTCGGATCTTCTTTGAATTCGGGCTCACGATCAAAATCCAGAGCCTGCTGTTCTGCCCGGTCATTGAACGGCGCCGGGGCACTCCGGTCAGATTCGGGCTCGGCATCCACCGAATCCATCAACATGGGCACGCGTTCGCGCAAGTTCAGTTTTGAACTGATGACGTCGCGCTCCTCCTCGGTCATGTCGCGTATCCGGGCGCCGCCATTGGGCAGTTCACGGGCAAGCTCGGCTTTTTTCTTCTCTTCTTCCGGGTCTGGACCCAGATCCGTCACCGAGCGGCGAGGCTTGGGCTTGCGCAGCTTCATGCGGCGCACGCCGTCCCAAACGATCACGGCAATCAGCACGATGCCCAGTATGATCAGTACGTCACGCAATTCCATTCGCCGGTCCCCGTTACATGGCTGCCAGTTCGGCAGCCTCCTCAACGTTCACAGATACCAGACGCGACACGCCCGGCTCGTTCATGGTCACACCCATCAGCTGGTGTGCCATTTCCATCGCAATCTTATTGTGCGTGATGTAGATAAACTGCACGTGTTCGGCCATAGCCTCCACCAATTTTGCGTAGCGTCCGACGTTGGCGTCATCCAACGGCGCGTCGACCTCATCCAGCATACAGAATGGCGCCGGATTCAGCCGGAAAATACTGAACACCAGGGCAATGGCGGTCAGTGCCTTTTCGCCCCCGGACAACAAATGAATGGTGCTGTTCCGTTTACCCGGTGGCCTGGCCATAATCGCCACGCCAGTATCGAGCAGGTCGTCACCGGTCAGCTCAAGATACGCATGGCCACCGCCGAAGACCTTGGGAAACAGCTCCTGCAACCCCTGGTTCACCCGATCGAAGGTTTCCTTGAATCGGGTTCGGGTTTCACGATCAATCTTGCGAATGGCATTCTCCAGTGTCTCCAGCGCTCGCTGCAAGTCCTGATCCTGCTCATCGAGGTAACGTTTACGCTCACTTTGCGTCTGATACTCTTCAATCGCAGCCAGGTTGATCGGCCCCAGCCGCTGAATTTTCGCGGCCAGTCGCTCAAGCGCCTCTTCCCACTGGGCTTCATTGGCCTCTTCAGGCAGATTGGCGATCACCGTATCGAGATCAAACTGTTGTTCAGCCAGTTGCTCGGCCAACGTGGCACGCCGGGTAATCTGAGTCTGGGCCGCCATCTTGTGCTGTTCAAGCTCGGTACGAACCGACATGGCCTGCTGGTCGGCAACGACACGCTGCTGCTCCAATGAGCGCATTTCAGCGTCTGAGCTCTCCATGGCGGTGCGTTTTTCCTGCAGCGACTCTTCCAGCTCGAGTCGCGCTTCGAGTTTGATCTCTAGTGTCTCGCGCAAATCATCCAGCGGGTCCTGGCGATCGTCCTTCTGCGATTTCAGGCGCTCCAGCCGTTCCTGAGCCCGCTCTTTCTGCTGGCCGGCGCGCTCCAGTGCACCAGTCAGCGAGCTCACTTCTGTCTGCAAGGTCTGCTGCTTCAGTTGCATTTGATGTTGAGCGTCGCGGGCCTGACGCACGGCGTCGCGTTTTTCGTCAAGCGTGATTCGGTGTTCTTCACGCTCGGCCATCAAGGCTTCACGCTCATCCACATCTTCTTCCATGGAATCCAGCGACTGCTGAAGTTCCTCCCGGTCCATGGCCAGCGATTCACGTTCAGCGGCCATCTGGGTTTCAACTTCCTGAATGTCTTCATTCAGGCGCGCCCGTCGCTCACGCATTTGTTCGGCCTGAACACGGCGACCGCTCAGTTCAGACTTGGCATCAGCCAGTTGCCTCGACAATTGCTGGTTATCGCGCTGCACCTGCTCGCGCTCTTCTTCGATGGATTTTTGTTGCATCAGCGCCATGTTCAGGCTGACGTCGAGATCTTCCTCGACGGCCTCCAGTTCATCGAGCTCGTCGACCAGCGTTTCCAGCTCCTGCTGCTGGCTGAGTAACCCGTCTGAACCGCCCTCTCCGCGCTGGATACGCAGCCAGTTATGGCTGATCCAAACGCCATCCGGTGTAATCAGGCTTTCATGTGGGGCCAGGCTGTCACGTCGTGCCAACGCATCGTCAAGACTGGTAGCCGTGTACACGGACGACAGCCAGGGAGACAGATCACGATCGCATTGAACCTTGCCCAACAGTGACTGGCTGGTATCGGCTCCGTCGCGGGCACGCTCGGTCGACAACAGAGTCAGTGTGCCGTCCTGAAAACGGCTGATCGCACCGCTGACTGAATCCAGAGAATCAATGGCAATGGCCTGGAGGCGGTCGCCCAATACGGCTTCGACCGCCGCTTCCCAACCCGGCTCAACACTCAATTCTTGCGCCAGCCGGCGCGCCTCGCGCAGTTGGTGACTGGCCAGCCAGTCGCGCACGCCCTGGGCTTCATCGCCCATGGCCGCTTTAATCAGGGCCTGCAATGTTGCCTGCCTGCCCTGCTTCTGCTGCAGTTGCTGACGCACGCTGTCGTGTTCACGTCGCTTGGTTTCAGCTTGCTCGCGGCTTCGCTGCTGCTGCTCTGCCAGTTCATCCACACGCGTCTGGAATTGCTCGGCGCGCATTTCCAGCTCGTCCGTCTGATCGATCAGTGCTTCAAGGTTCTCGGCGTCAGGGTCGGCTGCGAGTTGGTCGCGCTCCCGATATAAAGTTTCCTGACGACGGTGCAACTGCTCGATGACGCGTTCCAGATGCTGAATGCGAGACTGAGCAACCTCTGCCTGGCGTTTCGGGCCCTGAGCGTTCTGATTAAACTGGTCCCAGCGGCTCTGCCAGTCTTGCTGGCGCTGCTCGAGATCAGCCAGTTCATCGGCCGCGAGCGCTACCTGTTCTTCGGCGGCTTCAAGCTCCGGAGCCAGCATTTCCAGCAGTTCCCGGGCTTCCTCTACCCGGTCGCTGTCGGACTGGCTCGCCTGAGTAGCTTCCTGAAGGGTACGCTCGGCGTCCTGAATATCCTGCACCAGTTGGTGGCTTTGTTCCTGGCGATGCTGCATGGTCTGTTCAAACCGCGCCACTTCGTTGCCAAGCTGGTAATACTGGGCCTGAACGTCATTAAAGGCCTCTGTTGCGGCATGGTGAGCCTCACGCAACGCTTCTATGTCGGCATCAATACGGCGCTGTTCAGTAACGAAGCTTTCATACCGGGTTTCAAACTCGGCAATGCGCATGTCCTGTTCAGACACTTCCCGGTCAAGCCCTTGCCAGCGCAAGGCAGACAGTTGAGCGCGGGTGGTTCGTTCTTCTTGCTTGAATTCTTTGTATTTCTCGGCTGACTGCGCCTGGCGGTGCAAGTGCTGCAACTGACGTTCCAGCTCTTCACGAATATCGGTGAGACGTTCGAGGTTTTCGCGGGTGCGACGCATCCGGTTTTCGGTTTCGCGGCGACGCTCTTTGTAGCGCGAAATGCCTGCTGCTTCTTCGATGGTATTGCGCAGGTCTTCCGGCTTGGCCTCGATCAGGCGTGAAATCATGCCCTGTTCGATGATGGCATAACTGCGCGCGCCCAAACCGGTGCCCAGGAACAGGTCGGTGACGTCCTTGCGACGGCACTTGGTACCGTTCAGGAAATAGGTGGACTGGCCATCCCGGGTAACCCGGCGGCGAATCGAAATTTCATTGAAGGCCGCGTACTCGCCTTTCAGGGAATGATCTGAATTATCGAACACGAGTTCGACTGAGCACTGGCCAACGGGTTTCCGGGCGTTACTGCCGTTGAAAATGACGTCGGTCATCGATTCGCCACGCAAGTGCTTGGCGGACGACTCCCCCATCACCCAGCGCACCGCATCGATGGTATTGGATTTGCCACAGCCGTTCGGCCCAACAATCGCCGACAGATTCGTCGGGAACGGAATGGTGGTCGGATCAACAAAGGATTTGAACCCGGCCATTTTAATACTTTTCAATCGCATAGGGCGATGTCTGTCCAGGGCTAGCGGGCCCGGCATCATGCCAGGCCCCACAATCGAATCAATGCATTCGATTCTAGCGTCAATCGCGGCTGGTTGAAACCGTCACCCGCCGTCGTTTTTTAGTGTCAGATCAAGGACTTAGATTTCCTGCCAAAAATGAGACGCCAGTCAAGCCGGAACCGGACCAAGGTCCCGCTATTAGGGTTGACGAACCTCCAGATCAACCTGGAAGTCACTCTGCTCGGTAAGATCAAGTATCACGTCTTCTGCTTCCCAGTCACCTGCCGCAGGTTCGGCAACCCCCTGAAATGACACCCGGGCGGAAATGACCACCTCGCCCTGGCCACTGAGACCGCCCATCCCGCCCATAGCGTCTGCGTCGGTCAACACGACCCTCATGTCACGGGAAGACACCGGCACACGCCTGACAGCCAGGGGCATTCGACTGCCATCCGGGCGAGCATAGACAAACAAAACAGCGGTTTCCGGCAATCCTTCCCAGGCCGTTGGCAGCGCCAGCCTGACGTCAATGCTGGGACCCAGATCGGCCTCATAGTCGATCCCCTGCTCCGACAGTGCAACCCGGGACCGGCCGATGAACTCATCAATCAGCCGAGTGTCCGCGGTATCGCCTGCCAATCGTTTCAGGCGCGTCCAATAATCAATGGAAGAGCGATAGGATTGGAGTTCAAACGTCAGGCGACCGGCAAAGCCGAGTGCCAGGGTGTTCTGAGCATTGTATTCAAGTGCCTCCTGAAACCGCTCCAGTGCGGGCTCAGCTTGCTCTTGCGCCCACAGGGTCTGGCCCAGATAGGCCAGAATCATCGATTCGTCTTCCGCATTGCGCGGTCCTTCACGCAGCAACGTCAGCACGCGTTCAAGCGTTGGCTGTGCCCGACTGAACTGACCCAGCTCCATTTGCATGTTGGCCAGCCGGAACCAGCCTTCCATATCGTCGGGGTGTTCCTGAAGCAAAGCTTCGTAACCATCAAGCGTTTCCATAAGATCGGCTTCGGTCGGGTCCGGATCAGACGCCAGTGCGATGAAATTATTGCGCACCTCGACTGCATCCGACGCGCCCCAAAACCCATAGAGCCCCCAGGCCGCACCAGACATAACGACGCCGGTGGCAACCACAACAAACAGCGGCACTGCTCGCCCGGGATCGGTATCACCGGCTTTGCGCGTATCTTCGAGCAAGGCGCGCTCGGTTTCTTCCTTGAACTGTTGGTAGTCGGTGTCTTCCAGATCCCCGCGCTGATGCTCTTCATCAAGCGCCTGTAAGCGGCTTTTGTGAATCTGGATGGACTCGGCAACCGAGTCACGCTCTGAGGCATTACCCCGTCGCCGTGCCAGCGTTGCAACAAACATCAACGCCACCAGCAACAGTGCACCAAATATAAAAATGGCCATAAAGGTTAAGAATCCTTTTCCAGCAGTGTCTGTAGACGGGTTCGCTCATCGGCACTGAGTTCATCCGGCGGCTCGCTTCCGGAACGCCTGGCCAGCCAGGTCACCGTGCCTGCACCGAGCAACAGGGCCAATACAGGCCCAAGCCAGAGCCAGACGGTGCCCCAGTCGAGTCGTGGCTGGTAGATCACAAATTCGGTATAGCGATCGATCATATAGCTAACCACCTGTTCATCGCTGTAGCCCAGGTGCAGTAGCTCATAGGTCTTATTACGCATATCGTCGGCAATGGGCGAGTTGGAGCCCGCGATGTTCTGGTTTTCGCATTTCGGACAACGCAGTTGCTGGGTGAGATCCAGATACCGCTCACGCAGTGTGTCGTTATCAAATATCAGAGTTTCTTGCTCGGCAACGGCAAACAGCGACATCATCAGCAAGCCCGCCACAAGCAATCGGTTACTCCATCGCATCGTATACCGCCTTTAACTTGTTCTCCCACAACGCCGAATCAATCGGGCCCTGAAACCGGTGACGAATGATGCCCGAGGAGTCGACGAAAAAGGTTTCCGGCGCTCCGGTCACACCCAGCTCGAACCCGAGGTCACCGTTGGGATCAAAGACGTCAATGTCATAGGGGTTGGCGTAGTCGCGCAACCAGGTGACCGCCAGGTCACGGTCATCTTTGTAATTAACACCGATGATGCGCACGCCCTCACTCGCCAGGCTATTAAGGTAGGGGTGTTCGAACTTGCACGACGGACACCAGGTCGCCCAGAAATTCATCAGGTAGGGGTCACCGTCGAGGTTCTCTTCAGTCAGCGTTCGCTGGCTGTCATTGACATCGGTGAGGCGAAACGCAGGCATTTCCCGGCCTTCCAGTGCTGAGTCCATTTCCTGGGGGTTAACCCCGGTTAACAGGGCAAAACCGAACAGGCTCATCATCACAGCGATGGCGATAAATGGCAGAAAGAAAACCAGTCGCTTACTCACAACGTCACCCCCGACTTTCTCCGGTAGCGCCTATCCAGTACCGCCACTACACCGCCCAATGCCATCAACAGCGCCCCGAGCCAGATCCAGCGGATAAAAGGTTTTACCTGCAACCGCAATGACCAGACCTGGCGGCTGTCATCCAGCGGCTCAGCCAAGGAGGCGTAGAGATCGCGGAACAAGCCCGCATCAATACCCGCTTCAGTCATGGTGTTGGACTGGACGGTATAAAACCGCTTTTCGGGCGTGAGAATAGCCACCTGACGATCATTCTTCAGCACCGCCAGACGACCCTGATCCCCCCTGAAATTTGAACCACTGATGACGTCGGTGCCTGCAAACTCAAAATCATAGTTGCCCATGGTTACCCGGTCTCCCGGACCCATGCGGTAATCACGCGTCACTTCGTAATTCGACACCAGCACCACGCCAATCACGGCAAAAACCAACCCCAGGTGCGCCAGCCACATTCCCCAGAATCCACCACCAGCTCGCGCCAGAGCACGCCAGGGGTTGCTCGCATTGCGGGTCCGGTCAAGCAGCAACCGAACCAGACCAGCCAACAACCAGAACGCCAGCGACAGGCCCAACCAGACTTGCCAGTGAAAGCGGCCAGCAACCAGCAATGGCAGCACCAGGCCGGCTACAACGGCCAGCGGAATACCGACTTTCAATAAGGTGGAAAGGTCCTGGCCCGGGTGTCGCTTCCAGCGCAACAGCTGCCCCACGGCCACCAATGACAGCAGAAACACCATAAAGAAATTGAACATGGCGTTAAAATAAGGGGCTCCGACGGATATTTTGCGCAGGTTCAACGCATCAAATACCAGTGGAAACAAGGTTCCCAGCAACACCATAAAGGTAATAACAACCAGAATGATGTTATTGAACTGCAGGAACGTTTCCCGCGACAACAAGCGGTATTCACCGGCAACGCGTATTTGAGAGGCGCGCACGGCATACAGCAGCAAAGAACCCCCAACGGTCACCAGAAGAATGGCCAGAATAAAGACGCCGCGTTCCGGGTCCGTGGCAAAGGAATGCACGCTGGTCAGAACACCACTACGCACCAGAAAGGTACCCAGCAAACTGAAGGAGAACGCCATAATGGCCAGCAACAGTGTCCAGGACTTGAACAGATTGCGTTTTTCAGTCACCGCCTGGGAATGAATCAGCGCGGTACCTACAAGCCATGGCATAAAAGACGCGTTTTCGACCGGGTCCCAGAACCACCAGCCGCCCCAACCGAGCTCGTAATAGGCCCACCAGCTGCCAAGTGCAATGCCGACGGTCAGAAACGCCCAGGCGACATTAGTCCAGGGGCGGGACCAGCGCACCCAGCCGGCATCAAAGCGACCGGTAATCAGCGCCGCGATGGCAAACGCAAAAGCGACCGAAAAGCCGACATACCCCATGTAGAGTGTCGGTGGATGCAGAATCAGCCCAATGTCCTGCAGCAGCGGGTTCAGGTCAGCACCGTCACCCGGCGGAATCGGTAACAATCGGTCAAACGGATTGGAGGTTTCCAGTAAAAACAATAAAAAGGCAACGGCGATGATGCCCATGACACCCAACACCGCGCTCTTCAATTCGAGTGACAGACTGCGAGCAAACAGACTGACCGCAACGGCCCACCCTGCCAGCATCAGTATCCACAACAGCATGGAGCCTTCGTGGTTACCCCAGGTGGCGGAAATCTTGTAGAACCAGGGCAGTCGCGTGTTCGAGTTTTCGGAAACAATCCGAACGGAAAAATCATCGTTCACGAAGCTGGCAACGAGCAAACCAAAGCCAACACACAGAAACACGAACAACCCCCATGTCCAGGCGGGGGCTGTGCGCTGATAGCCCGGATGCCCGGCAACGACACCGTACAAGGGCATAATGGCCAGACCCAGGGCCATCAGAAACGCCAGGATCAGGGAAAATTGTCCAAATTCCGGTAACATAATACTCCTCAGTAACCGTAGCTGCTGGTGGCATTGGCGCCAGAGGCGTCAGCACCGGTATTGTTGGAGGCCTGCTCTGCTCGCTCCAGCGCATCGGTAATTTCCACCGGCATGTAGGTTTCATCGTGCTTGGCCAGCACTTCACTGGCAACGACGATACCGGCACTGTTCAACTGGCCGATAGCGACAACACCATCACCTTCGCGAAACAGGTCGGGTAAAATGCCGTCGTATTCGACGGTGACGTCGGCGGCGAAATCAGTCACCACAAACTGCACTTTCAAGGTTTCATCTTCACGCGTGACTGACCCTTCGCGCACCATGCCTCCGGCCCGGATCTGACGATCCAGCGGCGCTTCACCGCGAGCGATGTCCGATGGTGAATAGAAGAAATTCATGTTTTGTCCCAGAGCAAACAACACCAGCAATACAGTGACCCCAACGCCACCGGTCCCGAGCAAAATCAGCATCAATCGTTGTTTACGTTTTGGATTCATCGTTGCTCCCGCCGCATCCGGCGCTTGTGATCGGAAATCAGTCGTTGGCGATGCAAACGCGGTGCGACCACGTTGAACGCGATCACCGCTGCACCCACGGCATAGGCAGACCAGACATAGACACCGTGGTCACCCATGGCCAGAAAGGCCGAAAAAGACTCAAAAGCACCCATTATTGGCCCTCTGAAAATCGGTTTAGCTCATCTTCAACCCAGCGTGACTTGCGTTCACGTTGCAGGATTTCGAGCCGGGTACGCATCAGTACCCAAGCCATGCTGGCCAGATAAAACCCCAGTATGGCCATCAAAAAAGGGATCAGCATACTGGTGTGCATGGGCGGCGCTTCCGTGAATTTCAGGGTGGCCGGCTGATGCAGCGTGTTCCACCATTCGACCGAAAACTTAATAATGGGTAAATTGACCACTCCAACCAGGGCCAGAATTGCAGCGGCACGATCACCACTCTCCGGACGTTCCATGGCGTTGTGCAGTGCCCAAAGACCCAAATAGAGTAAAAGCAGCACAAGCATCGAGGTCAGCCGGGCATCCCATTCCCACCAGGTTCCCCAGGTTGGCTTGCCCCAGATGGCACCCGTCACCAGCGCCAGCAGGGCCATACTGGCACCAACAGGAATGCACTGTTTGGCAACGAAAAACGCCAGTTTCATTTTCCAAACCAGACCCACAAGGCCCAAAACCGCAATGGCGGCGTAGATCGCTTGCGACAGAAACGCCGACGGAACATGGATAAAAATGATCCGGTAACTGTTGCCCTGCAGTCGCTCAACCGGTGCGAACAGCAGGCCCCAGACCAGCGCCGTGGCAATGATCAGCGTCGCCGCCCAGCCAAGCCAGAAACTCCAGGGTTGGCTCATGGTGTAAAACCACTTCGGCGACGACCATTTGTGAAACCACCGGACAAAGGCTTGCCACATGCTAGAGATACTCCCACCGTCCGGTCCATCCGGACGGCCTGTTCGAATTCAATCGCCCACCGCAATGCGCAGGGCGGCAACGGTCAGCAGGGGCGCCAGCGCCAGCGACCCGGTGGTCATGGCCGCCAGCATCGCCAATTGTGCCAGCCAGGGCAGACCCGCCACCTGAGCCTGAACTGCGCCCGTTCCAAAGATAATAACCGGCACAAACAACGGCATAATGAGTAGGGTCAATAATAAGCCGCCTTTTTGCAAACCCACCGTCAGTGCAGCGCCAATGCCGCCTATCAGACTCAGACTGAGCGTTCCGAGCGCCAGAGTCAGCATCAACAGCGGCAATGCACTACCGGGCAGCCCCAGCATCACCGATAATAACGGTGCCATAACAGTGAGCGGCAGCCCGGTCACCAGCCAGTGCACCCCAACCTTGCACACAACAAGAGACGTCGGTGGCAGTGCGGCCAGGAGCATCTGCTCCAACGAGCCGTCTTCATAGTCACTTCGAAACAACAGATCGAGTGACAATAAATTGGCCAGCAATGCACCGACCCACAACACTCCGGGGGCCATCTCGGCCAGTTTGGCCATATCCGGTGTTACGCCCAGTGGGAACAACACAACAACAATCAGGAAAAACAACAATGGGTTGGCCAGGTCTGAACGCCGCCGATAAGCCAACTGCATTTCACGACGGAACACGGAGCTGAGCAGGGGCAGAAGCGTCATGACCCGCCTCCCAGCGCCAGTGTTCTCACGGTTTCACTGTCAAGACCGTGGTGGCTGGTCATAATGACACTGCCCCCTGCCCGGGCGAATTCTATGATACGGGCTTTAAGGCGTTCGGTAGCCTCCACGTCGAGTGCCGTCAGAGGTTCATCCAACACCCAGGCGCGCACCCGATCCGGTTCCAGTGGCAAATAGAGCCGGGCCAGGGCCACTCGTCGCTGTTGCCCGGCCGATAACTGATGACTGGGTACATCTTCAAACCCCCGCAAGCCCACTGTGTCCAGCGCATCCCAGACGACCGACTCCGCGACACGAATACCA
This sequence comes from Saccharospirillum impatiens DSM 12546, assembly GCF_000423605.1. Taxonomy (GTDB): domain Bacteria; phylum Pseudomonadota; class Gammaproteobacteria; order Pseudomonadales; family Natronospirillaceae; genus Saccharospirillum; species Saccharospirillum impatiens. Next base: position 184,838 of record NZ_AUIH01000004.1, read on the forward strand.
TGCAACGCCAGCGCATAAGCCATATTTTCGAGCGGCGATTGTAACAACGTCACCGCTGGCCTATGGGCGATATACCAAATCTTTTCACAGGGTTCGCCGGTACTTTCCGGGGAATTCGGGAACCAGGTAACGACTCCTTCAACCACCGAACTGATGCCTACCAGGCGTCGCAGCAGGGTCGTCTTTCCGGACCCGTTCGGACCCGTCAGATGCAGGATTTCACCGCCTGATACGTCAAACGACAAATCCCTGAAAAGGTGCCGGTCATCGCGCTCGCAATCCAGTCCAACTGCGGACAACACTTGGGCCATGGTCTGTCTCTGAAAAAAGGTCGCGGGATTATACCCAGTCGGGCCCCGGAATACGAAAGTCTGACCGGTATTCGGTGGTTTCGGCGCTACAGTCTGTGGCCGCTGAGCCGTTAACCATTGTGGTTGAATTGGGTGTTGGCCACCTTAGCGAGTGCAGGCCTGCCCGGTTGCCTGCACGGACTAAAGGCACCGGTCAACCCCGCAAACACCTGGCGCCTGACTGGTATTTCCCGGCGACCGGGGTATGGTTAAATTTCCTTGAATGCACGGACCTGTAAATGGCTGGCATAGATCGCAGTGACGCGATAAAGCGTCCTACAGACAGCACACTGACACCGCGAACACTGGATCGTGGCAGTGAGCCTGTGATTCGCGTTCCGGCCGACGGCATAGAAGCACTTCGGCCTTCCCTGCCCGCGCTTGCTGTTGTCGTGGAACAAACGGTGATGGGCAGTCGTGACAAACCGCTCTACGATCTGGTGTTATCCCTCAATCAGCAGTGGGTGCGCGTGCAGAGTGAGCGCGCTATCCCGCCGGGTACGGTATTGATGGTGGAGGCAACACCAGAGAATCAGTTGAGGGTCCTCCCCCAGGTTGATGCCGCGCAACTGAACCGCATGATGCAAGCTTCCCTGCAATTCTGGCAGGCGCATTCGCTACCACGAGCCCATACCACGCAGATGCCAGCCCCACCCTCGGTCACAGCCTTGCAAACCCTGGCCGGTGGCGCCCCGGAGTTGCAGGCTATGGTGCAATGGCTCAGCCAGAAACCAGCACTCTCAGCCCAATCCATCGCGCAGTGGATGCAAGCATTCAGCCCACTGGCCCGGTTGCAACCGCCCGTTACCAGCCTATCCTCGACACCTCTGTTACCCGCTCAGTCACCGACGGTGACGAACGCCGTGACTGGCCAGCCATCGCCACTGCCCGGTTCTGTTACGACCACCATGGGCGCTCAGCCAATAGCACCCTTACTGCTTGCCAGTGCCTTGGTTCCTGGGGTAAGTACCAGTCCTATTGCCGCAGCTTCAGGGCTTATGAGGCCCGTACCCCACCCCGGCGCAACGGTCATGCTGATTCCACTTCCGGCCGGAGCGCCGTCATTGCCAGCCGGAACGGCCCTGGTGCTGCCAGTCGGAAGCGGTCAGGCTCATCGACCCGCGGCGACTCACCCTGGAATGCCAACGCCGCAGCCGGCCCAACCGGGTTCGCATCAAGTAAACCTGATACCCGCGGCCCTGGTAACCAGGCCGATATCACCGCCAACCTTGCAGTCGGCGATGACTGTACTGAATTCCGGTGCCACTGGAGCGGCTGCTCCGACCGCACTAGGCACTCCCCTCAAAGCACCTCAAAGCGCCTCAACAACGGTGCCACCGGGACAGTCGGGAACCACGCCCGTGAGCCTGAACCCAACCGCCACGCCCGCTGATCCGCTGCTGTCGACGACCCGATTCAGCACGTTACCCGGCCCGGCTGGCGCGCCCGGGCAGGCCAGCGGCGAACAACGCCAGCCCGTCCCGCTGGAAGTCCGGTTATCTCAATGGCTGGCGGTACTCGATAGCCGCATTCAGCAGCACCCGGCAAGCTTGCAACAGGCTCTGGCGCAACAGGCCCAGCGTCTGTTGAATACACCGTCGCCCGGTTACGCGCCTGGCGTCACCGTACAAAACCAGGCCGGGTCAGCCCCAATCAAACAGGATGACCTGCAGCCACTGTTGCAACTGAGAACATTGCTGGAGAGCATGCAAGGCAAGACCCAGAACAATGCTATTCAGCAGGCCCTGGGCAGCCTGGCCAACCCCGATGCACCGCCGGTTCAGCAGCTGAGCATTCCGCTGCTCTGGCTGGGGCCAAATCACTGGCTAAATATGGAATGGTGGCAGGAGAAACCCGACAGCGACGATACTGAGGCGGCCGCAGCGCAAAAGCACCCCTTCCGGTTTCGCCTGTTCTTTGAACTCACACCGCTGGCCCCATTGTGCGCTGACTTGCACTGGACACCCGACCACACCGACGTGATCTTCTGGTCGCAGGACCAGGGCACCCTCGGCATCATCAACAGTCACCTGGACACCCTGGAACAGTGGACCCAAGGGCTGGGCGAGCGCGCACTGCAAACTCGCCACGGCATGCCGCCCAAAAAGACGACCCCCGAACCCGACCAATTCAAACCCCTGGTGGACATTCGTACATGACCGATCAAAAAACCGGAACCAAGGCGGCCGCCCTGGAATACAAAGGCCAGAAAACACCGATCGTCAGCGCCCTGGGCACCGACGAAATGGCCGATGCCATCGTTGCCCTGGCTAAAGAACACGGTGTGCCGATCTATCAGGATGAAGACCTGGTCAACATCCTGACGCGCCTCAACACGGGCCAGGACATCCCCCCTGCCCTGTACGAATGGGTTGCCGGCATTCTGGCGTTCTCGTTCTTTTTGCGCGACAAAGTCCCGGAGGGTTTCTCACCCACAGCGACTCGCTCGGCTTATCAGAAAGTTCGGGAAGCGTATTCTGGATCAGACACTGATTCATGACCCTAACCGGAGCTATCCACCGACACAAGGTGACGGATTCTCAGGCCCTTGGGGAGTTGGCGCAGGCGTTCGTTGATCCAGTCAAGCAGGACCGGAAAGTGATCGACCCAGGCATCGTCGTTAATCAGCATTGATTGGGCGCTGTAATTGCGCAAGTTGCCATCACGTTTGCCCAACACCCAGAGTCGGCCGTTGTGGGTGCCCAACTCGCGCATGAATTCTCGCACGTCGGCAACGTGATCGGTGTAGCCACCATTGCGCCTGGCCAGGTAAAGGCTGGGTGGCCAGTCGAGGTGTTGCGCAGCGGCTGAATAGTCGAAACCACTGTCGTCGTTTGCTACCCAGGGCCCGTTCGACCAGCGCAGAAAATCCCGGTACAGCGTCAGGTATTCGGGCTCGGGCCCTTTGCCAAGCCAGCGCATCGGAACCGCACCTTTTACAGCGCCCAGGGCTGGCAACACAGAGTCTGTGACCAAACGGCCGAGAGTCGAATGGCGGATGCCACCCAGGGTGGCATTGCGGCGTGTACCCAGATGAATCATGCCCAGCACACCGGGACGGACGCCCGGCTCGCGAGCATAAGCCGAGGCCAGCAAAACACCACCAAAGCCCTGACCCACCAGAAAGATCGGCAAGCCATCTGCCTGGCGACGGGCTTCCGCCATCAGCCTGGGCAGGTCTTCGCGAATGATCAGATTGGCGTCATGGTCAAGCCTTCGGCTGAGGTTTGGCCAGCTTTGACCGTGGCCAATCAGATCCGGCACCAGGCAGTGAAAGCCCATATCAGCCAGGTATTGGGCCAGCCCGTGACCCTGGTGGCAAAAAACATCGCCCTTGTTGCCAAGGCCATGCAGCAACACCACCAACGCCTGAGGCTTTTCCGGCAAAAACTGACGAACAAACAATTGGCCGCCCTGCCAGGTCGGCACTTTCAGCCGGTATTCCTTGATACCCTGTTTCATTCAGCGAGAACCTGTTGCCATTGTTTTTCCAGTCGTTTAGCCGAGACCGGCACCCGAGTGCCCAGTGTTTGTGCAAACAACGAGACCCGGTACTCCTCCAGCAACCAGCGAAACTCTGTCAATGCTGGGCTGACCATCTGTTGTTCGGCCAATGTGCGCTGTTTGCTCTGATAGCGCTGCCAGAAACCGGCCAGCTCATCGACCCAGAATTGCTCCCGGGCAGGAATGCCACCCGCCCGGTTCAGGCGTCGATCCGCACCGTCCAGATACCTGGGCAGTTCGGCAAACCACTCGCCCGGTGTCGCACTGACAAAGCCCGGATAAACCAGTTGATCAAGCTGCGTTGCAACGTCAGCGTATAGGAAGGCCGTGGCAAAGGTCACGCGCCCTTTCAATTGTTTACGTACCTGATGGTGGCGATGCAATACGTCGTGTACCTGCCGCGCCAGCTGCTCCCCCTGCTCGACCAGATCACCGCGTCCGGCTTCAAGCCAGAGGGTAAATTCCGCGCGGGTGCGCGGCAGCTTCCCGCCCCGGTCCAGAGTCCGCAACAACGTCGCCCGCAGTATATCCTGGCGCAGTGGCTCGGCTTTGCCATAAGGTGCGAACAGCAAGGCGCTTTCCTTGAATGCAGGTAGCCGTTTGGCCAGGTAGGCCAGAGGTTGTTCGAACTCAAACCAGGCCAGGCGCAACAGGCCCTGACGATGCTGCTGTTCAGCCCAGGGTTGTTGCGTAAAGGACTCGACCGCAACCGCATTCACCTTGTCGACCAGTGCCGGGAACACATCAATGTGAATACCCGCCTGTATGCGGTGCTCTACTTCAGGCAAGTCGGAAAAAGACCAATCGGTGAAGTGCGCCGGGCCTTTCGCTTCCTCGCTGGCTCCCGAGGCCCTCGTCCGGTCTTTGGCAGCCTGGGCATTCGCTGGCGACTTCAGGGCATCAAGATCACGACCCGACGCCACGATCTTGCCTGCATCATCCACCACGTTGAAGCGAAAGCGGTGGTGAGCGTCGAGCTTATCCGGTTGCCATTCGTTCTCTGGCACGCGAATGCCGGTCATACGGAACAGGCGCTCGGTAACGGCTTTGGTCAGCGGCGTATCGTCTGGTGCCAGGCTGTTCATCAGAGCATCGGCAAAATCCGGTACCGGCACAAAGTTCCGCCGGTAAGATTTGGGTAATGCCTTGATCAGCGCAATGATCTTGTCGCGCAGCATGCCTGGCACCAGCCAGTCCAGCCGACCGGCTGGCAACTGAGCCAAAGCACCGGCCGGTACCGTCATGGTCACGCCATCGGCCTCTGTGCCCGGCTCAAACTGGTACTTCAATGGCAACTTCATGCGGCCCACGGTAATGAAATCCGGATATTGCTGAACAGTTACCTGATCCGCAGAATGCTGCATCAGGGCCTCAGGGGTCAGGTCGAGCGCGTCTTTGGGCTGCTGCTTGAGCCAGGCATGAAAACCAGCGGCGTTGACAATATCGCCCGGGATGCGCTGGTCGTAAAACGCCACCAACTGATCATCATCAACCAGGATATCGCGACGGCGTGCCTTATCTTCCAAACCCGTCACTTCAGCCAGCATGGCCCGGTTGCGTTGAAAGAACGCCGCTTTGGTCTGAAACTCACCTTCCACCAGGGCCGAGCGAATGAATATATCGCGCGCCAGTGGCGCGTCGATGGCCCCAAAATGCACCGGCCGTTGCGCCACGATGGGCAGCCCGTAGAGCATCAGCGTCTCTTTGGCGACTACCTGGCCGCGCTTCTTCTCCCAGTGCGGGTCGCTGTAATTGCGCTTGACCAGATGCATCGCCAGCGGCTCCAGCCAGGCCGGTTCTATGCGGGCGACCGTGCGCGCGAACACCTGAGTGGTTTCCACCAGCTCAGCCGCCACCAGCCACTTGGGGCCCTTGCGTGACAACGCCGATGACGGGTGAACCCGGCACTGGCGACCCCGGGCGGCGGTATACAGTTTGTCTTCCTTGTAGTTCGCAATCTGCGACAGCAGCCCTGACGCCAGTGCTTTGTGCACCTGCTCATAACTGGCGGTTTGATCGTTCAGGCGAAAGCCGAGTGATTTGGCCAACAGATGCAACTGACGGTGAATATCACGCCATTCACGCATGCGCAGGTAGTTCAGAAACTGCGCCTTACAGAATTTACGCAACTGCCCCTGGCTGAGTGTCTGACGCTCTTGTTCATAACGCTGCCACAGATTCCAGAAGGCGAGGAAGTCGGAGTCCTTGTCTTTATCCTGAGCGTGCTTTTCTGCAGCGGCCTGTTGCTTTTCCTGCGGGCGTTCGCGCGGGTCGGGAATCGACAGGGCGGCAGCGATCACCAGCACTTCACTCAGCGACTTCTGGCGATTGGCTTCAATCACCATCCGCCCCAGGCGCGGATCAACCGGCAAACGAGCCAGCTCTTTGCCCAACGGCGTCAAATGCCCCTGATCGGTCACCGCAGCCAGCTCGGTCAACAAGGTGTACCCGTCCCGAATCATCCGGCTGTCTGGGGGTTCCAGAAACGGGAAGTCTTCGACCTTGCCCAGGCGCATATGCAACATCTGCAGAATGACCGAGGCCAGGTTAGTGCGCAAAATTTCAGGGTCGGTAAAGGGCGGGCGCTGCTGAAACTCTTCTTCATCAAAAAGCCGAACACAGAGCCCGGGTGCGATACGACCGCACCGCCCTGCCCGCTGATTGGCCGACGCCTGGGAGATGGGTTCGATCGGTAAGCGCTGGATCTTGGAGCGGTAACTGTAGCGGCTGATGCGCACCAGGCCACTGTCGATCACATAATGAATGCCCGGCACCGTCAACGACGTTTCAGCAACGTTGGTCGACAACACGATGCGTCGCCCACTGTGGCTGGCGAAAATGCGTTGTTGCTCGCTGGCGCTTAAACGCGCGTATAAAGGCAATAACTCAGTATGGCGCAGTTGAGCGCGCTTGAGCGTATTGAAGGTCTCGCGGATTTCCCGTTCACCGGGCAAAAACACCAGGACATCACCCCCGCTGTTAGCCGTCTGACCCGCGCGCTCGCGTTGCTCTATTTCCTCGATGGCATTGAGCACAGCCCCGGGCAAGTCTGACGCATAATCGTCTTCATCGGGGCTCATCGGCCGGTACAGATGCTCGACCGGGTAGCTACGCCCGGCAACTTCAATGACCGGGGCCTTGTCAAAATGCGCTGAAAACCGATCGACATCAATGGTCGCTGACGTAATGATCAGCTTCAGGTCCGGGCGACGTGGCAGCAACTGCTTGAGATAGCCCAGCAAAAAATCGATGTTCAGGCTGCGTTCGTGGGCTTCGTCAATGATCAGGGTATCGTACTTATTGAGAAACGGGTCCTGTTGAATGTCATTCAACAGGATGCCATCGGTCATCAGTTTGATCAGCGTGTCGTCATTGGATTGATCGGTAAATCGGACCTGATAGCCTACCTGCTGTCCGAGCTCGACGTTCAATTCTTCCGAAATCCGGTCTGCAACCGAACGTGCAGCCAGTCGACGAGGCTGGGTATGGCCGATCATACCGGCACGGCCCAGGCCTGCTTGCAAACACAACTTGGGAATTTGCGTGGTCTTACCGGAACCGGTTTCACCGGCGATCACCACGACCTGGTGTTTGGCAATAGCGTCACGAATGTCGTCCGCACGTTCGGAGACAGGCAGGGTTTCGTTCAGACGGATCTCGGGGACGCGCCGCTCACGAGCCGCAAACCCTTCACGGGAACGGGCAAAGGCTTTCTCGATGGCGACAACCAGGGAAGGCGACGCCTCCCCTTTTTTGAGTTGCTGACGCCAGGTTTTGCAGCGTTGTATCAGATAATGCCGGTCACGGACAAGACACTGCGACAGGCTCTGAAGAACCAGATCGGGAGTAAGTTCCGTGTTTGATACTGCACTGGACGGCATGCCATGACCTGTCTGCCAAAAGGGACGGCATTATAGGCATCCTGCCGAAGGGATCAAAGGTGGCATCTTAAATTTACCCATCGTTCAACCAGTGAAATGCTCTCTCCCCCAATGGAGGAGAGAGGACTGCTGGGCGCGATGCCGCGAGCGACTGGCGATGGCAAAATTCAACCAACCAATCGCTCCCTCTCCCGTCCCACGGGAGAGGGCTGGGGAGAGGGTTCTACTCCAATTCCTTCATGCAAACTCAGGCTTAACTGTCGCTGTCCCTCAACTCCCGGCGCAGCACCTTGCCCACGTTGGTCTTGGGCAATTCATCGCGGAACACAAACTGCTTGGGTACCTTGTAACCAGTCAGGCTTTCACGACAAAAATCCGACAGCTCTTTTTCCTCAACCGGTCCGTTCGTGACCACAAAGACTTTAACCGCTTCACCGGTTTTCTCGCTCGGCACTCCAACAGCAGCACACTCGACCACTTTCGGATGACGCGTCAGTACGTCTTCGATTTCATTCGGGTAAACGTTAAAACCAGAGACCACAATCATGTCTTTCTTGCGATCAACGATTTTCAAATAGCCATCTTTCTGCAAGACAGCAATATCGCCGGTTTTCAGGAAGCCGTCTTCATCGATGGTTTTGGCAGTGTCGTCCGGACGGTTCCAGTAACCTTTCATCACCTGCGGCCCGCGCACTTGCAGTTCGCCCGCCTCGTCGAAGCCAAGCAACTTGCCATCGTCATTTGCAATCCGAACCTCGGTATTGGGCGCCGGAATACCAATGGTACCCAATTGCTGATAACCCGCCGGGTTAAACGAAATCACCGGAGACGATTCAGTCATGCCATAGCCTTCCGAGATCGGGCAGCCGGTCACTTCCTCCCAGCGCTCAGCTGCTGCTTTCGTCAGCGCCATGCCGCCGGAAATGGTCAGTTTCAGGGCACTGAAATCCACTTTCTTGAAGTCTTCGTTGTTCATCAACGCTACAAACAGCGTGTTCAAGCCGGCGAATCCGGTGAACCGGTGCTTGCCCAGTTCTTTGACGAAGCCGGGAATATCGCGCGGGTTGGGAATCAACAAGTTGTGGTTGCCGGTTAGCATGATGGTCATGCAGTTCACCGTAAACGCATAGATGTGGTACAGCGGCAACGGCGCAACGAAGGTTTCCTGTCCATCTTTCAGCGTCAGCTTGAAGAACTCATAACACTGCAGCATGTTCGCAATCAGGTTGCGGTTAGTCAGCATCGCGCCTTTGGCTACACCGGTGGTGCCACCGGTGTACTGCAGAATAATGGTTTCATCATGGGGCGTGGCCGTGCGCTTGTAAGTTTTGGTGCTGCCTTTTTTTAACGCATCACGGAAGGTGCCTACTTTGCTGGTGTCGTAAGCCGGCACCATTTTCTTGACCTTCTTGACCACGGTATTGACCAGAACCCGCTTCAGACCCGGGTGCAGGTCAGCGATTTCGGTGACAATAATGCGATTGAGTGGCGTCTTGGGTTGTACCCGAATCGCCTGGGCGGCCATACCGGCATACACCACCAGTGCTTTGGCACCAGAGTCATTCATCTGGTGCTCAAGCTCGCGGTCGGTATACAGCGGGTTGGTGTTAACAACAATCAAACCAGCGCGCAGGGCGCCAAATACAGCGATCGGATACTGCAGGATGTTGGGCAATTGCACCGCAATGCGATCACCGGGCTGCAAGTCCGTCTCATTTTGAAGATAGGCGGCAAAGTTACCCGACAAACGATCGATGTCGGCATAGGTAAGCGTCTGACCCATGCAGGTATAAGCGGGCTTGTCGGCAAATTCCTTGGTTTTCTGGTCGAACAGATCGAGCACGGTGTCAAAGGCTTCCGGGTCAACCGTGGCTTTCATACCGCCTGGGTATTGCGTATGGGTGTATACGTCGCTCATGGACACTCCTCTCGTTCTTATTGTAAATCGATGCAGGTAACGTTTGGCCAAGCACACCGTTGCCTGAACTGGAATGGTCTTCAGGCACACTTCATTCAAACGTTTGTTTTATTTCGTGAGCCGATTGTCTCTTTTTTACCGAGCAGAATTCAACTCTTTAATGAATAAAGCGCACAGAGAAAAGGCTATCTGTGAGTAAATAGCCTAGACCGATGTTCAAATTGCAGAGTTGCAGGCGCTCAACGGCTGGGAGGGTCATCATTGTCGTCACTGAACGGGTCGTCTTCATCGAGGTTCAAGTTCTCCAGGTCAGACAGGCCATCTTCCAGATTGCTGATGTCGAACAGGTCGTCGTCATCTCCGGCATCCAGATCGTCCAGCGGGTCGGGTTCGCTGTCCAGCTCTCCCCACACGTCTTCATCCAGTGCTCGGGTGTCCAGACTGTCTTCCATACTGACCCGAGGGGCTTCGGTCCGCTCGGGCGGCGATGGTTCGGGCACGTCATCCTCGAATACATCGTCGACGACCGGTGCATCCTGCTCATCCGCCTGGCCATCGCGACCATCGCCGACTCCCGAATCAAGACTGGGATCGTCCAGATCCGCGCTCAGTTCCAGGTCATTAAGTTCGTTCATCCCTACATCAGCCAGTCCGCGGTCTTCGGCCAGGAGATCCTCTGTTTCACCCTTGCTGCGACGGTCGAGTCGACGGTAGACCAAAAAGAAAGCGAGTAAAATCAACAGCCCCGGCACACTGAGCAACAGGTATCGAAGCCAGGGAGTTGGGTCGCTCTGCGGCAAGGGTTCTGACACAGGTTCAGCGTCCGGCTGATCGATGCTCACCGGTGTCTGAACACTCAACTCTTCAAACTCGGGCATCGGCTCTTTGACAAAATCTGCTTCGGGCTCAGGCTCAGGCATCATAGTGGGTTCTGCCGGCATTGCCTCCGGGTTTAGAATCCGGGGCCAGTCTGCCGGCAGTGGCAGAGACAGATCAATCGGTGCGACTCCGAACTGAGACACTCGCCGCTCGTTGACATCCGCGTCGCCGGTCAATGTCAGCCTATAGTCACCCTCAGGCAGGTCTGCGGGTAGATTCATATAAAAATACCCGCTGGCGTGCGTTTGAAAGCCCTGATTTTGAGTCACGGGCCCCTCAATCATGGCTTGCAGGCTCACCTGTTCAAACATCAGCCCACGGTCGGCCGGGTATAGCCGCCATTGAATTCCCGCATCGGTCACCAGCAGCTCCGAAAGCAAGGCGGGCCGATTGACCACGGTTTTGCGGATTTGGCGCTGGAATGTACCGCCATCGAGCGTGACTTCAAGTTGAATGTCAGCATCAGCGTAGGTATTGGGAACCTGGGCCCGCAGTTGTCGGCCATCCCAGCGTAAGCCATCGACCTGGCTACCATTGATGCGCAGGGTCGGGGTCATGACGTTGATCAATGCATCGGGAACAACGTCGCCACTGGCATCGGCAACGCCCAGCTCAAGAATGAGGGGCTGATCTTGCAGAACCACCGAACCCGAGGGCTGGGTCCAGTACAGATTGACATCCGAGACTACCTGAATGCTGCTGTCATCGTTGATGTCACCCAGCACTTCCCAGCGCCCGGCCGGGGGGGTGTCGATGCTGATCAGTGTATACCCCTGCCCGGCCTGCCAGCGCTGTGATCCGGGCGACGACACTGAATTCAGGGTGCCATTGGGCTGGCGCAGCTCGACCTGCCCATCGTCATGCATTACCAGGGCCGTCAGTTCGGTAACCTGGGCGTCAACCCTGAATTCCCGACCGTCAAACGGCAATTCATTACCGGGGCGAACCGAGTTCAGCACTCTAATGATGAAAGACTGCATTTCCGACGGCTGCTGGACTTCAGCAAACACACCGCCGGTTTGATTCGCCATCTGCTCCAGCAAGCCTGCATCTGCCGCACTGCCAAGCGCCAGCGTGTGAATGCGAGCGCCAGCGGCGGCAAACCGGGGAATCACCGTATCAAGAATCCGGTCGCGTTCTACCCGGTTTACGTCGGAATTGGGGGCAATATCAACCTGACCATCGGTAATCAGAATGACATCGGTTGGCGGGCTGTAGGTTGAAAAACCAAAGTCGTAAGCGGCATCGTCAAGTGCGGCACCCAGGTTGGTACGCTGGGCGATGGCCCGCAACTCAGCCACCCGGGTGCGCGCCTGGGCACGCCACTGGGCGTTGACCGGGTCATGGGGGACCAGTAGGTTCACGTAACGACCAAAACTCCAGATGCCAGCCGTAGCGTCACCGGGAATAGCGTCGATCAACAGATTAATCGCCGGTGTCCGGCGATTTTGGGGGTCGGTGTCGCGCATGCTGCCAGAAATATCGATCAGAATGCGGACGTCACTGGCCGCCGCTTCAGAGGGCGTCTCGGCCCAGGCTGGCGCCATCAATGCTACTGCCGCACCCACCAATATTGCACACACACCGGCACGGGTAAGGCGTGGCCGACCAGACTGTCCCAGCATAGCTGTCATCCAAAGGTTTTCATGGCTATATCATCGGCGACTTGTTGCCGTTCTTTACCGTTTGGGTCGCCGATGCGTGTCGTATCACACTGACACTGCAAGCAACGGGCCATGCCAAAAGTCCATCAGCCTCCTGGCGTCAGCCCATTCTGGCCAACATGCGCCGTCCCGCTTCGGTTATGTGCCAGCGCATACCGTGTTTGCCCATGATGCGGCCCGCCAGGTTCCGGGCGACCATTATATCGAGCGTTTTAACCATGGTGGCCTCAGTGGCCTCGGTTTCGTCGCACAGGCCCGGCAACGATCGAAAAATGTAGCGCCCGTTACCCAGTGTTTTCAATACCTGTGCGGTTGTGACATCCAACTCTTCATCCGGCGTCAGCGACTCGGATGGGACCGGCTGGTCATCCTCAGTTTCCGCTTCGATCAACGGCTTGATCTCAGCCTGAACCAGATAGAGCTCATGCATCACCCGGTCTGCCTGCTGACGCGCCGTTCTGGCTTCGGCCAGAATCTTGTCGGAGACACTGGTTACCACGAAGCGGCTGGCGATGGCCGCGATCAGACAGAACCCGGTAAAGATCAGAAAGCGACTTGAATCATCCTGGCTCTGCGCAATCAGATCACTGTTGACCAGCGCCAGCACCACAGGCACCAGGAAAGCCGCCCCGATACCAACCACCAGGCTGCGCGGCAGGCTGGTGGTATCCGGATCGTATTGGGACAACATGTAATAGTTGACCAGACCACCAAAAACGCCCGACATCAGCATTACGGCAATCAGAACGAAAATATGAAGGGCCATGCCTACTCCTTACCACCACTACGGGTATTTATTGTGGATTCCCCTGCCCGGCCATATCGGCTCAGGCAGCGGTACCATGAATCCATGAACGACGCCGAACATATCCGGCAGCCAATCAAACGGCGTGTAGATATAACAGACCTGACAGTACTTTTACACTTTAACCCGCTTCCCGGGGTGCCTCATCGGCCTGTTTCATACTGCGCAACCGCAATACGATGCCCAGAATCACGATAGCCAGCGTACCCACAACCATCGCTTGCAGCATGGGCATCACAATAGCCAGACTGGCCTGCATACCGACATCCATAAAGTCAAAAGCTGCCACAATAATCGCCGGCGCATAATAGGGCTCCGGTTCCGTGCCTTGCCAGGGGGTGAGCACCACGCAGAGGTATATCCAGGTAATCCACCAGCGCAGCGGTCGCCATGGCAGAAACCGCCCTATTCGCCACACCACCAGCCAAAAACCAATCACACCCAGGCCGTAAGCCACGGCTGCAGTCCAGTAAACGTCTTGATAAATCATGAGTCAGTTAACTTCCACACATTGCATTTATAGAACCCGTCAATAGCGCTAATAAGCTCTGAACCTACACGTTATCAATGATGTAATCTTCCCAGTCTTCTTCTGGTACTTCATTGTCGCGCACCGGCGCCAGATGCAGCACAGAGGCATCGACCGCATGAATCCGCTGGCTGTCCTGGGCCATCAGAGGGTGCCACTCCGGCAGATCTTCCCCTTCGGCGATCAGCCGGTAAGCACAGGTGCTTGGCAGCCAGAAAAACTGGTCTACATCCTCCGGTTTCAACCAAACGCAGTTGGGCACTTTCTGTTGCCGCTCCTGATAAACCGTACAGCGGCAATTGTCTGACAGATACTGGCATACGACACGGGTGTAGAACACCTCCCCGCTGTCTTCATCCTCCAGCTTTTGCAGGCAACATTTGGCGCATCCGTCGCAGAGTGACTCCCACTCCTGCGTGGACATTTGAGCCAGCGTCTTTCGCTTCCAGAAGGGTTGGGCAGCCATCAGAGGGGGTACACCGGTGTGGTTGGTTCACGGTACAGATCGAGCATGCCTTCTTCCCGGGGTGGCGGCATCTGCAGGTAATAGCCCTGCTCAACAATGCCGGACATGACCTTAATTACATTCACCCTGGCCAGCGCCCGGGTGGGCGTTAACAGTAAGTCCATTACCGGTATGGGCGTGCCGAAGCGCTCGCGAAGCGGCTCGGGCACCCGGGCAAGGCCCTCGTGGCGCGATACATAGAGGTACATATCCTGGCGAGCCGAAGACCGGTAAATACTGGCCAAAACCCGTTCAGTCGTTGGCTTCACGATGGTGCTCCTCAAGCAGGCGGGTCAACGGATCCACCAGCAATGGCTTGCGCCAGCCGGTCATCACGTCGGGCCACTCATAGTCGCCGGTGTAACAACCGCTGCGCACCAGTTGCTCCAGTGGTTTACGCCGGGCCAGCACCTCAGCCGGTATCGACGTCTCCTGCGCCAGGCCGGCAATCAGATCCTTAACCGACTTGTACAGGGCGGCCTGATCGGCGGGCAAGGGCCCGGCCAGGCGTTCGGGCCAGTATTCCCGGCTTGCATCATTGCAGCGCCGCACAATATCTACCACCGGGTCAGCGTAGAGCCGAACCTTGCGCGGATGCAGCCCTTTCAAACCCGACACGGCGCTGCGCTGGGTGGGCATTGCCTGTGCAATCTGAATCACCTCGGCATCCGACAAAATGCGCGAGCGGTTCACATCCTGCTCCCGGGCCTGCTGCTCGCGCCATTGCGATAACTGCTGCAAGCAATACAGCCGGGCCCCTTTCAGCTTCCAGGCGCCGCGCAGTTTCAGGTAATACTGTTCCGGGGTCGGCGGGAAACTGTCGAGCGCCGCACGCTGGCTGTCTTCCAACACCCAGTCGAACCGGTTCTGTTCCTGCAACCGGAGCGCAAAGCGCTGATACAGTTTCTCCAGCCAGTAAACGTCGGCGGCTGCGTATTGGCATTGCTCTTCAGCCAGCGGGCGAAGCAGCCAGTTGGACCGGGTCGCATCCTTGGGCAAGACCTCCCCCAGTTCCGCTTCAACGGCTCTGGCAAAGCCCATTTGCAGGTCATTCCCCAGCAGTGCTGCCGCGATCTGAGTATCAAATACCGGCGCTACCCGGGCACCGGTGCCGTTAAACAATACTTCAGCGTCTTCAGACAGCGAATGAAACAGCTTGATAATCGCCGGGTTTTCCAACACGGCGGCAAACCCCTGCCAATCATCAATGCCCAGCGGGTCAATCAGCCAGACCTCGCCGTCGAGCCCGACCTGAATCAGCCCCAGTTTGGCGAAAAAAGTTTCGGTGCGGACAAACTCGGTATCCAGAGCCAGTACCGGCGCCCCCTCCCAGCGCTGACAAGCCTGGCGCAGTGCGTCGTTGTCGCCCACCCATTGGTAGTGTTCAATCATGTTCAAAACCCAGTGTTTTGCGATCTTGCAGGGCCTGCGAGAGGCTGTGGCTGTCGATGCGTCCGAATTCAGAGCCGACCGGAATCCCCCGCGCTATGCGCGATACCGCGACGTTCAACGGTTGAATGTGCTCGGTCAGATAGTGCGCAGTGGCTTCCCCTTCCATCGACGCATTCGTCGCCAGAATGACCTCTTCAATAGCCCCACTATTTAGCCGCTCCAACAACAAGGGAACGCCCAACTCCTCCGGCCCGATGCCATCGATGGGCGATAAATGGCCCTGCAGTACAAAGTAGTCACCCTGGTAACCACCGGACACCTCGATCGCTTCGCGGTCTTGCGGGGTTTCCACCACACACAGCCGGCTGTGGTCACGATCGTTATCCTGGCACAGGTCACAGACCGCCTGTTCCGTCAGTACCCGGCACTGGCCACAGTGCATGACCCCATCGAGGGCTCGCTGTAAGGCCTGCGACAGCATCAGCGCCCCCTCCCGGTCACGCTCGAGCAGAGCCAGCGTCATGCGCTCGGCTGACCGTGAGCCTACACCGGGCAACACTTGCAGTGCTTCCATCAATTGTTCGGTAAGCGGGCTGTACGCCATGCCAGACCTCGTCCGTCAGAACGGCATTTTAAAGCCGGGGGGAAGCTGCATACCGGCAGTAGCCGACGACATTCGTTCCTGGCTCAAGGCTTCCACTTTGCGCACAGCATCGTTAACCGCTGCGGCGAGCAGGTCTTCCAGCATCTCTTTGTCTTCCTGCATCACCGATTCGTCCAGCGATACTTGCTTAACATCGTGCCGGCCATTCATGGTGACTTTAACCAGGCCAGCACCCGACTCACCGGTTACCTCGGCGCGCGCCACTTCTTCCTGCATGCGCTTCATGTCTTCCTGCATCTTCTGGGCCTGTTTCATCAGGTTTCCCATGCCACCTTTCATCATCGCTCAAGGCTCCTGTCGTAAAAGTTGTAGTCTCTAGCCAATTCAGTATGGCAGATCATCGATTGGGTTATTGGCGCTTTTGCCGGGCTATCGTCTGCCGCTCAAAACGCTCAGTGTTCAATCAGGGCGTCGACGGCAATGGACTGTAGGCAGCCTTCACCGTATCGGCCTGCAAATTTCCGTCATAGCGGGATACCAGCGACTGCACAAATGGATCCTGATGCAATGCGGCTACCGCCATGTCATAAGCCGCGTTGTGCAGCCGGTCAAACCAGGCCTGGGGAGTTTTCTCGGCGACCCCAAACTGATAATCAAGCCCGGTGACACCGGGCAAAAAATCCCCCAGCACGGCCATCAACCGTTCAATATGGGTCTCATTCATCAGTTTTCGATAGTTATCCGAGATAATCAGCTGTAAACGGCTGTTCTCGAAACCCGCCCAGGTCGAATGCGCAAAGAGTGTTTTGGTCATGCCCGACAGCCCGAGTTTATGCAAGGTCACCTGCCACCAAAACACCGGATCGGCCTGTCGGTCAGTGTCTGGCCAGCGCGCCGGGTTGGTTTCCGGGTGGATGAGCTGGTTCGGGTCATGCGCGACCGGCGAGCTGGGCTCAACAGACTGACGACTGTCGGCCACGAGCGACGCCTCGGTTTCGCTGACTGGCGCCGGGCTCTGCGGCTCAGCCGGCACCGTCTCCTCCGGTTTTGGGGTTGGCTTTTCTGCAACCGGTTCAGGCACGGCTGCTGGTTCGGCTGTTGCGGGTTGTTCGGCCAGCAAGTCGGCGACGGCATGGGGCGCAGGCGCCCAGTCGGCGTCATCGTCGCTACCTTCCCAGGGCGCCAGCTCGTCTTCGCCACTGGCTTGATCAGGCGCGCCAGTGCCCATGGCCTGCTCAGCAGGGCTGGCTGACTGTGCCGGTGTTGAGGCATGTGTGGCTGCTTCAGATTCTTCTGCCGGTGCCTCTGTCTCGGACAATCCGGGCCTGGTTTCAGGCTCTGCCGTCGTTGCAGCAGTCTGCTCTGGCTCCGGGGGCACTGCTTCGGTCTTGCCATTGCCATCCGCCTCTAATGGCTGTGGCTCGTTGCCGACAGCGCCCGCTTCAACGTCAGATACAACCGGCATATGGGGTTCGCTCTGGCGTTCGGGCTGAGGCGCTAACGGTGCATCCGGCTCCTCAGGCGCTTGCGGACCGGATTCCTGCTTTGGGGGCTCAACCCCCACCTCCGCGGCGACCCGGCTTTCCAGCGCGGGCAGGTCTGCAAGGCTACGAGCCGGACTTGGGCTGAACGCAAGCATCCGCAACAGCGCCATTTCAAAGCCAGCCCTTTCGCTGGGCGCCAACGCCAGGTCTTTCGCAGCCAGCGTACCGATCTGGTAAAACAGATGGATATCTTCCGCCTGTGCCTGAGTGGCCAGCGCCGAAATGGCCTCGCGGTCTCCCTTGCTGTTGTCTAGTGCAGACGGGGCGGCTTGAGCGATGGCCACCCGATGCAAGGTGGAGAGCAATTCATTCAGCAAGGTGCGATAGTCTGGCGCGTGCTCGGCGATGCCAGCAACCTGTTGCATCAGACTGTCGGCGTCTTTCTCGATCAGGCCTTTAACCAGATGCAACACGCGCTTGAGGTCGACCGTGCCTAGCATGGTGGCCACGTCGGTCTCGTTCAGTTCGCCCTCACCATAGGCAATGGCCTGATCGGTCAGACTCAGGGCGTCGCGCATACTGCCGCTGGCGGCCTCTGCCAATAGCCAGAGTGCCGGCTCGTCAAAGGGCACCTGTTCCTGACCCAAAATAGAGTTCAGATAACTGACAATGCTCTCGCGAGTCATGTTTTTCAGATTGAATTGCAGGCACCGCGACAACACGGTCACCGGCAGTTTTTGCGGATCCGTCGTGGCGAGCAGGAACTTAACGTGCGGTGGTGGCTCTTCCAGTGTTTTCAGCAAAGCATTGAAACTGCTGACCGACAGCATGTGTACTTCGTCGATCAGGTATACCTTGTATCGGCCTCGTGTCGGCGCGTACTGGACGTTTTCAAGCAGCTCGCGAGTGTCTTCGACCCGGGTGCGCGACGCCGCATCCACTTCAATCAGATCAACAAACCGGCCTTCGGCAATTTCAGTACACGCCGAACACTGACCACAGGGCTTGGAACTGACACCCACTTCGCAGTTGAGGCTCTTGGCTAACAAACGGGCGATCGTGGTCTTGCCCACCCCGCGTGTACCGGTGAACAGATACGCGTGGTGCAACCGCTGTTGATCGAGCGAATTAACCAGCGCTTTTAAAACGTGGGCCTGCCCCACCATTTGCTCAAAGGTGGCGGGTCGCCATTTACGGGCCAATACCTGATAAGACATGAAGGCTCATGAAACCGGAGAAACGAAACCGTATCCTAACTTGGAACACCCAGCGCTGCCAGAATAAAAAAAGAGCTGATAAAACAAGAGGTTAGCAAGCGGCCAAGATACAGATAACCCTGAATAACCGTGCTATCCAGGCTGTCATCAGCGCCCAGTTGCAGTTGCAGTTGCAGGAAACGGATATTGGGTGGCGGCTCCACCAGCCGCACCCCGGCACACGAGAAAGTCGCTACCGTTGCTCCCTTCCGGGCCTGGCGGAGTTTACGACCGTTCGTTGCGGGGGGACCGGCAGAGCCACCCTAACGCAGAGCGCGGCATTATGCCTGTGATTTAAAAAAACTCAAGGGTATGGCTGAAAACGATCTAATCTCACATGAGCTACAGTATTAATTGAACGGGTCGATAACCCGACTATCAGCCGTGTCGGGCCGCCTTAAGCGCCCGGAAATTCAGTCAATGCCCCAAATCACCCAGGGTTTCCTCGTGGAGAACACACCGTGAAATCAGGTTCTATTCAATTTCGTCTGCTCATGAGCATCATGCTCAGCATCCTGGCCATGGCCGTAGTCGCCTTCGCGGGCATCTTCTCCATGAACCAGTCCGTTAACCGCCTGGTGGGCGTTGCCCAGGGCGTAAAACAGCTGGAGAAACAAGCCGATACCGCTCATCTGGAATTCAAGACTCAGGTACAGGAATGGAAGAATGTTCTGCTGCGGGGCCAGGACAGCGAGCGAATGGACCGCTACTGGACAGCATTCAACGAACAATCCGACCAGGTCAGATCCCTGGTCTCAGAGCTGGCAACCGGACTTGAGCCTTACCCGGAACTGCAAGCCACCGCCACCGGGTTTCTTGCCGATCACCAAACCATGGCCACTGCCTATGCCGAAGGCCGCCAGGCATTCATCAACAGCGGCTTTGACCACACCGCAGGTGATGCGGCGGTGTCGGGCATAGACCGGGCGCCATCGGCTGCGATGACCGACCTTGGCAACGAGTTGTCACGACTCGCTGCTGAAGCCAATGCCGCCGCCCAAGCCAGCGCCAGCCAGACGGTCCAACTCGCCGTCGCGGTAGCGGTTGTCCTGACGCTGATCGTTCTGGCTGCCATTTTTCTTTTTGTACGCAGTGCCATTATCCGCCCCATTCACGGCCTGACTGACGGTGTTAACCACATCCGCAATGGCCGTTATGACCAGCCCATTGCCCTGAAACGACAGGATGAACTCGGCCAACTGGGGCAGACTCTCGACTATTTGCGCCAGTTCCTGCAAAACATGGTCACTGACCTGGAGCGCAACAGCAACGCCCTGCGCGATGCCACCGGTCGCCTCGACGTGATGTCGGGTTCGATCACCTCCGCCACAGCCCAGCAACACGACCTTAGCCAGCAAGTAGCGACCGCCATTGAACAAATGGAGGCCGCCTCACGGGAAGTGGCCGCCAATGCCGCCGATACCGCCGACTCCACTCGCCATACCGGGCAGTTGGCCGAACAAGGCAGTCAGGCCATGCACACGGCCCAAAGCACCATGGCCAAGCTGGCTAAAGACAACGAAACGACCGCAGGTTTAATCAACAGCCTGGCACAGGAGTCTGAAAACGTAGGATCAGTGCTCAGTGTCATACAGGGCATCGCCGAGCAAACCAACCTGCTGGCGCTGAACGCCGCCATTGAAGCGGCCCGCGCGGGCGACCAGGGGCGAGGTTTTGCCGTCGTGGCCGATGAAGTGCGCCAACTGGCGCAAAAAACCCAGCAATCGACGGTAGAAATCAGAGCCATTGTAGAGACCATTCAAACCGGCGCCCGCAACAGCAATCAGGCCATGGAGACGGGCCTGACCCAAACCCGGTCGACCGGCGAACACATCACCCAGGCGGAGCAACAGCTGACGGATATTCTGGCCGCCATCACCACCATTAACGATAAAAATCAGCAAATCGCCACCGCCGCCGAAGAGCAAACCAGTGTTGCCGGCTCCCTGGCCGAGCTGATCATCCAGATCCGGAACCTGTCTGAAGAGACCGCCACTGAGTGTCAGCAAGCGACGACACTCAGCGATACTCTGTCGACTCTGGCAAACGACTTTCAGGCCCAGTTGCAAAGCTTGCGTGCTGGCGCGCAGTGATCCGGGCTGGACACGGCCTGCGTAACGACCGACCATTACGTCGATCACGCAGCCACGCAGAAGCCGATAGGATTACTGAACGCAATGACACGACTCACACTGGGCGTCAGCAGTTGTTTGCTGGGCGACGAAGTCCGCTTTAACGGCGGACACAAACACCATCGCTGGCTGACCCAGACCTTTGGTCAATACGCCGATTTCGTGCCCTACTGCCCTGAGGTCGCCATCGGGATGGGCATACCGCGCAATCCGATCCGGCTGATCAGTACTGATCAGGGCACGAAAGCCGTCGACTCCGTTAATCTAACCGACGATTACACCGAACGGCTGCAGAATTACGCCGAAACCATCGTGCCCGAACTGGATGCACTCGACGGCTACGTCGTGATGCAGGGCTCACCAAGCTGCGGTATGGAGCGGGTAAAGCTTTACAACGCAAGCATGATTCCCGAGAAAATCGCCAGCGGGCTCTACACCGAAGTGCTGCAACGCCGCGCTCCGGCGCTGCCGTTTGAAGAAAGTGGCCGGTTGAGCGACCCGAATCTGGTCGAGAATTTCGTTCAACGCGTTTATGTCTATCACGACTGGCGAACCCGACAACCCTGGCGCACCGCCAAAGACCTGATTGATTTTCACGCGCGGCAAAAGTACCTGCTGATGATGCACGACTACCCAACTTACAAGCGTTTGGGGCAAATGCTCTCGAACCTGAAAGCCATTGAGGACCGGGAAGCCTTTGGGCAGACTTACCTGGTCGAACTGATGTCGGCGCTGTCGAACATTCCCAAGCGCGGCCACCGCGTTAACGTACTGCAACATGTGATGGGCTATTTCAAAAACCAGTTGTCCGAGAAGGAAAAGGCATCTCTGATACACTCGATTGACCAGTACCAGGCCAGTGAAGTGCCCTTTATCGTTCCGGTCTCCCTGCTCAAACACTACACCTTTTTGCATGGCGATCAGTTCCCCTACCTGATGAACCAAACCTTCCTGAACCCCTACCCGGAGGCCCTCGGGTTAAGAAACCCGATTTGAGACAACAATCTTTTTGAACCGACTGATCCTGATCAGCGTATCAACGGAACGTCTAACTTTAGTCTAGAGTTTTTAATGACCCATTTAGTCTGGTTCCGAAACGATTTGCGCGTCAGTGATCACAGCGCCCTTACCGAAGCCTGCAAGGCGCCCGGTGCTGACGTAAAAGCCATCTTCCTGTGGACCCCGGAACAATGGCAACAACACGACTACGGCCTGGCTCGCCAATACAGTATTCGCTCGGCTCTGGCCACCGTTGCACAGGATCTTGCCCAACTGGGCATTCCCCTGACCATTGTGCACGCAGACACCTGGTTGGCCGGGGTAGATCAGCTGATCGACTACGCCCGCAGCCAGAACGTCAGCCACCTCGCCTTTCACCGCGAATTTGGCTGGGATGAAGTGCAGCGCGACCAGTACACAATCGAACAGGCGCGAGCGGCGGGCATCGATACCTGGATCGGCGAAGACCGGGTCGGGTTCGATCCGGCCTCACTGCTGACCGGCCAGGGTGACATGTATCGGGTATTCACACCATTCAAGAAGCGCTGGCTGAGCCAGCACGCTGAAACGCCCCTGCCCAGGCCGTTACCGGTACCCTCCCCAGTCGCGCCGGCACTGACGGCTATACCGGATATCCCAGCGGTCAATTGGACCGGCACCGCCGAGTTGCCACTGAACGAACACGAAGCGCATGAGCATCTGAGCCACTTCACGGAGGCCATGCCCAACTACAAAGACCATCGCGACCTGCCCGCCGTTGAAGGCACGTCGCGCCTGTCTGCGGCTCTGGCCAACGGCGCCATCAGCCTGCGCCAGTGCATGCACAGCGCCTTCAGTCACCCCCGGTTTGACAGCGCCGGCGTGCAAACCTGGCTGTCGGAGCTGATCTGGCGTGAATTTTACCACTACCTGCTCTACTGGCGACCGGACCTAGCCCGTCATGAACCGTTTTACCCGCGCTGGGACGCCTTCCCCTGGAATCGGGATGATGCCGCGCTGCAGCGATGGCAACAAGGTCAGACCGGGGTACCCATCGTCGACGCGGGTATGCGCCAGCTCGCTCAAACCGGCTGGATGCACAACCGTGTGCGTATGATTGTTGCCATGTACCTGGTCAAGTTACTGAAAGTTGACTGGCGACAGGGCGAGCGCTGGTTTGCACAGCAACTGCTGGACATTGATTTTGCCAGCAACAACGGCGGCTGGCAGTGGTGCGCCTCAACCGGAGTGGATGCGGCCCCCTACTTTCGAATATTCAACCCCCACACCCAGTCAGAGCGCTTCGACCCCAAAGGCGATTACATTCGCCGCTGGGTACCCGAACTGGCCAGCGTCAACGCAGCAGCCATTCATCAACCCAGCCAAACGCTGGCGAAGCATCAGGGGTATTCGTTGCCGCTGATTGATTACAAACGGGCACGTGCAGAAACGTTAACGTTGTTTAAGAAGCTTTGAATTATGAGCTGCGAGCTGTTAGTTCAAAGCGAGTAGCTTATATCTCTAACCTCGCCGCTATCGTTCTAGGAGTTTTCCATGCTTGAGCAAATGCAAGACGTGTACAACCGGTTGAACCGGGATACCGTGAAAGACGGCTTGCTGGGCGATCTGTATGACCGGGACATCCTGTTCACAGACCCCCTGCATCGCATTGAAGGGCTGAACAACCTGCAGCGCTATTTCGAAGGCATGTACAGGAATGTCGATGAAATTTCATTCCGGTATCTCACCCAGTGGGAACAGAAAAACGAAGCCATGTTGCGCTGGGAGATGACGTTTCGTCACCCGAAACTCAACAACAGCGCGCCCATTCTGGTACCAGGGGTCACTTATCTGACGTTTGACGACAAAATCACCCACCATCAGGACTACTTTGACAGCAACCAGATGATCTTCGACCACGTACCGGTGCTGGGTTCATTGCTTGGTTGGCTGAAAGGTCGGCTAAACTGATTGGCACGTCAACAATCGACATACGGAACATTACCACCCTGGCGACAACGATGACGCTAACGTCATTGATGCCGTGAGTACTGCAATAATCACACTGTCTGCTTTCCGGGTTTTGGAAAAACAGACCCCCTTTTTCAACAAGGGTAAACAGCAACAAAGGACCGTCAATGACACAACGCATTGCCATCATAGGTACTGGCATCGCAGGCCTCACCACCGCCCGCATGCTGCACCCGCATCACGATATCCAGGTGTTCGAACAAAACGATTACATTGGCGGCCATACCAACACGCAGGATGTCACCATCGACGGCCGTACCTGGGGCGTGAATACCGGCTTTATCGTTTACAACGACTGGGTGTACCACAATTTCAACAAACTGATGGCCCCGCTGGCGGTAGAACGTGAAGCCACTGAAATGAGTTTCAGTGTGCGCGACGACGCCACCGGCCTTGAATACAACGGCCACAATATCGACACCCTGTTCGCACAACGCAAAAACCTGGTGAACCCCCGGTTTCTGGGCATGATTCGGGACATTCTGCGTTTCAACAAAGAAAGCCTCGACGACCTCGAAGCCGGCATCCTGACGCCAGACCTGACCCTGGGTGAGTACTTCACACAAAAAGGCTTCGGCAAGACGTTTATCCGCAAATACATCGTCCCCATGGGCGCCGCTATCTGGTCATCCGGTGAAACCGACATGGAAGCGTTTCCGGCGTTGTTTTTTGTTCGGTTTTTCAAGAACCACGGCCTGTTGTCGGTTAAGCACAGACCGCAGTGGTACGTCATACAGGGTGGGTCACGCGCCTACGTCGCACCGCTGACCGAACCCTTCAAAGACCGCATTCACCTGAACCGTGGCGTGACCCGTGTCGAACGCGATGCCGATGGCGTAACGCTTACGCTTGCCGACCAGACAACCGAACGCTTCGATCAGGTTGTATTCGCTTGCCACAGCGATCAGGCCCTGAACATGCTGGCCGCTCCGACCGATCAGGAACGCGATATTCTGGGGGCGCTGCCCTACAGCGACAACGATGTTGTCTTGCACACCGACGAAAGCCTGCTGCCGCGCCACAAAAAAGCCTGGGCGGCCTGGAATTACCACATTCCGAAGAATCCCGATGCCGCTGTTGGCCTGACCTACAACATGAACATCCTGCAGAACTTTACCGATGCCCCGGTCACCTTCTGCGTCACGCTGAACCGCACAGAAGACATTGATCCGGCCAAAATCATCGACCGCTTCAGCTACGCCCACCCGGTCTTTACCAAGGCCGGCATTGACGCCCAGAACCGTTACGATCAGATTGGTAACCAGAACCGCACACACTTTTGCGGGGCCTACTGGTTCAATGGTTTTCACGAAGACGGTGTCAACAGTGCCTTGCGCGTCGTATCCAGTTTTGGAGTTGATCCATGGCACTGAACAGTTGTCTTTATGAAGGCTGGGTTCGCCACCGCCGGTACAGCCCGGCAGAACACCGGTTCACCTACCCGTTGTTCATGCTGTATCTTGATCTCGATGAAATTGACGAGGTCTTTACCACCTCTCGTTTCTGGTCGGCCGAGCGCTTCAATTGGGCCAGTTTTCGCCGGGCCGATTACTTCGACCCAAGCATTCCCGACCTGAAGCAGGCGGTCATTCAGAAGGTGTGTGCGCACAGCGAGCTCGAACCCGCACAAATCGCCTCGGTGCGGGTGCTGACACACGTGCGCTACCTCGGCTATGTGTTCAACCCGGTGTCGGTCTATTACGTGTTCGATCACAACGACCGCTTGCTGGCGGTCATGCCTGAAGTCACCAATACGCCCTGGAAAGAGCGCCACGCCTACGTGCTGCTGGCCGAAGCATCCGATGCCGGAGCCACAGAGATAAGGCCCTATTACGAACCACACCGCGTTCATCGTCAGTACCGGGAATACCGGTTAAGCAAGGCGTTTCATGTATCGCCCTTCCTGCCGATGGACATGAACTACCGCTGGGTCTTCGGCTTGCCGCAACCGACCCTGCGCATTCACCTGGAAAACCACCGTGAACAGAACAAGGTATTCGACGCTACACTGGTTATGGAAGCCGCGCCGATCACCGCCCGGGCCATGCGCCGCGCCCTCATCCGTTTCCCGGCGATGACCGTAAAGGTGGTAACGGGCATCCACTGGCAAGCCTTCAAATTGTGGCTGAAGAAGGTTCCCTTCATTCCACACCCGAACAAAGAGAAAAAGGAAACAACGGCATGACAACGGCCACTCCGACGCGTTTTGACGGGACCCAGGGCCCGCTTGCTCAGCGGCTGCTTTTTAAAGCCCTGAACCGCTTTCACACCGGGTCACTGACGCTGCACGATCAGTCTGGCACCTACGTTTTCGGCAATCCGGATCAGGACGGACCACACGCCAGCGTTCACATTCACAACACGCGCACCTACCGCGAAATGCTAACAGGCGGCGCACTGGCGGCGGCGGAATGCTACGTCGCCGGTTTTTGGGATACATCGGATCTGGCGACGGTGGTGCGCGTATTCGCGGTCAACCTCGATACCACGTCAACGCTGAACAAAACACTGGGCATGGTCACCAAACCCCTGCTCAGAATGGCCCACTGGATAAACCGGAACGACAAAGCCGGCTCGCGCAAAAACATCCGTGCGCATTACGATCTGGGCAACGACTTGTTCGAAGCCTTTCTCGACGACAGCATGATGTATTCAAGCGCCATTTATCCGAGCCCCGACTCCACGCTCGAAGAAGCGCAACACCATCGGCTCGATCGCGTGTGCCAGAAACTGGATCTGAAACCGGGTGATCACTTGCTCGAAATCGGTACTGGCTGGGGTGGTATGGCCATCCACGCAGCGCGGCACTATGGTTGCCGAGTCACCACCACCACCATCTCCGACGAGCAGCACGACTACACGCGCAAGCGCATCGACGAGTTGGGTCTGGCCGACCAGATCACCCTGCTGAAACAGGATTACCGCGACCTCACCGGGCAATACAACAAACTGGTGTCGATCGAGATGATCGAAGCCGTTGGGCACGATTACCTGCCGAGTTACTTTAAAGTGCTGTCTGAACGACTGACGGACGACGGTGCCGCTCTCATTCAATGCATCACCATGCCCGATCAGCGTTACCAGGAATACCGTTCCTCGGTCGACTTTATTCGCAAGTACATCTTTCCCGGTGGCCACCTACCCTCATTGTCGATTTTAATGGACAACATGAAGCGTCACACCGACCTGCAAATGGTCCACCTGGAAGACATGACCGAGCATTACGCCCGAACCCTCAAAGACTGGCACCACCGTTTTGTGGCCGCCCGCGACCAGATACTGGCACTGGGTTACGACGACACCTTCTATCGTTTGTGGCGCTACTACTTTGCCTATTGCGAGGGCGGCTTTACCGAACGCGCCATTGGCACGCATCAGGTGATGTTCGCCAAAGACAAGAACCGCCAAACCTGGATTGACCCCGCCCAATGAAACTCAACGCAGGCAAAGCCATACTCAACTACGCCGGGTTCCAGATCGGCTGGTTCCTGCTGGTGCTCACCCAGTCGGCCTGGGCGATTCTTTGGGCGCTCGGTTTTGTGGCGATGCACGCTGCCTTGTTTGGCAACCGGCGAGAGTGGCAAGCGGTGATCCCGATCATGATCGGGGGGCTGCTGGTCGACTTTATCTGGCACCTGAGCCCCGCCGTTCAGTTTTTAGGCGCTGGGCAACCTGTCCCTCTGTGGCTTGTCGGGCTGTGGCTGATGTTTCCGCTGACGCTGAACCACTCTCTGGCCTGGCTGAAAGGCCGCCTAGCGCTGCAAATCCTGTTGGGTGTGTTCGGCGGTGGTGGCAGCTACGTCGCCGGCACACAGTTCGGGGCCGCCACCATGGAACCCTGGGCGCTGTTCGCCGTGCCGCTGGCCTGGGGGCTCTGGCTACCGCTATTCTACTGGTGGATTGACCGACCCAATCACACACACCCGACGCAGGTGACGGCCTTATGACAAACCCGACCCTTCTCCCACAAGCCAGGCTGGGATCAGCCTCAGCAGACCCTGAACCAGCGGCGTCGTTTGGCCGCAGCCAACCTCTGGCCGCCAAGCTGCTGTTTGGGCTGGTGCTGTCCGGGCTGGCGACAGTCGTTGTGGCCGAAGAAACCCGCCTCAGTGAATTCGTGGGCAAGGCCTATGACGCCGACTCCGGCACCTTGCTTTACACCGAACAGCACAGCCTTGAACTGGTCGACGGTGTCCCCCAGCAGGAAACCGTGCGCTATCTGACGCCCGATGGCGATGCCCTCGCCCAAAAAGACATGACCTACTGGCAACCGGCCCGCCCGGCCTACCGTTTGACGGTTGTCGACCCGCAACGCACCGAAACAGTCGAGCCAGAAGACAGCGGCGTAACCATAGAGTCAGTAGAGTCCGGTTTTCTCGACTGGTCAGATGCAGGCAATTACGTCATCGATGGCGGTTTTCACTACTTCATTCTCGATCACTTTGACACCTTGCTGGCCGGCGAGAGCGTCGAACTCCAGTTTCTGGCCCCGACTCGAACCCGCTGGCTGGGCTTGCGATTGCGCCCGGTCGAACAAGCCGATGGCCGGTTGCTGCTGGAACTCAACGTCCGCAATCGCCTGCTCAGCCTCGTGATCAGCGACATCGAACTGACTTACGACATTCAGAGCCAGCGTCTGCTGCGCTACGCGGGCCTAACCAACCTGCCCAAGCCTGGCGGGGGAAACTACATAGCAAACATCGACTATGAATACCCCGGGGATGAACAGCCATGAAACCGAATCGAGCTAAAGCCTGGCCAGCACTGGTGTTTTTAATCGTGGGCGCCACCCTCTCGGCAACGCTCGTCGCCTGGATGCTGCTCTATGACCCCTGGCCTCTGTTTTCCGAACAGGGCCGTTGGCTGAGCAGTCAGGTATGGGGCCAGATCTCACTGTTCGATCTGTACAGCGGCTTTTTCATCGCACTGGCCCTGGCCTGGCTGTTTGAACCCAACCCCTGGGTCCGGGTTTTACTGCTGGTGACACTGCCGACACTGGGCAACCCGGTACTGGCGATTTGGTGTGTAACTCGCTGGCAACATCTAAAACGCATGGCGGCATCCGCCGGTTTTGACTAACCTGTAAGCATTCAGTATGTTTGCGGCCCTTTCCCGGCCCCATGGTGGCGTTTAGCGGATGTCTTCACAGGTGTTCAAACCAAGATTTTTAAACCGCCTGTCGTTTCGGCTATCCCGCAGCGGCGTTATTCTGGCCCTGCTTGTCAGCCTGGTCAGTTCGGGCTATCAGGTTTACAACGATTTTAACGTCGAACGAAATTCACTCGGATCATCCATCGAGCGAGTCATGGACGCCTCCCGTTTTGCCGCCTCACGCGCCGTGCACACGCTCGACTACAACCTGGCCAGCGAAGTGGCCAACGGCATGTTCGTGTACGATTTTGTCACCTACGTTGCCATTATCGACGAACTGGGCTCCCCCCTGGCGGAGCGGTCCGCAGAACAGCAGCAGCGCCAGTCACACTGGTACGAGCTGTTCGTCACCAAACCTGTGCAAACCCTGGAAACCCGCCTTGAAACCAATGCCCTGGGCAGTGACGTCTTCGGCCTGCTGCGCATGGAAATCGATACCGTTCTGGCTTACCAAAGCTTTGCCGACCGGGCCATATCGACCTTTCTGCTGGGCGTGGTCAAGAACTTCATCCTGATTGTTCTGTTCCTGATCGTTTTCTACCGACTGGTCACCAAACCGATCAACATGATGTCCACCTCGCTGGATGCCATCGACGCCGAAAATCCCGACGGTCAGCGGCTGACACCTCCCAATGGTCATGAACGCGATGAACTCGGGCAACTGACCGCGCACATCAACCACTACCTGACCAATGCTGAGCGCCTGATCACCGACAAGACTCTGGCCAAGCACGAAGCTGAAGAGTCCTACACCAACATGCGCCGGCTGATCGACAACCTGCCGCATCTTATCTATGTCAAAAACCGGGAGGGTGAACTGGCCTTGGTGAACGAAGCCTTTGCCCGGGCTTTCCAGAGCACTGTTGAAGAGCTAACCGGCCAGCATCAGAGTCAGATACTGGGTGAGT
The DNA here is from genome assembly GCF_000423605.1 of Saccharospirillum impatiens DSM 12546. Taxonomy (GTDB): domain Bacteria; phylum Pseudomonadota; class Gammaproteobacteria; order Pseudomonadales; family Natronospirillaceae; genus Saccharospirillum; species Saccharospirillum impatiens. Next base: position 214,809 of record NZ_AUIH01000004.1, read on the forward strand.
ACGACGAAAAATCCCGGCAACTGATCATCGAAGCCGACGAACAGGTAATGACCGATCAGAACAGCCTGTTCATCCCCGAATTGGACTGGATGAACAGCAACGGCACCCTAACCGCCCTGGAATTGCGCATTCTGCCCATCGAGTTTCGTGCCGAGCCCGCCATATTGTCTGTCGGTGTCGACATCACTGAACGCAAGCGCAACCAGTCACGCATGCAACACATGGCCTATCACGACCCACTGACCGACCTGCCCAACCGACACCTGTTTCTCGACCGGCTGGGTCAGTCGTTGCGCCGTGCAGAGCGCTCAGGTCAGTTCGGTGCTCTGGTATTCATCGACCTCGATAACTTCAAGAACATCAACGATTCCATGGGCCACAGCGCGGGCGACTCCCTGTTGCGCGAAGCCGCCTCCAGATTGATAGACGCCGTGCGCACCGAAGACACGGTATCGCGCCTCGGTGGCGATGAATTTGTGATCTGCATGGCTGACCTCGGGCAAGATAAAAGCGAAGTCAGCATTCTGGCTTACCAGCGCGCCGAACGGTTGCGCAAAGCCCTGGCCGAGCCATTTTTCATAGGCGGCCAACAACTGACAGTTACCGCCAGCCTGGGCATTGCCCTGTACCCGGATGGCCCCACCAGCGCTTCAGACCTGCTGCGCAATGCCGACACCGCCATGTACCAGGCCAAGGCGCATGGCAAAGACAACGCCATTCAGTTCGAGCAGGCGATGGCCGAAGCCACCGCCTTCCGCCTGAGCATGGAGAAAGATTTGCGCCTGGCCGTAGAAAGGCGCGAGTTCTACCTGACCTTCCAACCACAGGTCGATGTGCGCGACAACACCATTCTCGGTGCCGAAGCCCTGATGCGCTGGCAACACCCGACCCGGGGCACGGTATCGCCGGTGGAATTCATTCCGGTTCTGGAAAACATGGGGCTGATCGTCAAAGTCGGGGAATGGGCGCTGAATGAAGCCTGCGCCACCGTGCGCCGCTGGATGGACGCAGGCATCTGGAGCGAACACCAGGTACTGGGCATCAACGTCAGCCCCCAGCAGTTTTCTCAGCCGGAGTTCTTCGCCCAGGTCAAACAGGCGATCAAAGAGTACGGCATACCCGCGCGGTGCATCGATTTAGAGATTACCGAAGGCATGGTAATCAATGAGGTGGAAGAGACCATCGTACGCATGAACGAAATTCGCCAGTACGGTGTCTCCTTCTCCATCGACGACTTCGGCACCGGCTACTCCAGCCTGAGCTACCTCAAACGACTGCCGCTCGACGTACTGAAAGTCGACCAGTCATTCGTGCGCGATCTGACCACAGACAGCAACGACGCCGCCATTGTTGAAACCATTCTCGCCATGGCCCAGCACCTGAACCTGAAAACCATAGCCGAAGGCGTTGAAACCGAAGAGCAACTGACATTTCTGGAATCCATCGGCTGCTTGCGCTACCAGGGCTACTTGTTTTCAGCCCCGCTGAACACCGATGATTTCATGCGCCTTCTGGAAGACAACAATACCCAGGCAGCAGCGGCAACGCCCTAGCCCGCCGCTGCCAGGGTTTGTTCGAGCCAATTCACCCGATTTCCGAGATTCCAACCCCGTGACCTATTCCGTAAAAGAAATGTTCTACACCCTGCAGGGCGAAGGCGCCCAAACCGGCCGGGCGTCGGTATTTTGCCGCTTCACCGGCTGCAACCTCTGGAGCGGCCGTGAGGCCGACCGGGCAACCAGCATCTGCACCTTTTGCGACACCGATTTCATTGGCACCGATGGCGAAGGCGGTGGCAAATTCAGCGATGAAACCGCCCTGGCCGACGCAATAGCCGCACTCTGGCCAACCCCGACACCCTCAGTCAACTCCGGCGAAAAGCCCTATGTCGTGTTTACTGGCGGTGAACCGGCCTTGCAATTAACCGAAACACTGATCGACGCCCTGCACCAGCGCGGCTTCGAATGCGCGGTTGAATCCAACGGCACACGACCGCTACCGGCCAATCTCGACTGGGTGTGCATCAGCCCCAAAGGCCGCAGCGAAATCATCATAGCGCGCTGCGACGAGCTCAAACTGGTTTACCCCCAGCCCGAAGCCCCGCCGGAACGTTTCGCTCACATGGAAGCCAGCGTGCGCTACCTAAGCCCGCTCAACCCATTCGACATCGAAACCCTCCACCCGGCCCGCGAAACCAGCACCCAGGCCGCCATCGCCTATTGCCGCGCCCACCCCGAGTGGCGGCTGACACTGCAATCGCACAAAGTGGTTAACATCGCCTGAGGAAAAGAAAAGTGAACCCTCTCCCCAGTCCTCTCCCGCAGTGCGGGAGAGGGAGCAGTTAGTTGGTTGAAATACAACCAGCGTATCAGCTCATGCTGCTATAGCAGTCTTCCTGGCCAGCAACAAAACATAGCGCCCCAAATCCCGATACGGCGCCTGCTCACACAGGCGTTGCTCCATCTCAATGATGTCGTCATCGGAATACCACGACAACACCGTCGGTTCCGTTAAATCAGAAAAGGTGCGGATACCCGCCTGAGTGAGAATCTCAAACCCGGCATCCACCAATTGTTGGCGAACCGGCTCGGGGCTCAGGGGGGTTATGGGGGTAAGGCCGCCAGCCAAACCTTGCAACTGACCGGTCTTCACTTTTTCGAGGGTGCCACGCATCAAATTGCGCAATTCGAGCATATGGCGGTTATACACCATCACCCCAATCACGCCACCCGGGGCTACCCAGTTCATGGCCCGATCCAGCGCCGCCTGCGGGCGCTCCAGCCATTCAAGCACGGCGTGCACAATCACCAGGTCCCGGTCTGGCGCGGACTCAAAGTCGAACACCGAGGCCTGGCTTACCCGGCACTGACCGCTGGCAATCGATTCTGCTACGTCTTGCTCAACCTGAGCCACCAGGTCACCCGCGACATCGAAATACTCAACCCGGTGACCCATACCCAGCAGCCATTGCGTCATTTGCCCCAGGCCACCGCCAGCATCCAGAACACTCAGGTCCGGCTGACGCAACTCAGGCATGTACTTCGGATAGAGGGTTTCAAGCAGGGTTTGGCGGATACGACCTTTCAGGCTGCCGTATATATTCTTCGAAAACCGTTCCGCCAAAGGATCAAAATTAACGTATTCCATAAAGGTCCTGAAAAGACGTGGAACATGAAGGGACGTGAAACACCAAGGGACGTAAGACATTGAAAGACGCAACACATGAAGGGACGCAGGACAGGAACTGACGTCAGTTAGTGTTTTGCGTCTTTCAGTGTTTCGCGTCTTTTAATGTCTTACGTCAGTTAATGTTCCACGTCTTTTAATGTCCCACGTCTTTTCATAAATCGCGTCCTTTATATCCATCAGGATTCTGGCTTTGCCAGCGCCAGGAGTCGGCCATCATCTCGTCCAGACCAAGCCCGGCCCTCCAGCCCAGTTCTTGTTCGGCAAATTCCGGGTCGGCGTAGCAGCAGGCGATGTCGCCGGGGCGACGGTCCACGAGCTTGTAGGGAACCTTGCAGCCCGAGGCTTTTTCCAGCGCTTTCACCATGTCGAGCACGCTGTAGCCAACACCGGTGCCCAGGTTGTAGGCCACACAGCCCGGCTTGCTGTCCAGTTTTTCGATGGCTTTAACGTGGCCCTTGGCCAGATCGACTACGTGAATGTAGTCGCGCACACCGGTGCCGTCCGGCGTGTCGTAATCGCTGCCGAACACCGACAGTGCCTCGCGCTTACCAATGGCCACCTGGGTGATAAAGGGCATCAGGTTATTGGGAATGCCGTTCGGGTCTTCACCAATGGTGCCGCTTTCATGGGCGCCAACCGGGTTAAAGTAGCGCAGCAGCGCCACTTGCCATTCCGTATCGGAGGCATACAGATCGCGCAGAATGTCTTCGATCATCAGTTTGGAGCGGCCATAGGGGTTGGTGGCGCTGAGCGGAAAATGCTCCTCAATCGGCACCGTGTGCGGGTCGCCATACACTGTGGCCGATGAACTGAACACCAGATTCTTGCAGCCATGGCGCTTCATCACCTGAAGCAGGCACAGGGTGCCGTATACGTTGTTGTCGTAGTAATCGAGCGGCTTTTCGGTGCTTTCACCCACGGCTTTCAACCCGGCGAAATGCACAACCGACTCGATATCGTGCTCACTGAACACCCGGTCCAGCAACTCGGTATCGCGAATATCGCCTTCCACGAAATCGACCGGTTGCTTCACAATGGCTTCAACCCGGCGCAGCGATTCGGCCGAACTGTTCACCAGGTTATCCAGCACCAGCACCGTGTGCCCGGCCAAGATCAGTTCAATGCAGGTGTGGCTGCCAATGTACCCGGCACCGCCGGTCACCAAAACGGTCATAACAAACTCCTTTATTTTTGGCTCTTCGTAAAACTCTGTGGAACCCTATGGCAGCATATCCAGCTTTCCACAGTGAAACAATATGCTTGTTCTGAAGCCTTCGAAAGAACGATAGCCCCGAGCATTGGACTTTACCGTCTGGATCTTTGAGTTTAATCCCTCAGCGACGGCATTGCTGATCCGGTGATCGAAGTAATTCAACAAGCCATCCTTATGCGCTTTTAGCATTCTGGCGACTTTCTTAATCGGCTCCAAACGGCAACGAATAGCCCAGCTGTACCACTTCTCAAAATAGCGCTTCGCCCAACCTTTACTGCGGTAGTCC
>NZ_AUIH01000005.1 GCF_000423605.1 Saccharospirillum impatiens DSM 12546
TCACTACTGAACCGTTTTCTCGCCACGTTACTACTCCTGCTTGGTCGTGGCATTCTACCTATGCCCGTGGTCTAAATCATGGGGTCCACTATATTGATCTTGGTGGCCGTCAGTATCTCGTTGAATTTCCGGTTTGGATTTACATACTCAAACGTATCAGGGTAGTTTGTCTCAATCGTGTATGGGCCTGAGTAAGGCCCATTGAATGAGGCCCCTGCCACGCCGTATACGATTTTAAGCTTTCGAACCGCTTTCTTCACGACCACTCCACCGCGGTTGTTGTAGTAGTGGATGAAGTCTTGTTTGAAGTCGTTGAAATCTCGTGCCACAAAGTCTTTTGGCCTAAGCTTCTTCGTCACGAAGTACCAATGAATGGCCAACTCGCCCGGCAATGGTTCTTTGGGGTTTTCTGCGATGAACTTACTGATTGCATACCTTGCTACATTCGCATTGCCAGCAGAAGGCTTTTGAAGCCGTTGCTCGATCAACTCAGGCAAGTACTTAATGATGATGTAGTCAACGAGGTCATTTGAATAATTCGAAAAGCTTCTACTGCCCAATCTGCTGGACAGTCTCTCGCACTCTTCGATGATCGCCATAAGCCGCTCGCGGCGTGTTTCGGAGCCATCAGAATTTGCTTGCAGCAATACATACCGCTCGAAGCCATAGAAGTATAGGAAGGGATACCCGGTCTCATCTGTGTATCCCCGGCCTTCGTGCAGCCAACCTATGTACCTGCCTCGCTGCTCTGGCGTTAAATCGCAGTAGTCAGGCCAATAGCCTAGCGGCTCGGGATTGGGCGCGGACATTTTGATCTTCTTGTCCGGATCTATCACACCCCTGGCGCCTGGTTGAGCCCGACCGATATACACTGGTCCATGGATGGGAAAACCCGCGACGTCAACAGACTCGTTGGGCATGATGAACTGTTCTTTCCCGGACCGCTTCTGCTTCTTTATTGTCGTGTTCAGTGTGCTTCCAGAGTCACCGGTCAGGCTTTGATCATGTCGGCCTGGTACCTTAAGTGTGGCCTTCATTCTAAAGTCACTGTCATCGCCAGTATCACGATGGCTCGCTGAGATTCGCCTCGACTCAAGGCCAGTCTCCTTCAAGTAGCTACCTAGCTGCGTATCGTCAAACCGTGCTTGAGTCTCCGAACGCTTGGCCGTTGTCTGTTGCCTGCCACCGCCCGCATGCTCGGCCCGGTTTTGCTTGCCCTCACTGGGCTTGCTTTGATTCGCCGTGGTCGACTTAGCTGACTTTGCCTTCAACTTATTCACGGAGTAAAAAGGGGCGTATATGGGCTTTCCCAGAAAGAGGTATACGAGTCTTGATAGGGTGAACCAAGCTAGGTAAATGAGATAGACCACCAGCGCTGCAGTGAACCAAGGCCCTACTTCTTCTGTATTCTCAGGCGCGAAAATCGCAATAATTACTACTAAACCGATAAACAGGGCTGCAAACCACCCCACTAAGTCAACAAATCTCTTAATAAAGTCCACTACTTCCTCCAACTGCGCTCTATTAACCGAGCGATACCTATCCACTCCACTTGGAATAGTGGACTTGGGCTCCAGGACACAACAAGCAATGATGGTTGCATTTTGTTTGACCCACCAAAAGTTTTACGGCTCATAGACCAAACGCCGTACTACACCTAGGCGCAGCGTAACAGACCGGACATCAAATTTTGTAAGCAGATGACCAGGTATACCGTAATAATTCATCGAATTCAGTCGCGCGTTGCCTAGGCAATCGGGTAAGTATCTCATTCAGATAAAGCATGGGCTCGAGTTTATTCGGGTTTGCTGATTGGAACAGGATTATGATCACAGCAGCTTATCGGACTCTGTGAAAACTTAGACCACGTTACTCGGTATCGTGCTTGAGAGCGCTGCTTGGAAGCAGATACAGTGAAAACGGTACCCGATGAGAATCAGACACAAAGAGAAAGTGATCGGTCAGGTTCTGAATTGCTTGGTTGGCGATTCGCGTGGGGATCTGGAACAGAGCCAGAACCTCATCATGCTCGATCAAGCCATAGAGAATAACGTGCTCATTGATCTTTTCTCCCTGGCGATATCCGCCTAGCTACAGATCCACTCCAGCAAGCCTTGGGTAAATATAAGAAAACAATCACTGTCATGAACCTTACCTAGTTTGGGGCGAAGGTAATCCCCTAAAAAAGGCCAATCAAGTTAAAGTATATCGACAACCTCAATTATTGGCATAAATTATGCATAATGCTAAATATTTCCAACTTCATAAGGAAATTTAAATTTTTAATATCTCTATTTCGTTCATTGTTAGAATTTCCATTTTTCCTAGGTAAAACTCTCCTAAGCCATTGAAATTGAGACTCTAGAATTTCCAACATTGCTTGGTCGCTTAGCTGGTCAAAGGTTGACCGCTTCCCGGTTGTTAATCCCGTTTTTTAGAGTGAATCGGTATATCGGTTCAGGTCTTGTGTTCGCTAGCGAACGGTGATCCGCTTAATCTGCGGGCATACTGAAGAACTCCCGGTTTGCTGCCTACTTAGGCGGCATGACCGAGTTCCTAACGCGCAGACTTGATGAGGTGTCCGGGTGGCAAACAGCCGAGAAGAAAGGCCCGGGACTGCAACCAACTCCGGCACTGTTGTGGCGGTTCGCGGTAGCGTGATCGACATGCACTTCGACGCTGCGCTGCCGGCTGTTCGAACCTTGCTGCGCGCCGGTGAAAATGGCCGAGTGGCAATTGAGGTATTGGCCCAGCGCGATGCGCATCACGTGCGCGGCATCGCGCTGACGCCCACCCAGGGCCTGGCCCGGGGCATGCGCGTAGAGAACACAGGCGGACCCCTGCTGGCTCCGGTTGGCAAACCGATTCTCTCACGGATGTTCGATGTCTTCGGCAACACGATAGACAGTGACCCTGAACTGGAAGGTGTGCAGTGGCGCTCGGTGCACAACCAACCTCCTCCACTGGTACGTCGCTCAACCAAGTCCGAAATATTCGAAACCGGCATCAAAGCCATCGACGTGCTCACCCCACTGGAGCGCGGGGGCAAGGCAGGTCTGTTCGGCGGTGCAGGCGTCGGCAAGACGGTGCTGCTGACCGAAATGATCCACAACATGGTTGGCCATCAACAGGGCGTGAGCATTTTCTGCGGTATTGGCGAGCGTTCGCGCGAAGGCGAAGAGTTATACCGTGAGATGAAGGCGGCCGGGGTATTGCCTAACATGGTAATGATCTTTGCGCAGATGAACGAATCGCCTGGTGCACGCTTTCGCGTCGGTCATGCGGCGCTGACCATGGCCGAGTATTTTCGCGACGATGAGCATCGCGATGTGCTGTTGCTGATCGACAATATCTTTCGCTTTATCCAGGCCGGCTCGGAAGTCTCGGGCCTGATGGGGCAAATGCCATCGCGCCTGGGTTACCAGCCGACCATGGGCACCGAGCTGGCGGCGCTGGAAGAACGCATCGCCAATACCGATAGCGGCGCCATTACCTCTATCCAGGCGGTGTACGTGCCAGCGGACGATTTTACCGATCCAGCGGCGGTACACACCTTCTCCCATCTTTCGGCCTCCATCGTGCTGTCGCGCAAACGTGCCAGTGAAGGTCTGTTTCCAGCCATCGATCCGCTGCAATCGAGCTCTAAAATGATTACGCCGGGTATTGTCGGCGAGCGTCACTATCGCCTGGCACAGGCCATCCGTCGCACTCTGGCGCAGTACGCCGAGTTGAAGGACATCATCGCCATGCTCGGACTGGAGCAGTTGTCGCCAAACGACCGCAAGGTCGTGGCCCGTGCACGCCGGCTGGAGCGTTTCCTGACCCAGCCATTCTTCACTACTGAACAGTTCACCAATATGAGCGGCAAGCTGGTCAGCCTGGAAAACGCCCTGGATGGCTGCGAGCGCATCCTTGCAGATGAATTCAAGGACCTGCCCGAGAGCGCCCTGTACATGATTGGCGCCGTGGATGAAGCCACGGTCAAAGCCAAATCGAGCGCTTCGGCAGAACCGGAAATAAAACCAGCGGCAGAGGCTAAGCCTGAACAGCAGCACAGCGAGGACAAGGCGCATGCCCTTGATGACACTTAGGGTGCTGCTGCCGTTCGAGGTTTTCGCCGAGGAAACCCAGGTCTCGCGCATCGTGTTCGAAACGGCGCACGGCTCATTTGGCTTGCTGCCACAGCGCCTCGACTGCGTCGCTTCCCTGGTGCCCGGGGTCTTCAGCTTTGAGGTCGAAGCACAGGAGGAAGTGTTCCTCGCATTAGACGAGGGTGTCCTGGTCAAGACGGGTCCCAATGTGGTGATTTCAGTGCGGCATGCAATGCGCGGTACCGATCTGGCTTATCTGCGTGATGCAGTAGAGCAGGAATTCCTCACACTGAACGAACAGGAACAAGCTGTGCGAGCAGCAATGGCCAAACTCGAGACGGGATTCATGCGTCGCTTCACCTCTCTGCGCGAGCATTCCTCATGAAGGAGGAGCCAAAACGCACGCCACATCCGATGCCACCTAACAGCCCTACCCTGGCCGAACAGGTCAGTGCCAAGGCAGCGCGCAAGATCAAGGCTCGGCGCAACCGCACACCGGGTGTGTGGTTCGGCCTCGGCATGATGGGCTTGATCGGCTGGTCGGTAGCCGTACCCACTCTGCTGGGTGCGGCGCTCGGTCTGTGGCTTGATCAGCAATACCCCGGTGGGCGCCTATGGACCCTGGCGCTGTTGATGGCGGGCTTGACCCTAGGTTGCCTGAATGCCTGGCATTGGGTATCTCAGGAAGACCAGGCCATGCACTCCGAAAATGAGGATAACGATGATCAACAACCCTAGCTTGTTAGTCTGGATCGCTTCGCTGCTGGCTGGTGGCGCGCTGGGTACGATCTTCTTCGTCGGCTTGTGGTGGACAGTGCGCCGCGCTGCCGATTCACCGACACCGGCGCGCTGGGTGATCGTCAGCCTGATTGGGCGCACCACCATCGTGCTCACTGGCTTTTACGCTGTGGGGGCGGAGCAGCCGCTGCAACTGGGACTGTGCCTATTGGGTTTTGTAATGGCGCGTATGCTTGTCTTGCGAATTACCCGCCCTGCCCTCACAGCACTAGCACCATCGCCACTGCACTCTCAGGTGAAGCCACCATGCGTCTGACACCCGATAACTGGATTTTCTGGGAGTACGGTTTCATCAAGCTAAACGCCACCATTGTCTTCACCTGGGCGCTGATGGCCGTGTTGGTAGTAGGATCTATGCTGATTACCCGACGGCTCACTACGGGGCATGAACGCTCGCGCTGGCAGAACCTGCTGGAAATCGTTGTGACAGCGATCATTGGGCAGATCGAGGATGTCGGCCTGCAGAACCCCCATCGCTACCTGAGCTTTCTCGGCACACTATTTCTGTTTGTTGCCGCGGCATCGCTGGCCACCGTGACTCCCGGCTACGAGCCGCCGACGGCGTCGCTGTCGACCACCGCCGCACTGGCACTGTGCGTGTTGGTGGCAGTACCACTGTTCGGTATTTCGAGCCAGGGTCTGGCTGCCTACCTGAAATCCTATATGCAGCCCACGCCAATCATGCTGCCCTTCAACCTGATCAGCGAAGTCACGCGCACCCTGGCGCTGGCCGTGCGCTTGTTCGGTAACATGATGAGCGGCGCCATGATCATCGCCATTCTGTTATCGATCACCCCTTTTGTTTTCCCCATCGTAATGGAGGTTCTGGGGCTGCTTACCGGCATGGTCCAGGCCTACATATTTACCATCCTCGCGGCGGTGTATATCGCCGCCGCTACACGCAGCAGTAAAGCTGCCAAGGCACCTTTGTCGGCGCCTGAAGGCTGACTTCGGTCTTTCCCTAACCCACTCATACAGAGGCATACCTTATGGACGCTCTTACACTGATAGCCGTCGCTTCCATCGTTATGGCGGGCCTGACCACAGGCTTCGGCACGATGGGGCCGGCCTTGGCCGAGGGCCGCGCAGTGTCGGTTGCGCTCACCGCGCTAGCCCAACAGCCAGATGCATCGGCCACTATCACCCGTACATTATTCGTTGGCCTGGCAATGATCGAATCCACGGCTATCTACTGTTTTGTGGTGACAATGATCCTGATCTTCGCTAATCCTTTCTGGAATGCGGCTCTCACTGCGGTCTCCCAGGCAGCAGGCCAGTAAACCATGCTTATCGACTGGTTCACTGTTGCTGCACAGCTATTGAACTTCATCATTCTGGTCTACCTGATGAAGCGCTTTCTTTATAAGCCCGTACTTGATGCCATCGCCGCTCGCGAAGCGAAAATTGCCAGGGAGCTGGCCGACGCCGCTGAGACCAGGGCCAGGGCACATCAACAACAGGCTGAGTTCGAGCAGAAAAATAAGACCTTCGATGAGCAGCGAGCAGCATTGCTAAGCGAAGCCACCCAAGCCGCCAATACTGAACGCGAGCGCTTGCTGGCAGAGGCGCGCAAAGCGGCCGAGGTGGCAAGTAAGGCACGTGCGAAAGCTTTGCAGGCCGACACCCAGGCGCTGCATGGAGAGATCGTCCGGAAAACGCAACAACGGGTATTAGAGATTGCCCGACGAACGCTGGCTGATCTGGCCGACGTCAGTGTGGAGCAACGCGCTTGTGCGATGTTAATTCAGCGTTGGCACGAGGTCGACGGCGCGACATTGGCCGCCTTGGGTACCGCGCTCAAGGCCACATCTGCGCAGACACCCGCATTGCTGCGCAGTGCGTTCGATTTGCCACCTGAGCAGCTGGCTGCGATTCAGGCCGCACTGAACGAAACCTTTGGCCAGACGATTGAACTCAAGGTTGAGACCGCGCCTGAAGTAATCAGCGGCATTGAGCTCAGCGCACAGGGGCAAAAGCTGGCCTGGAGCATTGCCGACTACCTGACGGCCTTCTCAGACAAGCTGGACGAAGACCCCACCAAGTGGAGCTCCGCATGACCAGGGCCAGCCCGGATAACGGTCTGCGCAGCGCATATGACGGTGCATTCACCGGCATTCAGCGGTGCCTGGAGGCCTTCAATCCGGGGCTGCAAACGCGCGAGGTGGGTTCCATCGTCAGCGTATCCACCGGCATCGCACGCATTCACGGCTTACAGAATGTGGGTTTTGAGGAGCTGTTGGTGTTTCCCGGCGGCCTGTCAGGCATCACCTTCAATCTTGATGAGGACAGCGTTGACGTCGTGTTGCTAGGTGATTACGCGCACCTGCACGCGGGTCAGGAGGTGCAGCGCAGCGGCCGGGTGATGGATGTCGGTGTTGGCGATGCTTTGCTCGGCCGAGTGATTGACCCTTTGGGGCGACCGCTGGATGGTCTGGGGCCTGTACTGACCGAGCAACGGCTGCCTATCGAACGGCCAGCCACGCCGATCATGGACCGTGCCCCGGTGACCGAGCCACTGCAGACCGGGTTGAAGGTGCTTGATGCGCTGATTCCAATCGGTCGTGGTCAACGGGAATTGATTCTCGGTGATCGCCAAACCGGCAAAACCGCGATAGCCCTCGATACCATCTACAACCAGCGCGACAAGAATGTGCTCTGCGTTTACTGCACCATAGGCCAGCGCGCCTCGGCCGTAGCCAAGGCCGTGGCGAATCTGCGCGACAAGGGCGCACTGGCTTACACTGTGGTGATGGTGGCCGAAGGCAACGAAGCGCCGGGGTTGTCCTACATTGCGCCGTACGCCGCCACCAGCATCGCCGAGCATTTTATGGAGGCCGGCCATGATGTACTGATCGTCTATGACGACCTCACCCACCACGCGCGGGCGTACCGCGAACTGTCGCTGCTGCTGCGCCGGCCGCCGGGGCGCGAGGCTTTTCCGGGGGATATTTTCTATATCCACTCGCGCATGCTGGAGCGTGCAACTCACCTCAGCGATGCGCGCGGGGGCGGATCCATGACCGCGCTGCCGATCATCGAGACCGAAGCGCAGAACATCTCGGCCTATATCCCGACCAACCTGATTTCCATAACCGACGGGCAGATCGTCCTGTCACCATCGTTGTTTGAGCTCGGCGTGTTGCCCGCTATTGATGTGGGTCAGTCAGTGTCACGTGTGGGTGGCAAGGCGCAGCGGGCGTCTTATCGTGCGGTGGCCGGCGACCTCAAGCTGGCCTACGCGCAGTTCGAGGAGCTGGAAACCTTCGCCCGCTTCGGTGCCCGTCTGGATGAAGACACACGGCAATCCATTGATCACGGCAAACGCATCCGCGCCTGCCTGGGCCAGGCCGAATTCTCACCAGTCTCGGTGCCTGCACAGATCGCCATTTTGCTCGCATTGAATAGCGCGCTTTTCGACGCAGTGCCGCTCGAGCGTATGGCGGCGGCACAGCAGGCGGTTGAGGATGCCGCCAATGCCTTGCCCGATGAGTTGAAAGCACGCCTGAGCGGTGTCGATAAGTTAACCGATGCCGACCGTGAGCAAGTGAGCGCTGCGACCCGTCATGCACTTGCCTCCTCTTCTGGCACCGACGATGCTATAACTGCAAACAAGGAAAGCCCATGAAAATCCGGGTCAATACCGACATTCACAGCTATGGCAGTGTTGCCAATCCATCATTATGACCACCACCCTGACCGCATTGCGACGGCAGATTAGCAGTGCCGGGGACCTAAAGTCCGTGGTGCGCACAATGAAAGCGTCAGCGGCGTCGGCTATTGGCCAGTATGAGAAGTCGGTGGCGGCGCTCGCTGACTACGCCCGCACGGTTGAACTCGGCCTCGCGGTGGGTCTGCGTGCAGTTAATCCGCACGACACTTCGCTTCAGACACCCAATAAAAAGACTGGTCCCGCAGTAGTACACGCCATCGTATTTGGCTCCGATCAGGGACTGGTGGGCCGCTTTAACGAGGTGGTGGTTGAACATGCGCTTGCGGGAATGCCGTCCCCTACAGGCGATACCACCGCCACAGTCAAGGTCTGGGCAGTTGGCGAGCGCGTGCAGGCACGTCTGATCGATGCGGGTATGGTGCTTGAGGGTTCATTTGCCGTGCCAGTATCCGTGGAGTTGATCACCCAATTGGTGGGGCAGATCCTGTTGACTATTCAGCTACCGGACGACCAGGCGGTGAGTGGCGTGCCAGGTGCCACGCTGTTGCTGTTCTATAACCGCCCGAATGCATCCGGCTACCGTCCGATTACCCAGCGGCTTCTGCCGTTGGACGCCGCATGGCAGCGCGAGCTGGCAAGCCAGACATGGCCCACCGCGCAATTGCCAGAAGTGCTGGGGAACCCGGCAGCGACACTGCAGGCCTTTATTCGCGAGCACCTGTTTGTTTCGTTATTTCGCGCCAGCGCTGAGTCATTGGCCAGTGAAAACGCCAGCCGTCTCGCCGCCATGCAGCGCGCCGACCGCAACATCGGGGAACTGTTGCAAGAGCTGCAAGCCAGCTTTCATCAATTACGCCAAGCGAGTATCGATGAAGAACTCTTCGATGTGATCGCAGGCTTCGATGCGCTGCAGCCAAGCACCTGAAACAAGGCAACTGAATAGAACAACTCAGGATCCCTGGTGACCCGGAACTCAGTCCTCGACCGGTGCCATCAGAAACTCGATATCAGGTGTTTCACAGTCCTTAACCAGTCAGCCATCCACCACCCAATGTGGCAACCCGGTTTCAGTAAGAAACGCTCGCGCCATCGTGCCTTTCAACATCGCCAGGCTCGCGACCAGACCACTTTGTATGCAACTTGGTGCGGCGACTGTTACTGACCGAGGTGCTGATTCAACGGGCCAGCCTGTTAATGGGTTCAGTAAATGACTGTACCGTTTGCCGTCTCGCATCAGATATCGACTGGCGTCGCCGGATGTAGCTAATCCACCTCGGGTTAACTGCAGTGTCAGAGCGCCCGTTGTGTCGGAATCCGTCGGTTCGATGCCAACTCGCCAGGGCTCTCTACCACCTCTTGGGCCATTACACGCCAGATCACCGCCCAGGTTAATTAGAATGCCTGACTGGCGCCACTGAGTCGGGATAGCCATCAGGCACATGCCCAGCGCCCGGTCAGCGGCGTATTCTTTGCCGATTCCTCCGAAATCCAGCTCCAACCCTTTGGGCAGCGTCAACCAGCCACCACCGATCTGCCCCTCGGCATCTGCCTGGTCACTGACCCAGTTGAGTCTCTGCCAACCAATAAAGGGCAACAGAGATTCAACCAGCCGGGGGTCAGGTATCCGGTCACTCCGGTCAAAAGTCCAGGCCTTCCGCAGTAACCCGGAAGTCAGGTCGAACTGACCATCCGAGAGCTGCCAGGCCTGGTCAGCAAAGTTGAGTAACCGGGCAGTCTCAGGATCCACCCTCTGGGGCTCATCGGGCCGATCGTGCAACGTTGTGAAGACATTATCCTGGCGGTATCGGCTGTACCGTGTCTCAATTCGCCACACTTCTTCAGCCGCCAGTCGAGCCAGAGTGTTGGCCAGCCCGGCCTGGTCCCGAGGCAACGCCAGCAACACCTCACAGGGACTGGCCATTGCGTCGAATTGCCCCAGCCAGACACCGGCCTGCCATTGCACGGTCAGCGGGCGTGTTGTTGTGATCAGAACTTGACTCCCAATGTCAGCATGTAGGCCGTCATTCCAGGTAAATCCCCGGAATTCGCGGGTGTACTGGCCGATTCAAAATCACGTGGATTCTGTTGGTAGGCCGCGAACCGGGTATAAACCTCAGTGTCGGCATTGAATCGATAACCGTATCGCATACCCAGAGTCCAGGCATCGAAATCCCCTAGCCGGTAGTCGGCTGTCAGGGCGTCCGGATTTTCGGCCAACTGCGCTGATGTCATGTAAGGCTGGTAGGCGTCAATGGCTGACTGACGATACCAGCGGACCTGCGGTTCAAGGTATTGATTGCCAAAACCCCAGCGATACTTGAGATCCAGAGTGTGGGACGTCATGCCCCAGTCGTCGAACAGAAAACGGTAACTGCCATCGATGATGTTACTGCTCTCGAACTGATGTTTTGTCTGCCAGAACAAGGCGTGTTTCTGTCGGGTGTCCGGCCGGGCCTCGTAGCGGTACTCTTGCACGGTACCACCTGGCTCATCGTACACACTGATCAGTTTGTAGGGGTCGTTCATGTAGCCGTCACTCAGACTCAGACTGTAGTTGAATTGCATCAGCGTGCGCCGGTCAATGATCTGAGTCAGGCCCAGAACAACGTCGATCACCTGCTTATCTGCTTCGGACCCATTTCGGCTGGCATCAAAGTCGGCTTCAAAGCTGCCACTGTTCCATTCAGGGGCCGCACTGAGACCAACCGGTAAACCACCCTCAGGGCTAACGGTGTCCGTCGACAAGCTGGATGCCAGGGTCAGGGTGGTATTTTTCTGGTTGAAAAAACGGGACAAGCTGGCGTTTACACCTCTCGATTCATAGTCGTGTTCCGACGAGTAGCTGATCCCGCCTGAGTACGTCCAGTCCCGACCGAGCGGTGCCGACCATTGCACGGCACCCGTGGTTCGCGTATCGCGGAACGTATCATCCAGAGGCAAGGCGTTGGCATCAACGGTGTATCGGCCGTTCCCGGAGGGCCGGGTAAACGTCTGTGGCTGATCATCCGGCATGGCACCATTGGGCGAGGCACCGGACAACGTATCGACGGTAAGTTTGAGGTTCAGTTGAGTTTCACTGTCGACATTGCGTGTTAAACCGACGACTGCTTCAGTTGCCTGAACCCGGTTATCGCTTTCAGCGTATTGTAAGACGGCGGCGTCCGCGTCCCATTTTTCGAGTTCACCGGCCATCGCCTGGTTGGGCAGTCCTTGCAATACTGAGCACCCAATGGCCGCCAGCGTGCTGCCCAGAGCAGCTCCATGGGTAAGACGGTTTTTATCATGAGTCATCTTTGCGTGCTCCTAGTTGCAACCACATCCGCCGCCGCCGAATCCGCGACCACCGCTGCTGCCTTCTTTACTGAAATAGACATGATCATCGAGTGACGCTTCGATCGGGTCGCTGATCAATTGCATATCTGGTTGTGCGAGCAAATCTCGCTCCCAGGGCTTAACCCCCAAGCTACTGCAGCCTGTAAGCACCGCCAGAAGCATCAGACTGATCCACATTTTCATAGGTGCCCCCTACTCTGCCAGTAACTGTTGAATGCTCGCTTCATACTCAGCGACACGACCTGTGTGGAAGCCGGTATGGCTGGCACGGATGCGTCCCTGTCGGTCAAGCAAGTAGCTCGATGGCATGCCAATCAGCCCATAGGCTTCCGGTAACCGGGCCTGGGTATCCTGGACGATGATGAAATTGGCCGGAACTGTATTGAGAAACGTTTGGGCTGCCTGCGCGTCCTGATCCAGGTTGATGCCAACGACGACCAGGCCATCGTCGCCATAGCGATCCTGAATGGCGTTCATCCAGGGAAAGGATTCACGGCAAGGGCCGCACCAGGATGCCCAGAAATCAACCAGGACCACCTTCCCTTGCAATTGTTCCAGACTCATATCATTGCCGCCTATTCTGGGCAAAACCGTGTCACTTAGCGGGGCGGGCTGTGCTTGGGCTGCAGGGGTAAGGTCTGCAGCATGGGTGGAAATAAGTGGCAACAGAATCAATGCCATTGCGCATACAGCCTTATTAAGGCGAGTGGTCGGATGGGTGTTTGGAAACCAAAGCATCTCGGCTTACCTTGTTATGGGTTAAGCCATCAGGGTGCGGGAAACAACTTAAGGTTTTCTTAAGCCCGGCTTAATATTGACTTAAGGTTAATCGGCGACGCTGTGCGCAGAATTCATACGGAGATTCTGTTCATGATGTCAGTCACTTTCAGGTGGGTATTGTTCGCGTTGTTGACGGTCATATCGGTCGCCCATGCCGAAGACTTCCTGCCACCGGATCAGGCCTTTGTGCCCAGTGTGTTGCAAAACGATGAGCAGACTGGGCTCGTTACCGTCACCTGGGGCATCGCGGATGGTTATTATCTGTACCAGTCGAGAATTGATATTTCAGCCGAGGGTCAGGAACTGACTCCGGCGTTTCTGACCCGATCGGAACTCAAAGAGGACCCCTATTTCGGCTCAACCGAGGTTTTTCATGACCGGGCCTCACTTCAGGTCAACTTGCCAGCCACTAACAACAAACCGGTTGAACTGACATTAAGCTATCAGGGGTGCGCCGAGGCCGGGCTATGCTATTCACCTCAAAACCGGACGTTTACTCTCAACGGTGCCTCGGGCCAGGCTTCATTGGCGCCTGTTGGCAGTAAGGTTACGGCAGCGACATCCCCGGAAGTTGCTCCTGAATCAAACCGGGTCGGGACGCAAAATGCTGGAGCCCTCGCTGACTGGATGGCGTCGGCCAGTACGCTCTGGATCATTGGTACTTTCTTTGTGCTCGGCCTGGGACTCACCTTCACGCCCTGTGTATTACCCATGATACCGATACTGGCTGGCATCATAGCCGGGCAAGGTGAGCAGATAAGCACACGGAAGGGTGTCAGCTTGTCTTTAGCCTACGTCCTGGGAATGGCGTCGACCTATACCGCAGCCGGTGTACTGGTAGGCTTTTTCGGAGCCCGACTCAACCTTCAGACCGCGCTACAGAACCCGATTGCGTTAAGCGTATTCGCCTTTGTTTTCGTGCTTCTGGCTATGGCCATGTTCGGCTTCTACGAACTTCAGATCCCGGCTTTTCTGCGAAATCGCCTGAGTCGGGTTAGCCAGACTGACGCGCCCTCCTCTGGTGTCGGCCGGTATGCAAGCACGGCGCTGATGGGGCTGGTATCGGCGCTAGTGGTCTCACCCTGTGTCTCGGCGCCTCTGGCCGGAACGCTGATTTACATCAGCACCACAGGCGATGCCTGGCTGGGTGGCAGCGCTTTGTTTGCACTAAGCATGGGCATGGGCGCTCCTTTATTACTGGTGGGTGCCGGGGGTGGACGCTTGTTGCCCAAGGCGGGAATGTGGATGGTGGCCGTCAAGAATTTCTTCGGTGTCGTATTGCTTGCCATCGCCATCAGCCTGGTGGCGCGTTTTATTCCCGGCCATATAAGCCTGGCCCTGTGGGGATTGCTGGCGCTGGTCTATGCCGCCCACCTTGGCCTGGGTGGTGAGGTTCAAACCGGATGGCAAAAAACGCGGCGAGGATTGGCCGCAGCGCTGGCCATTTATTCAACCAGCCTGATGTTGGGGGCTTTGGCCGGTCAAAACGATCCCTTTCAGCCTTTAGCGGGATTGAGTAACGCTCGCCAAAACGAACCCGGGATTGAGTCAGCGCCGCTTTTTCAACGCACGAACAGTGTCGAGGCCTTGACGGCGCAGCTAGAGGTTGCCCGAAGTCAGGGACAAGTGGTGGTGCTCGACTTTTATGCTGACTGGTGCACCAGTTGCCAGGATATGGAGAAAAAGGTGTTTAGCAAAACCAACCCTTCCCCGTACGCCGGTGAGATTCGTTTTCTGCAACTGGACATCACCCGGAACGCCGAAGAACACATTGCCTTCTTGCAGCAGCATGGACTTTTTGGGCCGCCTGCCCTGCTCTACTTCAATCAAGAGGGAACTGAACAGACCCGTTTGCGGGATCTTGGCGAGATCAGTCTTGATCAATGGCAAGGGCAATTGCAAACTCTGTTGGCTTCTGGCGAACGCCAGATCTGAGAGAGGGTCTCATGCGCCTACTGTTGATCGAAGATGATATCTCCTTGCTGGAAGGCATGCGTACGGCACTGAAGTCCGAGGGTTATATTCTCGATTGCCTGTCCGATGGTCTCCAGGCAGTTCATGCTCTTCGACATGAGGTATTCGATCTGGTGTTGCTGGATCTTGGGTTGCCGGGTCTGGATGGGCTCTCGGTTCTTAAGGCGCTTCGAGCCGAGGGCAAAGTAACCCCAGTAATCATTCTAACCGCACGCGATGCCGTAACCGACCGCGTTGCCGGCCTTGATTACGGCGCCGATGACTATCTGATCAAACCTTTCGATATTGTGGAGCTGAAAGCCCGAATTCGTGCCCTGCTCCGTCGCAGCGCTGGTCGGGCACGGAGCCAGTTGGATCTCGGTGCCTTGCAAATCGATCCTGGCAGCCAGGCAGTTATATGTCAGGGTGTGCCCGTGAATCTGACGCGGCGTGAATTCGGTCTGCTGTGGGAATTGGCTAACCAGCCTGGCCATGTATTCACGCGGGACCACCTGCAACAACTGCTCTATGGCTGGGACGACGATGTCGAAAGCAATGCGCTTGAAGTGCATGTTCATCATTTACGTAAAAAGTTGTTCCCGGGTTTGATTCGAACTCTGCGTGGCGTCGGTTACGCACTGGATAAGGATGCCCGGCCTTGATACTGAATTCCATTCGCACCCGAACACTCGGCGCCGCCCTGGTGTTGTTTATTGGCGCCAGTGCACTGATCGCCTGGACGAGCTTTAACGATGCCGCCCATGAGGTAGAAGAACTGTACGATGCCCATCTGGCTCAACAAGCTCGTCTGCTAGGCAACCTGTTTACCGGCCTGAATGACACGTCACTGAGTCAACTTGAAAAGCTGCGGCTGCTGAGCACGCTGGAGGAATTGAACGACCAGGAAGATGATCGGCTCGGACACCCTTATGAAAGCAAGGTCGTTTTTCAGGTTTGGCAAGACGACGTCCTAATATTGCGGTCGTTTAACGCGCCACCCGAAAAGCTCACCGACAATGGCAGCGGATACTCGGATGTAGAGGCCAATGACGCTAAATGGCGCGTATTCGTGTTGCCCAGTCTGGATGGTCGGGAACGAATTGTGATCGCGGAACAACAAGAGGTACGGGGTGAGCTCGTCACCAAAATAGCGCTGCGCAGTCTCTTGCCTGAACTGTTGGGCGTCCCACTGCTTGCGATATTGCTGTGGTGGGCAATCGGCTATGGCCTGAAACCGCTGGAACAACTGGCTGCACGATTGCATTCCCGCGATCCGAGATCATTGCAGCCTCTCCCTGAGGCTGATTTGCCTGTTGAACTGGACACCATTCAACAGGCGATCAACGTGCTGCTGGCCCAATTGAAAGAGTTGCTCGAGCGAGAGCAACAATTCATCGCTGACGCAGCACATGAATTGCGCACTCCGTTGTCTGTTCTGAGTCTACACAGTCAAAATGCGCTTGCCAGTGACACTGAAGCCGACCGTCACAACGCCTTATTAGCGTTGAAATTAGGTATAGACCGGACGACTCGCGTTGTGTCCCAGTTGTTGACGCTAGCCAGGCTGGACCCGGACAACGAGATACAAAAGTCGGATGTAGACCTGCTAATGATCAGCCGACAGGTTTTGGCTGATCTCGCACCTCTGGCCTGGCAACAACATAGCGAGTTGCTTTTGGAGCCCGAAGACGATTTGGACTGGCACCTGACACTGGAACCTGGAAGTCTCGACATATTGCTGAAAAACCTTGTGGGTAATGCACTGAATCATGCCGGTCAGGGCGGCAATATAGAGGTCCGGTGGCAGGCTCTGAAGGAGAAGTACACCCTGACTGTATGTGATCACGGCCCTGGTGTTACTGAACCGGACAAAGCCCTACTGTTGCAGCGCTTCTACAGGGGCAGTGCAGGAGCCGGGGCAGGGTTGGGATTGTCCATTGTTGCCCGTATTGTAGAGCGACACCGAGGTACTCTGACATTGCTCGATACCGCTCATGGTGGGCTGAGTGTGCGCATTGACTGGCCCCGGGATAGGCTCCCGCAGGCATGAAACTGTCGTTTCCTATTACTCAGTATCAGCGGTGTTTTTCACGTTAATCCTGATGAATGCGTCGTTGATCAGACCGACTTCTTTGAACTCAATTTCAATCCAATGGCCTGAATCGAATCGCCGTCCATTTGACGAATGGTCAGGCGCAATCCACCCAGTCTAATCCGGTCTCCTTCAACGGCATGTTTGCCAAGTCGGTGCTGCAGTAATTCGGATACAGTAAACGACTGTTCAGCCGGCTCAGCAACGATGCCGTAGGATTTCACCAGATCATCAACCAGTGCCTCGGGCCGGATCACGAATTCGCCGTAGAAGTTCTGGGCGGTTAGCATACCTTGTTGTTTTTGACCGCTGAATTGAGCGGCAACATCATCAACGTCTTCGGTGTGCAGGAGCATCCAGACGCGGTCGCCCGCCATGAACCGAATGGCCCCATCCACATCCAGCGGTCGTTTATCCCGAATCAAGGCCACGCACTCGGGGTTGGCGCTGTCGTTCTGGTTGGCATTGAAGAAAGGCGACAATACAGGCGCATTGGGCTGTACAACAAACTCATCCACTTCAAGTGACAGGCCCGATTCGTTGATCAGGGCATGGCGATTGACTGGAGCCGGAGGCGCTGGAATCAATACATCAAGCAGGCGTGCGACAACAGGTACTGTAGAGCCCTGAACCAACAAGGACACGAGGACAACCGCAAAGGCGATGTCAAACAGCAACTGGGAGTTTTCAAGCCCTGACATAACCGGGTACACCGCCAGAATAATAGGCACGGCGCCTCTCAGGCCGACCCAACTGATGTACCAGCGCTCTTTCCAGCGAAACCGGAACGGCAAAAGACACACAATAACCGCCAGTGGCCGGGCGAATAGAATGAGAAACGCAGCAATAGAGGCGGCGGCCAGGGCGTTATCGAGCATATTGGCCGGGCTGACCAGCAAGCCTAGGATCAGGAACATACCCGCCTGAGACAGCCAGGCAAGCCCATCCATGATTTGCGACACCGATTCCGGTGGCTTGGTTTTGGCGTTACCCACCACTAAACCCAACAGGTAAACCGCCAAAAACCCACTGCCACCGAGTCGGTTTACCCCGGCGAAGATGACCAGCCCAAAGGAGACGATCAGGATGGCATAAAGACCTTCAGCCAGGTGCAGCCGCTTCAGCAACGCTACCAATACCCAGCCACCGAATACCCCCATGACGCCGCCTAACAGAAACTGAAGCAATACCAACTGCGTAAGAGAGCCGAGCGTAAACTGAGCCGAGCCGGTCAGTAGCTGGATCATAATAACGACCAGCAGGATGGCCATGGGATCGTTGGCACCCGATTCAATCTCAAGCGTGCCTCCTACCCGCTCATTTAACCGTATACCGCTGTTGCGCAGCAGGTTGAAAACCGCTGCGGCGTCAGTGGACCCAACAATGGCGCCGAGCAGTAAACCGTAGCGCAGATCGACGCCCAGCAACCAGGTGGCAAAGAGGCCAACACCGGTAGCGGTCAGTATCACACCGGCGGTGGCTAATGTGACCGACGGCCACAATGCCGCCCGAAAGGTTCTGCGCTTGGTGCGCATGCCACCATCAAGCAATATGACGGACAACGCCAGGTTACCCACCAGAAAAGCCAGGTCAAAATTGTCGAAAGGGATACCGCCCACACCGTCTTCCCCGGCGAGCATGCCAACCCCCAGAAACAACAACAGAAACGGCAGTCCCAATCGCACAGTCAGCGAGCTGGCAATGATGCCAATCAGCAGCAACAAGCCGGCAATCAACAGGAAAGTATTGGTATCAACCATCAGGGCTGTCGTTCCTTTGCAAATCGGTCGGTTGGCAGACAGGCGTGAGGCTGCACGGAATGCTACGGTAGGAATAACCCTGAGTAATCAGGGCCTGGCCTCAACGTCTGATTCAAGGATGAGCCGGGACGCCTCGCCTGCCGCATCCCGATAGGGCAGAAATACCAGGTTTGCTCCTTTGTCTTTCAGCATCTCGATGTCCGAAATCTTGTGCGTCGTGAGTGCAATCTGGCCGTCGAAACCCTGCCGGCGCAAAGCGCTCATGAGCGCCAGGCGGGGGTCCTCAGCGGATACGGCGTTGTCCTGTCCGCGCAATGTGGAAATGACCCAGCGAGTATGGCTCAGCGGCAGGTGCTCCACAAAATCAGGGTCGCAAGCATCACCGTAGTAAGCCTCCATACCATCGAGACGACAATGTTTAACCGTTTCCGGGTTAAAATCAACGATTGCAATCCGGTACCCTTGCTCTTTCAACCGGTTGGCTATCTCAGTACCAAAGCGACCGTAGCCGTACAGAATAGCATCGTATCGTCTGTGTTCGAGGTGAACCTCTTCTTCGGCCGGTTTTGCCGCAACGGACAAATGCCGGCGCTCAAACACGCTCAGGTAGGGTTCCAGCCAGCGATAGAGTGTATGGGAATAGGTGATCATATAGACCGACAAGACAATGGTGATCAAACCCACCAGGGTAACCAGACCCAGTGCGCTGGCATCCACGTGATTCAAACTCATGCCCATTGCCACGAAAATCAGCGAGAATTCACTGATCTGGGCAACGGTAAGCCCCGCCAGAAACCCAGTCCGCTTGGTGTAACCCATATACCCCATGATCACCATGACGATCAGGGGGTTACCGATCAGCACAAACACCGACAGTACTAAGGCAGGTGCAACTTGTTCTCCCAGCAGCCCCAGATCAAGCTGGCTGCCCAGGGCAATAAAGAAGAACAGCAGCAGAAAATCGCGCAACGAAGACAAGCGCGAGACAATGGCTTCCCGGTACGGAGTAGATGCCAGTGCAACGCCTGCCAAAAGCCCGCCCAGTTCCATGCTGAAACCGAGCACATGGCCCAGGGCTGCGAGCAAGGTGGCCAACGCGATGGCGAATACCAGCAGTAGCTCTGAAGAATTGGCGACCCGCCGCATCAATGGATCGGCAAGGTAGCGGACAAACAGGGCAACCAGCCCGAGCATGATGACAGCACCAATGAATATTCCTAGCAGTCGGCTGCCGGTCGACTCGCTGGCGCCGTCACCACCGCCCACACCAATGGCCGATAGGCCAATCATGGCAAGGACAACCACAACATCCTGAACAATCAGGAAGCCGATGGCAATTCGACCGTGCAGGGAATCGGTTTCGCGTTTGTCTGATAACAGTTTGACGATGATGATGGTGCTCGAGAAGGTGAGCGCAATGGCCACGTAGACGGATACCACGGGTCCCAGCCCGAGCAGCAAACCCAGTCCAAAGCCGATAATGGCAGTAAAGGCTACCTGCCCGAGCCCGGTTGCCAGAGCTACGGGACCCAGAGTCCGTATCAGGGCCAAATCAAGCTTGAGCCCGACCAGAAACAACAGAATGGCAATGCCCAGTTCTGCCAGCAGGGCTATATAACCGGCATCTTCAACCAACCCCAGAACCGAAGGCCCGGCGATAATACCAACAGCTATGAATGTCACGATCATGGGTTGCCGTAACCACTGCCCGACCAGGCCAAGCAACGCAGCAAGGGTTAACATCGCTGTTAACTCGTAAAAGGCATTGCCCTGAATGTGTGCCAGCAAAAACTCCATCGGGCGTTCCTACTTATTAGTTGCGGGGTTCTGACCGGCTTTGGATTGCGGCCAGATCCTGGGATCCTGGTTCAGAAAGCCAGCGGCGGCTTTGCCCAGATGGACCTGATTCCAGACCAGGTCTTCAACAAAACGTTCCCTCAACATTTGGGCTTTATGCCGGTCCGGGTCGCGTTGATGCCACTGAAAGGCAATCCGGCAGGCGGTGGCAAGACTCCGGTCGGTCCGGGCGGCTTCGAGGTAATGTTCAGCCGCCTTAATCAGGTCGAGTTCTGTCCAGTCGGCAATGGTCTGTTCCAGTTGGGCTTTCAGTTCAATTTGAATCTGTTGTTCCAGCTCCGCCACCAGGCCCGGCAGTGTCTCTGCCAGCGCTTCACTGAGGGTAGTAAACTGCCCTGCCCGGGCCAGTTGTTTTAACCAGTGATGTGCCTGTGTGTTGAGCGTGAGGTTGACTGGCGATTGAGCCAGCCGCTTTTCACGCCGACGTCGACGCCGGGCCGAGAGCGTTTTGCGCAGACGGTCCCAATCCGGTCGGTCCAGATTATGCTCAAGCAATGCCTGTAAGGCGTCGCAGTCAGGGTGTGTCGGTGACTGGACATAGCGGCACTGATGAACACGCTCGGTCAGATGGGCGAGCCCTTGTTGGTGTACCGGGTGCGTTTCTTCCAGCAACCAACCCGGCTGCGACAGCTGGTATTCCAGCCAGTCGAGCGTGTCGAACCAGTCATCGGGCGTCATGTGAAAGCGTGGACGGGGCATAATGTCTACACGGTAGATTATACCGCGACAGTGTCGCGATTTCTACCTGAGAGTACAAGCCTTACGCCAGCCCTATCTTGATTCAGATCAACCCCAGCTCCAGGGCTTTCAAGACAGCACGGGTGCGATCGCGAACATTGAGTTTGGCCAGAATGTTGGAGACATGATTCTTGATGGTGCCTTCGGATTTGAAAATGGCTCGAGAAATCTCTTTGTTGCTATAGCCGCCAGCCATGAGGCGAACAATCTCAATCTCCCGCTGCGTCAAGGGCTCTTGTACCGGATCCCGCTCTACCTTGGTTTGGGTTTGCAGCTCGGTAAACCCTTTCAATACGCGTTCGGTTACCGCAGGCTGAATCAGGGTTTCACCCCGGTGCACCGCGTCGATGGCCTCGACCAGACTCTCCAGAGACACATCTTTGAGCAGGAACCCCCGTGCGCCGGCTCGAATGGCGCTGAGCACCAATTCGTGGTCATCGAAAGTGGTTAGAATAATGACCGGTATGGTGCTGCCCTGCCCGGTCAGTGTTTTCAGGGTCTCGATGCCATCGAGCCGGGGCATGCGAATGTCCATCAGGATCACGTCGGGTGTAAGCGACTTCAGCGCTTCAAGCGCTTCCATACCGTCGCTGGCTTCACCCAGTATCTCGATGTGACCAGCCAGTTGCAGCAGTGATTTGATGCCTTCTCGCACCAGCGTCTGGTCATCGACCAGCATAACCTTGACTGACCCGCTCATAGCGACTCCATTACAGGGATGGTGATATTCAGTTTAAAACCGGATCCGGACGCAACATCCAGTTTGCCCTTAAGCGCTTCAATGCGTTCACGCATGCCCCTTAGACCGGCCCCTTCACGCCAGTCGAGCTGACAGCCGCCGTTGTCAGTGATGGTCAGTGCCACGTCATTCACACCGTGTTGCAAGTCGATATTCATTTCGCTGGCATTACCGTGCTTCAGCGTATTGGTGACCGCTTCCTGAATGCAACGAAACAGAGCTTCCGCCACTTCGATATCGGCTACGCTGATGTTGTCGTCCATGCGCAGGTTGATCTGAAGCCTGGGAATTTGAGAGATAAGCGCTTCGAGCGCTTCCTTGAGGCGAATACTGGAATCGCCTCGCATTTCGTGGACGGTATTGCGCACATCGGTCAGCAACAGTCGTGAAAGCTGGTGAGTTTCCTCGACGCGATTGCGAGTTTCGCCTTCCGTAGTGTAGGTCAGGTATTGCAGTTTCAGGATCAGAGCAGTCAGATGGTGGCCCAGCCCATCGTGCAAATCCCGGGCAATGCGAATGCGCTCGGTCTGTTTTGCCGATTCTTCCAGCAAAGCCTGAGTGGCCAGCAACTCACGGTTCAGAATGGTAATCTGATCCCGCGCCTCCTGTTCCTGAATAACCCGCTGGCTCATTAACAGGGCAAAGACGTGAAACGCAGCACCCAGCGCTGTCCAGATGATGGCGTCTGGCTCGCCCCAAATGAACGCCAGATCGATCAGCACCAGAACCAGGACGGTCAGATACGAGAAGCTTCTGGACATCAGGAAGGGTAATTGGGCCGCCAGGGAGACACTCAAAATGGCTATAACGCCCGATTCGGCAACAAACCGAATGCCCAATACGGCTAAAAACTGCAAGACAAAGGATAACTGTCGAATGCGCATGTCCATACGCTGGTATTGCTGCTCGCGAGTGGTGTAGAAAAACCCGACTATAAACAGCAGCAACAGCGCGACGATGACGAACAGCCGAACCTGACCGGCTTCGGTGTTGGCGGGTGCATTACTCAGGGTGAGGTAACAGACAATCGCCCAGGCAATATAGCCCATAACGCCTTCCAGCGATTGGGTCAGCCGATGCACCGGTAAACCATGTCGTGATGTGAATCTGTTCATGAGTCTAGTGTATCCTGTGTCCCGCAAGCCGCACAGATCCGAAGGTCACCTTGTCAGTGAGCGTCTGCCACGCGCATACTTTACGCAGCTGCCTGAATAAGGGCGAAATAACGCTTTAATCTGAGGAGTATCATTGTTGAACGCGCCCTGCCCGGCTCCAATCCCGGTATTTGATAATCTGACGGAGATGGGCAACCCCTTTCGAGACAGAGTCGAACCGAGTGTTGCACTTGAGACCTCAGCCCACATAGCATCCTCGCACCTCCACGCCGATTTACAGCGCACCAGCGAGTTTCTCTACAGCTACCGTGGCAGCCCCGATACCTTTGCCAGTTATCGCCGGGAAATCGAGCGTTTTGTGCAGTGGTGCTGGCTGATTCAGGGTCTGCGGCTAGCTGAGCTGAGACGGCAGCACATCGAACAATTCATCGAGTTTTGCCAGGACCCGCCCAAACACTGGATTGGCACCAAAAGCGTTGCCCGCTTTCTGAACGCGGGCGGCGAGCGAGTGGTCAACCCACAATGGCGGCCCTTTGTGGCCAAAGTATCGAAACGGGATCACAAACTGGGCATTGCCGCCGACCCCAGGGCCTATGTACTGAGTCAAAGCGGCCTGCAAGCCATCTTTTCGGTACTGAGCACCTATTTCAATTATCTGATTCAGGAAGAACACGTTGAGTTGAATCCGGTCGCCCAGATTCGTCAGAAAGGCAAGTTTCTGCGTAAACGCCAGGGAGCTCAGGCTATCAGGCGCCTATCGGAAGCCCAATGGCATGAAGTGTTGAACGCCATTGATCAGGCGCTGCCTGAAGACCCTCCCCGCTATGAGCGGGCTCTATTCATCATGAGCTGTCTGTTCGGCATGTATTTGCGAATTTCGGAGTTGGCTGAATCAGACCGCTGGCAACCCGGTATGGGGGATTTTCGGCAAGACAGCCAGGGCAGCTGGTGGTTTACCACGGTCGGCAAGGGCAACAAAGAGCGTGATATTTCCGTGTCAGACGACATGCTGAATGCGCTGCGGCGATTTCGGGGCTTTTTAGGCATGACGCCTCTGCCACTGCCAGGAGAGTCGAGCCCGCTGATACCCAAGATTCGCGGCAAAGGCGGGATTAGCAGTACCCGACAAATACGTTTCATCGTTCAGGACAGTTTCGACCGGGCCATTGAGCGACTCAGAGCTCAGGGTGAAGCGGAGGAAGCCGATGCGCTGCAAGCCGCAACGGTGCATTGGCTGAGGCACACCGGCATTTCTGAAGACGTGAAAATGCGCCCTCGGGAGCACGTTCGGGATGACGCTGGCCATGGCTCCAGCGCCATCACCGATCGCTACATTGATGTCGAGCGACAAGCCCGACACAACTCGGCCCGGGGCAAGAAAATAAATCCGGCTTAGCAAGCCCCGTACTCATGCCCCCGGAAGCACGCCTGATTCGCCCAGTCACGCGTCCCTAGTCGTCTTCCCGGTCGCGACCGATGATTCGAGCCGGCGAGCGCATGGTGACAAACTCTTCCGCCGCTGTCGGGTGAATACCGATGGTACGATCAAAGTCCGCTTTCGTCGCGCCAGCGGTCATCGCTACGGCCAGCCCCTGAATTATCTCGCCAGCGCTTTCGCCAACCATATGGGCGCCAATGACGGCCCGCGAGTCGCAATCGACCAATAACTTCATCAGGGTTCGCTCGGGGTTACCAGACAAGGTGTTTTTCATGGCCTTGAAGTTGGCCTGATAAACTTCAACCCGCTCGAATTGCTTGGCAGCCTCAGCTTCGGTCATGCCTACCGTGCCGATGTTGGGCTGACAAAAAACCGCCGTGGGAATGAGGTTGTAGTCGACAGCCCTGGGCGATTCGTCAAACAGATAGTCTGCGACGTACATGCCTTCCGCCAGGGCGACCGGCGTCAGTTGGACCCGGCCAATGACGTCTCCAAGTGCAAAAATATGGGGAACATTGGTCTGGTAATGCTCATTCACGTCCAGGTGTCCGGCGCTGGCGACCTTGACGCCTGCCTTATCGATATTCAAACCATCAAGCAAGGGACGACGGCCAATGGCGCTGACGATCAGATCCGTCTCGCGCACACTGCCATCCGACAATGTGGCTTTGAATCGCCCTGAGTCCAGCGCTTCAACTTTTGAAATTTCGCGGTTGTAGAGCAATTGAATACCGGCTTGCTCCAGTTCACTGGACACAAACTCGCGAATATCGTCATCAAAGCCCCGCAACACCGGTTCACCCCGGTGCAATAAGTGGGTTTTGGCACCCAACCCGTTGAAAATGCCGGCAAACTCAACCGCGATGTAACCGCCACCGATGACAATAACGTCCTTCGGAAAGCTGTCGAGATAAAACACCTCATTGGAGCTGATGATGTGCTCGGCTCCCTCAGCATCCGGCATGACCGGCCAGCTTCCGGTTGCAATCACCACATGTTTGGCGCTGAACTGGCGATCTTCCACGGCCACGGTATGTTCATCAACGAACTGGCCATGGCCATGAATGATGTCGACCCCGGCTCGGCTCAACAAACCATCATAAACACCATTTAAACGTTTGATTTCATTGGTTTTATTATCACGAAGACGCGCCCATTCAAATTCAGGCTTTTTGTCTACCGTGTAGCCGAAACCTGCCGCATCCTTGAACGACTGTGAGAATTCGGAGGCATAAACGAAGAGTTTTTTGGGTACGCAACCGACATTGACGCAGGTACCGCCCAAATAGCGTGATTCGATAATGGCAACGCGTGCGCCCTTGGTTGCCGCCATTCGCGCCGCCCGGACACCGCCCGAGCCAGCGCCAATGACAATAAGGTCGTAGTCGTAGGTTACAGTGGTCATAGTCATTCCCGATTCAAGCATGAAAAACCCCGGTCTGACCGGGGTTTCATACTGATACATTGATCTGGGGTGTTTATGGGGCCAGTTTGCCAGTGTCCAAGGATTATTGTGAGCTTTGAGGCATGAGCGCTCAGCCCAACACCTCGGCCTCAGTTAAGCAGCGGCTTCGACGTAATTGGGATTGGCCCGAAACAGGACAACTTCAGTCAGGTCACTCCCCATCTTAATGTCGGCAAAACGCTCGTAGCCGAGGGTTTCGTAAAACGAGAGGTAGCGATTGTTTCCGGTATCAAGAAAAACGCCAATCGACTGGGCGTCATTGCTAACCTGCTGATGCACGGTTTCCATTAACAGGCGACCCAGCCCCTGCTTCTGAAATTCGGGATGGATGCCAATCAGGCTGACTGTTCGGTGAGCCTTGTTGGGTAAACTGTTCTGAACATCATTGAAGTACTGAATGTAGCGTCGAGTGCCTTCAAATCCAGCGGTCAGTGTCATTTTCAATCGCCACAAAAACTGACGGGAAATGTCCATTTTCAGTTGTACATCACTGACAAATGCCACGCCCAGTACCCGACGATCCTGCTTGTGGACGACGCCCAGTACGGTTTCACCCCGCTCAAAATGGAGGCGAATCAGTTCTCGAATGGTGGCGCGGATGCGCTGTTTGTAGCCAGGCCGACGGTCATCCAGCAGGTATTTAAACGTGGGTTCGTCTTTATAGGAGTGGTACAACAGCGACCGTGCCTGGCGACTGCTGCTTTCATCCAGTGCCATCACTTCAACGTCATTCAGATCAATCGTCGCCATACAGACTCCATAACTTCTGATTTGTTGTATTGTTATTGGTAACCAGAGCAATGGTTACCGTCAGTCAGTTTGCCAGTATTCTTTCGGCGATGAAATGATCCAGATCAGCGCCTGAAGCTCGCTTGCACCGACACTTGTCCTGCCCGGTCAGTCGCTTCCAGTGTCAGCTGAGCAGCATCAATGCCCCGGGCTTCCAGCGCACCGAGCCAGCGCATCAGGTTGGTAAAGCGCACAGTGTCGACTCGAACGCGAATCTGCTCACCATCCGGTTCAAAGCTTTGAATGACCACACCGAACCGATTAGCCTGATTGCGAACTTCGGCATTCAGCGATCCACCGGCCGTTGGTGCCTGAGCGCTGCTGCCTGACGAAGCCATCGCCAGAGGCGCGCGTTCGACCAATTGCCTGAACGTTTCCTCAGCGGCTCTCAGATCTGAACGGGTTGATTCACGCCAACTCAGAGTTGGGTTGATAATGCCCAGCCAGAGTACAAGTAGCCCAGCCGTGATCAGCAATAGCGATAATGCTCTGCGATCGCGAGTAGGTAGCCCTTGCCATCTCAGTGTCAGCGGCTCCAGCCAGGAGGACGTCTGTACGGTCATGATTGCACCTCCCGGGTTGCCCGGTAGCGGCCGCGTACAGCGTCCCGGTCCTGGCTGGCTGAATATTCGACCGTGTAGCCGGCTTGCTCAAGGCGGCGTTTCAGTTGCTCAAATACCCCAAAGGCATCCGATTCGGTATCGCCACTACGGGTGACGGTGAACAGCATTTCCCGGCGGCTGGCCTGATAACGAAAATCTTCCAGCGACAGCCCGGCATCGAGTGTGCCTAGAGCGTCAATAGCGGCTAGCACCGAGCCCCCTTCAGCATCGTCCGGTTGTTGCAAGGCTTGAATCCGATTATCCAGCTCACGCACCATCAGCGGTTGCTGAATGCGCTTATTCTGGCCAAATACCTGTTTGAACACGGTTTCACTGGCCTCCCAGGTCGAGGCGGCTTCTGCCCGGTCCTGCCACCCCTGGCTGATGGTCAACCCGGTCCAAATGGCCAGTGCAAAGCCTGCTGCCAGTGCTGTAGGAACCCAGTAAGTGCTGTGGCCACTGGATTTTCGCAGGGCAAAAGGGCCCGTCATCAGGTTGCCCTGATAGCGGGTTTCAGTCACGGTTTCATCCCAGCCAGGCAGGTCAGTTTCGGTCTGCACTTGCCAGTTGACGTTGTCACCCGCCGCTTCCAGTTCTGTTTTCAGAGTCCGACCCTGGTCGTCGGCGCTGCGACTGGTGAGGTTGATGTGCACGGCTTCTTCGTCCAGGTTCTGACTGCGTTTCCACAGATCAAACCACTGCGAGAATCCGTTCGGGTGAATCTGATGCAGCTCCCACCCGGCCCGGCACAACACTCGCTCCGGGGTGACGTCGATGCTGACGTCTTGCGTCTCCGGTTTGCTGACCTGGCAATAACCCGCATCAAAGGCTTGTAGCAGCATGAAGCCACCGTCAGCCAGCGTTTCCTGCAGGTCACGCAGCCGCTGGGTTTCGATCACCACCACCGGCAAGCTGCCCTGGTGGGGTCTGGCCAGAGGAACGATGTGCAGACTGTCGATGTCCTGGGCCAGTTGTTCTTCGGCGGCAAACCGCAACACGGCTTCCGGTATGCGACGCGCCCCACCAGGAACGCTTACCTGCAATGCAGTAAACCCCTGGTGTGGTAAAAATAATCGGGTCGTAACGGTCTCAAGGTTTTGGTTCTGACGCTCCAATTGAACGTCATCCCAGCGACCCTCCCGAACCTCATCGGAATCTGACCAGCGCCAGCGCAGGTGTGTGGGGTCTTGCCAGAATATCGAAATCTGCACGTTCATGAGTACTCCAGCGCATTCATAGGGTGTCATCCTTGGTGGTGTCGCCCGGTGTCCGGTTTGCTTCCGTAGTGGCCCTGGATCTGAGCACGATGCGGGCTGAATCGTCGCCCCGCAGTATATGACTGCTCTGGGTCAGGGTACGACCATTGAGCGTAACTTCCGC
Organism: Saccharospirillum impatiens DSM 12546; assembly: GCF_000423605.1. Taxonomy (GTDB): domain Bacteria; phylum Pseudomonadota; class Gammaproteobacteria; order Pseudomonadales; family Natronospirillaceae; genus Saccharospirillum; species Saccharospirillum impatiens. Next base: position 28,601 of record NZ_AUIH01000005.1, read on the forward strand.
GAACAAGGTGAACCAGTCAGACCGGACTGTGAGCTGATCATTCAGCAACGGCACCGGCTGCTCATCTTCTTCAACCTGAAAAACCGGCTGGTTGAGCAGATCATCAACCGATTCATAAGGCTCTTCAGCACGCTCCTGAACAAAGGCGTCAACATCGCTTTCGCTCAGGAAGGGGGCTATGGTCATCAATACTTCCGCCGGGGCCGTGTTGATGTTTAACTCTGACCGAGGGGGTAACGCCGCCACAAAAGGCTGCAACGTGGCCAGCGCCTCTCTGTCGACGGATTTTAGCAACAGCAGCTCACTGCTGTCCGCCATCGGCTGAAAAGAGGGTGTATAGGGCGGCTCCTGATCCCCGTAATTAAACTCGGCACCACTGTCTGAATCGAACCAGTCGGTTAATTCATCGGCGATACTTTCGTCCAGCCCCAGTGTCAGCAGCAGACGCTTCAAGCCTGTCTGTGCGCCCCCTGGGTTAGCGGCGGACGGATGCAGCGCGTTGATATTGAACCGCCCCTGAAGGTCATTCATTTCCAGAGAGATCACGCCCTGATCCACCGGAAATGACACCGCGGGCTGGTTCCATAACTCGTCCAGATGATCGGTCTCGTTGTCTTGCTGATCCAGCGCAAGGCCGACCCGGGCAATGTCTTCCGCACTGTCGATATAAGCTTGCGCCTGGCTCAGAAACAAAGACTGATAAGCCCGTTCGATCTGAATTCGCTGCTCGTATTGAAGCCGCGCCACGATGACGGCCAGCATGGCAAACACCAGCAAAACCTGGATCAGTGCAAAACCCCGTTCAGTCCTCATCGGGTGCCTCCGATGCCTGGTAACTCTGAGGCACTCGAACCATCCGACGGACCGCATCGCCCTGCCCGGTCTGAAGTTCGAACTGCACCGCCAGTAATCGGGGGACTGTATTTTCGTTCAATAGCCCTTCCGGTGGCCAGGTATCCAGCCAGTCTCGCTCGCCTTCAATGTCTGCCAGAAATTGCCACTGCAGTGCATTCACCGGCCGCATCAGCATCTGGTGCTGCCATTCAAGACGGCCATCGTCGTCTAGATGCTGTCTCTGACTTCGGATCAGGCAATAGTGTCGTTCACGGCCAGCGACCTGTTGACCGTCATCCGCTTCAGGACACAGGTCACTGCCCTGTTCAGCCAATTGATAGCTGATACGTTGCAGGGTGGAGCGCTCCATATCCACAAAGCGACTCAAAGCCCACCCGTTTCGGGTTAGATACAAGGCATCGAGATCGAGTACCATAGCTTCCTGGTAGTCACCAAACGGATCCCGAACCGGACGATCAGGCGACCATTGATGCAAGTCATTCACCAGTGTCCGCACGACCCGGGTCAGTTGGGAGTAATATTCGTTCTGGACCACCAGGGTGTCCTGAGTCAACCGCGATGCCTGAACCAGGTAGTAGGTTCCCACGGCCAAAATGGCCGAAATGGCCATGGCGATCAGTAACTCAATCAGAGTAAAACCGGAATTCATGCCGCGTTTGGTCACGGGGTTGCCCCCAATACCGCGATCAATGAATCAACCGACGCCTCACTGTCAGGGGGAAATGCGCGCAATTCAACCCTGCGTAGAAATGGCCCCAGCAATTCCATTTCGACCGCCGTGACAGTCACTTCAACCCGCCAGGTTTGCTCATTGAAGTTGACCTGCTCGGACTGGGTGCCCGGGTCAGGCAAGCCGGCCATGCGTAATTGACTGAGCACAGTATCGTTCACCCAGCGAGCCTGCGTCTGCTCCTGGATCTGACGGGCTGACATCAGGTTTTGCGTATTGGCCAGTGATACAGCCCCCGCCATGACCGCAAAAATAGCCAGTGCAACCATAACTTCGATCAGGGTAAAGCCGCGCTCACCGTTCATCGCGAAGCACCTTGGGCGAGTTAAAACCATCGGCTTCAACCCGAACTTCATCGTTAATGCTGTCGGTTAAACTGAGTACCAGATTGTAGGCGGGCGTGTAATCCTCTGAAGGCAACAGGATGACATGCGGCTCCAGTGCAAACGGTTCGGTTGGCAGCGACTGGTTGAGTTCAACCCATTGATTGTCGAGCGTTAAACCCAGCTGTATGGCCTCTGAAACACCCCAGGCTTTCTGTTCATCGAATAGCGACCAGACGATATCTGGTTCGCTGAGCATTTCATCGCCTTCACGCCATTCCAACTGATAAACGCCATCCCCGACAAACATCAGGCCACGCTCCCGGTTGCTCAGCAACACCTGGTCCTGAATGCGCTCCATTCGATAGGCGTACTGCCCGGCCGCTTCTTCCAGCTCCTGAACCGGGTCATTACCGGTAACCGCCAAACGAACAGCGCCCGCCGCTATACCGATGATGACAATCACCACCATCAGTTCAAGCAAAGAGAAGCCCTGATGTGACAGGCAGCTGTGTGAGCGACGGGTGGGTTTCATTCCGTATCGTTTGACGATATATCCTGGTTCAAATCATCGCCGCCTGGCTGACCGTCCGCACCGTAGGAAATGACCTCAAAATTGTTGTTATTGTCGTTGATGTAAGCGTATTCGCTGCCCCAGGGATCCGTCGGTTTCTGGCGTAAATAGGGCCCACGCCAATTGCGCGGCTCCGGGTTACCAGACGGCTTGGCAACCAGGGCATCAAGCCCCTGGTCCGTCGACGGATAATGTGAGTTGTGCAAACGGTAAGTCTCAAGCGCATTCTCAATGGTCTTGATGTCCGTTTTCGCGCCCGTTACCCGGGCTTCGTCGCCCCGGCCGGTGACGTTGGGAACAACCAGACCAAAGAGGACGCCGAGAATAACCAGCACCACCATCAATTCAATCAGCGTAAAACCCTGTTGTTGGCCAAGGTTCCGCTTGCGTGTGTTCAGTTTGCTTTTCATCATTGTGTCCTAACCTACAAAGCTGTTCATTTCCATTATGGGCAGTACGATCGCCAGTACAATGATCAGTACAATACCCCCCATCAATAACACCATCAGGGGCTCGAAAAGCCCGAGTATGGTGGTGATGAGTTCCTTGACCTGCTGATCTTCGGCATCGGCGGTACGCTGCAACATGCTGTCCAGCTCGCCACTGGCTTCGCCGCTGGCGATCATGTGCAACATCATGGGCCGAAAATGCCCGGCGTCGGCCAGGGCCTTACCCAGGCTGCCGCCTTCCGACACCCGTAAAGCGGCTTCCTTTACGCGAGCCTGAATTTCAAGATTGGTAACCACCTCGGACGAGATGCGCATGGCCTCGACCAACGGCACCCCGGAACCGGAGAGAATGGCCACCGTGCTAATAAAGCGGGCCGTATTAAAGCCTCGCGATACACGACCAATTAATGGCAAGCGCAACAATACCCGATGCGTCACCCTGCGCCGGCGTGGCGCCCGGTTCCAGATCAGCAGCGCGATCACCATGGCCACAATGACCAGACAAGACACCAGCCACCAGTTCTGTATCCACTCGCTGGCGGCCAGTAACGCCCGGGTCGGCCCGGGCAAGGCTTCGCCCGTTGAGGAAAACACCCCAACAATGTCGGGCACCACAGAATTGAGCAGAAACACCACAATGCCAACCGCTACCAAGGTCAGAAATGCCGGGTAGATTGACGACATCTGAACTTGTTTCCGGGTGCGCTGCTGGTCTTCCATATAGTCGGCCAAACGCATCATCACCCGGTCGAGATGGCCGCTGTGTTCGCCGGCGTCTACCGTTGCCCGGTACAGCGGTGGGAAGGCGCGCGGAAAATCGCTCAGGGCCTTGGCCAGGCTGTATCCTTCCATCACCCGCGCCCGAACGCCGAGCATCAGACTGCGCACCCGGGCCCGTTCTGATTGTTCCGCCACCGCGCGGATGCACTCTTCCAACGGCATACCAGAGGCAACCAGGGTCGACAGTTGTCGCGTCAGTAATGCCAGATCAGCCACCGATACCGAGGGGCCGCCAAACAGGCCCGCCGACCGGGATTGCTGCTTTTGCGTCATCTCTACATCGACCGGGAACCAGCCCTTATCGCGCAGTTGCTGACGAACCTGACGGCTGCTGTCCGCTTCGATCACGCCTTTCCGGCGCTTGCCTTTGGCATCGAGCGCCGCGTATTCAAACGCCGCCATACTCAGTAGCTCCGATACACGCGCAGTACTTCCTCGACGGTAGTGAGGCCTTTGAGCACTTTGTCTTTTCCGTCCTGCAATATACTGGGCGATAGAGTGCGGGCATGGCGCTCCAGGTCGATATCACCGGCCCGGTCGTGAACCAGCTGGCGCAGACCCTCATCGACCCGGATGAATTCGTACAGGCCCAGCCGACCGCGATAGCCCGTGCTCTTGCACGCCGGACAGCCGGCAGCGTGATAAATGGTGTGTTTGGCGTCAATGGGCACGCCCAGAAACTCGCACTCGGCTTCGTCCGGGTGGTAAGCCGTTTTACAGTCAGGGCACAGAGTGCGAACCAGTCGCTGTGAAACCAGACCGATCAGACTGGACGCCAGCAAGAAAGGCTCAATGCCCATGTCCTGCAGGCGGGTAACGGCCCCGGTCGCACTGTTGGTGTGCAGGGTCGACAACACAAGGTGACCGGTCAAACTGGCCTGAACAGCAATATCGGCCGTCTCGTAGTCGCGAATCTCACCGATCATCACCACATCCGGGTCCTGGCGTAATATAGCGCGCAGCCCCCGCGCAAAAGTCATATCAACCTTGGCGTTGACCTGGGTTTGCCCGACGCCCGGTAAGCTGTATTCAATGGGGTCTTCTACCGTCATGATGTTGCGACTGTGGCTGTTAAGCGATTGCAGTGCCGCGTACAACGTTGTGGTTTTACCCGAGCCTGTTGGCCCGGTGACCAGGATAATGCCATGGGGGCGTTGAATCAGATCAGTAATGGTCTTCAGATCGCGTGGATTCAGCCCGAGCTGATTGACGTCCAATCGCCCTGCCTGCTTATCGAGCAACCGCAATACCACGCGTTCACCATGGTTGGAAGGTATGGTGGACACCCGCAGGTCCACTTCCCGGCCAGCCACCCGCAACGCGATACGGCCATCCTGGGGCACCCGTTTTTCGGCAATATCCAGACGTGACATGACCTTTATTCGGGAGACCAGCAACGGCGCCAACGCTCTTTTGGGCTGCACCACTTCCCGCAAGACACCGTCAACCCGAAACCGGATCGACAGGCGTTTTTCGTAAGTTTCAATATGAATGTCGGAAGCCTGTTCGCGGATCGCCTCTGAGAGAATGGCGTTAATCAGCCGGATGATGGGTGCGTCATCTTCCTGCTCCATCAGGTCTTCGGTTTCCGGCACTGAATCGGCCAGAGAACTCAGATCCATGGTATCGCCCAGCCCCTCGACCATTTGCATCGCATCGTCGGAGTCGGTGTGATAAGCGCGGTTCAGATACTCGGAAAATTCCTGTTCGTTAACCTGCATGTGCGGGAAAACGCCCTGCATCAGGCGCTGCGCTTCCTGCAAAGCGTTCAGATTCACATCGGGCCGGTACAACAGGCGTGGGCCATCTGCGTGGTCGTAGTCGATTACCACACCATGGCGTTTGGCGAATGTGAATGGCAGGCGTCGCTCCGTAACGCCCTGGGGTACCGCATTCATTGCTGTGTCCTGTACTGTAGTCCGTCGTGTGCCGGATTCACCGCTGACGGCTGCCAGCCCGGTGATCAACCCGACCTAGGCGCCGAACTGTAACCATTTGAATTTGCGGAAGAATATCATTCATTCCGGCGGTATCAACCTACCCATCGCTGAATCAGTGTGATCAGGTTCTCATAGGTCACCGGTTTGGTCATAAAATCGTCCATTCCGGCAGCCAGACAGGCTCGTTCCTGTTCCGGCGTATCTTCACCGGTAAGCGCGATGATCGGCAAATGCGTTCCGGTGTCCATTTCTTTATGCCGAATGATTCGGGTTGCTTCCAGCCCGTCCATACGGGGCATCAGGCAGTCCATGATGACCAGGTTGTAGGGCGGGTCCTGAATCGCCTGTTGCGACGCTTCCAGTCCGTTTACGCAGGTATCAACCTGTGCACCCATACGCTTGAGCAGCCGTACCACGACCTTTTGATTGACCATATTGTCTTCAGCCAGCAAAACACGCACATGGTCACAGCGATATTCAGCGCTGGCGTCTACCCGGGTTGCATCGTGGGACTGCCGCAGCATCTGCAGCAATTCATCCCGGGTGGCCGGCTTCTCGATAAATCGAAAACCAAGGTCCATGTCGGCCAGCAAGCCACGCTGCAACTGAGATGCATAGAGGAATACAGTGGTCTGTGGTGCCTGAGTTTGCAACCGGCTTTGTAGTAGCTTTACTTGTTCCAGGTAACTCTGCGCCCGGGCATCTTCGACCGGCAGATTGATCAGAATGAAATCGGTTGGCTGAATCAGCTCGCCGTCCAACAGCCGTTCCATCGTCCAGGTCGATACGGTCATATCCCAGCTATAGAACTCCGCACTGAGCGCGCGCTCGGTCACCGGGCTCAGGTCGACCAGGGTAATAGAGCGCCCCGCCATGTATTTGGCCGGGCGAAAGGAACTGGCTTGCTGCGAGCTTGCCTGAATAGGCAGGGAAACCACGATTTTTCTCAGGTCCTGTTTTGACGACACCGTGAGCTTGGCGTTCATCGACTTGAACTGGGCCGCAGCGACCATGAGCGTCAATTGGTCAGATACGTCTTCGTCTTCAGGCAGAGTGTTCATGTTGCGGTTAATGGCGGCGCGCAAATCCTCGTCACTGACCTCAGTGTTGATGAAATAGAACGACAGGAGCAAATGATCCTGCTCCTGTTCCGAGGCACTTTCCATCGCGATTCGGACGGTAATCTCACCCTCCTCCGCACTGTCGAGCGTAAAATCCAGCAACCGGCGAAAGGCGTTGGACAGCCACTGAGGGTCCAGCTCTATGCGCTCCGGCACTGATGGGTGATACAAATAGGCCAATTCCAGGCCATGCTCATGGGCCTTGCTGCCCATATCAGACAGGGCGTGTTCGAGTGTCTTGCGCAGATTAAACACAATCGACTGAGGCACGCGGGACTGATCCCGCTGCTCAATAAACGCCTCCAGATCCGTCACCAGATCCAGTATGGAACGTCCACTGCGACGGGCAATATTGAGCATGCCCTGATGTTCCGTCGACTGCTCATCGTGACTGAGCATGCCCAGCACCCCCAGCAACCCACTCAACGGGGTCTTAACCCGATGCAACAGCTGGTTAACAAAACGCCGGTTGGTGGTCGCCTGCAATACGTTTTCTTCGCGGGCTTCTTCCAGCGCCTTGAGACGCATTTTGAGTTCATGATTATGAGTCAGAAAACTCCAGACCAGCTCCGAAACTCGACCGGCGGTACTGACGAGATAAAAATAGACCGCTATAAAAGCAAGCCCGATCCACAGGTGACCCGCAGTATCAGATCGAAACAGATAAAAGAGACCCATGGGTAGCAGCAGAACCGCCAAATACACCCGCACGGTGCGACCATATAGGGAGTAAACAAAGGTCCCGCCGGCGGCAACTGACAAGGTATAGAGCAAGCCGAGCAACGCAATTGGATGCTCGGGCCCGTCCAGCCGGTAAACCAGATACGCCGTCCAAACACCGGCGTGCAGAAAACCGGACAGAATAAAGGTATCGCGCCAGCGAGCCGGACCTCTGGCATACCAGTCGGAAAACTGAGCAATCATGATAAACCGCCAGGCGGCCATAATCACCAATGCCAATCCAAAGACATAGCTGGCATTGGGCGTCGGGCCAACTGACAGCCACTGCCACTCCAGCAACAGAAACACCACAAAATGCAAAACAGCACTGGGCAACCCTTGCCGACTCAGGGTTTCATCGATTCGCTTCAGAATCGCGCGATCTTTTTGCGCCTTGTGCTGTGGCGTGAAAAACCAACTCATAGATATTCATCCGACGCCGCTGCGCCCTGCAAAGACCGCCACTATACCCTCTGTTGGCCCGCCGCCCAACCGTAGGGTGCTTGTTTCAATTGGGTTTTCGGCCAACCAGAGCCAATTTCCCACCGGAGCAATCCGTCATCCGACATCCATGATGAGCGACCATAAAAAAACCCGGCAAGGCCGGGTTTTCGAAAGTCGATCTGACGACTTCTTCAGAGTGCTTTTTCAAACTCTGGCAAGGCATCAAACAGGTCGGCCACAAGACCGTAGTCGGCCACCTGGAAGATGGGCGCATCTTCATCCTTATTGATAGCAACAATGACCTTGCTGTCTTTCATCCCGGCCAAATGCTGAATCTGACCGGAAATGCCAACGGCGATGTACAGGTCGGGCGCGACGATCTTACCAGTCTGACCCACTTGCATATCATTGGGGACAAAGCCTGCGTCAACGGCAGCGCGCGATGCACCCACGGCTGCGTCCAACTTATCAGCCAGGGTGTAGAGCAACTTGAAATTATCACCGTTTTGCATGCCGCGACCACCGGATACGACGATGCGTGCAGCGGTCAGTTCCGGACGATCCGATTTGGCCAGATCTTCACCGACAAAAGCACTGATGCCTTTGTCGTGACCACCGGTTACCGTTTCAATCGGAGCCGAGCCGTCGAGCGCACAGGCGTCAAAGGCGGTACCACGCACGGTAATCACTTTAATGGTGTCACTCGACTGCACAGTGGCGATGGCATTACCTGCATAGATGGGGCGCTTGAAGGTATCGGGGGATTCCACACTAAGGATGTCTGAAATTTGCTCTACATCCAGCAGAGCCGCCAGGCGTGGCATCATGTTTTTACCGTTGGTCGTCGCCGGCGCCAGTATGTGGCTGTATTCCTTGCCGAGCTCAGCAACCAGATCAGCCAGGTTTTCTGCCAACTGATGACCGTAAGCAGCGTCATCGGCAAATAAAACCTTGCTAACGCCAGACAGCTTGGCGGCTTCATCGGCTACCGACTGGGCGCCGGAACCGGCGACCAGTACGTCGATGGAGCCTCCGATTTCAGCAGCAGCGGTCACTACGTGAGACGTGACCGGGGCCAGCGATGCGTTATCGTGTTCAGCTATGATCAGAATACTCATGACAGCACCTTCGCTTCGTTTTTCAGTTTGTCGACCAACTCGGCAACCGAGCTTACTGTGATGCCCCCCTGGCGCTCTGCAGGTGGCTCGACCCGGAGCATCTTGACGCTGTTGTTGAGCGTAACCCCGTAATCCGCTGCGGTTTTCTTGTCGAGCGGTTTACGCTTGGCCTTCATAATATCGGGCAGTTTGGCGTACCGTGGCTCGTTCAGGCGCAGATCAGTCGTCACAATGGCGGGCAGGTTTAGAGACAGTGTTTGCAAGCCCCCATCGATTTCCCGGGTTACCTGGGCTTTTTCGCCGTCAATCAACAGCTGGCTGGCAAAGGTACCTTGCGCCATGCCAGTCAGTGCAGCCAGCATCTGGCCGGTCTGATTGTTGTCGCTGTCGATCGATTGCTTGCCCAGCAATACCAGGCCCGGCTGTTCTTCATCGACAACAGCTTTTAGCAATTTCGCGACACCCAGTGAGCTTGGCGCTTCGTCGGTTGTGATCAGGATACCGCGATCGGCACCCAGTGCCATGGCCTTGCGCAGTTGTTCCTCTGCCTTGGCCTCACCAATCGATACAACCACAATTTCGGTGGCGGTGCCCTGCTCTTTCAGTCGCACGGCTTCTTCGACGGCAATTTCGCAGAATGGATTCATGTCCATTTTCACATTGGCCAGATCCACATCACTGTTGTCTGGCTTGACGCGGACTTTGACGTTGTAGTCCACAACACGCTTTACCGGAACCAGAATTTTCATAGTGGTCTCGTGTCCTCATGGTCAGGTGACAGTCGAATTGACGGTCGAAGTTTTGGGTTGGCGGTTTATTGCCAGGCCATGGCGTTCGCAACCGCACAGGGCCAACATTTAATCCGTTTTAAACGAAAATTTCAAACAGTTGTTTTAATTTTTCCGGTTGTGCAGGTAAACTCGGGGCCAAATCGGGATGGTAAGGCTGCACAGTCTTCGTATTGATCGCAGTCGTTGCGCTAAATATGGCGCCATTTTCGATCATTACAATCGTCTGCGAGTACCCGGATGGGTTGTCGACTACCCTGTTGCACTCTCTGGTTGCCGCAAAGCCCAGTTACCGGGCCGTTCGCCCCGGTAATTCGTTCAGGAGGTCCCTATGGAACGCGAATCCATGGAATTTGACGTTGTTGTTGTCGGTGCAGGCCCGGCAGGTCTGTCTGCAGCCATCCGGCTGATGCAAGGCGCCGCCGACTCTGGTCAGGAATTATCCGTCTGTGTCGTGGAAAAGGGGTCCGAAGTCGGTGCCCATATTCTCTCCGGTGCGGTATTTGAACCACGCGCCCTGAATGAGCTGATCCCCGACTGGAAAGACAAGGGGGCTCCACTGAACACCGCTGTTACCGGCGATGACATCTATTTGCTTCGAAATGAGAAAGCAGGCATCAAAGTGCCGGGCGCCTTTGTTCCGGCCACCATGCATAACCAGGGCAACTACATCATCAGCCTGGGGAACCTGTGTCGCTGGCTCGCAGAACAGGCAGAAAGCCTGGGCGTCGAGATCTTTCCCGGCTTTGCCGCGGCTGACGTTCTGTACGCAGAAGACGGTTCCGTTCAGGGCATCATCACCGGAGACATGGGCGTAGCAGCCGACGGCTCCGAGAAAGATGGCTATATGCCCGGCATGGAACTGCGCGCCAAAACCACCTTGTTCGCTGAAGGTGCACGCGGTCATCTGGGAAAATCCCTGATCCGGACATTCAAGCTCGATGCCGACAAAAATCCGCAGCATTATGGCCTGGGTATCAAGGAGCTGTGGGACGTTGACCCCTCGGTTCACCAGCCGGGCAAGGTGGTGCATACCGCAGGCTGGCCGCTGGCAGAACATGGCGCTCACGGTGGTTCTTTTATGTACCACATCGAGAACAACCAGGTAGTGCTGGGGCTGATCACTGATCTGGGTTATCAGAACCCCTACCTGAGCCCTTTTGATGAATTTCAGCGCATGAAACATCATCCGCTGTTCGCCGACACCCTGAAGAACGGCAAACGCGTCTCCTACGGTGCACGGGCCATTGCCAAGGGCGGCCTGCAAAGCTTGCCCAAAATGCATTTCCCGGGTGGCCTGCTGATCGGTTGTGACGCGGGCACGCTGAACTTTGCCAAGATTAAAGGCAGCCACACTGCCATGAAATCAGGCATGGTCGCGGCTGATGTGATCCTCAAGCGCGCCAGCAGTGACTGGCAGGCCGGTCAGGATCTGACCGAATACGCCGCGGCGTTCGAGCAGTCCTGGGCATATCAGGAACTGCATCAGCAACGTAATTTCGGCCCGGCTCAACACAAGTTCGGTAATTTACTCGGTTCGGCTTATGCCTTTATCGACATCAACCTGTTTCGCGGTAAGCTGCCCTGGACCATGCAGGACACAGTACCCGATTATGCGCAGACCAAGCTGGCCAGTGACTGCCCGCAACTGAGCTACCCAAAACCGGATGGTGTGCTGAGCTTCGACAAGTTGAGTTCGGTCTTTGTATCGAACACCAACCATGAGGAAGATCAGCCAGTGCATCTGAAACTGGCCGACCCCTCTGTTCCGCTGGCCAGCAACCTGCCGAAGTACGCCGAACCCGCACAGCGTTACTGCCCGGCAGGGGTGTACGAAGTGGTTGAAGATGAAGCAGGCGAGCAGCGTTTTCAGATCAATGCGCAGAATTGCGTGCACTGCAAAACCTGCGACATCAAGGACCCGGCTCAAAACATCAACTGGGTGACCCCTGAAGGCGCTGGCGGTCCGACTTATCCTAATATGTAGGGTTTACCAAAGGCCTGGGGCTGACTGAACAGTCAGAACCCCAGCCCTACTCGCCTTCGGTTCTATCCAGCTTCGCCAGCAAAAACCGGGATTCCCCACTGTTCAGCCACAGGTGCCCCTGGCTGTCTGGCTGCGCTGTTTCCAGCGCCCGGGTTTGCCATTGGTACATCACATTCTGGTGAATGCGTGCAGGCAGATTCCGTCGCCACAGCATGACGGGCTCACCAGACGGATCGTTGATCTCCAGTGGATGTGAGGCATCCAGCGGCTGCTGCTCCCCAAGGTTGTTAGTCACAATCCAGGTATCACCCAGGAATTCGGCCGACACCGCCACAAAGGGCGTGGCCTCTACCCGAATGCCGACCTTTTCAACGGGTGTCACCAGAAAGTACCGACCCTCCTCTCGCTTCAGAATGGATGCAAACAGGCGGACCATAGCCGGACGACCAATGGGCGAGCCCTGGTAGGACCATTGGCCAGAACGGTGAATGACCATATCGAGATCACCGCAAAAGTCAGGCGTCCACTTTTCTACCGGCGGGAATGACTGATCACCAATCTGTTTGAGCAATTCATCCAGTCGCATTATAGCGGTCCTCGGGTTCCGGCCAGTTCGGCCAGGCGGGTCAGAAAACGCTTGAAACCTCGCCTGTCCTGAACCAGCTCCAGATACATTGGGTTGTTTCTCAGTGAGACCATGCCATCGGCCAGTAACCAGACTAGGGTGTACAGATAGCGCAGGTCATCGTCATCCTGATGCGACTCCACACCCCACTGCTGGCGCGCCAGCTCGGTAAACAGTTCGACGTGATTGTGGCGCAAGCGTTGCCACTGCTGAAAGCGTTCGAGTTGGCAATCCACCGAGTTCAGGTGACTTTCAAGTCTCAGAAAAAGTCCATAATTATCAATAGATTGCATTCGATAGTTAAGAAACTCTCTCATCAGGTGTGCAATGCCAAGCTCGGGGTTTTCACGGCATTGCCTGAACAGTGGACTCAGACCCAACTCGTCATTCAGTAGCAAGGCGGCGTAGACATCGTCCTTGCTACTGAAGTAGTGATAAAAGACAGAGCGGCTAATGGCAGCGGTTTGAATAAGGCGGGTCACTGACACCTGGTCTTCGCCCACGAGCATGAACAGGTTCAACGCCGAGCTTAAAATGGCAGCCTCGGTAGGGTGCTGATCGGAAACGCTGGCTATGGGCCTGAACATGGTCTTGCTCGTCAGTCGCAGAAGAGAATAAACGGCGGCTACGCTGTTGACCAGTGAAAGGCCCGCAGCACTTCCTGTTTACATGGTATGCGTGGGTTTTTCGGAGTTAAGCGCACCGGCCAGATAGGTTTCAATCTTGTCTTTGGCCAATTCGTTCTTTTTACTGAACTGAACGCCAATACCGGTTGCCCGGTTACCCTGGGCCCCACGGGGGGTTACCCAGATGACCTTGCCTGCCACGGGTATTTTTTCTGGCTCTTCCATCAGATTGAGCAACAGAAAAACATCATCACCCAGATTGAATTTTTTATTGGTGGCGATAAACAGACCACCATTTTTTACAAAGGGCATGTACGCAGCGTATAGCACCGCCTTGTCTTTCATCGTCAGTGACAAGATGCCATTGCGCGGCCCACCGAGTTTTGGATTCATGCGTGTCCTGTCATTTCCAGCCAGCGAGCCGATAATTGCTCGCTCCACATCTGTTGATTCAGGTTTGCCTGCTGCTGCAAGCCCTGCTTTAACTGCACAATATAGTCTCTAAAGCGAAAAAGCGACACCGTTGGTAGCCCTTGCAGTGCCTGGACGAGATCTTCATCACGCTCTGGTACCGGCGCCGTTTGTCGGTTCAGCCGACGAATAGCCGTATCGACCCAAAGTAACGTCTGATTGAGCAGCGTCAGGGGGTCTTGTTGTTGAATAAATGCCGCCAGTGCCGTGAAATTTCGCTCCTGCAAAAAACAACTGACCTGACGGTGCCATTGATCTATGGCCTCATTACTAATCCGGCTAGCGGCCAGAGGGGCACCATCAGCCATTGCAAGGCGTTGCTCCGGTTGCTCAATGCCGTTATCAGTCAGCCACTGATGGGCTTGGTCGTGACCAGGTTGCTCAAGCTTGTAAAGCCGACAACGGGACCTGACCGTAGGCAGCATGCGCGACAGCGAACTGCTCTCCAGAATCAGATAAGTATTGGGGGTGGGCTCTTCCAGCATTTTTAATACGGCGTTGGCCGCTGCATTATTCATCTTTTCACTGTGAGTCAGACGAATGACCTTGTTGCCGCCTTGCTGGGGAGTTTCATGCATGAAATCAGCTATCCCCCGAATCTGATCCACCTTGATGGTCAGGCTCTTGCCTTCCGGCTCGAGGACCCGGCTATCCGGGTGCGCACCCGCATGCACTAACAGACAGGATTTGCATTGACCACAGGGTTTGATCCCCCCCTGTTTACACAGCAATCCGCGGCGCAGGAAGTCGCCCAATAATGACAATCCATCGCCTTCTCTGCCGACCAGCATCAAGGCGTGTGGCAGCCGTTGACGGGCATAGCTTTCTGCAATCTGCCCGACTATGGGGTGTGTCCAGACCGGCAGTTCTATCATGAATAGTGAGCCTCAAGCGCATGTATTACAGCAGCACTGACCGAGGCAATGGTCCCGGTCGCATCGAGCCGGATGATGCGCCCCGGGTCTTCACTGCAACGGCGTTCATAGGCTGTACGGCAACGTTCGAAGAAGTCGACGTCTTCTGTCTCGATCCGATCCAGCTCACCTCGTTGTCGCGCGCGTGCCAGCCCAACCTCTGCGGGACAATCCAGCCAGAGCGTCAGATCGGGCTTGAAACCCTCAAGCACCCGGCTCTCCAAATCAACGATGTGCTCCCAGGGAATGCCACGCCCCCCGCCCTGGTATGCGTAGCTGGCGTCGGTGAACCGATCGCTCACCACCCACTGGCCATTGGTCAGGGCCGGCCTGATGGCGGTACTCAAGTGCTGACGCCGGGCAGCAAACACCAATAACAGCTCGGTCCAGACATCAACTGGCTCATCATGATGCGCCAATAAAACACTCCGGATCTGTTCGGCCATAACGGTGCCACCGGGTTCGCGCGTGACCATAGGCGGCCCTGAGTGCTTAGTGACCCAAGCGGCCAAAACATCCCGTTGGGTAGATTTGCCAGCCCCTTCGAGCCCTTCAATGGAAATAAACTGAGGCTTCACGACCCATCTCCCTGCTCATCTACCGGAGGGGCTGAGCGGTAGTCGTCCCGGCGTTGAAACCGCTGGTATTGACGCACCGCTTCATTATGTTGCTCGTAAGTGTCTGAGAACTGATGGGTACCGTCTCCACGGGCAACAAAGAACAGAGTGGTGCCTTCGGCCGGGTCAACTGCCGCTTCAAGCGCACCGCGCCCCGGGTTTGCAATCGGTGTTGGCGGCAAACCACTGCGAGTATAGGTGTTGTAAGGTGTATCCTGACGCAGATGGCTTCGCGTCAGATTGCCACTGAAATCGTCACCCAGCCCGTAGATGATGGTTGGGTCGGTCTGCAATCGCATATTCTGAGCCAGTCGACGGGAAAAAACTCCGGCGATTTGGGGACGTTCAAAGGCGGCACCCGTTTCCCGTTCGATGATTGACGCTAGAATCAGGGCCTCGTAAGGCGTATTCACCTGCGTAGTTTCAGACCGGTTTTCCCAGGCCTGAGTCAGCTCTTGTTGCATTCGCTGGTGTGCTCGTCGGAGGATGTCGACATCGGAGGTGCCCCGTTCAAACAGGTATGTATCCGGGAAAAACCATCCCTCAGGGTGTTGTTGGTCAATGTCCAGTGTTTCAAGTACGGCTTCTGTATCCATGCCCATGAGGGTGTGTTTGATTGCTTCATTGGCAGTCAGTGTTGTCAGGAACTGCCGAAAGGTCCACCCTTCGATGAACTGTACGCTGTATTGGATTTTCTGCCCTTCAATCATGCGGTTGATGGCGACACTGCTGGTATCCCCAGGCATCAGCCGGTATTCACCCCGTTGGATGGCGGTTTGTTCCTGGTAGCGCAACCACAATTCGTGCGCACGGGCGTATTCAATCCATCCGTTTGCTTCAAAATCGTTCAAAACGCGTCTGAGTGATGCACCAGACGGTACCGTATAGTGTTCAGGATCGGCAAACGCCATTGGCGCGTCGATTCGATCTTTGATGTAAAAAACAGCCCCAAATCCCGCTCCGAATACCAGCAGTACTGCGATAACTATCAGTCGTTTAATCAAGATTCAATCCAATTCGGGTGTGTATGGAAGCCAGATCATCCTCGCCAGCTAAGGCTAACGGGACATTGTTAAGGTGGGTTACCCGGACCACACCCATGAGTGCATTTCCGATCAGGAGTGCCTCACAGTGGCTAAGGTCGTCTGGCTTGATATCGGCCACCTGAAGGGCGCCGTTTCCTGAGCGCAGCCAGCGTCGCCGAATAATGCCGTTCACGCCAGCTCTTGCTAATGCCGGTGTAAACCAGCGTCCGTGGCGGCGATAAAACAGATTGCTCATGCTGCCTTCAACCACCCATCCCTGATCATCACACAACAGGGCTTCTTCAGCCTGGTGCTTTCGGGCGTTTTGTCGGGCCAGCACGGAATCCAGACGATTCAAATGCTTGACGCCCGCCAGGGCAGGATTGACCGAGGCCGGTATGGTCGACGTAACCAGTCGGGCTCCGGTTTTGTACCAGGGAGCCGGCTGATATTCAAACAGCTGCAGCAGCCGGTCGGTCTGTTGCGTTTCAGGGTCGTAATCGTACCCCCTGCCTGCCGCTTGTCTGCCTAGAATGATCTTGAGAACGGCGGGCGCCCGAACGGGTTTGATCAAGGCATCAATATCGTCGAACAATCGCTGACGATCCAGATCAGACCAGGCCAGGTGCAATCGTCCGATGCCTTCTTCCAGTCTGTGCAGGTGATCATCAGCAAACCTAAGCCCCCGGTCAGTAACCAGGCAGGTTTCAAACAAGCCATCACCAAAGGCCAGCATCCGGCTTGGAAGTGGCAGTTGGTCGGTTGATCGACTGTTAAGCAGGCAGGCTAGCATGGGATTCAGACGCGTAGAAGTCATCGATCAGTGTACCCGATACCAGACATATCGCCCAGTTCGGCTTGTGTTCGACAACACAAAATCAACAGATAAGGGGCCAAACCAGATAGGCTGAGGCCCCTTGCTGCACCGACGCGTCCTACACCTTACTGAAGATCAGGGTACCGTTGGTACCGCCAAATCCGAACGAGTTCGACAAGGCATGCTGGATGGGCATTTCACGGGCCGTATGCGGCACATAGTCCAGATCGCACCCTTCGCTTGGGTTATCCAGGTTGATGGTTGGAGGCGCTACCTGATCCCGAATGGCGAGCACGGAAAAAATAGCTTCCACTGCACCTGCAGCGCCCAACAGATGGCCAATCATCGATTTGGTAGAACTCATGACAATCTTGTCAGCGTCAGCGCCATAGAGCGATTTCGCAGCCTGGGTCTCAGCCTTGTCACCAGCCGGAGTAGAGGTGCCGTGCGCGTTAATGTAGTTCACATCAAGCGGGTTCAGCTTCGCATCCAGAACGGCGTTGCGCATCGAAGCGCAGGCACCGGCGCCAGTTTCGGGCGGCGAGGTCATGTGATAGGCATCACCGCTCATGCCAAAGCCGGTAAGTTCGGCATAAATGGTAGCGCCCCGCGCCTTGGCATGCTCGTATTCTTCAAGCACCAAAACACCCGCGCCATCACCCAGCACAAAGCCATCACGATCCTGATCCCAGGGGCGACTGGCTCTGCCCGGATCATCGTTTCTGGTCGACAGCGCCCGGGCTGCACCAAAGCCAGCAATACCCAGAGGTGTGGAGGCCATTTCAGCGCCACCGGCCACCATCACATCGGCATCGCCATAGGCGATCGTCCGGCCAGCGTAGCCGATGTTATGAGTTCCAGTGGTGCATGCAGTCGTAATGGCGATGTTGGGCCCTTTAAATCCGTAGTCGATCGATAAATAACCAGCGATCATATTGATAATGGCTGAGGGTACGAAGAACGGCGAGACCCGACGCGGACCGGATTTATTCAGGGCATCGTGATTGCGTTCAATGGTATCCAACCCTCCAATCCCGGCGCCAATGGCCAGGCCAATACGATGGGCATTACTTTCGGTGGCTTCGATGCCCGAGTCTCTGATGGCTTCTTTGGCTGCGGCATAGCCGTACTGGATAAACCCATCCATTTTCTTGGTGTCTTTGGGGTTGATGTATTGAGCAGGATCAAACCCTTTCACCATACAGGCAAAATTCGTGGTGAATTTCTCAGTATCGAACTTCTCGATTCTGGACGCCCCGCTCTTACCGGCCAGAATGCCGGACCAGGTAGAAGCAACATCATTCCCCAGCGGGCTAAGACAACCCAGACCGGTCACAACGACTCTTCGACGTGACATAGTGTTCTCCAAATAAAAAGCCGTACTGTCTGACGACAATACGGCTTGAATCCAGAGCGGTATAGCCGTAAGGCTACCGCACTTAGCCCAGGTGGGCGTTGATGTAGTCGATCGCGTCCTGAACAGTACCCAGCTTCTCAGACTCTTCGTCCGGAATCTCGGTTTCAAACTCTTCTTCCAGAGCCATCACCAGGTTAACGGTGTCCAGAGAGTCAGCACCCAGGTCGTCTACGAAAGACGCCTTTGCAGTTACGTCTTCTTCTTTTGCGCCCAGCTGTTCACAGACGATTTTCTTTACACGATCTTCAATGTTGCTCATTACGAACACTCCCTACTTGGAATTGCACTTCAAGGTGCGATTTAGTGTATTAAACGTTATTCGTTGCCGGCAAGTCAAAACTGGCCGGTCAACCCATGTACATGCCACCGTTCACGTGCAATGTTTCACCCGTGATGTACGAAGCCTGATCACTGACCAGGAACGCCACGGCAGCGGCAATTTCATTCGGATCTCCCAGACGGCCCAGGGGCACCTGCTTGAGCAGGGCGTCTCGCGTTGCTTCTGGCAGATCATGTGTCATATCGGTCTGAATAAAACCCGGAGCCACTGCGTTGACCGTGATATTACGCGAACCGACTTCCCGCGCCAATGATCGAGTGAACCCTTCGAGTCCGGCCTTGGCCGCGCAGTAGTTTGCCTGACCCGCGTTACCCATGGAAGCGACCACCGACGAAACGTTCACAATACGGCCAAAACGGGCCCGCGTCATCGATTTCATCACCGCTTTGCTCATACGATAGGCCGAAGACAGATTGGTGTCGATAACCGAGTCCCATTCGAGCTCTTTCATGCGCAAAAAGAGGTTATCCTTAGTGATGCCCGCATTGTTGATCAGGACTTCGGGCGTAGCCTCTTCCGCTTTCAATTCGGCCATCAACTGCTCGATTGATTCCGGGCTGGTGACATCGAGTGTGTAACCGCGACCGTCGATGCCCGCCGCCTGCAGTCGCTCAGTAATGGCCTGTGCACCTGATTCAGAGGTGGCGGTTCCGGCAATTCGATACCCCTGGCGGCCAAGCGTTTCGGCAATGGCTGCGCCAATGCCGCGGCTGGCACCGGTGATCAAAACCCACTTGTTGTCGCTCATGCGTCACTCCCTATGCGTTCCTGAAAGGCTGCCAGCGACCCGAGGGCCGACAAGGTCAGTGTTTTCTCGATGCGCTTGTTCAAACCAGACAAGACTTTTCCCGGGCCACACTCTATGGTTTCAGTGACACCGAGCCGGACCAGTTCGGCGACAGACTGCGACCACAAGACCGGGCGGTACAGTTGCTCAACCAAATTCTGTTTGAGCGCATCAGCGTTGGCTTCGGCCGTAGCCGACACATTCTGAATGATAGGCAATTGAGCATTGTGCCAATTAAGCGTATCCAGATGCCCGGATAACTGGGTTGCCGCATTCTTCATCAAAGAGCAATGCGACGGAACGCTAACCGGCAGTGGCATCGCCCGCTTGGCGCCAGCGGCTTTCAGAACCTCGATGGCGCGATCAACAGCGGCCACCGAGCCGGCAATAACAACCTGACCGGGCGTATTGAAGTTAACGGCTTCAACCACGTCATCTCCGGCAGCCTGGGCACAACCGTCGACGACAGCCTGATCATCCAGCCCCAGTATAGCTGCCATACTGCCCTGCCCCGCAGGTACCGCCGCCTGCATCAGCTGACCCCGTTTTTCAACGAGCACGACGGCATCCGCCAACGGCAAAACACCCGCCGCAACCAGGGCAGAATATTCCCCGAGACTGTGCCCGGCCAGGTAATCAGGCTGCGTCCCGCCCTCAGCCTGCCACAGGCGCCACAAGGCAATGCTCGCGGTCAACAGGGCTGGTTGCGTCTTTTCGGTTGTGTTCAGGGCTTCAGCGGGCCCGTCACTGACGAGCGCCCATAAATCGTAACCGATAGCGCTCGAGGCCTCTGCAAAGGTCTCCTGGATCAGTGGGTACTGCTCTGCCAGATCGGACAGCATACCAACCTGCTGAGATCCCTGTCCGGGAAATACGAAGGCGAGTTTTTGGCTCATGAGATGCGTTCCTGTTGTTATGAAGGCTCAACTGTTATGAAGGCTCAACTTGTTGGCGGTCAGACCGTTTAAAGCGGCACAACTGAGCTTTCCAGTGGCGTGCATTATGGTCGCAACAAGCGCTCAGTAAAGGCGAACCCTGTTAAAACATTTATGAATTCCGGGAACAACAAGACTCTCATTGTTGACACATGAAAGCAGATGTTAGCCCGCAAAGGTCACGAACCGGCCACTTCTCGCTCAGGCAGAGCATCGAGTTGTGCCAATATCGATTGACACCAGCGGCCTTCGCTTGCCTCAATGGCACGGCTCAATGCCGCCTGAAAAGCGGCTCCGGTGGCGTCGCCATGACTTTTTATCACCGTCATATCGGTACCGGCGAGCAGCGCTCCATTGCTGCGCCGGGGGTCAAGTTGATGCATGACCGGTCTCAATCGATTCCGCAACAGGCGCCCCAGTATCTTTCCGGTCAAGTCCCGGCTCAGCACCTGTCGTATGGCACCTAACGTAAGATCCAGGGTGCCCTCGGCCGCTTTAATAACCGCGTTCCCGGTAAAACCATCGGTAATGACCAAATCCAGATTGCCATGAAAGACCTCGCCCGCCTCAACAAAACCACGGTAGTCAATGTCCGGCCAGCGCGCCAGCTGTTCGCTGGCTTGTCGAATGGCGTGTGGGCCCTTGTTTGCTTCAACCCCGAGGTTGAGCAATGCCAGGCGGGGCTTATGCCCCAACTGGCCAGAGGCGATGGCCACACCAACGGCGGCAAATCCGATCAACTGGCCCGATGTCGCGGAAAATGAGGCACCCAGATCAAGCATTAACATAGCGTCTTTGGATGTAGGCACCCAACTGACCAGAACCGGCCGATCCAGCGCGGGGTGAACCCGGCCATAGCGATGAAGCAATGCCATGAGAATGCCTGTGTGCTCGGATGAGACCACAGCATCCACGCGGTGCCGGCTGAGCTCAGTCACGGCTTGTTCGATGCTGCTGCCGTACTCATTGCGTAACAGGCGGCCAGGGTTCAGCTTGGTGGGTAAAGCACCGGCACAGGGTTTAAAGCGAAGATTGGCGGGTAACGACGACATGGAGGCTTGGAGGCTTGAAGCGCCCAATAAAAGACCACTATGGCCGGGGTGGTTCCGGAAGAACTGAATACAGGCGGGAAGCAAATGGGAGGGGCCGAAATCCCCTCCCTCAAGATCAATGGCTAGAACAGCCAATGAGTGTTACTCGACGTCCGCTTCAGCGACGACTTTACGGCCTTTGTAAAAGCCGTCAGGCGAGACATGGTGACGACGGTGAGTTTCACCGCTGGTTGGATCTACCGCCAGAGCGGTCGTCGTCAATGCATCGTGCGAGCGACGCATTCCGCGACGTGAACGGGTCTTCTTGCTTTTCTGAACTGCCATGGCCGGGGCCTCCTAAATAGGACACTTAAAATATCAGTGAAGGTGCTAAGCGCTTGGCCCGGTTATAGGCCAACCATCACTGTGAATCAGTCAGGATCTCTTCAGAGATTCCAATACCTTAAACGGATTGTCTTTAACCGGGGCTTGTTCAGCCTCGGCGTCATCCGGTTTAAATTCTGTCTGGATCTGACACTCACCGTCGTCATGCATCGCATGCATTGGCAAGCACAGCAACAACTCATCTTCTACCAGCTCCGCTACAACCAGGGGTTCGTCTGGCAGCAACATCAACGGGTCAATGTCAGCGGGCAATGCTTTCGCCATTTCATCGTTGTACACCACAGCCATGGTAAAATGGCCATCCAGCGCGACCGATACCGGCTGCAGACATCGCTGGCATTCGAGCACTACCTGCCCGGACACATCACCCCTGACGATACGACGGTGCTCGGCATCCCGATCGAAGTTCAAATGGGCATTGAACTGCGTATCCAGTCTGAGCACCGATTCCGACAGGCGCAACAACCGGGTCGACGGCACAGTACCCTCCAAATTCTGGGGGCCCTGATCAGCCAACTTATAGGCGTCAACGCGTTCTGGGAGCTCGGATATCGACATAGGCGCGGTATGATACGGATGAGACCGTTCAAGTCAAAGGCTTTTTGGCGCAAATGGCTGATAACCAGTAGGCTGCAAGGCAGAATTCACCTGATTCGCCTCCACAACTCCAATCAAAAAGGAACTAGCCCATGTTACCAAGGGTCGTACTGGCCTCAACCTCTCCTTACCGGGCGGAACGCCTGGCCACTCTGGATCTGCCCTTTGAGCAAGCCCGGCCCGACATGGATGAGACGCCGTTGCCGGGTGAAACGCCTTTTGACCTGGCTCTTCGCCTGGCCCGGGGTAAAGCTCTCAGCCTGACGGGTTCCCACC
Source organism: Saccharospirillum impatiens DSM 12546 (assembly GCF_000423605.1). Classification (GTDB taxonomy): domain Bacteria; phylum Pseudomonadota; class Gammaproteobacteria; order Pseudomonadales; family Natronospirillaceae; genus Saccharospirillum; species Saccharospirillum impatiens. Next base: position 51,313 of record NZ_AUIH01000005.1, read on the forward strand.
CGAACTGCCTGATCATCGGCAGTGATCAAACCGCCGCAGACGGCCAGGGCAACCTGCTGGGCAAGCCGGGCAGCGTTGCTCGCGCCGTCGATCAACTGTCTCGCTGCTCTGGCAACTCACTGACATTTTACAGTGGTGTAGCGCTCGCCGGTCCCATTGAGGACGCCTGGGTGGTAACAACTGAGGTGATTTTTCGAGACCTGACCCGAGCGGAAATCGATCGCTACATTGAGAAAGAGAGCCCGCTGGATTGTGCGGGCAGTTTCAAGGTTGAAGCGCTGGGGATTACCCTGTTTCAATCGGTTCGCAGCGATGACCCCAACGCGCTGATTGGTTTGCCCCTGATCTCCCTGGCCAACAAACTGCGTGAGGCAGGATATTTCCTGCCTTAACCTTCAACCTACGCCGACCCGGTTAACGAAGCTGAATCGACTCGGTCGCACCGAGCTTGACCAGGGTTTCAGCCACAGAAATCCCCAGATTGCGGGCAAACTGTTGCAATGGTGACTGCCTGAGCGTGAAATCAACGGTATTTGGATAACCCAGTTCACGGGCAAGTTCGGACGTCGATTTCAGGCCGTCAACGAGACCCAGCTCCAAAGCCTGGGCGCCAGTCCAAACCAGGCCAGAGAACAACTTTTCATTATCGGTGACCAGTCGATCTCCGCGCCCTTCCCTAACATCTGCGATGAACTGCTGGTGCACGTTATCCAGCAGGGTTTCAAACAAAACCCGCTCTTCAGGATCAACCGGTTGAAACGGATCCAGAAACGTCTTGTGTTCGCCCGATGCAAAAGAACGACGCTCAATACCGAGCTTGCCGATCAACTCCTCAAAACCAAAGCTGGCCGCCGTTACACCAATAGAGCCCACCAAACTGGATCCATTGGCATAAATATTCTCTGTCGCCGACGCAATGTAGTAAGCGCCGCTGGCCCCGGTATCGGCAATTACAGCATGAATCGGTATGTCTTCATGCAAGCCCCGCAAGCGTTGAATTTCGTCATACACATAGGCTGACTGCACCGGGCTGCCGCCGCCGCTGTTAATACGAACAATAACAGCCCGGGTGTCACTGTGCTTAACGGCATTGCGCAACGAGGTGACGATAGCATCCGCATTCGCCGGTTCGCTCTGGGCGATCAAGCCGCGCACATCGACTATGGCCGTATGCCCACCAGTTTTTTCCGGAACCAGACCCCCAATATTGCTGTTGCTGATAAACAGCCATAACAGGGCGAAGAGGTAAATAAAGGTGAGCAATTTGAACACGATGCCCCAGCGCCGTTGCTTTTTCAGCTCGGCGGTATTGGCCATCACAACTTTTTCGATGAGCTGCCACTCTTTGCGGGAGCCAGCCCAGGAGTCGTCAGACGACTCCTGTTGAGGGTTTTTTCCAAACATTCGTTCAGTTTCCTGTCAGTGACCGGGTTGGTTCAGGGTGACTCAATGTCATCTGTCGCTGCCAAAGAGGTCAGCAGCTTTTCCAGCAAAGGATCCAGCGGTGCTTTGAGGGTTAACAGCTCTCCTGACACCGGGTGTGGCACGGTCAGTTGCGCTGCATGTAAAAACAATCGTCCCAGACCCAGATCGCGAGCAACCGATTCGGCGCGGCTCGACTGGTACTTGGAATCGCCCAGAATAGGATGCCCTGCATGTAGAGCGTGCACCCTTATCTGATGAGTACGGCCGGTAATTGGCTGCGCCTCCACCCAACTGCACCGGGTGAATGCCTTCAGCAACCGAAATCGGGTCTGCGACGGCTTGCCATCCGGTGCAACAGTCACAATACGTTCTCCACCCTGAGCTTCGTTCTTGCGCAAGGGTACATCAATCATGTGCCGGTCTTCGGGCCAGTGGCCATGCACCAGACACCAATACACCTTCTTTACCTCGGTTTTGTGCCGAAAGACCTCTTGCAATGCCTTCAGCGCCGAGCGTTTCTTGGCAATGAGCACTACTCCGGAGGTATCCCGGTCGAGCCGATGGACCAACTCAACAAACTTCAACTCGGGCCGGATGATCCGGTAAGACTCAATAAGCCCCAGTGAAATGCCTGACCCTCCGTGCACAGCCAGTCCGTGAGGCTTGTTCAATGCAACCAGCACATCATCTTCATAGAGTATGGCTTTATCAAGTTGATGGCGCAGTGATTGGCTTGGAACGGCCGTATTAATCGCCTTCTCGGCGATTCGAACTGGAGGGATACGGATGGTGTCCCCGGCCTCGAGTCGGTACTCCGGCTTGATTCGCTTGCCATTGACGCGCACTTCACCCTTGCGCAACACCCGATAGACCCGACTCTTGGGTACGGACTTCCAGTGCCCGATTAAGAAATTATCAATGCGCTGACCGGCCCGGTCTTCTTCAACTTCATACAATTCAACGTTTGCCACAATGCCCTGCTTCACCCATACCGGTATCCTGTATGTAAAAGTACCCGGCTTTATTAAGGTACTCACTACGGTAAGTTTCCGGGGTAATTATATCAGCTGTCGGTTCACGAAAGGAGGCTTCATAGTATGCCCCAGGTGGCCACATCGCCTACCCCGCTTAGTGATTGTTCAACCGGGAGTCTACTGCTACACTGTCCCGTGCTGGGATTCTGATCATCCTACCGCCCAGAGACCACACAGGCGGCAAGGGGCAGTCCCCCCAACCTGTTGCACCGACGTTACGTGCAACTTAAGAATCGGTTGGGCAGCAAGTACAGTTTGAAACAGCGTATGACGATGGGGTCATATGGAAGAAAGCACTTCACCACAAACGCGCAAGTGCTTCTAAATAGAGCAGGCATCCCCTTAAGACTCTGTCCGTTTCCCCATAGTTAATGGAAAACACCGATCCACTGTGCTGGCGTTGTCGCCTGCACCGACCTGTGTGTTACCGATTTCTATCGGTGTTCGCCCGCCTGTATCCCTGCCCTTGCTGCTCTGTCACCCATGCTTTATTACAGAGTATCGTTCCTCAATGAAAAGAATGTTAATCAACGCAACCCAGTCAGAAGAACTGAGGGTTGCCCTGGTCGACGGCCAGAAACTCTACGACCTGGATATAGAAACCGGCTTTCGTGAGCAGAAGAAAGCCAACATCTACAAAGGCAAAATCACCCGCGTAGAACCCAGCCTTGAAGCCGCCTTCGTTGATTTCGGTGCCGAACGCCACGGCTTTCTGCCACTGAAGGAAATCGCCCGGGAATACTTTGTCGATGCCAATATGTCCTCTCGTGCGAACATTCGCGAGTTGGTCAAAGAAGGCACTGAAGTCATTGTTCAGGTCGATAAGGAAGAGCGCGGCAACAAGGGTGCCGCCCTGACCACGATGGTCAGCCTGGCTGGCCGCTATCTGGTCTTGATGCCCAACAATCCGCGTGCAGGCGGTATATCCCGTCGGATCGAAGGCGATGAACGTGCCCAGATTCGGGAAGCCCTGCAGGGTGTCACCATTCCCGATGGTATGGGTTGTATTGTGCGTACTGCGGGTATCGGCCGCAGCGCCGAAGAATTGCAATGGGATCTGGATTATCTGATACAACTCTGGGATTCCATCAAACAGGCTTCTGAAGGTCGCTCTGCACCCTTCCTGATTCTGCAGGAAAGCAACGTTATTTTGCGCGCAATCCGTGACTATCTGCGCCAGGATATTGGTGAGGTCCTGATCGACAGTAAAGATGCCTATCAATACGCCCTGGACTTCGTGCAGAAAGTTATGCCGAACTACCAGAGTAAACTGAAGCTCTATGAAGATCCGGTCCCGCTGTTCAATCGTTACCAGATTGAAGCCCAGATCGAAAGTGCCTTTCAGCGCGAAGTAAAACTGCCCAGCGGCGGTTCGATCGTTATTGACCCAACGGAAGCGCTGGTGTCGATCGACATTAACTCCAGTCGTTCGACCAAGGGCGTTGATATCGAAGAGACGGCTTTTCACACCAACCTGGAAGCGGCCGAAGAAATTGCCCGCCAACTGCGTTTGCGTGATATGGGTGGCCTGGTGGTCATCGACTTTATCGACATGAACCAGTCCAAGCATCAACGGGAAGTAGAAGCGCGCATCAAGGATGCGACCTCCCCAGACCGCGCCCGCGTTCAAGTGGGCCGACTGTCGCGTTTTGGACTTTTGGAAATGTCTCGCCAGCGTCTGCGACCTTCCCTGGGCGAAACCAGTGGCATCGTATGCCCTCGCTGTAACGGCCACGGCATCATTCGTGACGTAAAATCCCTGTCACTGGCTATTCTGCGTTTGATCGAAGAAGAGTCACTGAAAGAACGTACAGCTCAAATTCGTGCCATTGTGCCTTTGACCGTGGCGACCTTCCTGCTGAATGAAAAACGCGAAGCCATATTCGATGTTGAGCGTCGTCAGAAAGTGCACGTTCTGATCGTACCCAACACGCAGATGGAGACGCCACACTATGAAGTTGTGCGCCTGCGGGATGACGACGAAACCCTGGTTAACGCCGAGCCCAGCTATGCCCTGAAACTGGAAGAGAAACCTTCTGAAACCGAAACGGTTCTGGAAGCTCAAACCAAGCCTCAGGAAGCCGCTATTTCAAGTCTGCAGGTCACCCCGCGAGCTCCGGTGCCACCTTCTGCGCCCGAAGCCAGCGCCGATACGCCAGCGGCCAAACCAGCCCGTGCAGCGGCTGAAACGGCCGTTGAAAAGCAGCGCTCGGAAGGCAAAGGACTCTTCTCACGTCTGGGCGGCTGGGTTAGCCAGTTGCTGGGGTCTGACGAAGCAGCCAAGAAGCCGGAAAAGCCCGCTACTGAACGCAAGCCTGACAGTCGTTCACGTCAACGCGATGACAATCGTGGTAGCCGTCGCAGTCCAAACAGGAACAACCGCAATCGTAATCGTGACGGCGGACGTGAATCGGGTCGTGATACCGCCCGTGACGGCAATCGTGAAGGTAATCGTGACAACAACCGGGACTCGAACCGTGACGGTGGCGCTTCTCGTGGCGCTGGCCGAAACTCGGGCCGGGGCTCGCGTGATCGCGATGCTGTTGCGGCGACACCTGATGCAACGGCCAAAGAGACCAAACAGCCAGTTAAAGACCCGGCGCCGTCAACGGAAACCAGTGCTGATTCAGGTGAGAGCCAGAACGATCGCCGTCCACGCCAGCCACAAATGAAACGCCGTGAAGAGCGGGATGACAGCACCGGACGTGTTCCTCTGGCTGAAGTGGGCAAGAATCGTCAGGTTCGCGGCATCAGTAAGAATGCCAGCAAGCGACCCAATCCGGAAAAGCCCGGTGAAGTCATCAGCGATATCGAAACAGTGATTGAGATGATCAGCACCAAATCTGCTGACGACGCACGTGCTGCTGCCAAAGTCAGAGCCGATGAAGCCGCCGGCTCCAACGAGGTTATTGCTGAAGCCCCGTCAGAAGCGGAAGCAAAGCCGTCTGATGCCAGCGCAAAACAGGTTGAGTCGGCGGACGCAGGACACAGCGAACCCTCAAAACTGGAAGAGTCGCCCAATCCCCGTGTTGAACACGAAGTCATCAACACGGAAGACACTGCGGCACCCGCTGACGCCAGTGGTAAAGAAGATCATGCTTCAGCCGAATCTGATTCAGCTCAAAGTAAACCGACAGTTGATGCTGAAAAAATGGATGCCAGCGTTGAAGAAAACGTCGAAAGTCCGGCTAGCGTGGCCACCGTTGATGCTGCTGAAGAACCGGTAGCAGATGAGGCAACAGCAGCGGTGAAATCGGCGCCCGAGTCGTCTGAGGTGCAAGCTCAGGACACCCCTGAGGCACAGGAACCCGAAGGCCAGACCGTCAACCAGGGTCGGGCTGAGACAGAAGTCATCGCTGAGCCAGGCCAAACGACGACGGAAGAGCCTGCTGCGAATGAATCAGAGCAGGCGCCGGAAGCGGCGGAAACCGAACAACCCGCCGCCGCTGAGGAGGAAGCCGAGGAAGCGCTAGCGAAGCCGGCATCACGTGCACCGAATGATCCGCGTGAAGTCCGTCGACGCAAGATGGCAGAACAGCAAGACAAGTAACTGTTTCTTTCTTGCACAGTATAAAAAAACCGGCCAAGGCCGGTTTTTTTATGGGCGATTACCACGACCAGACAATGGGATCCGTCAGTGTGCCAGCAAAGCCTTATTGCAATGCATCCGCCTCAGGCCCAGAAACGCGGTTCAGGCTCAAGCTCTACCCCGAAGCGCTCCAGAACCGCGCCTTGAACTAACGCCTGCCAGGCCTGAATCGATGCCGCTGGCGCGCGTTTCGGGTTAACCAACACCAGCGCCTGATGCTCGTAGCACCCAACGCCATCAACGTTGCTTTGCCCGCGCAAACCACACTGATCAATCAACCAGCCAGCAGCCAGTTTCCAACCCCCGGGCTGTGCGTAAACCACCAGATTAGGGTGGTTTTTTACGAGCGCGCTATAAGTTTCGGAAGTAATAACCGGATTCTTAAAAAAACTGCCTGCATTAGGCAGAACCATCGGATCAGGCAGACGTGACTGTCTGACTTCGATCACTTTGGCCAGTACGTCCCGGGCATTCAAGTCTGGTAGGTTGGCCAGTTCCTGCAATGGCCCATAGGACAGACGGGGTTGAAACTCCTGGTCGAGATCCAGTTCAACCGCTGTGATGATGAATCGGTTTTCCTGTTGTTTGAACACGCTGTCCCGATAGCCAAACTCGCAGGCCTCCCGGGTAAACTGTCGCCACTGATTTTCTTGCGTGTCATAGGCTTCGACCCGATATAGGCAGTCGGCCAGCTCCACGCCATAAGCGCCGATGTTCTGAACAGGAGCAGCCCCCACTGTACCCGGAATCAGCGCCAGGTTTTCAACACCAGAGCCCCCCTGCTCAATAAGATCAACAACGGTTTCATGCCAGGACTCCCCTGCCCCCAAACGCCAGCGCTGGCGGCTCGAGCCTGAATCGATCCGGGTTTTTCCGCGAATCGAAACTTTGATCGTCAGACCACTGACTTGCTCGTGCATTACCAGGTTACTACCACCACCGAGTGCGCGTACGGCCATGTCGTGTTCTTTGGCCCAGCGCACCAGTAGCGGTAAATCACTGGCCTCGTGGAGTTCAGCATACCAGGCGGCCCTTGCAGGAACGCCCAATGTGTTGTTAAAAGAGAGGTCAAACTGTGGTTGCGGATCAATACTCATCGCGTTGCAGACTGCAGTTGCATCAGCAAACCCCGGCTAGCCTGTTCACACAGATCCAGTACCGTTTCAAAACCATCTTCTCCGCCAAAATAAGGATCGGGAACTTCCCGTTTGTTGGAGCGAGCCGCAAAGTCCAGAAACAATGCCAGTGACGCCCTAGGGGACTCGGGTGCCATCGCCTCTAACTGAGTCAGGTTATCAGCGTCCATAGCCAGAATGTAATCAAACCGCAGAAAGTCTTCAAAGCTAACCTGTCGGGCTCTGAGGTTATCCAGGTCATAACCTCGTTCGCGGGCAGCAGCCCGACTGCGTGGATCGGGTGCCTTGCCGAGGTGGTAGGCCGCGGTGCCCGCAGAATCAACCTCAACCTGACCGGCCAGTGCGGAGCTAGCCAGTTGAGCCTCAAACACCGCCTGGGCCGTTGGCGACCGGCAAATATTCCCCAGACAGACAAAAAGAACAGAGGTTTTGGCCTGACGAGGGTGAGTCATATAACCTCCCTGGCAAACAGGGCACGAACAGCATCCAGGTCGGCTTGAGTATCAACGCCCGCCGGGACGGGTTTTGCGGCCTGGTCCGCTACAATAATGGCACCGTTGTCCATAAAACGCAGTTGCTCAAGCTTCTCCAGCCGTTCCAGCAAGCTTTCAGGCCAGCCAACGAAAGCATCCAGTGCACTTTTGCGGTAGGCATAGAGACCAATGTGTCGTTTCCAGATGTCCCCGGGTGTTGTCTGAGTCGCATCCCGATCGTATGGAATACCGGCCCGGCTGAAGTACATTACCTCACCATCCTGACGCTGAATCAGCTTTACCGCGTTGGGATTGGCTACCATGGCCAGAGTGGTTATCGGTTCGTAAAGAGTGGCAACCTGAGCATTGGGGTTCTGTTCCAGCAAGCGAACGACTTGCAACACATTGTCGACCGGCATCAGTGGTTCATCGCCCTGTACATTGACGATAATGTCATTGGGTTGCAGCCCGAGGTGTTCCGCAGTCTCCTGCAGCCGATCGGTACCTGACGGGTGGTCAGGCCGGGTCATGACCGCCGTAAATCCGGAATCGGAAACAACACGGCGTATGCGCTCATCATCGGTTGCGACAACGACCTGGTCGGCACCGCAGGCCTGCACCGCCATAGCCACCCTAACCACCATAGGCCGCCCTTCAATGTCCAACAAGGGTTTGCCCGGCAACCGACTGGAGCTGTATCGGGCGGGTATCATGATTATGGTTGCCATCTTTGCTTACTCCTGAGGGCAGATTCAATGGTGCCCAGCAAGTTGAAGGGCAATTCAGGCCGCAGCCTGACGACATAACAATGCGCTGGCCAGGGTGTCGTCAGTTTAATGGTATCTTTTTCCGTTAACACCAGTGGCAAGCTTGGGTCTGCCAACCAATCAGACGACACCGGTCGATGATCACCCGGTGATTGGGTTTCCTTGACGGTGAAGCCCTGGTCCGCCAACTGGCGATAAAAGCCTTCCGGGTAGCCAATACCAGCACAGGCGCGTATCTCACTGGACTTTGGCAGCAAGTCTCCCTGCGCATTGACCGGCCATTGTGGGTTGAGGGTCAGCACCCCATCGACACGGAGATCGGCTGGCTTTTGGCCCTTTGCAACTCGCCACTGCACAGTTGTTAACCGGCTGACAGGCTCACGCAAAGGACCCGCTGGCAACAATCGAGTATTGCCCAGGCCACGTATGCCATCGATCATCACCAGCTCAAAATCTCGTCCCATACGATAATGCTGCAAACCATCATCACTGATCACAGCATCCAGCGAATGCTGGCTGACCAGATAACGCACGGCCCTGTCGCGATCCGGATCGACCACAACAGGACAGCCCAATTGTTGTGACAGGGCCTTGGGTTCATCGCCGCACTGGCTGGCGTCTGTGTCTGACGTAATGGAGAGTGGGTAATGATGACTGCGACCGCCGTATCCTCTCGACACGATACCGCAACGCATTCCGCGACTTTGCAAATGGGACACCAGAGCCTGAATGGCGGGAGACTTCCCGGTTCCACCCACGCTGAGGTTGCCGACCACCAGAACCGGTACGCCATAGTTGCCGGGGTGGCGTTGACGAAACCGGCGTCGGGCAATCGCCCCGACTAGCCAGCTCAGCGGTATCAACAACCGGGCCAACCATGTCAGGTGTTGACGATACCAAAAGTTCATTTGCTGCTCGCCGGTGCCATCAATCAGGGACTTTCCGGAACCTGGGTGGCGTAACTGACCCGATAAAAGCCCATTTGACCCACCGCATCCAGAACAAAGACCATCGCCTGATGCGGCGCCTGAGCATCTCCGGTGATAATAACGGTGGTATCCCTGCTGGCACCGGCCATTTCGGCAAGCGCCTGCTTAAGAGATTCGGTATCCGAGCGCAACAAGGGGGTATTATTCACCGCATACTGGCCCTGTGCGTCGACCTGAATTTCAATCGGGCGTTCATCCCCGAGCACCGCATCACTGCTGCTTTCCGGCAGATCAATCTGCAACTGAGTTTCGCGGGTAAAAGTGGTGGATACCATAAAGAATATCAACAGCAAAAAGACGACATCAATCAGTGGCGTTAAATTGACCTGTACTTCTTCCTGGCGGCTGCGTCTGAATCGCATGGGCGGCTCCCGTCAGCTCGACTTGGCATCGGAATGAATGGCATCTACCAGTTTGGCACTGTCCTGTTCCATGATGATCAGCAGATCATCAACCCGACGGGTCAGCGCCCGGTGGAATATGACTGCCGGGATCGCCACGCTCAAACCGGCAGCTGTGGTAATCAGTGCCTGGGAGATGCCACCAGCCAGAACACCGGTGTTGCCACTGCCCTGAACCATGATAGCGGTGAACACTTCAATCATGCCCAGCACCGTACCCAGTAATCCGAGCAGAGGTGCAATGGCGGCTATGGTCCCGAGCGTGCTCAGGAACTTTTCCATTTCATGAGCGACATGGTTGCCCGATTCCTGAATGGCATCTTTCATGGCTTCCCGGCCGTGCTTGGATGCGGTCAAACCGGACGACAGAATATAACCAAACAGGCTGCCACTTTTCAGTTCCTTGATCTTGCCAGAGTCCAGTTCGTGGTTCTTGATCCACATCCAGACTTTCGGCAATTGATCCTTGGGCATAACCTTGGCCACGCGCAACGCCCAGTAACGCTCAACCGTAATGGCGATGGCAATGATGGAACACAAAACGATGGGGACCATCAACCAACCCCCGGCTTTAATAATTTCAAACACTTAGCGTACCTCCATAGACTCCGGCGTAATTTACCATACTGTTTCCGCCAGAACATGGCTTTAAAACAGGTTGTGAAATAATTCTCATTTAAGCCAGCGTTTTCGATATGCAGATCGATAATCAGCCAGGTGCATCCGCCCCTCATCAACCTTAAGAGTAAAGGTCCCCCGGTCGGCCGTGTTGTGCAGCACGCGGCCATGGCGCTCGGTATATGCCACCAGATCCGGATTGGGCCAGCGGGGCATGTGTCGGTCTCCCGAACTGACCAGCAGCAACGCGTCCGGACTTGCGTCCAGAAAGGCAGTTGCGCTGCTCGTATGACTGCCATGATGACCGACGACGATGGCAGCCGCGGGAAACAGCTCAGGTCGTGCCTGCAATAACCAGTATTCGACCGTCCTGCTGGCATCACCCGTAATCAGCACGGCGCCCGCGGATGTTGGAATCCACATGACGCAAGAGGTGTCATTGCTGCTGGTCTGCAAGGCGGACGGAACCGGGATCAATTCAAACGGGAAAGCGCCCTGCCCTTGTTCGGGCCTATGGCAGTTTCGCCAACCAGACCGCCCACTCATAGTGGCCAGTCGCCTTGGACCTCCGGTTACCCGGATCGCTTTCGGCCATTCCCGGACAGCCCAGTGTGCGCCCCCGGCATGGTCGGTATCGGCATGACTGACCAACAGTCCGCCGGGGTCTATGGACTCGCGCCGATACCAGGGGGCCAGACGTTGCTGAGCAACGCTCCGACCGTCCTGCCACTGACCGGCCAGATCATAAAGCCAGGTTTGGTCTGGCCATTGCAACACCATGGCCTGGCCATGCCCTACGTCCAGGAGCGTCATTTGAAAAGCGTCAACGCCAGGCTTGGATGACCCCAGTACCAATGCCACCACTGGTATCAATGGCGCAGCCAGCCAGCGTACGGGTCGTTCTACACTCTGGCTTAACAGCCACCAAAGCAGCACCGTCACCAGCAGAATCTGCCACCAGGTCCAGGCTGGAGCTGTTTGATGCAGCGGTGACACCTGCTCCAGCGCGCGAAGCGCCAGGGCAATAGTCCACTCGTACCCGCTGACCCAGGCCAAATCCGGGAGCAGCAGTATTAACAATGACCACGGCAACAACAGCAATGTCACCAGCGGAATCATCAAAGCGTTGATCAACAGCGACAAAGGGTGCCAGATGAACCCCATAGCCGCTGTAATCGGGATCATCAGCAACGTCAGTGTCGCTTGCAGCTTGAACGCCAGCCAGACGGTTGAATGATCTCGCTGCGACCAGCGCTGAGCCAATCGAACGATGATCGCGACCAGCAAAAAACTAAGCCAGGCCCCTGTACTAAGCCAGGCCTGGGGGCGGAACAGAGTAATGGCGACCGCTGCGCACGCGAGCACATCCAGCGCGTTAAAACGACGCCCCACGCTCAGAGCGATCAGTGGAATAGCCAGCATGACCCAGGCTCTTACCGCCGGAAACCCAAAGCCCGTCAAGCTGACAAAAGCACCGCACAATAAAGCCACCCAGACCAACTGGAGATGAAATACTCGATTCAGCGGAATGCCGGGCAATTGCAAAAGAACACGGCCGAGTATCAATCCCCAGGCTGCGACCATACCGACGTGCATGCCACTGACGACCATCAGGTGCTTTAACTGTGTTTGCTCAAACAGGTCCCCCAGGCTAACTGGCAGGCTGGAAGACCAGCCCAGGCTCAGGGCAGACCAGATTGCGTGGGCATCTGACTGCTGAAAATAGGGCTCGGCCCGATTGTGTAACCGAACCGGAACGCCCGGCTGTTGGCTGACCTGATGAAGCTCCTGCAGACTTCCCAGCGCATCGATTCGCTCGCTGAAATAATAGCGCGTGGCATTAAACTGACCCGGGACCAGATTGCCAACCGGCTTTCTCAGACGAAAGTCACCCTGAATGCAATCGCCCGCCTTCAGGACACGACCGGTATCGGCTGTGAACCGCAGTCTGCGCAATTTCAGCGCATTGGGTTGATCGGTCACTGTGCCCACAGCCGACTGATAATCCTCGAACACCCGGGCCGGTTGAGACAGGCAAACGGTCAGCTCAGCGGTGTCGTGCTGCCAATGCGCGGGCAAGACAAAGCGCGCCTCGTAGTCGAGTCGAAGCAATAAGATCGCAGCGAAGATCACGACCAACATCGCCAGAAAAGGCTGGCGCCAGGCCACTGCCAAAACGATCACTGCGACAAATCCGCTGGCCCACCCGGGCCCTGTGTAAAACCAGAGTAAGGGCAGGCAAATACTCAGCGCTGCCAGGCTGGTCATACCCTTGACCATATAGAGCTGGCTCCTTTAAACGGGCATACTATCGATCTATATTTGGCGTTTGATTGTCATGCCCCGGCGTACCCTGCAAAAATGGATCCCCCACCCCGACAAGATTAGACAACTGCCCGGCCTTAACCGGTTCGGTCATTGGCTACATGAGCCAGGTATATGGCACTTGAACCGACGCAGCGTGGCACGAGCCTTCGCCATTGGCTTGTTCGTTGCTCTGCTTCCTATTCCCGGTCAAATGCCACTGGCCGCACTCACCGCCATTTTTTTTACGGCAAACTTGCCGGTTGCACTGGCACTGGTTTGGCTGAGCAATCCATTCACGATGCCGGTGCTATTTTATGGCACCTACTGGCTTGGCGCACAGTTATCCGGCCGATCTGTGATCGCCTTCGAAACAATTCAACAAAATGGATGGGGATCTACCCTACTACTGGATTTGTACTGGCCGACTTTTCTGGGTGGGGTGTTATGTGGGGCGGTGCTGGCGCCGACTGGCTACTTACTGATCAGCGGACTCTACCATTGGCGAATGCGCCTGAATCGCCGTCGCCGTAATCGATTACGACAACAGCGACGAAGCCATTAGCGGCCCTGACTAGTGGCTCCGCAGCTCAAGTTGGCCGCGTTTAAGCAGGTATTGCTTCGGCATTTGCCGGGCCCAATCCTGATTATGCGTAACGACGATAAAACTTGAATCCATATCCCGGTTCAGCTCCATAATCAACTCATGAACCTGCTCTGACGTTGTATCATCAAGATTGCCAGTTGGCTCATCCATCAACACAACGGGCGGGTGGTTAATCAGGGCACGTGCTATTGCAACACGCTGACGTTCGCCTCCGGATAATTCTGCCGGACGATGCCTTGCCCTGTCCTTCAAGCCGACACGTTCCAACAGCTGAAGTGCTCTCGGTTCGCTATCCGTCGCCTTCATTCCACCAATGACTTGTGGCAACAGAATGTTTTCCAATGCGGTGAATTCGGGCAGCAAGTGATGGAATTGAAACACGAACCCCATGTGCTGGTTACGCAATTGGGCACGACGGCGATCACTCAGTGTCGACATGGCCTGGCCTGCCATATAGACCTCACCAACGCTTGGTGAGTCGAGTCCGGCCAGCAAATTCAGCAAGGTTGTCTTACCTGATCCGCTGCTGCCGACAATACTCACCAGTTCGCCCGGATCAATGCTGAAGTTAATGTCGTGCAACACCTTTACTTGTTCGGGGCCCATGTTGAAAAAACGACCCACGGATTCGCACCGCAATACATCACGATTCATAACGCAAGGCCTCCGCCGGTGAAATGCGTGAAGCCCGCCAGGCCGGGTAAAGCGTCGCCAGCACGCTGATCACGAAGGTCGAAACGGCGATCAGCCGAACGTCGGACCACTTCAGTTCGGATGGTATATAACTGATAAAATAAACCTCCGCGTTCAGAAACTGGATATTTAACACCTGCTCAAACCAGGCAATGATGTCAGCTACGGTCCAGGCACCTAACACCCCCAAAGCCACACCCAGGGAAATGCCGATCAGCCCGATCGCTGTACCCTGCACAATGAAGATCCCCATGATCTGGCCGGTGCGAGCACCCAGGGTGCGCAGGATGGCGATTTCTCCCTGCTTGTCGGTCACCATCATGACCAGACTCGACACGATGTTAAACACGGCAACGGCCACGATCATGAACAACAGCAAGCCGACCATGCGTTTTTCCATTTGAATGGCCTGGAACAGGTTACCCTGGGTTCGACTCCAGTCACTGACCAGGTAGCGCCCGCTTAATTCACGGCCCGCCTCAACCCCTATGCGCCTGGCATCGAAGAGATCGTCAACTTTCAGGTGAACGCCGTCGACGGCATCTCCATAGCGCAGAATCCTGCCCAGATCAGTCATATGGACGACCGCCAGATTGGCGTCGAGTTCGGCCCCAACTGAAAAGGTACCGATGACCTCAAATCGCTTGAATCGGGGAGTAACGCCGGCCAGATTGACCGTCACTTCAGGCACCATCATCGTTACCCGGTCACCAATACCGACCCCCAGTGTGCGCGCCATGATGTCGCCGAGCACTATTCCAAAGCCACCTTCAACCAGCGGGTCGAGCGACCCGGACACCATATGCCTGGGTAGAATCGATACGTCAGCCAGAGTTGCCGGGTCGACACCATTGATCAGTGCGCCCTTGGTTTGTGAGCGTCCCACCAACATGCCCTGGCTTTCCGTGTAGGGGCTGGCGCCGAGTACTTGTGGATGCTCGGTTACCGTATCAACTACCGTCTGCCAGTCAGTCATCTCACCCGGTTGCGACAAGGTGGCATGGGGAACCATACCCAGAATCCGGTTTCGAAGTTCACGGTCAAAGCCGTTCATCACCGACAAGACAATGATCAATACCATGACCCCCAGGGTCAGACCGATCATCGAGACACCGGAAATAAAGGAGATAAAGTGGTTTCTGCGGCGGGCACGCAAATAACGCAAACCGACCAAAAGCGGGATATGATTCAGCATGGCGGGCATTAAACCACCCTGTCCTGAGCGTGCCAAGATCATTTTGGCTACACTCGGGGTACAGACCAGGCCTTTTCGTCTTCGTTACACTGGTTAACGTGGCATGGGCGAACCGCCTGCCCAATGTTAATCACCAGCCCCCCAAGGAGCGCTATATGGACACTGATCGCCGGGAATTTTTTCGTGTCGCAGACACAGCCTACGTTACAGCCACGGCTTTTGACCCTAAGCGTCCTGCCATTGCCGACTACTTTCCTGAATTGCACCAGGTCGCAGTACTGAAGGAATTTGAGAATGTGGATGCTCAGTTCACTGAATTTCTGGAACGGATCAAGGATCCGGCCACTCGAAAATTAATGGACTTGTTTAACACCAAATTGACGTTGATGACTCGCTACCTTCATATTCAGACGACCCAGTCCGAACACCTCAAGGCACAGCCTATCGACATCAGCGAAGGCGGCTGCCAATGTTTGCTGGAGGGCGATCATCCGGTCGGAGAGGATCTCGCGATCGCGTTGATTTTTTCTCCCAGCTATCTGTCGCTTTTCTGCCACGCCCGAGTTGCCGAGGCCGTTACCGACGGTACGGGTACCCGGGTACATCTTGAGTTTCAATCGCTTAACGAAACTCAGCGCCAGTCGCTGACCCGGCATATGTTTAAAGTACAGGCACAGAGCCGCAGCTCCTAGCAGCAAGATGATGTAACGGATCGTCAATGCGCAGCTCACAAACGAGCAAAACCGATTAACAGCCTGTATACTGCCTGCCCTTTTTATTTCAGGCGCGACGAACAATTCTATGAGCCAACGCTACCTGCCCGCAGAATGGTATCCGCAGGACGCCATTCTAATCACCTGGCCTCACCCCGACAGCGATTGGGCCGACGTCCTGGCCGATGCCGAAGACGTTTACCTCGATCTGCTCAGTTCGCTCAGCCACACTCAGGATGTTGTGATCCAGGTGCATGCGAGCATTGATACCGATCGTCTCAAGGTCTTGTTTGAGCGCGATGGAATCAATCAGGCTCGTTGTCATCTGGTTCTGGTTGACGGCAATGACACCTGGGCTCGTGATCATGGCCCCATCACCGTGTTGGAGGATGATCAGCCAAGGTTGCTGAACTTCAGGTTCAATGGCTGGGGCGACAAGTTCAATGCCTCTGACGACAACGCCCTGAATCAGACGATGAGTGACAAAGGCCTATTTGCCGCTCCGATGCAAAGCATCGACTGGGTTCTTGAAGGTGGCAGCATCGAATCGGATGGCCGGGGGACTCTGCTCACTACAACGGCTTGTGTGCTGAACCCTAATCGTAATGGCGACACCTCTCGCCAAACCCTCGACAAGCATCTCAAGACCTGGTTCGGGTCACAGCAGATACTCTGGCTGGAAAACGGCGCACTCGCCGGAGATGATACCGACGCTCATATCGATACGCTGGCCCGGTTTGCCCCGGAAGGAATTCTGGTGTTCCAGGGGTGTCAGGATGAAAACGATGCGCACTTTGAACAGTTCAGCGCCATGAAACGTGAGCTCACGGCGTTCACCGATGCCAGTGGCAACCCTTATCGCCTGATCGAACTGCCCTGGCCGGACGCGCAATTCAACCAGCAAGGGCAACGCCTGCCAGCGACTTACGCTAATTTCCTGGTGGCCAACCAGATTCTACTGGTCCCCACCTACAGCGTCCCTCAGGATGGCGCCGCGCTGGAGCGGCTGGCTGAAGCCTTCCCGGACCATAGGGTTGTAGGCATACCCTGCCTTACACTGATCGAACAGTTCGGCAGCCTGCACTGCATTACCATGCAGTTGCCAAAAGGCACCCTGTCTCAATCGCTGCTGGATTCGCAGGATCTGTGAGCATACCGCTTAGCGCGGTGCGGGAGGCTCGACCTCCCAGCGATAGTCCGGCAGCGACTGACGAACCAGGGTGCCATAGCGTTTTTCGATCAGCCGGCGGTCCATAAACCAGATCGTGCCGCTGTCTGACTCATTGCGTATCAATCGGCCACAGGCCTGAACCAGCCGAATGATGGCCGTAGGCAAGCTCACCTGTGCGAACGGGTTGGAGCCGCGCTGTTCCAGCCACAATGACAGGGTTGAGAGGATGGGGTCGTCGGGTGTTGCAAATGGCAGCTTGGCAATCATCAGATGAGTCAGATAATTACCCGGTAAATCAACACCTTCTGCCAGACTGGCCAACCCGAACAAAGTCGAGCCCTGGCCATTTTCAAGCCGCTCACGATGATGATTAATCAGGGCGTTCTTGGGCAACGCATCCTGTAGAGTGACCCGCGCCTGCCAGTCTGCACTCAACCCGCGATAGACTTCGTTCATTTGCTGACGCGATGAAAATAACACCAGATTTCCAGTCGAAGTTGGCAGATGCTCCTGAACCGCTTCAATCATTGCACTGGTGTGAGCCTCACGCAGACCACCATCGCAGGCAATCGCCGGGACACGCGCCACGACACGAGACTGATAATCAAACGGACTGGACACCTGCAGGTATCCGGCGTGTTCCGGCAAACCAGCCTGCAATGCGAAGCGATTGAAATCACTGGCGATGGTCAGCGTGGCCGACGTAACAATGGCGCCAAAACAGCGGTTCCAGATATGTTGGCGCAGAATCGACTGAGCGGAGACCGGACTCGCGTTGAGCACCAGATCCTGGTAATCCGGCAGGTCGATGTTATCGAACCAGCGAGCCGTGGGTGGTGCTTCCGCCTTGTCTTCCTGCAGCCAGGAAACAACCAGATCACGGGCTGGTTCGGCACGCCCCATCCAGCGACCCAGCAATGGCAGCGTTTGTTCCAGGCGTCCTTTCTCATCGACGTCCTGGGAAGTCGAGAGTCGCTTTCGAACCGACTCATCCAGTCGCAATAGCGCATTGCACAGCTGTTTGAGCGGTTGCTCAAGGGGTGCCAGCAAAGCCTGAGTCTGGGCGAGCCAGTCCGGGTCATGAACCGTCAGCGTCGACAGATGCCCGTCGAGCCGAAGCCGAACCGGCGCCAGCGCTCCCCAGGCGTCTGTCAGGCACAGATGAGCATCCCCCATCGCTGCTTCCACCTGGTCGAGCAAAGCCTCTTCGGTATCCCCATAGGCCAGTTCAAGCCTGACCTTGGGTAATTGCTTGCGCCAGCCTTCTATCTGGTTCAACGTCTGTTTGAATGGCAACTGGCTGGCAAAGTGCGATAACCCTTTGTCAGGCAGGTGATGCCCTTCATCAAACACATAAATGGTTTGGGCTGGCGCTGGCAGAATAACACCGCCTCCGAGCGCCAGATCCGCCATCACCAGATCGTGGTTGGCAATAATAACGTCGGCGTCTTCCAGCTCCTTGCGTGTTTCGTAGAACGGGCAATTCTGAAAATGCGGGCAGCGCCGATTCAGGCACTCGCGATGGGTAGAAGTCACCGGGCGCCAGAGCTCATCATCGAGCCGGTCTGGCCATTGATCCCGATCGCCCGACCATTGCCCCCGGCCGAACTTGTCGAGCATGTCATTGTAGACCTGCAAAGCGGCTTCATCTTCCGCCATCGTTTCTTCGAACAGTGACAAGGCCGTCACCGCCCCTTCTTGCATTTGAATGCTCTGCTCCAATCGCTGCAAACACAGATAACGGCCACGCCCCTTAGCCAGAACTGCGTTAAAACTAAGGCCGCTCGACGCAAGAATGTCGGGAATGTCTTTTTGCACCACCTGTTCCTGAAGGGCAACAGTTGCGGTTGCAATGACCAGTCGTTTGTCAAAATGCTGTGCAATCGGGATCGCACTGAGGGCATAGCCGATCGTTTTACCCGTACCGGTTCCCGCCTCCACCACAGCAATGGGAGCTGCGCCCTGGCGCTCACCATCGGCAGACAGCTCAACTTCTGACAGGGTACGGGCAATGTGGGCCAGCATGTGCTTCTGGCCACTGCGCGCTTTAAGATCGCGTGCGCTTAAATAAACGCTGTATGCGGTCTGAATGGTGTTTTTCAGTTCAGGGGAGAGCATGGGCTGGTTTAGCTTCTCGCGGTCAACGGCTACAATGGCAGCCCAATTCAATAGGGACACTGTTATGCAACAGCGCGTTGTATCTGTTCAAAAACTGGCCGTCGGCAATGATCAGCCATTTACTCTGTTTGGCGGTATCAACGTCATCGAAAGCCGCGACCTGGCGATGACCATGGCCGAACACTATGTCAGGATCACCGAAGAACTGGGCATTCCCTACGTGTTCAAAGCCAGTTTCGACAAGGCCAACCGCAGTTCGATCGCCGGCTTTCGAGGCCCGGGCCTGGACGAAGGGTTGAAGATACTGCAGGAGATCAAACAAACTTTCAACGTACCGGTGATCACCGACGTCCACGAGCCTTATCAGTGCCAGCCAGCCGCCGACGTCGCCGACGTCATTCAGCTACCGGCCTTCCTGTCACGCCAGACGGACCTGGTCATGGCGATGGCCCAAACGGGCGCGGTCATTAACATCAAGAAAGCCCAGTTTCTGGCCCCACATGAAATGGCCCACATCCTGCGCAAATGCGAAGAAGCGGGCAATGACCAGCTGATCCTCTGCGAGCGCGGCACGTCGTTCGGCTACAATAACCTGGTGGTCGATATGCTCGGCTTCGGCATCATGAAACAAACCGGCTATCCGGTCATCTTCGATGTCACCCATGCCTTGCAAAAACCCGGGGGTCGTTCCGATTCGGCCGACGGTCGCAGAGCTCAGGTCACTGATTTGGCGCGGGCGGGTATGTCTCAAAAAATCGCCGGTTTGTTCCTCGAATCGCACCCTGACCCGGATCAAGCCAGATGCGACGGCCCCAGCGCACTGCCACTGGAGCAGTTAAAACCCTTCCTGGCTCAAATGAAAGCGTTGGATGACTTCATCAAAGCCCAACCCGACCTGATTACCGGCTAGGTAGCCTGCCAGTCAGTCGTCGCCCTGACTATTCTCTGCAAACCCGGAAGCCCGGGGCCATAGTCAGGATGACGGGTCACGCTGACGTTCAAAATGGGCGTCAGCCGCCAGGGTATAGGCCTGCTCATAGAGCCCCTGGGCTTTCAGAATCAGATCCGCCACACAGCGAGCTACACCCTGCCCGCCTTTTACAGGCAAGACTTGATCGGCTCTTTCCTGCACCAGGCTATAAGCATCGGCCGGTGCCAGCCCACAACCGCACCACCTCATGACCTCCAGGTCCACCAGGTCATCGCCGACAAAGGCTACCTGATGAGGCGCTAACGCCAACTCACCGGCCAGAGTCTGCATGCGCTGCAGTTTGTCATGACACCCCAGAAAAGCATGCTTAACCCCAAGATCATTGAGTCGGGCACGCAGAGCGGGGCTGTCTTTGGCGGATACGACAGCGACTTCAATACCCACATCGGGCAGCACCTTTAGCGCCACGCCATCCCGAACATGAAACACCTTCTGCGACTCACCATCAGCACCGTAATACAAGCGTCCATCAGTCAACACCCCGTCAACGTCAAACGCTACCAGCCGAATAGCGTTAAGCATTGTGCCTTTATCCAGACTCATGGCGCCTCTCCTGCTTATCCAAACAGATCAAAACTTGGCCCGTTGGTCATCGTTTGGGTTTGAGCCTCATCCAGCCAATAGGCCGGCTTCGAAAAGGTCTGTTCAATCTGCCTGGCCAGTTTAGGGGTTAACGCCTTTTTGCCAAGACACAACCGTATCGCCTGAGCAGGTTCAATACCCAGGCAATAGGCAAAATCTTCTTCTGAAATGGCGTTTTCTTCCAGTAGCTGGGTCAGCTTCTGATGCTGTGTATTCATGTTTGGCTCCCGCCATAAAAAAAGGCCGCTCAGGCGGCCTTTGCAATGCACAGTATAGCCGACTCAGGGCGAATTAACGCAACAGCCGGCACTGCTTGCTCCCTTACTGGGACAGTGCACCACTGATCTGAACATCAGCAGAGGTGCGCAGAGCGTTAAAGAAACTCTGATAATCGGCCTGGCCGGTGCGCTGGGCCAGATAGTCACCAACCGATTGACGGACATCATCAGTCACCTCTCCTTCAGTGACCGATAAAACAGCGACCAGGTAGACAGTCTCACCCGCAGTGAACCGTTCGACCGCAAGGCCACCGGCCGCCGGGCGTGGCATTTCAAAGCTGAACTGCACCAGATTCGAGGGCAACTCACTGTTGTCACGATCAACCACGGTTGGCGCAACCCATAGCTCACTGGTTACCGCGCCTTCTGCTCGAACCTGACTCAGATCATCCGTGGCTGCTTGTTCGGCCAGGTCTGTTGCCTGTTCATTGGTCAGAATGTCAACAATCTGGTCGCGTACGGAGGCCAGGGGCTTAACCTGTTCCGGCTCATAAGCTTCCAGCTGCAGGACAGCCAGACCGCCGTTTTCAAGCCGAACAACGTCACTGATAAGGCCATTATCCACCACAGTTTCGGAAAAAGCGGCGGTCACAAACGCAGCCGAAGCAGCAACACCTGAGGTGCTATTGCGATTTATCCAGTCAGAAGTTTGGACCGGGGTATTGAACGATTCAGCGACCTCTTCAACCTGGTCACTCTGAAAAGCGATATCGGCCATTTCGGTTTCAAGCAAACCAAACTCCGCGCGAGCCTTGCGCTCGCGCACCGCCTGTTCAAGTGAATCACGAACGTTGTCCAGCGGTTCAACACTCGCCTGCTCCAGCGTTTCCAGGCGAATAAGATGTACCCCAAACTCCGTTTGTACCGGATCACTCACATCGCCGACATTTTGCAGTTGTTGGCCAGCATCGTAGAACTCATCGACATAGAGGCCTTCGCTCAGCTCACCCAGAAAACCACCGTCCAGTGAACTGCCCGGATCGTCAGACAGCTCGCCGGCCAGGTCAGCAAAGGATTCACCCGCATCGAGTCGAGCCCGAGCTTCCTCGGCCGCGGCCATTGGGTCGTCGTCATCTGCGAACAGGATATGAGCAACTTCACGCAGCGTTTCTGACTCGGCGTCAGAGACATAGCGGTTGTACTCGGCATCAATATCCGATTCGGTCACCACCATATCCGGTATCAGGTCACTTTGATTGAGCACAACATACCGAACCTGCACTTGCTCCGGGTTTAAGAACTGGTCACTGTTGCTGTCGTAGTAGGCTTGAACGTCCTGCTCCGACACATCAACCTGACCAAGAAAATCTTCGGCGTTGTAGCGGCGATAGGTTACTTCTCGGCGCTGATTCTCCAGCGCGGCCGACCGCTCGACATCCCGATCGAGTTCAAATGCAGAACGCACCAGGCCTGCCTGCATTTGCTCCAGTCGAATTTGGCTGCTCAACTGGCTGCGAAACGTTGTAGGTGTAAAACCATTGGTCGCGATGTACCGACGAAAGGCCTCTTCGTCGAACCGGCCGTTCGACTGGAATGCACCGATAGACAGAATATTTTGATTAACAGCCTCTTCACTGACGGCCAGGTCCAGATTGACCGTCGCCTGACGCTGAATCTCTTCGTTGACCAGCGCGTTAACGACTGACTGTCGTATAAAAGACGAGTTCAACAATTCCGGGGTCGCATTCTCACCCAGTTGTTGAATTAATTGCTGTTGACGTTCCTGGACCAGCCTCTGCACCTGCACATCGCTGATGCCCTCGCCATTAACCTCAATCGGGTCGGAATTATTGACAACGCCGACAATGGATTCAGCACCAAAAAAAGCAAAGGCAACAACGATTACGGCGACAATAACCTTCCCCGTCACTCCCTTGGCTGCATTACGGAAAAACTGGAGCATTTAGCTTCCCACCCCGTCTGGACACTACGGATATTCAGATAAAAAAAAAGCGCATCAGGGCTGACACGCTGTCGGTTCTAACCGGGTTCTGGCGAGAAGCTTACGCCCTCACCTGAAGCCCATCAATCAGTTTACGGCGTCTTTCAGCGCTTTACCGGCTTTGAAGCTCGGTACTTTGGCCGCTTTGATTTCGATTGGCTGACCGGTTTGAGGGTTACGACCGGTACGGGCCGCACGCTCTTTAACACCAAAGGTACCAAAACCAACCAGTACGACCTGATCACCGCTTTTCAAGGTGTCAGTCACAGAGTCAATCATTGCATCCAGCGCACGGCCTGCAGCCGCTTTTGGAATGTCAGCCGCAGCTGCTACAGCATCAATCAGTTCAGACTTGTTCACACTTTTCCCCTTTAACTTCGTTGTGATGCAGTTTTATGTCCCTGGCAATGCCTCGGGTATTCTCCCGGGGCATTGCACTTACCAAAGCACCCTGCACCTGTTTTGTTATATGTCTGTGCTTTTCAGCCCGTGCATTCGATTCATGTCGAACCCACTTTATACCAGCCTCAAAATTCCACTGTCAAGCGGTTCTAGTGAGTGCTGAGGCTAGATGATGTCTGGTTCTCAGAGCGAGTCTTGGCCATTTCCGCTTCCACCTGGGCATCGGTCAATGGTGTCGGATTCCGCTCCAGAGCTACATTTAACACATCATCTATCCATTCAACAGGACGAATATCCAGTTCTTTCTTGATATTGTCCGGTATCTCCTTCAAATCCCTAACATTTTCCTTAGGGATGATAACGGTTTTTATACCCCCACGGCGAGCGGCGAGCAGCTTTTCTTTCAAACCGCCAATAGGCAATACCTGGCCTCTAAGAGTGATTTCACCGGTCATGGCAACATCGGCTCTAACGGGAATTCGGGTCAGCACTGAGACTAAAGCAGTAGCCATGCCAATACCGGCGGACGGTCCGTCCTTGGGGGTAGCCCCTTCCGGAACGTGGACGTGGATATCCCGGTTCTCAATAAAGTTGGGCATAATGCCCAAGCTTTGGGCACGACTGCGCACTACCGTCATCGCAGCCTGAATCGACTCTTTCATCACATCGCCCAATGAACCGGTTTGCACCGTTCGGCCCTTTCCGGGTACCGACGTTGCCTCAAGATTCAGGAGCTCGCCGCCAACCGATGTCCAGGCAAGACCCGTGACCATACCGACCTGGTTTTCCTTATCGGCCAGCCCAAACTTGTATTTGCGCACGCCGGAATATTCTTCCAGGTTTTCTCCGTCAATGGTTGTTGTTCTGGCCTCTTTATCCAGCACGTTCGCCATGACCACCTTACGGGCAACTTTGGCAATTTCACGTTCAAGTCCACGGACCCCGGCTTCCCGGCTGTAATAGCGAATCAGGTCACTGATCGCATCGGTCGTCAGATCGAGCTCGTTCGCCTTTAATCCATTAGCCTTCAATTGTTTCGGCAACAGATACTTCTCGGCAATAGCCACTTTTTCGTCTTCGGTATAGCCCGGGATCCGGATGATCTCCATGCGATCCAGCAACGGACCGGGTATGTTCATCGAGTTGGCCGTGCAAATGAACATCACGTCCGACAAGTCGTAATCCACTTCCAGGTAGTGATCATTGAACGTGTGATTCTGTTCCGGATCCAGAATTTCAAGCAATGCAGAGGCCGGATCACCGCGATGATCCATACCCATCTTATCGATCTCATCGAGCAGAAACAGTGGGTTGCGAACCCCGACCTTGCTCAGTTTTTGAACCACCTTGCCTGGCATGGAACCGATGTAGGTTCGACGATGCCCACGCATTTCAGATTCATCCCGAACCCCGCCCAGAGCCATACGCACGAATTTCCGGTTGGTTGCGCGCGCGATCGACTGGCCCAGCGATGTTTTACCGACCCCGGGCGGTCCGACCAGGCACAAAACGGGCCCTTTAACCTTCTTCACCCGTTGCTGAACAGCCAGGTATTCAAGGATGCGCTTTTTAACTTCGTCAAGTCCATAGTGGTCTTCTTCCAGGACTTCCTGTGCGCGTTTCAGGTCGTGCCTTACCCGGGATTTCTTGGACCAGGGAACACTGATCATCCAATCGAGATAATTACGTACTACTGACGATTCCGCCGACATGGGCGACATCATTTTCAGCTTGTTCAATTCAGCCTTCGCTTTTTCCAGCGCTTCCTTGGGCATGCCAGCGTTGTCGATCTTACCGGTCAGCTCTTCAATTTCGTTAGGGTTGCTTTCATCCAGGTCGCCCAACTCTTTTTGAATCGCCTTCATCTGTTCGTTCAGGTAATACTCGCGCTGGGATTTCTCCATCTGCTTTTTTACCCGACCGCGAATGCGCTTCTCGACTTGCAGCAAATCGATTTCGGATTCCAAAACCGATAGCAGATGCTCAATTCGGTCACGATCACCCGACAGTTCCAGTACCTGCTGCTTCTCATCAATCTTCAGTGACAAGTGCGCCGCTATGGTATCTGCCAGTCGACCCGGCTCTTCAATACTGTTTAATGAGGTAATGACCTCGGACGGTACTTTCTTGCTCAGTTGGACGTATTTGTCGAACTGTGACATCAGCAGGCGAACCAGCGACTCGCTCTCGCGCTCACTAAGCTGCCCGCCAGTCATAAGACTGGCATGGCCTTTAATGAATTCGTCACCCTCTTCCAACTGGTCGATCTTGACCCGATCGACGCCTTCGACCAGTACTTTTACGGTTCCGTCGGGTAGACGTAACAATTGCAGTACTGTCGCGAGAGTGCCTACGTGATACAGATCACCCTGGTCGGGTTCGTCATCCGACGCGTTGCGCTGGGCAACCAGCAATATCTTTTTGCCGTCATCCATAGCCGCCTGCAAGGCCGCGATGGATTTCTCACGACCAACAAACAGTGGAATGACCATGTGCGGATAAACGACTACGTCTCGCAATGGAAGCAGTGGTAATACGATGGGATCGCCTGCCGGGGAGTCAGAATGCTCCATGGGAACCTCGGAAACTGTTCAGATTTGACATGATAATGGCGGCTGGGCCTACCAAATCAAGAGCTTAGGGCAATAAAACTTTTGCCTGTCCGACATGAGTAACGGAGCCTTCAGAACACTCAGCCAGAGCAAAAAACGGGCTTAAAGCCCGTTTTCAGATCAGTCGTGCTGACCACCAGCCGTTTTTTTGCTGTCTTGGGTTTCATAGATCAGCAAAGGTTCGGACTCACCCTTGATAACGCTCTCTTCGATAACCACTTTCGACACCCCGGTTTCCGAGGGAATCTGGTACATGGTATCCAGCAGCACATTCTCAAGAATGGAACGTAGCCCGCGAGCACCGGTTTTGCGCTCCATGGCTTTGTGAGCAACAGCCTTCAGCGCACTGAGTCGAAAATCCAGCTCCACGCCTTCCATGTCGAACAACTTCTGGTACTGCTTGACAAGGGAGTTCTTCGGCTCAGTCAGGATCTGAATCAGAGCGTCTTCGTCCAGTTCGGTCAAGGTGGCCACAACTGGCAGACGACCGATAAACTCGGGTATCAGACCGTATTTGACCAGATCTTCCGGCTCAACGTCGGCAATGGTTTCGCCCAGGTTCCGGCTCTCGTCCTTCGTTTTCATGGTGGCGCTGAACCCGATACCGCCTTTCTCGGACCGGTTACGTATCACTTTCTCAAGCCCGGCAAAGGCACCACCGCAAATAAACAGGATGTTACCGGTATCGACCTGCAGGAATTCCTGCTGGGGGTGCTTGCGGCCACCCTGGGGTGGAACTGACGCGACAGTCCCTTCAATCAGCTTCAGCAGAGCTTGCTGGACACCCTCGCCCGATACATCGCGGGTGATGGACGGGTTATCAGATTTACGCGAAATCTTGTCGATCTCGTCGATGTAGACGATGCCTCGCTGCGCTTTATCGACGTCGTAGTCGCACTTTTGCAGCAATTTCTGAATGATGTTCTCAACATCTTCACCTACGTAACCCGCTTCGGTCAGTGTGGTGGCGTCGGCGATGGTGAATGGCACATTCAACATCCGCGCCAGCGTTTCAGCTAACAGTGTTTTACCACTACCGGTTGGGCCGATCAGCAAAATATTGGATTTACTCAGCTCAACGTCGTCGTTGTGCTCACCGTACTGCAGGCGTTTATAGTGATTGTAAACGGCGACCGAAAGCACCATTTTGGCGCGCGATTGGCCAATAACGTATTCGTCCAGCGTTTCACGTATTTCAGCGGGAGTCGGCAGTTTACTGCTTTCATGCTTGGGACCATTGTCCTGCAGCTCTTCGCGGATGATGTCGTTACACAAATCGACACATTCATCGCAAATGAACACCGAAGGCCCGGCTATCAGCTTACGGACTTCATGCTGGCTCTTTCCGCAGAAAGAGCAATACAGCAACTTACCGTCTTCGCCTTTTCCGGTTCTATCGTCGGCCATTCAACTACTCCATTGGTAACGGTTGCTCGATTAAAGATGAAACCACAGCCCCGATATTGCAAGTTTTTTCAGGGAAACCACTGTGGTTGTTTGGTAAACGCGATCAACCGATTGATTTCACGGGTATTTTAACAACTTGATCACAGTCAGCCAGCATTCCGGCTTTGCATGACTTTATCGACCAACCCGTAGGTAACAGCGTCATCCGCTTTCATGAAGTTATCACGGTCGGTGTCTTTCTCAACAACCTCGAGCGGCTGACCGGTATGATACGCCATGATGTCGTTCAATCGCTGTTTCATTTCCAGAATTTCACGAGCGTGAATTTCAATGTCTGACGCTTGCCCCTGAAACCCGCCCAGCGGCTGGTGAATCATCATCCGTGAATTAGGCAGACAGAAACGCTTACCCTTGGCACCAGCTGTCAGTAAAAGCGCACCCATGCTGGCTGCCTGACCAATGCACATCGTGCTGACATCGGGCTTGATAAACTGCATGGTGTCGTAAATGGCCATACCGGCGGTTACTGAGCCACCCGGTGAGTTGATATAGAGAGAGATGTCCTTGTCCGGGTTCTCACTTTCCAGAAACAACAACTGCGCGACAATCAGATTGGCCATGTGGTCTTCAATCTGGCCGACCAGGAAAATAACGTTCTCTTTCAACAGTCGCGAATAGATATCGTAAGACCGCTCACCCCGAGCCGACTGCTCAACGACCATAGGAACCAGACCGCTGGCGTTCATGATATCGGGCGCGGACCCGTTGGCATCAAACTTTGACATTGACTCGACTCCTGGTATTCAAAAAACAAAAAAGTTGGCACCCCCAAGGAAGCGCCAACTCTCATTGCTGCCTCATGCTGCCGACATCAGAGCCGGCACTGGCATTCAGCCTTGTGCCGCCGCCTTGTTCTTAACAGCGTCCTGGTAAC
This sequence comes from Saccharospirillum impatiens DSM 12546, assembly GCF_000423605.1. Taxonomy (GTDB): domain Bacteria; phylum Pseudomonadota; class Gammaproteobacteria; order Pseudomonadales; family Natronospirillaceae; genus Saccharospirillum; species Saccharospirillum impatiens. Next base: position 79,694 of record NZ_AUIH01000005.1, read on the forward strand.
TTACGGTGGATTCATTCACCTTGGATTTACTCAGGATATAGTCGATTGCTGCGTTTTCAACAACCACAGCACGAACTTGGTTCAAAAGTTCACGATTGCTGTAGTAATAATCGATAACCTGCTGCGGTTCCTGGTAAACGGAAGCCTGGTCTTCGATGTAGGTGCGGACCTGGGCGTCGTCTGCTTTCAGTTCGCCGCTGTTGATCACTTCATTCATCAGCAGGCCAACTTTGACGCGACGCTCGGCCTGTTCCTGGAACAGTTCTTTTGGCAGGCTAGACGGATCCATCTGGGCACCGCCACCGAACTGCTGAACGGCCTGCTGCTGCAGACGGCCAATCTCGTCATCTACCAGAGCCGCTGGCACATCCAGGCTATTTTCTTCAACCAATTTTTCAATAACGTCGTTCTTCAGCTTGGCTTGAAGCGCATTGCGGGCTTCGCGCTCCATGTTCTGGCGTACTTCAACCTTGAAGCTCTCCAGATCAGTGCCTTTGGTGCCGAACGCTTCGAAAAAGGCTTCATCAAGCTCAGGCAAGTCGGCTTCAGCAACTTCATTCAAGGTAATATCGAACACAGCAGCCTTTCCGGCCAGTTCTTTGTTGCCATACTCTTCAGGGAAGGTGACATCAACTGCCTTGGTCTCGCCAGCTTTCATGCCCACGATGCCGTCTTCAAAACCGGGGATCATCGACTTGGAGCCCAGAATCAGAGTTTGATCTTCAGCACTACCGCCATCGAAGGTTTCGCCATCTACCTTGCCCACGAAGTTGATTTTGACCTGATCGGTATCAGCGGCCGCACGATCAACGACTTTGTACTCAGCACGCTGCTTGCGAAGGTTGGCCAGCATGTCTTCAATATCGGCATCGACGATTTCAGCAGATTGCTTGTCAAACTCATAGCCATTGAATTCGGCCAGTTTCACTTCCGGGAACACTTCAAAGATGGCCACAAACTCGACGTCTTCACCCGCTTTATCCTGGGTGAATTCGATGCGCGGAGAGCCAGCTGGTGTCAGCTTTTCTTCGGTCAGAGCTTTGGCGTAGTGATTTTGAACCACTTCCTGCAGTACTTCAGCACGTATCCCGTCACCAAAACGTTGTTTGACAACTGATACGGGTACTTTACCCGGACGGAAACCGTCGATGCGTACGCGGCGGGCTGTTTGCTTCAGCTTTTCACTAACCGCATTATCCACTTCACTGGCGGGGACACCCACCTTCAGACGGCGTTCCAGACCGGTAGTCGCTTCGACAGACACTTGCATGAGGCTTCCTCTTGCTCTTTTATAAGGTAATGACCGGTTAACTAAGCCCGATCTGTACATTGGGTTTAATTCGGGGGCGGTTAATGTAGGGGTGATGGGGGTACTATTCAAGCCCAGTCAACGGTATCCGGCCGCCCGGCTGACATTTCGTGACTCAACCGCTGGTTGAATCGCTCAGGCGGCGAGAAACCGCCCGAGTTTTTAGCGCACATACAAAAAAAGCCGGAGACCGGCCTTTTCTGAAATAATAAGTGGGGTGGACGATGGGACTCGAACCCACGACGACTGGAATCACAATCCAGGGCTCTACCAACTGAGCTACGCCCACCACAAATTATCGCTACGAGACTGGTACGCCCGGCAGGACTTGAACCTGCAACCACTCGCTTAGAAGGCGAGTGCTCTATCCGGTTGAGCTACGGGCGCGTAATCCCAAAAGGTCACGCTACCAGAGCGGCGAAACCGCCTGCCCACCGAGACGACACCTTACTAAATATTGGTCGGAGCAGAGGGATTCGAACCCCCGACCCTCTGGTCCCAAACCAGATGCGCTACCAGGCTGCGCTATGCTCCGATCAGTACGTCTCGTCAACGTGGGGCGCATATTACTGACGGGCTGGGGTGCCGTCAAACACTTTTTTAAAAAAATTCAGCAAAAACAAGATGATAGGCTCTTTTCCGGATGAGCCACTCAAACCTAGGGAGCCTCTGAACAACTCCCCCAGGGCTCTGCGCGAGCTAAAACGTCCTGGCACAAGGCGCACTTCGCAGCGCAATGGCCGTAGCCCTTGTCAAGAAGTGCAACGCCGGGCCAGGACGTTTTGGCCGCGCCCGCTGGGGCTTTCCGAGGAACGCTGCCATTTCGTTGGACTTATTTGAAAGGTCTAGACATTCCTGCATAAGTCCGTCGGGATGCCGCACCACTGCGGCAACGTCCCTCGGATAAACCAGAGCCCCGGGGGAGTTGTTCAGAGGCTCCCTAGTACTGAGTGTGTTTCCTTGCCCGGCCCAGACGGGCATGCGAAAATCCTCAAAACTTCCAAGGAACCTCTCCATGCCTGCAACAATACTGGACGGTAAGGCAACGGCGAGCCGTGTGCGTGCCCGTGTAGCCGATGAAGTCACCGCCCTTACCAGCCAGGGCATTCGCCCGCCCGGCCTGGCTGTCATTCTGGTTGGAACCGACCCGGCCTCTGAAGTCTACGTTGGCAGCAAGCGCAAGGCCTGCGACGAAGTCGGCTTCAAATCAGTCAGTTATGACTTGCCCGTGTCAACTAAGGAAGCCCAATTGCTGGCGCTGATCGACGACCTGAATGACGACGCATCCATTGACGGTATTCTGGTGCAACTGCCGCTGCCGGAGCACATTAATGCCGATACCGTTGTTGAACGTATTCGTCCCGATAAAGACGTGGACGGCTTTCATCCGTTCAACGCCGGCCGGCTGGTTCAACGGCGACCCATGCTTGAAAGCTGCACCCCCAAAGGCATCATGACCCTGCTGCGCGAAACCGGGGTAGATCTTCGCGGCCAGGAAGCGCTGGTTGTTGGTGCCTCGAATCACGTCGGTCGGCCCATGGTGCTGGAACTGCTGCTGGCCGGATGCACGACCACCTGCGCTCATCGCTTTACGGTAGACCTTGAAAAGCATGTGCGTCAGGCCGACATTCTGGTAGCCGCTGTGGGCAGGCCAGGCCTGATCAAAGGTGACTGGATCAAATCTGGTGCCATCGTGATCGACGTAGGTATCAATCGGACCGGTGACGGCAAACTGACCGGTGATGTGGATTTTGAGCTGGCTTCACAAAAAGCCGCCTGGATAACCCCGGTACCCGGTGGCGTGGGTCCCATGACCGTCGCCACCCTGATGGAAAACACCTTAATAGCAACCAAACGGTTGCACCTTAATCTCACGCAATAACCCGAGGACAGCCCGTGAACGTATTGCTAACGACCAATCTGGGTGACATCACCCTGACGCTGAACACTGAGAAAGCACCCGACACCAGTGCCAATTTCGCCGAGTACGTCAACGCTGGCTTTTACGATGGCCTGATCTTTCATCGGGTCATTAATGGTTTCATGGTCCAGGGTGGCGGCTTTGAGCCCGGCATGAAGCAACGCTCTACCGGTGCACCAATCAACAACGAAGCCAACAATGGCTTGAAGAACACCGTGGGTACTGTAGCCATGGCCCGTACCATGGACCCACATTCGGCTACGGCGCAATTTTTTATCAACATTGCAGACAACAGCTTTCTGGATTTTAAATCAGAAAGCACCGATGGCTGGGGATACGCGGTATTTGGTGAAATCACCGGTGGTATGGATGTTGTTAACCGGATCAAAGCCGTGCCAACGACTTTCAAGGCAGGTCACCAGGACGTACCGACCGAAGACGTCATTATCGAAAAAGCCGTAATAGTGGATTGATTGGATGATTCACCACCGCCGTGCAGTACTGATTTCAGACCTGCACCTGAGCGAGGCTCGCCCGGACCTGGTCCGGGCGTTTAGTGCATTTTTGGGTGATGTGGCCAGCCAAACCGAAGCCCTGTTTATTCTGGGGGATTTTTTCGAATACTGGGTTGGCGACGACGCCACCACTCCCCTGCACGACGACATTGCCCGACAACTAAACCGCCTCAGTGACACTACCGCGATCTATTTAATGGTCGGCAACCGCGACTTTGCCCTTGGCAAGCGATACGCCGAACGCTGCAACGCTACGTTACTTTCCGACCCGACACCGGTGCAATTGGGCACCCAGACCTGGCTGCTCAGCCATGGAGATCGCCTTTGTACCGATGATCGCGGCTATCAGCGTTACCGAGCCGTCATTCAATCACCCCCGATACTGGGAACGTTGCGCCGCCTGCCCCTAGCCTGGCGACTCAAATTGGCTGAACGCTTGCGCCGGGCAAGCAAAGACCGAAACAGAGCGGGCGCACCCCGCTACATTGACGTGAACCAGAGAGCCGTCAAGCAACGGTTAAAGGGCACCGGGTTCGCCGGGCTGATCCATGGCCACACACACATGGCTGACTGGCATGCAGTTTCGGCCGAGGGCGAGCCAACCCGGGAACGCCTGGTCATGGGAGACTGGGACACCGTAGCCTGGTACCTGAGTTTCGATGGAGACGACAAAACGCTCAATCGGTTCAATGTGAATCAACTTGAGTTCGAGCTAGCCCCACGTTAACCCCTCACTGAAAGGTTCGAACAGGGCCGGAATCAGCTCGGAATACCGCTGTGAAAGCGAAAGGTATCGTCCGGCGTGTCGATCAGATGCGCCTCCAGATCCCTGAATGCGGTCACCCGGGGAGCGATATCAGTCTCTGAATACTGTCGCGCCAGCGTCAAATAATCTTTGTAGTGCCGTGCTTCACTTTTCAGTAGCGAGAAATAGAATCGACCCAATTCCTCATCGCCGCGGTTGAACAGCTCAGGTACCAGTGCAGCAAATCGCTCACACGACCGGGCCTCGACAAAGGCGCCTAAAATAAGGCGATCGACCAGTTTCTCCGGCTCGCTCTTGCGGATCAGCTCATGCAAGGCGCCCGCGTACCTCCCTGCCGTTAAATGCGTGTATTGAATACCGCGGTCATCCATTAGCTTAAGTACCTGATCGAAATGGACCAATTCCTCACGTGCCAGCTTACTCATCTTGGACAGCAACTCGCGACGATCGACGTACTTGTACATCATCGACATCGCTGCAGAAGCCGCCTTTTTTTCACATTGAGCGTGGTCAATCAGCAAGATAGTTAAGTTGTCGAGCGCCTTATCGACCCAGGCTTGAGGCGTACTATTGCCAAGAAACTCTGGAATATCGCCAAGCACAAGATTGGGATCAGGCTGTTTTGAAGGGGGTGCAGTGTGGGAAGCAACTTGGGTCACGCAAACTCCAGGTGTCATGGTAAACGCCAGGCATATCGCTGGCTCCGATTGCCGTAAATTATACTGTTTCTGGTGGCACTCGACTACGAAGACAGTACAACACTGCAGATAACGGTATAAACTGGTTTGAGAGCCGGGAATAACTAGAATGGCGGCCCGAATCCTGAACAGGTCTGGACATGCCCTTCCCTTTTGCGCCCGAACAGTACGAAACGCAACTGACCGAGAAAGTTGAGCGACTGAAAATGCTGCTTGAAGGCACTTCAATGCCCGAGCCTGATGTGTTTCGGTCTGAGCCAAGCCACTACCGTATGCGTGCTGAATTCAAATTCTGGCACGAAGGCGATGATTCCTGGTATGCCATGTTTGACCCGGCCGAGCCTAAAGTACCGGTTCGGGTTGACCAGTTCCCTGTCGCCAGCAAGCTCTTGAATCAATTGATGGTTACCGTCAGAAGCAGTGTATTGCAAGACCCACAGCTGCGGGAACGGTTGTTCCAGGTCGAGTTTATAACCACCCAGCAAGGCGATGCCCTGATTACCCTGATTTATCACAAGCCACTGGACGACGCCTGGGAGGCCTGTGGCCGCCACTGGCAAGAACAGTGGGGATTTCCGGTGATCGGCCGGGCCCGAAAGCAACGCACGGTACTGTCACGCGACTATGTTAACGAAACGCTGACTATTCAGGGGAGAGAATACCGTTTCAGGCAGTACGAGAATTCATTCACTCAGCCCAATGCAGGCGTATGTGAACAGATGGTGGGTTGGGCGCAGCGCCACACGCAGAACAGCGACGGGGATTTGCTGGAGCTCTATTGCGGTAATGGCAATTTCTCGGTTCCGCTGGCTGCCAACTTTAAACGGGCGCTCGGCACCGAGATCTCCCGGGTTTCCGTACAAAGTGCCCAGCACAATATCGAGACCAACGGCATCGACAACCTGACCATCGCTCGGATGTCGAGCGAAGACTTTTCCAACGCCTGGCTGGGACGCACCGAATCACGCCGACTGCGCGAATGGGCCGTATCAGACTACTCCTTTAAAACCTTGCTGGTAGACCCTCCCCGCGCGGGGCTTGATGATGACACCCTGGCCCTGGCCCGGAATTTCGAACGCATTGTTTACGTATCCTGCAACCCTGAAACCCTGGCCGCCAATGTGCGTGCACTGGGTGCTGACTACCGGATAGAGGCCGCTGCGGTCTTCGATCAGTTCCCTTATACGCACCATATGGAAGCTGGTCTGGTGCTGGTCAGAACCTGATGATCGGTGACCTGACGCAATTAACGCTAAGGCGGGTGCCATCGGCTCCTTCATTGCAGGCCTACAATGCAGCCGATGAACTGGTCATACAGCGACTTGAGGCTCATGTCGGTTCTGGTGAGCCCCTGCTACTGGTCAACGACGCCTTTGGTGCGCTTGCAACAGCATTGGCGTCAACCCGCCCGGACTGGTGGAGCGACAGTGCCATGGCCCGCCAGGCCATGGAAGAGAACATCCGTGCCAACCAGGCTGTCGCCCCGCGTGTCATTGACTCGCCGGGCGACCTAAACACTCAGTACTCCCTTGTCATTCTTCATGCGCCAAAGTCCCTGGCCCTGTTTGACTGGCAATTGAGTGTTCTGTCTGCTCATTTGATTCACGGAGGCGAATGCTGGGTGACCGGCATGGTGAAACACCTGAGTCGTGGCCATCAGAAAATCATGCAACGTCATTTCACGCAGATTGATCCCGGGTTAGCGGTCAAAAAAGCCCGATGTGTTAGGCTTGCGCAGCCACTAGCCCATGCAACGACGGAACCGCTCCGGGACTATGTTGCAGGTGATTCGACGTTGGTCTCCCTCCCCGGTTGTTTCAGTGAATCGCGCCCCGATCCGGGCGCCCTGGCTTTCCTCAATGTGTTCGACCAGTTGCCATTGGTTGACCGATTTGTGGATCTGGGGTGTGGCAACGGCGTGCTTGCGCTGAATTACCTTCACCGCCACCCCACCAGCCAGGCAATACTGGTCGATGAAAGCCGGCAAGCGACAGCGTCAGCGGCCGCCAGTGCCGAAAGAAACGGGTTTCGGGTTCAGATTGCGCACAACAATGGGTTAGCCGGGCTGGCGCTGGAACAGCTACCGCTGATATTGTGTAACCCGCCGTTTCACCAGAGTACAACCCTGACCACCGATATCGCGCATCGGTTATTCAACGAAGCGGCCCGCGCATTGGCCGATCAGGGTGAGTTCTGGGTAGTCGGTAACCGTCACCTAAACTACCACAACACCCTGAAACGCTGGTTCAAACAGGTCACCCCAGTCAGTCAGCATCCGAAATTTGTCATTTTTCGGTGCACAGGCCCGGCACCCTAACGGTCAGCCGCCAACCAGCTATCTGCCTGGCGGCTGAAGGAGGCGTCACCCCTTGTGACGAAAGTGCCAACACTGGTGCGGTCTGGATCGCTTGAAATCGAAAGGTATCGACACCTGAGTTACGTCTTTTACGTCATACAAGGCCTGCACCTCAGGATCGAGCTTGAACTTGCGGAAGTTGTTGGAAAATATGAGCACACCGTCTTTTGCCAGGGAATCCATCGCGGTGCGAAGTAACCTGGCATGATCGCGCTGGATGTCGAGGGTATCCGTCATTCGCGCAGAATTGCTGAATGTGGGCGGATCCATGAAAATCAGGTCAAACTGCTCCTTATTCTCTTCCATCCAGGTCATGCAGTCGGCCTGAATAAAGCGATGATGCCCCGAGACCTGACCGCCATTGTGACGCAGGTTATCTTTCGCCCAGTTAAGGTAGGTACGCGACAGATCCACACTGGTGGTACTAACAGCACCGCCGATCAGCGCATGAGCCGTGGCCGCGCCAGTGTAGCAAAACAGGTTTAAAAAACGCTTGTCGCGAGACTGTTGCTGAATCCACAACCGGGTTGGGCGGTGATCCAGAAAAACTCCTGTATCGAGGTAGTCGCGCAGATTGATCTGCAAATTAACCCCGTGCTCGGCAATGGTGAAGACGTCTCCGGCGCTGTCCTTGCGTTCATACTGTTGTTTCCCGCGCTGGCGCTGGCGCTGTTTGAGCACGGTGCGCTCCGCCGGAATACCGGTCACCTCTCCCAGTACGGCCAACGCATGCATCAACCGCTGACGCGCTTTCTCCTCGGGTATTTCCTTGGGAGGCGCGTATTCCTGAACGTGTAAACTGTCGCCATAGCAATCGATAGCGATCGCAAATTCGGGTAAATCAGCGTCGTAGAGGCGATACGCCTCGATACTTTCCTTTTTCAGCCATTTTTGACGCAATTTCCTGTTTTTTAGCAGGCGATTGCGTAATGCGTCATCCTGAGCAATCTGCTGGCTGGGTTGTCGGGCCGTCCTGTCACCCACTGGGAAAACGTACAAATGGGTCTCGATCGGCCCATTGTAAAATCGCAGTTTTTCCGACGCACGTAACCCGGTTTCACGAGCGAGGACGGCATCAGAAGTCAGCAGGGCCAGGGTCCAGTCAGCCAATTCTGATTGCGCCAGCTCACCCAGCCGGAGATAGAGCGACAGCAACTCGGGCTTGTTCCCTAATCGCTCGCCATAAGGAGGGTTAGTCACCACCAGTCCGGGTTCCAGAGCCAGGTGAGTCGGCCGCGACCATTCTGCCAGGGGCTTGTGGTAACACCGTGTCTGGCGGCTGAGGCCGAGGCGTTCCAGAGTCTCATTGGCACGCGCGACAACACCACCGTCGGCATCGTATCCCAGCACTGGCACCATAACTGCTTCCCCCTCCTGGCGTCTAACCCGCGCCTCGGTCAGCAATTCGTTCCAGGTCTCCCGGTTATGCCCCAGCCAACCGTCAAAACCAAAGCGTGGTCGCAACAAGCCCGGTGCAAAGTCCGCCGCCATCATAGCGGCCTCAATCACCAGGGTGCCGGAACCGCATAAAGGATCAATAAAACTCTCACCGGCACGAGCCCGCCCGGGCCAGCCCGTAGCCATCAACAGAGCTGCGGCCAGGTTTTCTTTAAGCGGTGCGGGGCCCGTAGAACGGCGATAGCCGCGCCGATGCAGCGAGTCACCCGACAAATCCAGAGCCAGATCAATCCGTTTGCGTCCGATCAACACCGCCACACTGATATCCGGTGCATCCCGGTCCACATCCGGACGTACGCCATGGCGTTCGCGCATTTGGTCGACAATAAAATCCTTGACCTTCTGACCGCCAAAGCGAGAGTCATCGATACCCGGTAAATGCCCCTGGAAATCGACTTTGAGTGTGCCTGTCGGTCGCACGTGCTGATCCCAGTCGATGCCATCTACCAACGCTTTAAGTCCTTCAAGACTCAATTCATCCGTTTGCCCCAAAGGCAGATAAACCCGGTTGGCGAGCCGACTCCACAGGCACAGTCGATAGGCCTCAATCAGCGGTGCATCGAGCGCCATGCCCCGAGCCCAGTCACGCGGCTCAACCCCTGTCAGGTCAGTAATTTCCCGCTTCAACAGACCGTGAAAGCCATTCGGGCAAGTGATCCAGATTTCGTTGTGAGGCGTTTGAACAGCGTCTGAAGACATGGTTAGACAAAATCTCTATAAAAAAATAAAAATAACTGCCGGGAGTTTATTAAAACCCACGAACAGGGTTAGGTGGCTCGCCTTACAACACCCATTCCAGAGCAGTGCTGCGATTACAACCTCCATTTTATGACATTGAGCACTTAAAACGAGACTTTTTAGACTGAATTGGTCATCGACACGGGTGGCCATCTTTCGATACAACAGTACCAGAAGGACAGTCGTAATAAGAGCTTCACAACGCTCGGCTCGGATGGCCGGGTTTAATCACATGGACTGCAAGAGAGGTCTATTTATGAAGCGACAAAAACGTGACCCGCTAGGACGTGCTTATCAAAAAGGCTACATGGCTGGTCTGGAGGGTAGATCCAAAAGTTTATGTCCCGAAGGCAAACCCGAAGTCCATCAGGAGTGGATGAACGGGTGGCGCGAAGGACGATCCGATCAGTGGGATGGTTTCACAGGCGTACGCGGTGTACACCGTATCAACGAAGTACTGATGCCCCACTGACCCTTGTCATTCAATAACACCTACCCTTAGCTCAAAAGCCGGCCAACCTGCCGGCTTTTTTGTTGACCATTCCACCCTACCCCGGAAAAGCCTCACATTACCTTTCCTGGCCCGCAGACAGCGAAGCCTGAACACATTCCCGAATCAGGCTCGGCCCGTGGTAAATAAACCCACTATAGAGTTGAACCAGATCAGCCCCGGCAGACCATTTCTTCAGGGCATCATCGGCAGAACAAATACCACCAACGCCAATAATGGGCATGGTCGCTGGCAATAGATCACGCAGTTGCGTTACCACCCGTGTAGAGGCGTCCAGCAAAGGCGCTCCACTGAGGCCCCCGCTCTCTTCTGAATGCAGATGACCCGCGACGGCATCGCGAGCCAGGGTGGTATTGGTGGCCACTACCCCATCGACGTCAAACTCAATAAATGCCTGAGCCACCTTCTGCACCTCTTCGGCCGTCATATCCGGGGCAATCTTGATCAACAGGGGTTTGAAACCATGCTCGGCGGTCAATACACGCTGGCGCTCCTTGAGGCCCGCCAGTAACCGGTTCAGTGCTTCACCAAACTGAAGATTGCGCAACCCCGGCGTATTCGGTGACGACACGTTTACCACGACGTAATGCGCGTGCGGGTATACCTTGTCGAGGCAAGTCAGGTAATCGTCCAGCGCGTTTTCTTCTGGGGTATCTTTATTCTTACCAATGTTGATGCCTATGACCCCCCTGTATCGACTGCGCTTAACACGCTCTACCAGATAGTCGACCCCTTTGTTATTAAACCCCATTCGATTGATGATGGCCTGGTGCTCAGGCAACCGAAACAGTCTTGGGTGCGGGTTACCGGGCTGGGCCAGAGGCGTTACCGTGCCGACTTCAACAAAACCAAAACCCAGTGTCCCCAATGCATCCAGGTAATCGGCATTCTTGTCGAGCCCTGCGGCCAGTCCAACCGGGTTCTCGAACTCAATCCCCCACAGAGACGTTCGCCGACCTTCCTGCGCTTTACTCAATGCCCCCAACACACCCAGGCGTTGCAGGGCACCCAACCCATCCAGGCTGAGATCATGGGAGGTTTCCGGGCTGAGAGTAAACAAGGCACGGCGGATCAGGTTATACATTGGAGCACTCCATTTCAGACGGCGCGCAGTATAGCACCCGCACAACCCAGACTTAAGACCAGCAGGTCAGAGCTTGGATCAGGCAATGCGCTTAACGGCCACCAGTTTGTTGGCATCGTCAAAATCGATGCGGAAGCTGCCATGAATGCCACTGCGAGTGACAAAGCGCTGAAGAATGCTGGATGGGAAACGAACGCGCCTACCGTCGCGGGCTTCACAGACCACCTGAGATACATGCCCTTTGTAATGACGCAGATACTCATCTGCAGAAATGTACAAATCCACAATCAGGTGCTGCGCCATGCAGGTCAGGTCTCCGGAGACTCGGAATCGGTGAAGGTTACTTCAAGGGTGATTATGCGCACTTTCAGGTCACACACAAGTTGGCCCACGCTAAAAAGGCTCCCGGGGGAGCCTTTCTTGAAGCGATATCTGACCAGTGTTGCTATTAGAGCTCCGGCATTGTCGCTTGCGACAGATCCAGCAGTTCGCGTATCGCGACGCTGTACATGCTGAATTCAGGTTCATTCACGGCCCGAATCTCACTCATCATTCGCAACCAGCGCTCCACCAGTATGGTGTTGCGTTCCAGCCATTCAGAGACCATGGGTTCAAGCTCGCTGCCTTTCTCCATTTGCGCAAAAAGCCCCTGCGTGATGCGACGCTGCTGCCACTCCAAGTCGTCCCGGAATGACTCCCGGGCCATGGCCTGCCAGTGTGTGTTGACACTGAGGCTGTTGACCTGCTCAGCAAAATTGTCGAGCTCCAGCGCATCGCCCACCCGGAAGTAACCCTGGGCAACCAACATCGGATCCCGTTCCTGGGTTTGCGCCACGGCGATCACGCCCAAAGTCGTGTAGAGAATCTCAGACGCACAGACTCGTCTCGCAACCTCAGCCGGGATACCCTGCTCTTCCAATTCAGCGGCTTCTTGCAGCCATTGATCTTTTTGCTCTTCAGGCAACAGGGTTTCTAGCGCATCGGTCATTTGACCTACCGGCTCCCGATACAGGCTGATCACGTTACTGATGTCTATTCCGGTACGATAATTCTTCACCAGCCAGCGGCTGGCCCGACGAACCATTCTCGCGGTGCGCAGCATCAACTGGCTTTGCAACTCGGATGGCACCTGATGATCAAGCGCTTCTATCTGATCCCAAAGATCATGCAGACCGAAAATATCCCGCGCCGCCACGTAAGCCTTGGCCGCCTCAACCGGCGACGCACCGGTGCTTTCCTGAAGCCGGTTAAAATAGGCGATACCCATATAGTTGAAGATGTCGTTGGCAACCTGGGTGGCCACAATTTCCGACTTCAACCGGTGCTGGCGCATCGGTCCTTCGAACTTTTTGAGCATTTTTTCAGGAAAAACCGTGGCAACGGCGTCTTCCAGATAGGCGTCTTCAGCGACATTCTCGCGAATCAACTGTTCTTTCAAATCCCCTTTGACGTAGGAGATCAACACAGACAGCTCAGGCCGGGTCAGGCCAAGCCCTCTCGTCTTACGTTCCGTGATGTCATCTTCCGACGGCAAAAACTCCAGAGATCGGTTCAACTTACCGGCCGCTTCCATCGAATTGATCAGTCGCCGATACTCTTCAACCCGCCGGCTCGACTCGGTAAACGCCAGGCCCAGTGCCTGAGTCTGGCGATAATTATTGCGCAACACCAACCGGGATACGTCTTCCGTCTGTTTGAACAGCCAGTCATTGCGTTGTTTGACAGTTAGGTCACCATTGGCGACCAGATCGTCCAGCAATATCTTCATGTTGACTTCATGATCAGAACAGTCGACACCGCCGGCGTTATCGATAAAGTCGGTAAAGCACCGGCCCCCGTTAAGGTTGAACTCCACGCGACCCAACTGGCTGAAGCCAAGGTTGCCACCTTCGCCAATAACCTTACAACGCAACTCATTGCCATTGACGCGCAGCGCGTCGTTGGCTTTGTCGCCAATGTCTGTGTGGTTTTCATGACTGGCCTTTACATACGTCCCAATGCCGCCATTCCACAACAGGTCAACCGGGGCTTTGAGCATGGCACTGATCAGGTCGTTGGGGGATATCTTCGACTTACTGATATCAAATACCGCTTTCATTTCTTTCGAAACCGGAATCGACTTGGCGGTGCGACTGAAGATGCCACCACCCTTGGAGATCAGTGACGCATCATAGTCTTCCCAGCTTGAACGCGGCAGATCAAACAACCGCTGACGCTCGGCGAAACTCGCTGTCTCATCCGGCTCAGGGTCGACAAAAATATGCAGGTGGTTGAATGCACCGACCAGTTTCAACGTTTGTGATCGCAGCAGGCCGTTGCCAAACACATCGCCGGCCATGTCACCGACACCGACAACTGTGATCGGATCTTTCTGTACATCCAGCCCTAACTCCCGAAAATGACGCTGCACACTGACCCAGGCACCCCGGGCAGTAATACCCATCTTTTTATGGTCGTAACCGTTACTGCCACCCGACGCGAAGGCGTCACCCAGCCAGAAGTCGTATTCATCGGCAACCGCATTGGCGATATCCGAGAACGTCGCGGTGCCTTTATCGGCTGCAACAACCAGATAAGGGTCGTCTTCGTCATAGCGCACGACGTTCTCAGGCGCAATCAGTTCACCCTCTTTCAGGTTGTCCGTGACATCCAGCAAGGCTCGAATAAAGGTTTTGTAGCAAGCAATACCTTCGCGCATAAAGGCTTCACGATCGCCGTCCAGAGGCAACTGTTTGGCGACAAAGCCGCCTTTTGCCCCCACCGGAACAATAACGGCATTCTTGACTTGCTGCGCTTTAACCAACCCAAGCACTTCTGTACGGAAGTCTTCAATCCGGTCGGACCAGCGCAGCCCGCCCCGGGCAACCTTACCGCCACGCAAATGCACACCTTCGACACGAGGCGAGTAAACAAAGATCTCGAACATGGGCCTGGGTAACGGTATACCGCTGATTTTCGCCGGATTCAGTTTGATACTGATGTAGTCCTTTCGCCGGCCAGGCTCATCTTCCTGATAGAAGTTGGTGCGCAGAGTGGCTTTCATCAATTCAACGTAACGCCGCATAATGCGGTCTTCGTTGATGTTGTTGACCCCTTCCAGTGACTGTTCAATACCCTGCAACCACTTGTCTACCTGAGACTTGCCTTTTTGCTTGGCCGGACTGAACCGGGCCGAGAACAACTCGGCCAGCATGTCCGTTATTTCGGTGTACTTGATCAGGGTGTCGGCTATGTATTCCTGCGACAAGCCAAACCGCAACTGCTTCATGTAGTGGGCATAGGCACGCAACATGGCGACTTCACGCCAGGTGAGTCGCGCTCGCAGAATCAGCTGATTGTAGGCATCGTTCTCGGCCCTGCCATTCCAGATGTTGATAAACGCCCGGGAAAACTCATCGCGGTATTTGGCTGGATCAAGCTCCGGGTCTGGCTCGTACAACAAGGAGAAATCATAGATCCAGGTACAGCTGTTTTCTCCGTAATTGATTTCGTACGGGTACTCGTCAATGACCTTCAGCCCCAGATTTTCAAGCACTGGAATCAGGTCTGAAAGCAACAACGCAGACCCTTTGTTAAATATCTTCAGTTTCAACTCGCTGCCGGTTGGCTCCATCGACCGGTAGAAGCTGAGCGTAATAGGGTCTGCATTGGTGGCGTTCAGCGACTCCATACGCTGAATGTCAGCGACGGCAACGCGCGCACTGTATTGCTCACGGTAACTGGCCGGGAAGGCGTCGACATAGCGTTGATGAAAGCGCATGCCCTTCTCTTCACCAAAAGACTCAACCAAGGCCTGTTGCAGCTCATCCGTCCAGCGTCGGGCAATTTGGACAATGCGCTTTTCCAGCAGTTCAGTTGGCAACGCTTCATCAATCGGGTGAGTCAGCTTGAACACGAAACGCGTTCTTGCCAAAACCGACTCGCTAAAGAAGGTGGTAAAATCCGACCCTTCCACATCGAACTGGTCAACCAGCAAGTCGTGGACCTGTTGACGCAGCTGAGAGTTGAAGATGTCGCGCGGCATATAGACAATGGCATTCAGGAACTTTCCATAGATGTCCTTGCGCAGTAGCAAACGGATGCGCTTTCTTTCCTGAATGGCCAGCACATCCAGGGTCATACTCAGCAGCGTATCCACCGAGGCCTGAATCAGTTCATCGCGTGGGAAGGTAAACAGAATGGAGGCCAGTTCCTTGTAATTGTGCCCTCCTTCGGCAAAACCACTTTTTTCCAGTACCAGCTCAATTTTGCGACGCACAACGGGAATATTGACCGGCGCTTCGTTGTACACAGTAGACGTATACAGGCCCAGGAACCGACGGCCGCCAACAACCTCACCCTGTTCATTGAAGTGCTTAACCAGTACATAATCGGAGTATGCCGGGCGGTGCACGTTGGCCCGATGTCCCGATTTGGAGAAAATCAACAGCTCCTTATCAAACACATGGGAGCGACGGTGCTCGGACATTCCGGCAATGGTTTCGTTACGGCGCTTAGCGCTCTTCTTGAACAACCCCAGCGCACTGCCCTCAACCTGCTTGACCGTATCTCCCTCTACGACATACTCATCATAGGCGAGAAAGGTAAAATGGTTGTTAGCTAGCCACTTCATGAACACCTTGCCCTCGTCCAGTTCTGACGAATCGACCGGATAGTGCAAGGCATTGAAATCGCTAATGGCATCGCGGGTTTTCTGCAAGATGGCGGAATAATCATCTACAACCCGCTCAACATCCCGGACAACGGTTCGAATCTCACTCTCGATACCGTCACGTTCGCTGGCGATGGTCGTGCGGTCCACCTCGATCAGCAACAACAGCTCCTGAGACCCCTTGCCTGAAAATCCATCAAACTGGCCGCTTTTGTTGCGAGAGACCTTCAGACTGGCGTGAAAGATCGTATGAATATTGGCACCCAGCCGATTCAGAGTGAGACGCACAGAATCAATGATGAACGGTAAATCCGAATGCAATATGGACACAATGGTATGGGGTGATTGCCATTCATGCTCTTCAACATTGGGGTTGAAGACGTTAACCAGGCCATGCTGCGCTTTACCGCCTTGCAGCGTGCGCCACATTGAAACAACCAGACCGGCCAAGTCGGTCATTTCATACGAAAGCAGGTCTTGCATTGACGCGTGCTTGAACAGGGCGTGGATCAGCGTCTTTAGATTATCACTGTGCTCTTTCGGGAAGTGGGGCTGCAGGCGGGCGTGCAGGCTATCAAGCAACTCACTTCGCTGATGAGACATGGTTTGCGTCATTGTTGGCCTCTGTTTTTCTTTTTAATGTCTGGCAATGTCATGCATTGCTCGCTGTTGATTTGCAGGTAGTATGGGTTGTGCTCAATTGACTCGATAAATCAGGTGTCCGCTTGATACTAGTTGAACCGAGCGTATTCTCTAGTAAACGACACCCCCTTTCATCCTGCCAGCCGTTGTTTTTCGGGGCTTTGTCGCATTGCAGGATGCAGGGTCGCATTTATGAAATCTATTTGATAATACCAAGGTGGGGGACTGTATCATGTCCGATAAGACGGGTTCGACCGCTAATGACACCAACAAACAGCCTGGGAAACCCAGGTTATCGAAATTACTGATAAGCCTGTTGGCCGGGCTGGTCGGTGTACAAAGCGATAAAAATCGCATCAGCGATTTTTCATCAGGCAGTATCTGGCCCTTCATCCTCGGTGGCATCCTGTTCACCGTTCTATTTGTGGTCAGCCTGATTGGGCTGGTTACCTTGCTGGCTCCCTGAGCAAAAGCACCTTCCCGTTGCTAAAAAGGCCCATTGCAGGGCCTTTTTAATGTTACCACTTTTGTATCACAGACATGATCAGGTCGCTGTCGCTACCCAATAAACCGCTGCAACAACAACAGTAGTGACGATAATAACAGCCGCAATGGCATCTGCCTGAGCATCAGTCATACCTGATTTTTTAGTTGTCGCCATCTTGAGTTCCCCTTTTTGTTCTTTTTGTGAGCGTTCTAACAGGTGACAGCACCCATCGTATGGGGTTGCCGAAGAAATGGTTTAAGCACTCTGTCATGCGCTCGTGCGATGCCTGACCGGCTAGCTGCAACCGTGCGTATCAGACGTCTTTTGAAGCACTCATTCCAGAGTCCTGTTTACGCGGGACATTTAATCGTCTATTGGACGTCGGTTCAAGCCACCTTATATAACGGTATGGCATAAAATTATGAAATATAAATTGTTTATGGAATAAGAGGCTTTCTCTATAGTGTCAGCCAACTCCCTCATTGGATAGGCGGACTGCATGTACTTGTACGATTCGTTCGACCAGAAAGTGGTCGATGAACGCGTTGCCCAGTTTAGAGAACAGACTGAGCGTTACCTCGACGGCAAAATCGCCGATGACGAGTTTCTGCCACTGCGCCTGCAAAATGGCCTGTATATCCAGCGTCATGCACCCATGCTGCGTATCGCCATACCCTACGGCCTACTGTCTTCCCGACAGCTCTACCGCCTGGCGGATCTGACCGAGCAGTACGACAAAGGCTACGCTCACTTCACCACGCGCCAGAATGTCCAGTTCAACTGGCCCGCCCTGGAAGACGTGCCGGATATTTTAGCGGGTCTGGCTGAGGTGCAGATGCACGCGATTCAAACCTCGGGTAATTGCATTCGTAATACCACCACCGACCAATTTGCCGGTGTCGTTCAGGATGAAATTGACGACCCCCGCCCCTGGTGTGAACTGATTCGCCAGTGGTCCACGCTGCATCCCGAATTCGCCTTCCTGCCGCGCAAATTCAAGATAGCGGTTAACGCCAGCCCTGATGCTGACCGGGCTGCCGTCCGTTTTCACGACATCGGCCTGGAGCTGGTGCGCGACGATTCCGGTGCCATCGGATTTCGTGTCTTCGTCGGCGGCGGCCTCGGCCGCACGCCTCTGGTGGGTCAAAACGTTCGTGATTTCCTGCCTGCCAAGCATCTCCTGACCTACCTTGATGCCATATTGCGGATGTATAACCTGAACGGCCGCCGTGACAATAAATTCAAGGCGCGAATCAAGATTCTGGTCAAGGCACTGGGCGTCGACGCTTTTCGCGACCGCGTAGAATCTGAATGGGCTCACCTCAAAGACGGTCCGGGCACGCTGACCCAATCCGAAATTGAGCGGGTCTCACAACATTTCATCGACCCTGACTATGCGGACCTGAATGACGCTGATGCATTACTGAAAGAACAGACAGCCAACAATCCGGGCTTCGATCGCTGGCTGGCGCGTAACATCACCCGCCATAAGAAGCCAGGTTACGCAGCCGTGACTTTGTCGCTGAAGAAAGTCGGTTACGCGCCCGGCGATTGCACTTCAGGCCAGATGCGCGCGGCCGCTCAATTGGCAGATAGCTTTTCGCTAGGCGGCCTGCGGGTCAGCCATGAACAAAATCTGATCCTTGCGGACGTGCGACAGGATCAGTTGCTTGACCTGTGGCAAGCCGCAAAGCAGCATGGTTTTGCCACGCCCACCATCGGCACCCTGTCTGATGTCATCTGCTGTCCGGGCGGCGACTATTGCGCCCTGGCCAACGCCAAATCAATCCCCATAGCCGAGGCAATTCAGGCTCAGTTCGATGATCTGGATTACCTGTTTGATCTGGGCGACATTGACCTGAATATTTCCGGCTGCATGAACGCCTGCGGCCACCATCATATTGGCAACATCGGTATTCTGGGTGTCGACAAGAAAGGGGAAGAGTTTTATCAGGTGTCACTCGGCGGCGACTCTGGCTTGAATGCCCGGGTTGGCAAAATCCTCGGCCCGTCCTTCAAAGCCGATGAAGTACCAGCCGTGGTCGATAAAGTCATCCAGGTATACGTTGATAACCGCACCCCTGACGAAACCTTCATCGATACCGTTGATCGCCTGGGCATCGAGCCTTTCAAGGAGCGTGTTTATGCAAAACCTCATTAAGGACGGCCAACTCCAGCACGACGACTGGGCGCTCGTTGAAGAAGACACCCCAGTACCCGCATCGGGACCGGTCATTTTGCCACTGGCGGTCTACCGCGGGCAGAAATCCGAATGGGACGCTAGCGACAGAAACATCGGCGTCTGGCTGAACGACGAACAAATGGCCGAAGACGTTACCGACAGTCTGGATAAACTGGCATTGATCGCACTGCGCTTCCCAAAATTTGCTGACGGCCGCGGTTTTTCCAAAGCCCGGTTATTGCGCGAGCGCCATGCGTTTGCCGGTGAGATACGAGCCATTGGTGATTTTCTGCCCGACCAGGTGTTCTATATGGGCCGCTGCGGAATCAATGCCTTTGCTTGCCGAACTGACGAGGAAGCCTCGATAGCCCTGGCACTGTTTGCTCCTTTCAGCGTGCGTTATCAGGGCGGGACTGACAGCGCTTCACTGTTTGAACAACGGTAACGCCGCCGCTTGAAGCCGACTAATGCCCCCAGAACAGGCCCTCTTCAAAGGGCCTTTTTCTTGTCCATTCAGCAGAACCTCCAGCCCTTTTCAAACCCAAAGACACCAACTCGATCACAAAAATAGTTGACGGACCTCATTTCACTGTATATAACTACAGTTACTGTATAAATGAACAGTAACGAGGAAGCCGCCATGTCCGCAACTGCACAGAGCACTCAGACTGAACCTAACCGTCAAACACCGGTTTGGCGTAGCCTGGCAACCCGCCCTCAACCCCATCACGGGCGGACAGCTGCCGACACTCTCAGCATGAGCACGTTGACGGAAGTCTTTTGTCAGGCACAGGGGTTAAAGCAACTGCAACTGTTGGTTCCGGTATTGGCGCAATTGAGTCAACAAGACAAGTGGATCACATTCATCGCTCCACCCTGCCTGCCCAATGGAAGGGCGCTGGCCCGTGCTGGCGTGGATACCCGTAAAATACAGATCATCCATACCGGAACCATCAAAGATTACTGGAAAACTCTGGACGATGTCCTGCAGAACGGCCAAAGCAGCGCTGTACTGTGCTGGCCGCCCCAGGGTGAATACAACGACAATAAAAGAGCGCAGATGAAACAAACAGGTGACCAGAGCAATACCGTCGCCTTCGTGTTCCGGCCATTTGGCAAGACCCGACCCGAGGCGATCAATGATTCGGAGACGACAGAACCCGACGTGCAGCAATTGGCTTTGGCCTTATAGGAAACGCGCAGGCGAACAACTATTAGAGACTGGAGATGCTACAGCTTGGAGAAAAGCGTGGTGCCCGGAGCCGGAATTGAACCGGCACGATCGCAATGATCGAGGGATTTTAAGTCCCTTGTGTCTACCAATTTCACCATCCGGGCGAATAAAGGACTGCTGGCGGCGGTAGTGACAACCGCTGCTATACAAAACCCTGGGAAGGGTCGGTGTCCGCTTCCGGGTGAGGAAGTGGAGGCTGGAGTCGGAATCGAACCGGCGTACACGGAGTTGCAGTCCGCTGCATGACCACTCTGCCATCCAGCCTTTACAGGCTTGCCCTGGTTACAAGGCGTTCTTACTTATTGGAGCGGGAAACGAGATTCGAACTCGCGACCCCAACCTTGGCAAGGTTGTGCTCTACCACTGAGCTATTCCCGCTTTACTGCTCATTACCAATGGTAATGCAAAACTCTGTCCGGTTGACTGAGGCTTCTTCGAAGCCTGAACTCGCGAGACTGCGCGTTCCGCCTCAACCTCGGAGAAGGTTGTGCTCTACCACTGAGCTACTTTCTCTTTGAGCTATTATCGCTTTTCGTCGATAGCGAGCTGAAACAGCTGTCTCAACCCCAATCAACGAGCGCGCATTCTAAGCATTCGTTACTGTGGCGTCAATTATTTTTCTTTACAATTTAGGCACTTAGCTGATTTCAGACGGAAGTTTCAGCTCAAGCCAAGCGCCCTCGACTTCAGCCTTTTGGGCGCAGCTCGGGCCAGGCGGCACGCAGGTACACAATCATCGACCAGAGCGTGAGTACCGCAGAAACCTGCAAGGCGAGCAGACCCAGGTTGGCAAGCCATTCGGCAGACAGCCAGGTCCGCATGGCCGGGTCCTGAGTCAGTAGAATGACAATCGCGACCATCTGCAAAGTCGTCTTTATCTTACCGAGCATATTCACCGCGACGCTCGCGCGCTTGCCCAGTTCAGCCATCCACTCTCGCAATGCAGAAATGACAATCTCGCGACCAATGATGACAATGGCAGGAACCGTCATCCAGATGCTGCTGTGGCTCTCAACCAACACCACCAGGGCTGCGGCGACGATGAGTTTGTCGGCAACCGGGTCTAAGAACGCTCCGAAAGGGGTCATCTGACCCAGCTTGCGGGCCAGGTAACCATCAACCCAGTCGGTAATAGCCGCAGCGGTAAAAATGATAGCAGCCAACATAAACGACCAGCTTTGCGGCAAGTAGTAAACGACAACGACGACGGGAATCATCAGAATCCTGAACAGCGTCAGTATATTCGGTATGTTCATAACCTTCCTTTAGTGGTGCGGACTAAGAGCGTCTCGCTTTACGTCCAATGGTCGGAAGGATTCCAGCTTTGTTCCACGCTGTAAACCATAGCCCGACCGCCGGAAGTACTTTTTTCACGTTGATTTCGCACCAGCAGTGATCAGCGGCTGTGCAAAAACTCGTATATCGATTCCGCCAGCCCCCGTGAAACACCTTTCACACGGGCAATTTCTTCCTGACTGGCCGCTTTTACACCCTGGGCACTGCCAAAATGGCGGATCAGAGCTTTTCTGCGGCCTGGGCCGACATTGGGTATGTCATCCAGCATGGAACCGACTCTGGCTTTGCTGCGACGCGTCCGATGGCTGGTGATGGCAAACCGATGCGCTTCGTCTCTGATGTGTTGAATCAAGTGCAGTGCCGGGGCATGGTTTGGCAGTTGAATCACCTGATCCGGCGATTCAAAAAACAGCGTTTCCAGCCCGGGCTTTCGGGTTTCACCCTTGGCGACGCCCAGTAAGGGAATGGCGACGCCCAATTCGTCCATCACCTCACGAGCCATTCTCATCTGCCCCTTGCCACCGTCAACAATCAGTAGATCAGGCAACTTTGCCTCTTCTTTCTGAAGCCGGCTGTAACGGCGCTCAATGGCCTGTGACATCGCGGCATAGTCGTCACCGCCAGTAACACCTTCAATATTGAATTTGCGATACAGGCTTTTGTTCGGGCCGTTCTGGTCAAACACGACACAGGAGGCGGTGGTCGCTTCGCCGGAGCTGTGGGATATATCAAAACACTCAATGCGTTCTGGCATCTCTTCCATTTCCAACGCACGCTGCAGGGCTTCAAAGCGCTGAACGATCTGCTGTCGGTGACTGATGCGCTGCTGGAGCTGTTCACGTGCGTTGGTCTGCGCCAACTCCAGCCAGCGAGCGTTACGGCCGCGCACTGAGCTGCTCAGGGTAATTTTACGCCCGAAATGCTCACACAGGGCAGACTCGAGCCAGTTCTTGTCAGTTACCGGGACGTTCAGCACCACACTTTGCGGGCAGTCGTCGTGAGTGCGCCCGAAATAATACTGGCCCAAAAAACTGAGCATGATGGTTGCGGGCTCTTCTTCAATCCCGGGCTTGGGAAAGTAGCTCTGGCTACCCAGCAAGCGCCCTTGCCGAATCATCAGATAGTGCACACATAGCCCGAGGTCGCTGGCTTCCAGTGCGAACACGTCAACATCGCCCCGGTCGCTGGAGACATACTGCTGCTCTTGCACCTTACGCAATACCAGCAATTGATCTCGTACCTCGGCGGCTGTTTCAAATTCCAGCTTCGCCGATGCGTCGTCCATCTCCAGTTCGAGGGTATTTATCAGTGTCTGATTTTTACCCTGAAGGAAGGCTCGCGTCTTATCCAGATCCGCCTGATACTCTTCCTCGCTCACGAATCCAACACAAGGGGCTTTGCAGCGCTTGATCTGGTATTGCAGGCAAGGGCGTTGTCGGTTTGTAAAGACACTGTCCTTACATTGGCGCACCTTAAAGGCTTTTTGCAAAATCGCTAACGACTCGCGTACCGCACTGGCATTAGGAAAGGGACCAAAATATTCGGATTTTCCACGTCGAGCACCCCGGTGCACATAAAGCCCCGGAGATTCATGTTCTGTGGTCAGTCGAATGTAAGGGTAGGATTTGTCATCTATCAGCAGAATATTGTAAGGCGGTTTGTGCTGCTTGATCAAAGTTTGCTCAAGCAGCAGAGCCTCGGTTTCGCTGTGTGTGACCGTCGTATCGATGCGCTGAATACGCGCCACCAGCGCCAGGGTCTTATTGGTCAACCCACGACTGCGGAAATAGCTCGATACCCGGTTTTTCAGGTTCTTCGCCTTACCCACATAGAGCAGCTGGCCATCGATATCGTACATGCGATACACGCCGGGCCGGGCTGTCAGATGCTTAAGGTAGGCTTTGTGGTCAAAGGGGTGCGTTGTCTCTGGCATAGCCAGGATTATACCATCTCATTGGGTTCCAGGATGCCATGTCGAATGGCCAAATGCGTCAGCTCCACATCACTGGAGATACTGAGCTTGTCAAAAATCCGGTACCGGTAGGTGTTCACCGTTTTGGGGCTCAGACACAACTTGTCGGAAATTTCCTGAACTTTCTTGCAAGAGCAAATCATGGTGGCAATTTGCATTTCCCGGTCTGACAGCTCAGAGAATGGCGACCCGCCCGCCCCGACATTTTGCAAGGCCAGTTTCTGGGCGACATTCGGTGCCAGGTACTTTTGACCAGCAACAACGGTACGAACAGCCAGCACCATTTCTTCGGATGACGCCCCTTTGGTCAGGTAACCTGCGGCACCTGCCTGCAACAAACGGGCGGGAAAAGGGTCATCACCACAAGCTGTGACAGCAATGATTCGAATATCCGGAAACTGGCGGTGGATCTTGCGGGTGGCTTCAATACCACCAATACCAGGCATACGAACGTCCATCATAATGACATCCGGCTCATGCTCTTTGGCCAGACGTATCGCATCTTCGCCGCTGGCGCCTTCTTTGATGACTTCAATGCCAGCAGCATCGCCGAGCAACCGGACCAGCCCCATCCGCACTAGATCATGATCGTCTACTACGATTACCTGGATCACGCACCCACCTCAATCGTTAACTGCACTTCTCATCCTGAGGTTTTGTCCATCCTGGAAAGAGTGACCGTCGAATGGCTCTGAAGGCCCGTGACGGCAGTGGGGCTCCCGGTAACGCAACCAGCCAGCGCCGGCAAAGCCGGATCACCAGAATGCCAGTGCACCCACAGTGACCCATAATACGGCTCAACTTCCTCGGATAAAAGCACTATGTCACTTTTTTGTCAGCGTCTCGGAGTGAAGCAGCCATCCTTGGCGCTTAACCACTACAAATGCGACTCCGCATAGGCTGCCAAACGACTGCGCGCGACGCCTTCCAGTGTGATAGATCCACCGTGCTCAAACCCCTTGAAACGCTCACTCATGTACGTCAGCCCGGAACTGGTCGGGCCCAGGTAAGGCGTATCAATTTGAGCCAGGTTACCCAGACATACCACCTTGGTGCCCTGCCCTGCACGGGTAATAATGGTCTTGATCTGATGAGGGGTCAGATTCTGGGCTTCGTCGACAATCATGATGCTTTGCTGGAAGCTGCGTCCACGAACAAAATTCAAGCTTTTGAACTGAATGGGCACCTTGGCACCGACAAAATCCTGGCTGCTGCCAGGGTCAAAATCCTCGGCGTGTAACGCTTCGAGGTTATCCGTAAAGGCACCAAGCCAGGGTTGCATTTTCTCGGTCTCGGTACCGGGCAAGAAACCGATGTCCTCATCCAGCCCCCGAGTGCTGCGAGTTGCGATGATCCGCTTGTACTGTTTGGTCTCCATGGTCTGCTCCAGGGCACAAGCCAGTGCAAGCATGGTTTTACCGCTACCGGCGGCACCATTGAGCGCGACCAGATCAATCTCCGGATCGAACAGCAGATACATGGCCATGGCTTGAAACAGATCGCGCGGAACCATACCCCAGGCCTTCTGACGCATCAGCACGCCCGTGTTGAGCATTTCAACGGATACATGTGCATCGTCTACCCGGTGAATACGACCGACAAACTCTTTTTGATCGTAAAAGAACTGATTGGCATGAAAAGGCCCGGGCAACACCCCCTCAAGAACGGCCTTGTCTATCACATGATACCGTTCACCACGAATATTCTGAGGGGCGATGGCTTCAATTTGTTCCCAGAAACTGCCTTCCAGGGCGTGATATCCAGTCGTCAGGCTGTCGATATCGGATATCAACTGATCGTTGTGGTAATCCTCTGCCTGCAGGCCACTGCCCCGGGCCTTGAGGCGCATATTAATGTCTTTGGTGACCAGCACCACTTCGGCATTTTGGTGCTGGGTTTGCAAAGCCAGTAAATCGTTAATTATGCGATTATCATTGCTGTGCGCAGGAAGAATGGACGCAGACGGATCCTTTGGCATCATGATGCTCAGCTTACCCCGGTTTTGCTGGGTGTGCTGGCGCTCAATACCGACACCTTCCATGATTTGCTGTGGTGTGGCCTTACCGAGAATGGCGTCAATAGTGCGCACCGATTGCCGTGCATCGGCCGCCAGGGCGGTACTGCCGACCTTGAGTTTGTCGAGTTCTTCCAGCACCACCATAGGGACCAGAACCTGGTGTTCTTCAAAATTGAAAACGGCGTTGGGGTCGTGAATCAGGACATTCGTATCAAGAGCGTAGATTTTCGGGTTGGAACCTTCACGAGCTGATGCGTGCATAACCTCTCCTGGTCGGGACGGCGGAGCAAGGGCGGTTGCTCCTGCGCGACAGCCATTCAAATGACCTGGCTGCCCAGACGGTATCTGACTGAACAAACGAGTTCCCGGTGGGCCAGAATGCCCGGCAAACAAGCCTGGCCATGTAGCCCAAAACCGGTTTGAGAGAGCAAGTTCTCCTTACAACTGACACCGTTTCAGAATAGGTGACCCGAGGCTGCTTGTCGCCCCCCAATGTGGATCTACCCGCAAAAAAGATTCCGGAAAAGCGACCGATCAGCAACCAGTCTGACGCCGACTGTCGGTAGAACACCTGCAATCCGGACGCATCACTCTAACGCTGCCGGCTCACCATATTCTTGGCTCCTTCCTGGCAAACGCTCGAACGCCCCATCAGTCCGACAGACCAAGACTTGCTCTACCCCTACCACGCTGGAGTCGGTCGCCTTGGATACCGGTCAAATACCGCTAACCATCGAACTCATGGTCTTCCGCTGCGAAGGCGACGCAAATACTGCCCGGCCCGACATTTAGCCCCCCAGTTAGACCCATGACACAGCTGAGAACGGCCACACCCTTTTGGGTTGCTGCGTTCTGCAGCGCTTTAAAACCCTCGTGACTGTCCAGGCCGGATAAATCACCTGCGATTGAAACCACCACGTAAGGGCTCAGCAATCCCTGTTCTACCTGTCGAATCGCATAGCGCATCAGCCGGTCAACACTGGCGCCAAAACCCCGCCCCTTGGCCACGGGAAAAGTATCATCCCCCCGGGCAGACAAAATCGGGACGATATCCAGTGACTTGGCCACCATTGCCGTCAGCATACCAACGCTTTCATCCCCTTTTTTTCGAGCCCGCTCCCGAATGTAGTAAACGTCGGGAGCAACCAAATATGCGTAGATTCGCTGACGCATGGCATCGGCTAACTTGAGAATTTCATTCTTCGACTTGCCGCGCTCAATCATATCGCTGGTAAAGGCCGCTAAAACGCCCTGCCCGCAGAACAGCGTCCCCGAATTCATTATTCTCATGCCAAAATTCCCGTCACGTCCGGCAGCCTCCCGAATGTCGTGATAACTGCGCAGAATGGCGTGTGACGCCTTGGTTGCATTATCGTAAATCGGGCTGCGCTTTCGGCTCACGGTTTGAACCAGAGCAAAATCGTACTCAGTCACCAGTTCATCCAGAAACAACCGCTCGATCTCTTCAGTGCTATAGGGAATGGATTCGGCATTGTGACTACGCCCGAGCATATCTCCAGCGTAAAACTCGGTCAGTTTCTGAGCATCCTTGACATCAGTATAGGTCTGGTCGTCGACCCGGATTGCGATGGGTAGCAACTTAATGTTGCGGTCATCGATAAAGCTGGGCGGCAAATCACAAGCCGCATCGATAACAAGAACGGTGCTCATTGATCACTCCTGACTCGGTTTTTATTATTGAGAGCGTACTTAACTGGACCATCAATTTTCAGGGCACAGGCTGTTTGACTACCAAGACGTGCAACAGCCTCACACCGTCAATTAGACATCGATGGTGCTCTCGTTTTGTGATTTCGGTCAACTTTCAGTGTTCAGAGGGTGTCGAATCTGTCCCCTTTCGATCGGGTAATCGATTCATTACAGAGGATTTTTCACTAAACCGGCGCCTGGACAGGACTTTCTGCATAATATCGCTAGAATAGCGCCGGTTTATTCATGAAGAAGTGACGACTTTGCAACGTCTGGAACTCCCCTACACCGAGACCGCACGCCCCTATTTTGCAACGCTTGCGAACGAACCCGGGGCCATCTGGTTTCATTCCGGCAACCCGGCCCGGGCAGGTCACCGCTGGGAGTGGTGTTCAGCCTGGCCGGACACTCGTTACAAAATGCTGGCAAATCAGCAAGTACAACGCGAGCACCAGGGCAAGACATCCGTGATCGACACTCACGATTTCCTGGGTTGGCTGGCAACACAACAACCTGAACTTGCAATCGATAATGACTTGCCCTTTACCTCGGGCCTGGCCGGGCACCTCAATTATGAAGCCGGGCATGGGCTACAGGGCCTGACCGGACGCCATCCAAGCCCAACCTGCCTGGCCAGTATTGACCGGTATAACTGGAGCCTGGTGATTGACCACGAACAAAGACGGAGCTTTCTGTGCTTGTCCGAGCACTTGTCCGAAACGTTGAGACGCCGGGTGATTGCCTGGTTTGAAACGCACCGGGGGCATACACCAGAAAGGCATTCCGAGCCTGCCATCGCCCCTTTGAACTGGCGGTCGGGAATGAGTCGTGAGGCGTATCAGCAGCGGTTTGCAACGCTCAAAAACTACATTCTTGCTGGCGATATATACCAGGCCAACCTGACGCGCCCCTGGTACGCTGACATAGATACCCGGATAACCGACTGGGCCATTTACAGTCAGCTAATCGACCGGGTTCAGGCGCCTTATGCGGTCTTCCATCGTGCCGCGGACCACACTCTGATGAGTGTATCGCCAGAACGATTTATAACCGTTAACCAGGGGCGCATTATCACCCAGCCGATCAAAGGCACTCGCCCCAGAGGCGCAACGCCCGAAGCGGATCAGCGCCTGGCTCAGGAACTCGAGCTTAGTGAGAAAGACAGGGCTGAGAATCTGATGATTGTCGACCTGCTGCGCAATGACCTGTCGCGGAATGCCCGCGCTGGCAGCGTAAAAGTGCCTGAGCTATGCAAGCCGGTGACGTTCAGCAACGTGCACCACCTGGTCAGTACCATCACCGCCGACCTGGCCGCAGGGGCGACGCCTCTGGACTTACTGCGAGATGCGTTTCCCGGCGGCTCCATTACCGGCGCGCCGAAACGCCGGGCTATGGAGATTATCGACGAGCTGGAAGTCTGTGCCCGCGGTCCATATTGCGGCACAGCGTTCTGGCTCAGTGACAGTGGCGCCTTTGACAGTAATATCCTGATCCGGTCGCTACTAAGAACCCCGAACCAATTGATGTGTTCTGGCGGTGGCGGTATCGTCGCTGACAGCCTCGCCAACGATGAATATGAAGAGAGCGCGACTAAAGTCGCGCATATTCTGAACGCACTGGGAACCGTTTCAGGCCGGTAGAGCCCGGTTGCTGGCCTGCAAAAATGCCGCCTTCAGGTTGTCATAACCGGTAACCGCCGGAAACTGCGGGAACTCCGAAATCACATTGGCCGGGGCATTGAACAGGATTCCCGCATCGGCCTCGCCTAGCATGGTGGTATCGTTGTAGGAATCACCAGCGGCAATGCACCGAAAATTCAGGCCATGAAACGCTTTAATGGACGCTCGTTTGGGATCCGGCTGACGCAAGACATAGTCGAGCACCCGCCCCCGATTGTCGACTTCGAGCCGATGACAAAACAAAGTCGGGTATCCCAACTGACGCATCAGCGGCGCTGCGAATTCGTAAAATGTATCCGACAAAATAACGACCTGGAACCGCTCGCGCAGCCAGTCAACAAACTCTGCAGCTCCTGGCAAGGGTTCAAGCTCTGCAATCACCGCCTGAATCTCATTCAGCCCCAGATTATGGTCGGTGAGAATCTGCAGGCGTTGCTTCATCAGTACGTCGTAATCCGGAATATCACGGGTAGTTGCTTTTAAGGTCTCTATTCCGGTTTTTTCCGCAAAGGCAATCCAGATTTCGGGGATCAGAACCCCTTCAAGGTCAAGGCAGGCTAATTCCACAGTTGGTTCATCCTAGTGATGGGAAACGCAATCAAGAAGGTACTAACGTTACTGGGCTGTCGAAAAGAAGACAACGTCATTAACTGAATGGCAGTATTGCTGGTTCAGCCTCAGGCCTGAGCACTCTTACCATTTGATTAAAAAGTGTTCCACACGAATGGCTCCACGTGGAACAGTTCCACGGAATCACCTCCCTGCCCGATGCAGACCACCCTCATCAACATAACCTTATGATATGCGGTTATTTAACGAAGTTCGCGCAAGCTGGTAAAGTCATCGCTTATCCGTGACCTCCGTGCCTGACCATGAATCTGACTGAACTGAATCTGGAACTATCCGGGCTGTCGCCCCGGGACATTCTCAAACGCGCGCTAGAAGCACATGACCGCATCGCCCTTTCCTTCAGTGGCGCAGAAGACGTTGTTCTGGTTCATATGCTGAGCAAGCTTACCCAATCGCCCCGGGTGTTCACGTTGGATACCGGTCGTTTGCACCCCCAGACGTACCGCTTCATCGATCAGGTTCGCAACCATTACAGCCTGCCGATTGAGCTCTATTCCCCGAGGGCTGAACCGTTGCAACAACTTGTCCACGACAAGGGGCTGTTCAGTTTTTACCAGGATGGACACCAGGAATGTTGTGGCATCCGCAAGATCGAGCCACTGGAACGTGCACTCAGCGGAGTGGATGCCTGGATAACCGGACAACGCAAAGATCAAAGCCCCAGCACAAGGGCCGAAGTCCCCAACGTTCAGCGTGACGACCGTTTTACAGGCCGCGGAGAGGTTTTGTATAAGTACAATCCATTGGCGAACTGGACCTCTGCGGAGGTTTGGAATTACATTCGCATGATGGATATTCCCTACAACCCTCTGCACGAACAAGGCTTCATCAGCATCGGCTGTGAACCCTGCACTCGCCCGGTTTTACCCGGGCAGCATGAGCGGGAAGGTCGATGGTGGTGGGAAGAGGCCACCCAGAAAGAATGTGGCTTACATGCGGGTGGAAAGCCCGGTGGGTTGCCTTTTACTGACTAGAGGAAACGGCTAGTAGGCGGCGCCTGGCTTGCAACCACAGATCAGGCCCGCGAACCCTGCCAAAGAATAGGCCACGTCAACGCTGTTTATCGACGTACCGTCTGCCAGCGAAAACCGTTTTCCACGTTGTTAACATAGGTGACGCTCCCGCCGCCCTAATACGTCGGTAACTGGGTATTCTGGAATAACTCATCCAGCTCATGCCGGCTGGTGGTAGACATGGCCTCATCTACGATGCTTTTATTCAGGTGCGGGGCAAAGCGCTCGATAAACCGGTACATAAAGCCACGAATGAAGGTGCCTTTACGAATACCTATTTTGGTAATGCTGGCTTCGAACAGGTGGCTGGCATCCAGACTAACCAGGTCCCGGTCTTGCTCGGGATCGATGGCCATATGAGCCAATATACCCACGCCCAACCCCAGCCTGACATAGGTTTTGATCACATCGGCATCAGCTGCTGTAAAAACGACCTTTGGCGTCAGTCCGCGCTCCAGAAACGCATCGTCCAGCTTGGAGCGGCCGGTAAAACCAAACACGTAAGTGACGATTGGAAAAGCTGCTACGTCTTCAAGCGTAATTTGCGTTCGCTTTGCCAGCGGATGCTCGCGGGGAACAACGATGGAGCGGTTCCAACGATAGCAAGGCATCATCACCAAATCCGAGAAATGATCCATTCCCTCGGTCGCAATGGCCAAATCGACGGTCCCGTCTGCTGCCATTTCTGCGATCTGAACGGGTGTGCCCTGGTGCATGTGCAGTGACACATCGGGAAAATCCCGAATAAAACTGTCAATCACCTGGGGTAATGCGTAACGCGCCTGGGTATGGGTTGTCGCGAGGCTAAGGCTGCCCTGACGGTCGTCGCTGTGTTCCTGCGCGATCTGCTTGATCGAGTCGACCTTGCGCAAAATCTCTCCGGCGACTTTCAGAACCGCCTCCCCCGCAGGCGTTATGCGGGTCAGGTGCTTGCCGGAACGGGCAAAAATTTCTATCCCAAGTTCATCTTCGAGGAGTCTGATTTGCTTGCTGATACCGGGCTGGGAGGTGTACAAGACTTGCGCCGTTGCTGATACGTTTAAATCGTGATGAGCTACTTCCCAAATGTATCTCAATTGCTGCAACTTCATAGTACTCCCCTTTGCCAGTTCAGTGCGGTCCCGGACCCGTAGCAGGTCAGTGTCTAAATGTCGTTTTGTGCCTGGTAGTCGTCGCCACTGGGCTCACTGGCCATCAATCCCACACACCTCTCAATTTTTATCAGGTTATATAAAGATGATCAATTATTCTTTTTTAGAATAATCTCGTTTTAAGAGCGGGACATCCACATTGAGAACCCATCAGCCACCTACCCCCCAGAACATATTTCCGTAGTTCTGCAATCGATACTCGAGAATCAGTCGATTGACCGCGGACACATCGCATCGGGCGTAAATATCATCACGCTCTCGCCCCTGCAAGGTGAGATCCAGAAAAACGGTATGCACCTGTAACTCAGTGTTATAGCGAGACGAACGCTGGTCAAAACTGACTTGTAATAATTCAGGACCCAGTTGACCAGCTACCCGTTGCCGGCAAATTTCCACAGCCAATTGCACACTGACCTGAGCCCGACCTACAGGCACCGCTGGCTTTCCAGTCAGCCGGTCCCAAACGGTTCGCCGGAACTCACCTTCACCTGCTGACATTTCTTCCAAGGCTATCCCCATCGCGGCAACGAACAGCACGATCACGATAAAACCACCCAACAATCCCGACCAGGGCCGTTGTTTTTGCTTGCTTTTCGAACGAGATGTCACCGAACTGTATCCTTTTCTTTACGGGTTGTATTTTATTCTTTACTTACTTATCATTCCAGCATGAACAGGCCAAACCTGCCAGCCATCTATCCAGTCCCGGCCTGACTCAACCCACACAGTATTGAACCATTAACGAGAGTCTTAGCGTTATCATGCAAGCATTAGCGAACTTAAACGTAGAAAGCCAGGAAATTCTGCTAACACCGGATGCCCTTAAAGCCGACATTCCGGTCACAGAAGAGGCCGCCACTGTTATTAACGCGGGTCGAGACGCGGTAAGAGCCATTCTTGATCGCAAAGACCCACGCATCATAGTCGTCATCGGCCCCTGCTCCATACACGATCCGGCCATGGCGATTGACTATGCCAAACGCCTCAAAACATTAAGCGATGAAGTCAGTGAATCCATGCTGATCGTCATGCGTGTCTACTTCGAAAAGCCCCGCACGACGACTGGCTGGAAAGGCCTGATCAACGATCCCTACCTGAACGATTCCTTTAAAATTGAAGACGGCCTTCACATTGGTCGCACGTTGTTGATGGACATCGCCCACCTCGGCTTGCCGACGGCAACGGAGGCACTCGATCCCATCTCGCCCCAATACCTGCAAGACCTGATCAGCTGGTCTGCCGTCGGCGCACGTACGACTGAAAGCCAGACTCACCGAGAAATGGCCAGCGGCCTGTCTTCGGCTGTTGGATTCAAGAACGGCACTGACGGCAGCCTTGACGTTGCTATCAATGCGCTTAAATCCGTTTCCTCCCCGCACCGGTTTCTGGGCATCAACCAGGAAGGTCAGGTCGCCATCATTCATACCAAGGGCAATGCCTACGGGCACGTCGTACTGCGCGGCGGAAACGGAAAACCCAACTACGATTCAGTGAGCGTAGCCCAGTGCGAAGCTACTTTGCGAAAAGCCGGCGTCCCGACCAACATCATGGTTGATTGCTCACACGCCAACTCCAACAAAGACCACGCACTGCAACCGCTGGTAGCCGATAACGTAGCCAATCAGATACTGGAGGGCAACCAGTCCATCATTGGTTTGATGATTGAGAGCAATCTGGAGGAGGGTAATCAGAGCATTCCTGACGATCTTTCACAGCTCAAACCGGGCGTGTCGGTAACGGACGCCTGCATCGGCTGGTCTGCAACTGAGAGTTTGCTGAGGTCAATGCATGCCAAACTGAAAGACGTTTTGCCGGGCCGCACCGGCGCCTGAAAAACGACTCGGCTGGCCCGGAAAACTATGGGCAGGGTTGTATAAAGGAGCGTCTACAAAGCCCGATCCCGGGAGCCTGGTACCTGGCTCGGGCTGATCGACGCCATCAGCGCGAGCCAGTCCCGGGCGCTGGCCCCCAGAGTAATACGCGAAGGATCCACCCCAAGGCGCTTTAGCCCAGGTTCGGCCTGGTGCGCTGATATCACCCAATACAGGCGATCTTGCGCTGCTTTCAACCGGGGCTTCATCAACGCCTGATCATAACCACGCCAACTGCCAAACCATCCCTGTCGGCGCAAAACTTGCCGAAACAGGGAAGACGGCTCCCTCTCTTCCCGCCCCTCCCTGCGATGCCAGCGCCCCCATTGCAGCCTTGTCCTGTGCCAGGCTTTTACGCCGGGAATCCAGAACACTCTGCGCGGCCAGACGGGCGCCGCATCCAACAAGACAACGTTGGCTTGGTAGTTTTTGACGGCAGCGTGCTGCAATACCATGTCACATCCATGCCCCTGGCTAACCAGGGTTGGTAGCTGAGCCGTTTTTTCTTCGATGAACTGAATAACCGGCGGCAGATCAAATTCGGCCATATTGTCCAACGTATTGAGCACCGGTCTTTGGTTGCGTGATGACAACCCATGACCTCGCCAGTCCATCAGCCATACGTCATAACCCGCGCGCACCAGAGCGCCGGCAACGCCACCGATTCCATAGTCGAGCCATTGCCAGTGATTGGCGAAAGCATCGTGCACCAACAATACGGGGTGACCACGAGATACCTGCTCGCTATGTAACCGAACCAGCGCAATCTCAACCGTATTGTCGATACTGGTATTGGGCTTTAGCGAATAGACATCCTCATAGATGCCTTCTTTGTACTCGGCGCTCAGCAGAGCAACCGGGAAGTACTGACTGCTACTTTTCAAACCAGAGAATCCTTTACAGCGACCACAGGCTGTATATAATCACAGCTACTGTATATAAAAACAGGGCGACATTATGTTTAAACTGACGGCTCGTCAACAACAAGTTCTCGACCTCGTGAAAGACCACATGCTGGAAACCGGTTACCCTCCTACTCGGGCGGAAATCGCCAACCAGCTAGGCTTCCGCTCACCCAACGCCGCAGAAGAACACCTCAAGGCGCTGGCACGCAAAGGGGCGATCGAAATCATTCCCGGTGCATCACGAGGCATCAGGCTACCTGAAGAGCCTGAAACCGGGCTGCCAGTCATTGGCCGAGTTGCTGCCGGCGAACCCATTCTCGCTCAGGAACAGATTGAAGAATTCCTGAGCTTACCCTCTAGCCTGTTCAGTCCCAAAGCTGACTTTTTACTTCAGGTCCAGGGCTTGAGCATGAAGAACATGGGCATTCTCGAAGACGATCTCATTGCCGTGCACAAGACCGATCAGGTGCGCAATGGCGATGTGGTGGTTGCGCGGGTCGGCGATGATGTCACTGTTAAACGCTATGAACGCAGCGGGCAGACTGTCACGCTTTATCCGGAAAATGAAGACTTTGAACCGATCAAAGTCGACTTAACCCAGCAGGAATTCGCCATAGAAGGCCTGTATGTCGGGGTGATTCGCCGCTCATTGCACTGAGCCTGGCCTTTTCACTGGAAATCGATGACTGCACAGTCATCGATTTCCAGTATATTCACGCTCCGAATACAGATTGATTAACTGACAGGCCTTCAATCATTTTGGCCGGCCATTTCAATCCAGACAGGCGCCCTGCCCGCTGATTTTTCAATAACCGCCAACATATCCCGATGTGCCGCCCGCTCCTCTTCTGTCGGCTGCACTCGTTTCAGCGGCTGATTGGATGCGATCACCGCGCTGGCATCAAAGCTGACCTGCTCAGCATTGCCTTCTTCTTCATCATCCAGAATCAGAGCAGTTTGCCCGCCTGTCATCAGCAGGTACACATCGGCCAGAATTTCCGAGTCGAGCAAGGCACCATGCAGCGTGCGATGTGAATTGTCGATGCCATAGCGCTTACATAAGGCATCCAACGAGGCTTTCGCACCCGGGTGTTTCTCGCGCGCCAGTTTCAGAGTATCAAGTACGCCGCACGCCTGATTAAGCGGGCCAAACTGGGAAAACCCCTCGTCAGCAAGGCGGTTAAACTCCATTTGCAAGAAGCCCATGTCAAAGGCTGAATTGTGAATGACCAGTTCGGCACCGTTGACGTAATCCCAGAACTCCTGGGCAATATCCCGAAACCGGGGGGCATCTTTAACCTTGTCGTTATCAATCCCGTGTACGGCAACCACTTCTTCTGGAATATCGCGCTCCGGGTTGATGTAATAGTGAAAATGGCGCCCAGTCAGTTTGCGATCCAAAAGCTCCACACAACCGACCTCCACAATACGATCACCCTTATTAGGGCTTAAACCCGTGGTTTCAGTATCCAGTACAATTTGTCTCATGCTGCCAAAGTTCTCATCATTCAATGTGTTGGTTGACGCCGCTATCAGTGGAACGCCTGTACTCAGACTCGAATACGTCGATCGTCAATTCCCAGGTTAGCCAGTGCATCAGCTCTCTCATTGCCAGGATGCCCTGCATGCCCCTTGACCCAGTGCCAATTAACCCGATGCTTGGCGATACCGGCATCCAACCGCTGCCACAAGTCCCGGTTCTTCACGTCCTTTTTTGCCGACGTCTTCCAGCCATTTTTTTTCCAGCCATGTATCCATTCGGTAATGCCTTTGCGCACATACTGGGAATCGGTGTAGACATCCACCTGGCAGGTTCGCTTCAACGCTTCCAGCCCGGCTATCGCGGCCATCAGCTCCATCCGGTTGTTGGTCGTTTGGTCTTCACCGCCATAGAGTTCATTGCGTTTGTGGCCGTATTGCATCAATACACCCCAGCCACCCGGGCCCGGGTTTCCCCGACAGGCGCCATCCGTATAAAGCACAACGGCTTGCTCGTTTTGTTCACTAGTGCTCATGCTGTTTCCTGATAGTTCGACCGGCCAGGCCTGATTCGAGAATGGGTTTGGTACGCCAGCGGGCGCGGCCGTTGATTCTTCCGGGCACCTGCTTGCATCCGACTAGTAAATAGACGGATCCGGTAACCGGCAGCAATGTTTTTTGCAGACGACCTAAAAAGCGAAATCGCGACAGCCAGGCCGGCCGAGAGAAGGGTGACATGTAACCGTGTTTTTCCGAACGTTCCAGTTCAAAGTTTAGTAACTGCATCCAATCCGACACGCGATTGCTACTGATGAATCGGCTACGCCAGAGACCCGAGCGAGCACGGCTGAGCAATGCACGCAGCCCCCAGGTAGAATATGGGTTAAAACCAACGATCACCAGGATACCTCCGGGTCGCAGCGTCTGAGCAGCCTCGCGCACAGCCTGATAAGGGTTATCACATTGATCGAGGGTGTGATGCATGATCAGTGCATCAAGACTCTCAGGTTCAAACGGCAACGCCTCTGCATCACCCCGGACACTCGGACACAGAGCACGATTATCAAGCTGAGTCATCAGCACACCACATCCGTAAAGGCGCGGCTCAAACAAAGGGTTATGATAGCCAGAA
Source organism: Saccharospirillum impatiens DSM 12546 (assembly GCF_000423605.1). Taxonomy (GTDB): domain Bacteria; phylum Pseudomonadota; class Gammaproteobacteria; order Pseudomonadales; family Natronospirillaceae; genus Saccharospirillum; species Saccharospirillum impatiens. The sequence continues at coordinate 117,101 of NZ_AUIH01000005.1, forward strand.
TCCAATTGAGCCAGATGCGTACCAAAGCGGCCAGCCAATGCTCGAGCCACCAGTTCTCGCTCTACTTCGATCAACCGGCCACCCATTGGCGTAAAATACCAATCATGCATGGCCGATTCCTGGACAGCGACAGAGGGCGGCCCCGCTCGAAGCCATTGCTTGAATCTGAAACCTATCCGTTTAGCCAAAATGCCCTCTCTAATTTCAGCGAACGCCTGAATATGTCATAAACCGCCGTATATCGGCGCCCTGGTGCATACTCATCGTCGCAAAGCTGTCCAATCCAACCCCTCTTACTATGCCTTAACTTGCCCCTGCACCCCATAGCGACATAGAATTATCTCTCAACTGGAACCCAGCATCAAAAAAGAAAAGATTCTTTCATGACATCCAAACGATTTTTGATACCGCTGGCCGTCGCAGGCTTTGTCACCAGCGGATGCAGTACATTGCCTGCACTCTCGTCTTTCTCCCAGGCCACAGCAGAGCCAAATGCAGAGTCCAGCACTGACGCCGACGTCGGCGAACAAAGGCTCGTTGAACGCGAACTGGACACAGAGCTGGATGAAGCCAACCAGTCTGAACCGGTTTTCGACCCACTGCTTGCCGATCTGACAGCGACAGAAGACGTGTTCGCCACAGACCCGGATCTGGCCGCGGAAACCTTGCGTGCTCGCGCGGTGTATGATCCGTACGCCCAGTACCCGGAAGATCTTTATCAGACATTGCGCCGCGGTTTTGAGTTTGATCTAACGCTCGAGGACCCTCGCATCACTTCCCAGCTTCGCTGGTATGCCAGTCATCAGAGCTACTTCAACCGCGTTAGCGAACGCGCTGGCCGCTACATGTTCCACATCGTCGCGGAACTGGAAGCGCGTGACATGCCGCTTGATTTGGCCTTACTGCCCATTGTTGAAAGTGCGTTTGACCCCTTTGCATATTCCCATGGCAGCGCCGCTGGTATGTGGCAGTTTATTCCATCAACCGGACGCATGTTCGGACTCAAGCAGGACTGGTGGTACGACGGTCGTCGCGATGTGGTCGAGTCTACCCGCGCCGCCATGGAATACCTTGACCAACTTAACGACATGTTTGATGGCGACTGGCTATTGGCACTGGCCGCCTACAACTCCGGGCCCGGCACGGTGATGAGAGCCATGCGGCGCAATCGGGCTGAAGGCAAACCAACCGATTTTTGGAATTTGGATTTGCCCCGCGAAACAGAAGCCTATGTCCCCAAGATGTTCGCCCTGGCCAAGCTAATTCACTCTCCGGACACGTATGGAATTGAACTGCCGCTGCTGGATACCGAACCCTTCTTCGAGATTGTTGACGTCGGTAGCCAAATTGACCTGGCTCAGGCAGCCACCATGGCCGACATGGACCTGAGTGATCTGTACCTGTTGAATCCGGGCTTCAATCAGTGGGCGACAAACCCGGAAGGCCCCCATCGACTGCTGGTACACACCAGCAGGGCTGCCCAGTTCCGGGAGCGGCTAGCCGACTTGCCACTGGACTCGCGCATGGCCTGGCAACGATACACCATTGAGACTGGCGATTCCTTGCTGACTATTGCTCGTGATTTTGAGGTAACCGTTGACATCATTCAGGAAGCCAATGACCTGAATGACAGCCTGATACGGGCCGGTGATGCCTTAATGATCCCTACCGCCTCTGCCAGCAGCAACACCTATTCAATGAGCGCCGATCAGCGTCTTGCCAGACGCCAGAATGCGTCGGGCAGTTCAGACACCAATCGGGTCGACTACGTGGTGCAGTCAGGAGACAGTTTCTGGGATATATCCAGAGAGTTTGGTGTGTCCGTACAGAGTCTCGCTCGCTGGAACAACATGGCACCACGCGACGTTATTCGCCCGGGCCAGACATTGGCCGTATGGGTCAGCGATGATGTCTCATCTTCGTCAACCGCTTCGGTGAGTTCATCAGTCAGGAATGGTCGCGAAGTGGTTCGCAAAGTCGGCTACGTCGTGCGTTCAGGAGATTCCCTGTACCGAATCGCTAACCGCTTTAACGTACGTATCGCCGACATCCAGAACTGGAATACTATCGGTCAGGAGTATTTACAGCCTGGTCAGCGCCTGACGCTGTATGTCGACGTGACCCGACTTCAATAACCACGCAGTCCCGCCTTGGCAATGACGACGGACAGAGTCGGCAGACTCTGTCCGTCTGCGAGAAAATGACTGATGTCAGGGAATATAACGCTGCGACAATGAATCGACGGCGCCTTGCACAGATGAGGAAAATGCTTTTTTGAGCCGCTGATCCACACCAACCTGCGGAACCCAGGTGACCGACACCACATCGTTTGTCTTCACTTTGCCCAACAAATACGCGTCGCTGGTTTCCAACTGATCCACTAGCCCAAGCTCCCGGGCATCTTCCGCCAGCCAGAAGTCGCCTTCAGTCACCGCAGCCAGATCCAACTGAGGACGATAGCGCCCTACCAGCTCTTTGAACCGCTCATGAATCGCTTTTAGATCGTCCAGCAACTTCTGACGCCCCTCCTCTGTTTTCTCTCCCATGAGGGTCATGGGGGCTTTATGTTTGCCCGCAGTCAAAACTTCCACATCAACCTGGTGGCGTTGCAGGAGTTTATGAATATTGGGCACCTGTGCCAAAACACCGATAGAGCCCACGACCGCAAAGGGAGCCGCGATAATGCGGTCAGCAATGCAGGCCATCATATAACCCCCGCTGGCAGCGACTTTATCGACGCACACCGTCAGTGACAGCCCGGCTTCTTTTACCCGCACCAGTTGTGAGGCTGCCAGGCCGTAACCGGAAACTGCACCACCAGGGCTTTCAAGAACCACCACGACCTCATCGGTGGCATTAGCCACCTGTATGATTGCTGTAACTTCACGGCGTAAGTTATCGACCTGGGATGCATGCATATCGCCTTTGAATCGCAACACCCATACCTGGCTGGTTTCTTTCTCGGCAGCCGCTTTTCGCTCAGCTTTTAGCGATTTATGATGAGACTTATAGGCTTTTTTCGACATAACGACCTGACGAACCCGGTCTGCTCCCGCTTCCAGCCGGTCATTGAGCTTTTCGATCTGCAGCCGTCCTCCCGACTTCTTCGATCCACCGCTACTGCCCTGCGATGCGCGAGCTACTGCGACCAGCCCAATAACCAGAATAACGACCAGGGTGATGGTTTTTAATACAAATGCACCGTATTCAGCCCACACAATTTTCTCCTTTTCATCAGTTAAACTTACGTTTCAAACAATCGTTTGATTTTGAACCTTCAGCTCTCTACAATCCAGTGACTGACATTTAGCCACTTACCGGAGAACAGACATGGCCTCGACTGCAGACATGCTCAATAATATCGAATCCCAGTTCAACGCCGACGCCGCCTCGGGTCTGGACGTTGTTTTTCAGTTCAACATCGACGACAACGACACCTACCACCTGATCGTAAAAGACAGCCAATGCCAACTGGTATCTGGCGAACACCAGGACCCATCGGTCACACTGATCATGGATGAGGACACGCTAAAAGAAATTGTTTCCGGTGAATTGAATGGCATGCAGGCATTTATGGCAGGTCGTTTGCGTACAGAAGGCGACATGATGCTGGCAACGCGCCTGTCGGACCTGTTCTCACTGTAATAGTTCGCCGCACTCCGGTTTTCAGTCAGAAAACCACTGCCCCAGCGCTTCGCGAGCCGGCTCATTAACCGGCCTCGCGATCAGCCCCTGAGCACCCAGTACGACCTCGAACAACCCATTATCGACCATAGGCAAATAGACACTGCTGCCGAAGCGAGCATTAATCCATGGCAGCCAGTCGCTAACCTCACTAGCCGACCAGAGAGCATCTTCACGAAGATCGATCACCGTTCGCGGTGCGTTCAATTCACGCTCAATTGATTGATAGCGCCCGGCAATGCGGTCCAGACGGTACACCGGCTCCATACCCAGCAAAACCAGCGGGCCAGACCAGGTGAGTATACGGGCATCCAATTGCCACTCATCGCCCATCAACACCAGGTTCCGCCGCTGCTGATCCTGGTTGGTTTCGAGATTGATCTGGTAAATTTGTTCACCCTGCTGGCTAAAAGAGAGGGTCGCGATAACCATTTCGCGGGTGAAAGCCCGGTAAGCCGCCAGATCAAATATAAAGAAACCGATGATCACAAGCCCTACCAGGCAAGCAACGCCCAAAGTACCGCGAATAAAACCGGCTACCCACCCCCGTCGCACTAGCAATCGCAAGGCAATGTAGACCAGCAACAAACCAGGCAAAACCAGCAAAGCAAACAGCGGCCATTGCGTCATCAGTTTCATCGCATCAGGTTACACAGACAGCGCGGCCAGGCTGTGTTTGGCAAGTTTCAGAATATCCTCATTGGCTGAGTCGCTGAGCAACCCTTCCAGGAAAAACTCCAGACTCGACAATGCATCGGCCAGGGATTCCAATTGCCCGGGGTCGACCATCGTTCCGGACTCTTCAAGGTCACGGCTGATATAGTTAATGGCACGCTGAATCAGATCGGCAGCGGTGTTGCTGTTTAGGAACACAAAGGCTCCCTTCACGCCATTGAGTGTTGGAACAACGTTTGATAGATGTAACCGGTCACCCTGAGAATCCATGTAGGCTGTAATGGCCCTTTTGGCCAGTGCCAGGCCTGCCTCGGCTTCATCAATCAGCACCACGCGGGCATCATGCAACTGCGCAAGCGCTGCTTTGTTATCGCCGCTGCCTTCCAATTGTCGCTGGCCTTGTAAAATCCGCGACAAGGCGCTTTCTGCGTAGAGCACGGCATCCGCAATGGTCAGCAGCTGTTCATTGGACGGGGCTGCATTGTCGGCCCATCCTGCTATGACCTTGCCCTGCTGCTTCAACACGTTCGCCGGGCTTTGCAGACCCAGCATTACATACACATCGGCTACCTTGGTCATCCGCTCCTGCAGGGTACGAGCCGAAAACCCGCTATCGCCCCGAGCTGCCTGATCTACAGTGTCTTTAATAACCGCAATATCCTCTTTCAAGGCCTCAGACACGCTCGACAGCACACTTCGGCCCGGACTAAACAGAATTTGACGCTGCTCTTCGAGCATATCGTCGCTCTGCCCAAGAGTCGGCAAATTATAGTATTTGGCAACCTGACGCGCCCTCAGGCTCTCAGCGGGATTCATGGCGAGCAAAAACAAAAACTCTTTCATCAACGCGAGTGAAGGTTGTTTGTTCAGCGATTTAGGGGCATGACTGATCAACTCTTTAAGGTGACGATCAAGCTGGGCAAACAGCATTTTGCGCGGACCGGTCATCAGCGCACTGCGATTGGCCATCGACTCAAGTGCCCCCGAAGCAACCCACCACAGTGGCGCACAGGGCGCATTGGCAAGAAGCTGATCTATGCGGTTTAACGCCAGGCCCATGTACTTGAAAGCCCCTACAGTGCGCTCACCTCGCAACAGGTGCAGCAAGCCAGCCTGGTACATATGGCGAAACTTTTTAAGCTGGCGAATCTTCTGAGGTGTAAATTCAAACACCTTCTTGTCCGCCGGCTTACCAGGCTTGAAGGAAAACTGAAAGAAATGACCCTCGCCCAGCAACGTCACGCCGCGTGCCCGACGCAACTGATTGATGGTCGGCAACAACACGGCGGGAATGGCTTTCTGCCCGAGACTCAAAAACTCCAAATAGCGGCTGAGCACGACCAGCCCGCCGCTCATTGCATCCAGCTTCATGCGAAGATCGTCGCCATCGACGGACTGGCCGGTGGGTATCGCATTGATCAGTGCGTTAAACTCATCACACAGGGCAATGGCGCCCTCTTCTTCCAACACCTGGAAGATGCCCCGCATTTGTCCAATCAGATCCTGTGATTGCTGTAATTGCACCAGATCGCTGGTGTCCGAGCTAAAGCTCTCGAGTGCAGACTGCGCTTGCTGCAGCGTGGCCTCAAGCTCGGTCTTGATCGCTTCCTTAGATGTGGCTGTACTCATCGTTCACTAACCTTGTTGCGGGACACACGTACAGGACGTGATCAACAACCGCCTGCTGCCATGGCGGCGACTCCGGTGGGTGGCTTTACTGTCTACCGGCCCAGGCCGATCATCTTACTGGTGATCAACCCGATTGCGCAGTGAACCGGCAAATAACGCATCCCTGTTGCCAGTATACCCAGCAACCACCTCTTGCATCAGTGTTCCACACTCATTTTGTTAATAAAAGCACATATTTAGCGTCGATTTCTTAGGTTTTGTCTTAAAGAGTGGACGTATTGTCGCCATGAACCGTTATTTCCGATTTCCGAAAGGCGACCTGGCCTTGTTGTTTTCCTACAATCCGCTTGAATTTCCTGCAAAAAAGGGTACTTTGAGCGCGCTTTGCGCAACCCGTACACACAACAACAGGATTGTGGCAATACCGCTTTCACATTACCCGAAGAGCTTCTGATGAACACCTCGCTTAGTCAGTCCTTTGTTAAGAATTTCCTGGGGCACAGTCCCAATTGGTATAAAAAGACCATAGTTGCCTTTCTTGTCATCAATCCGATACTGTTTTTCAGCCTCGGTGACAGCGGCCCCCTGATTGTCGGCTGGCTGCTGATTGGTCAGTTTATTTTCACCTTGGCCATGGCGCTGAAATGCTACCCGCTTCAACCCGGTGGCTTGCTTGCCATTGAAGCCGTCATCATTGGCCTGACCAGCCCGGAAGTCGTTTACCACGAGGCGGTGACCAACTTCCCGGTGATCATGTTGCTGATGTTCATGGTCGCCGGCATCTACTTCATGAAAGATCTGCTGCTGTTCATTTTCACCAAACTGTTACTTGGGATCCGCTCCAAAACCCTTCTTTCCCTGATGTTCTGCAGTGCCGCTGCCTTTCTATCGGCCTTTTTGGATGCATTAACCGTTACCGCAGTTCTGATCAGCGTCGCCGTGGGCTTCTATTCGGTGTACCACAAAGTGGCCTCCGGCAAACACTTTCACCATGACCACGACCATAACAAAGACGAGAGCGTGGAAGACTTGCACCGGGAAGACCTCGACTCGTTCAGGGGCTTTCTGCGTTCGTTGCTGATGCATGGCGCCGTGGGTACAGCTTTGGGAGGCGTCTGCACCCTGGTGGGTGAACCTCAGAACCTGCTGATCGCACGCATTGCCGGCTGGGATTTTGCTGAGTTCTTTATCAGAATGGCTCCGGTTACCATGCCCGTATTGATCGCAGGCCTGACGACCTGTGTACTGCTCGAAAAACTAAAGTGGTTTGGCTACGGCTCTAAATTACCCCAGGTTGTACGAAGCATTCTTGAAGACTATGAAGACCATCAGCAAAGCAAACGCACCCAAAAAGACATCGCCAAGCTCATAGTGCAGGGTATTGTCGCCATCTGGTTGATACTGGGCCTGGCTTTCCATATCGCCGAGGTCGGCCTGATCGGTCTCAGCGTGATCGTTCTACTGACTGCGTTCAACGGCATAACCGACGAGCACAACATCGGCAAGGCTTTTGAAGAAGCGCTGCCATTCACCGCTCTGTTGGTGGTGTTCTTTACCATCGTCGGGGTCATTCACAGCCAACACCTGTTCGCCCCCATCATTGCCTGGGTACTCAGCCTGCCGATGGACATTCAGCCTGGCATGTTCTTTATTGCCAACGGCTTACTGTCGGCAATCAGCGACAATGTCTTCGTTGCCACGGTTTACATCAATGAAGTCAAACTTGCGCTGGAGGCCGGCGAAATCAGCCGTAACCAATTCAACCTGTTGACGGTGGCAATCAACACCGGCACAAATTTGCCTTCGGTCGCTACGCCTAACGGACAGGCCGCTTTCTTGTTTTTGCTGACATCAGCTATCTCGCCTCTGGTGCGTCTGTCGTATGGTCGCATGGTGGTAATGGCGTTCCCCTATGCCGTCGTGATGGCGACTTTCGGTTATATTGGCGTCACATATTGGCTATGATGCGCACCTGACTATCCGGAGGGAGGCACCTTGAGCGCCTTTCTCCAGCCTCTCTGACGCTACTTACGGAGAAGACCTTGAGCTACCCGCATCGCTTCAGCGTAGCCCCGATGATGGACTGGACGACCAGCGAATGTCGCCAGTTTCATCGTCTACTGACTCACCGTGCCCTGCTTTATACCGAAATGGTGACAACCGGCGCACTGATCCATGGTCAGCGCGATCGCTTCCTGGCTTATACGGAGTCTGAACATCCTCTGGCTTTGCAGCTCGGCGGCTCCGACCCCCATGATCTGGCCACTTGCGCCAGACTGGCAGAACAATGGGGCTATGATGAAGTCAATTTGAACGCAGGATGCCCTTCCGACCGGGTCCAGAATGGCATGATCGGGGCTATTCTTATGGCCCATGGGGCCCTGGTGCGCGACGGTTTAAAAGCCATGCGAGACGCCGTTTCCCTGCCAATTACCCTGAAGCACCGAATCGGCATCGACGACTTCGACAGCTATGAATTCTTACGCGACTTTGTCGGTATTACCGCCGAATCTGGCTGTGACACCTTCATCGTGCATGCACGCAAAGCCATTCTCAGTGGCCTTAGCCCAAAGGAAAACCGGGAAATCCCGCCCCTTGACTACGACCGGGTCAAGCAACTGAAGGCGGACTTCCCTGCCCTGAATATTGTGATTAATGGGGGTTTAAAGGATCATGCTGCTTGCCTGGCGCTACTTGATGAGGGGCTTGATGGGGTAATGCTCGGTCGCGAGGCCTACCAGAACCCATTGATTCTGCAGACTGTGGACCCAACCTATTATGGGCAGGAAGCACCCATTCAGACTCAATCTGACCTGGCCAGCATTTACCTTCGATGGGTTGAGCGTCACCTACAACAAGGTAAGCCCTTGAAGTATGCCGTTAGACACACCCTGGGTTTGTTTCAGGGACAGCCTGGTGCTCGCCGTTTCCGACGGACCTTAAGCGAAGGCATGCATAAACCCGGTGCAAATCTGGATTTGCTGGAACTTGCCCTGTCACAAGTTGAACTATTGGATGCTGAGGCTCTGGAAAACGCCTAGCCCATCACAGCAAAACCGCTCTGGCATCTAACCAAGCCACCATCTCTGGCCACTGCGCCAGTCAAAAGAGAGTCGACATGAGCAAACTTGAACAATTGAAAGAATACACCGTCATCGTTGCTGACACCGGTGAACTCGAGTCCATCAAGAAGTTCAAACCACAGGACGCGACGACCAACCCCTCATTGGTACTGAAAGCCGTTGAAAGCGGGCTTTACGACAACCTGATCGAACGCTGTATGGCCAACGCCAGTGATTTCGACGATGGCATCGACCGATTGATTACCTCCATTGGCCAGGAGATCTTGCAGGAAGTTCCCGGCTATGTGTCTACCGAGGTGGATGCGCGCTTGTCATTCGATACCGAGGCCACACTCGCCAAAGCCCATCGATTGATCGAATTGTACGAAGATGCGGGCTGGTCCCGGGATCGCATTCTGATCAAAATCGCCAGCACGTGGGAAGGTATACAGGCCGCTCGCGTTCTTGAGAAAGAAGGCATTCACTGCAACATGACGCTGCTATTTAGCATGGAGCAGGCCCAGGCATGCGCGGATGCTGGTGCGACTTTGATTTCACCCTTTGTGGGTCGAATTATGGACTGGTACAAGAAAGACACGGGCCAATCCTACACTGGAGAAAACGATCCGGGCGTCATCAGTGTTCGGGAGATTTACAAGCACTATAAAGAGCATGGCTATTCGACCATTGTCATGGGTGCCAGCTTCCGCAATACCGGTGAAATTGAAGCGTTGGCCGGTTGCGACCGCCTGACCATCAGCCCGGCGTTGCTGGAAGAACTGAGCAATGATGATGGCGAGCTGAAGCAGGCACTCGTGGCTCCGGCAGCCACCGGTAACACACCGGAGGCCATCTCTGAATCTGCGTTTCGCCTGGGCATGAACAATAACCCGATGGCCACTGAAAAGCTGGCCGAAGGCATTCGCAAATTCATTGAAGATCAGATCAAGATGGAAGGTATTATTAAGGCACACTCCGCCTAAAAGCTCTTGCGGGCTCTTAGCAGGCTGTTGAAATTCCATGAATGTCGGCGTCCTGCATCTAAAAAACAGGGCCAGGCACATTGGATGGTCCGGCAAAATCGGTGACTGCTGAGTCATCGATTTTGCGAGGAATGCAAAATCACACAGCTTGCTTTGCGTGTTTTGAACAAGGCAGGAAGCCTTCTCAACACCTTACCAGGACCCACTGCACAACAAGCCGGTGATGACCATTATAGAAAGCACCTGCGTGGCTCCAGTCCCTTTTTGAAGTAACCCGTTAACCCCTGCTCAAAGAGACACTCTCGCGAAAACCCACCGCACTCTCTACCCACTGTCACTTACCCCATCGTCGACAAACTCATCACTGCTCACCCTACGACTTGGAAACCTGCGCAATATCCATTAAGCTAAAAGCGCGACTGTAGATAACGGTATAACTATGAATGATAAACACCTATTCGATGAGTTTGAGCGCCTGCGCCGCTCAATTTCAGCGTTTTCCCGCTCAGTGCATCAATACGACAGCGCTCATTGGATTGCCCCCTGGAACGGTACTGTTCGGGCGCCAGATCTTGAAGATTTGCTGTTGGACCTGTGGTACCAGGATGATCAGGATGGTCGGGAAACGCGTGTCTACCCGGGACTGATTGCCCTGAACCGGGAGCAAATCACGCTGGCAGCCGAAGTTAACATCGCCAAAGACCGTTTCCGAAGCCGGGTGCAAGGCATAAAAACGGCCGATTCCGTTCACTGGCGCGAATTACAGGGGCAACTTGCCCGCCGCTATAAGGGGCTTAACGACGCGCTGGGCCGGGAGGGACTCACACGGCTGCACCTGAAGCAGGTTTTTCGACACATACCACTTGTGGTTAAACGGCCAGACCGGGTAGGCTTTAGCTGGTACACCAGCGGCCGGTCCATACAAAAGATCACCAAAGCGGATGCCTGGGAACGGCTGGTCAAGCTCAATACCGAGTCGGCTCACATCCGCATACAAATGGAGCGTCTGGCCTCACTACCTGACTCGGAACCCCTGGCCAGAGTGCAAAAGCAGGCCCCTGTTTTGCGAGCCAACCTGGTCTTTGCAGATGGGCGCCGCAAATCGCTGAATGTCTCGCTCCCCCTGTTGTTTCCGAGCCAGGGTATCAATGAACTGCCCGACTTCTCAATCCCCACGGAAACGCCTCCCGGAGAGCGGCAACGACTGGTTCGCAGCGACAATCGACTGGAAGATGAGGCATTCCTACCCTCCATTCGCGTCCATCGCTATGTGCAGCCAAAGCGAGGGGTTTACTGACAAAGGCCAGAGCCGTCGCCTGAAACTGACAACCCTGAGGGCATAAAAAAAGCAGCTACCGGGCTGCCTTTTTAACAAAACCTGTCGAAACGACTCAACTAAACTCAATCAAAAAATCCGATTCAAGCCGTTAAGTGCAGCAACACGGTAAGCCTCCGCCATAGTCGGATAGTTAAAGGTGTGCTCAATAAAATACTGAATGTTATTGCCGCCGTTCTTCTGAGCCATGATGGCCTGACCAATGTGCAAAATCTCTGCGGCCTGGTCGCCAAAGCAATGGATACCCAACAGTTCCAGCGAATCCCGATGGAACAACAGTTTCAGCATACCGACATCCTCACCGGTAATTTGTGCCCTGGCCGTGTCTTTGAAATAGGCTTTACCCACCTCATAAGGCACCTTGGCCTGGGTTAACTCACGCTCGGTCTTTCCTACTGACGATATTTCAGGGATGGTATAGATACCCGTTGGCACATCGTTTATGTGCCGATAGGTATTATTGTCAACAATCACTCCGGAAGCACTGCGACCCTGATCATAAGCCGCACTGGCCAAACTCGGCCAGCCGATCACATCACCCACTGCGTAAATATGGGGAACCGACGTCCTATAGAAGTCGTCGACCTCTAGCTGCCCCCGGCGATTGGCGGTTAACCCTGCTGCCGTCATATTCAACTTGTCGGTATTGCCCGAACGCCCATTAGCCCACATAAAGGCATCAGCTTTGATTTTCTTACCGGAAGCCAGCGTTAGCACGATATGATCGTCAAAACCGTCGACGCTGACGAATTCTTCATTGTGCCGCACCAGCACACCATGACCCCGCAAGTGATAACTGAGGCCATCGGAAATTTCATCGTCCATGAAGGCCAGCAGTCGGTCCCCAGGATTGATCAGGTCCACCTTGCAACCCAGGCCATTAAAGATTGATGCATACTCACTGCCAATAACCCCGGCACCGTATATCACCAGGTGCCTGGGTGTCTCGCTGGAGTCCAGTATGGTATCGCTGTCGAACAATCGGGGATGGCTGAAATCAACTTCTGGTGGTCGATAAGGCCGAGAACCGGTGGCAACAATGATTTCATGCGCCGACAAGATATCAGCCTGATCATCTGAGCGGTCGACTTTTAGGGTGTGCGGATCGATAAAACTGGCAACACCATAGTAGAGGTCGACCCCATTGCGACTGTAAAAACGAGCCCGCATTGAAACTTGCTTGTCGATCACCCGGTGAGCTGACTCCCGAACCTGGCTATAGGATAGCCATTTCTGTTCGGAAATATGCCGGAACATAGGACTGCGATTAAACTGCATAACCTGATTAACCGCATGTCGCAATGCCTTGGAAGGAATCGTCCCCTGATGCGTACAGTTGCCACCCACCAGGTGGCGCAAGTCGACAACAGCGACCTTCTTACCTGCTTTGGCGGCATTCATAGCCGCACTCTCACCCGCGGGACCGCTGCCGATGATCACCAGGTCATATTGTGCTTCCGACATTCTTACTCCTTAGAAAACGCCTGAACAAGGTCGCAACCACTCGTTACGATCAGCGGGTAGCGTCAACACCCAGATCAGACAAGGCTTTTTGCCGGGCCGCTTTACGGGCAGACTTAACTTCAGTATCGCACTTACCCTTATCGCCGCCGCAAACATCGCACTCGGCTTCCATTCCCACAGCTGCCATACCGCCGCAGGAGCCTTTGATTGGCTGACGTCCAAACATCACGCCCACCGCCATAGCCGCAATGACCAGCAGCATAAATACAAACACAGCGAAAAAGGTCGCCATAAGCACCTCCAATAACGCCAATGTTGATAACAGACTCTTAACGTAATCCGTCATCAATACTGGCCGGGTTTACCGCAGTTTAGTTGCTTTGCTCAAACAGCGCTTCAAATTGCACGGATCGCGTTTCCGTATACTCGCCCTCACCGCGCTGGATCAGGTAGACAGCCATGTCTTGCTCAGCTGCGAGCGACAAGGCGGCCTCGGCACCCATAACCATGAATGCCGTTGCATAAGCATCGCTGAATACACTTCGATCGCCCAGCACCGTCGCAGATACCAAATCATGTCGGATCGGGTACCCGGTTTTGGGATCAAGGGTGTGGGAATAGCGCTGGCCATCCTGCTCAAAGAAGTTTCGGTAGTCACCACTGGTCGCCATCGACCCATTGGTTACCTCCAGTACTTCATAGACAGAACGGTTGTCGCTGTCAGGCGACTCAATAGCCACCCGCCAGGGGTCATCGCCAGGCTTGGTGCCAGAGAAGCGCATTTCACCACCAATCTCTACCAGATAGTCTTCAAACCCTCTGGCTTCAAGCAAGTTGGCGACCTGGTCTACAGCAAAGCCCTTGGCAATAGCCGACAAATCCAGTTCACGCGGTTCCATTTTTCGCAACTTGTTGGCAGTCATGTCGATCTCTACAGCCTGCCAACCCACCATTGCCAGCGCGGCCTTTATCTCGTCTTCCGATGGGACCTGATCTGTCGTTTCTTTAGGGCCAAAACCCCAAAGATCGACCAGGGGGCCTATCGTTGGATCAAACGCGCCATTACTGGCTTCTGCAACTTCAAGCGCAAGGCTAACGACCTCTGCAGTCATGGGTGACACGGCAATCCAACCATTCACCGGCGCATCGTTGAAACGCGAAACGTCCGAACGCGGCAGGTAAGTGGACATGGCTACGTTCACCTCGTCTATTGCCGTTCTTACCTCACCGTCCAGAGCTCGCGCTTCAGACTCTGAGGCTACCACACTGACGGTAAAACTGGTTCCCATGGAGTACCCGCTAAGCTTTTGCACCTCAGCAGCCCCCCAACCGGAACAGCCCGAGAGCAGCCATGCCGTCAGGCAGAGCCACACCCCGAGCTTCTTCAAGCCATAAAACATTCGTTCTCCAATGTCAGGGACTCGCCTAGCCGCCGAAATCATCTAGCAAGATGTTCTCACGCTCAACACCCAGATCTTCAAGCATCTTGATGCAGGCCGCATTCATCATGGGAGGACCACACATATAGTACTCGACGTCTTCAGGCGCTTCATGATCTTTGAGGTACTGCTCATACAAGACGTTGTGGATAAAGCCAGTATGGCCGCTCCAGTTATCTTCCGGCAGTGCATCCGACAAGGCCAGGTGCCATTCAAAATTGTCGTTCTCTTTGGCGAGTTGATCATACTCTTCCGAATAGAACGTCTCCCGCAAGCTTCTGGCTCCATACCAGAAGCTGATCTTGCGCTTGGAGTTCAAACGCTTCAGCTGGTCAAAGATATGAGACCGCATAGGTGCCATGCCTGCACCACCCCCGATGAACACCATCTCGGCATCGGAGTCTTTGGCAAAAAACTCACCAAAGGGTCCGAAAACAGTAATTTTGTCGCCCGGTTTCAAGCTGAATACGTACGACGACATGATGCCCGGCGGATAGCTCGTTCCCGGAGGTGGTGACGCAATGCGGATATTGAACTTGACGATGCCCTTCTCTTCCGGGTAATTCGCCATTGAATACGCCCGCACGGTCAATTCGTTCACCTTCGAGGTATATTGCCAGACATTGAACTTGTCCCAGTCAGAACGAAAGCGTTCTTCAATGTCGAAATCTTTGTAATGAACCTCGTGCGGAGGCGCCTCCAATTGAACGTAACCGCCGGCCCGAAAATCGACGTTCTCACCTTCTGGCAATTTCAACGTCAGTTCTTTGATGAAAGTAGCCACGTTCGGGTTGGATTCAACCGTGCATTCCCAGCGTTTCACGCCAAAAAATTCGGGTTCAACTTCAATTTTCATGTCTTGCTTAACAGCAACCTGGCAAGCAAGACGCCAGCCTTCACGCAACTCGCCTTTGGTAAAGTGCTGTTCTTCGGTAGGCAGAGCCGCGCCACCGCCATCCAGAACTTTGCACTTGCACTGTGCGCAAGTACCGCCGCCGCCGCAGGCTGAAGACAAGAAGATACCATCGTTAGCCAGGGTGCCCAGCAGCTTACTGCCTGCTGGCACGGTTATAGCCTTGTCGGCGTCTTCGTTAATTTCAATTTTTACATCACCGCTGCTCACCAGCTTGGAGCGGGCCGACAAAATAACACCGACCAGCAACAGCACGATTACGGTGAACAGAACAACGCCGAGTATAATTTCTGTAGTCATCTGTTCATTCCTTACCGGTTACAGGGAAACGCCCGAGAACGACATAAAGCCAAGGGACATCAATCCAACGGTGACGAAGGTGATACCCAGTCCACGCAAACCTGCAGGCACATCGCTGTACTTCAGTTTTTCGCGGATACCCGCCAGGGCCAGAATAGCTAGCGCCCAGCCAACACCGGCACCAATGCCATAAACGACCGACTCACTGAAGGTATAGTCCCGTTCAACCATGAACAAAGACGCACCCAGAATGGCACAGTTCACGGTGATCAGAGGCAAGAACACACCCAGGGCGTTGTACAGCGCCGGAAAATACTTATCAAGAACCATCTCTAGAATCTGAACGATGGCAGCGATAACACCGATGTAACTCAGGTAACCCAGGAAACTCAGGTCAGCATCGGGAAATCCGGCCCATGCCAGGGCGCCTTCACGCAAGACAAAGTTAAACAGCAGGTTGTTTACCGGCACAGTCACCGCTTGAACAACGATTACTGCAATGCCCAGACCGATGGCCGCGGATACCTTTTTGGACAAAGCCAGGAAGGTACACATGCCCAGAAAGAACGCCAACGCCATATTTTCAACGAATACAGCACGAATAAAGAGACTGATTAACGCTTCCATTACATCGCCTCCTTCTTGACGTGGGCTTTCATGGTGAAATCATTTTCTTCTACCTGGTCTTTATAAACAGTACGCAGAATCCAGATAAACCCACCGATAATAAAGAACGCACTCGGGGGGAGCAGCAACAGCCCGTTTGGAACATACCAGCCACCGTTATTGACCGTGGCCAGAATTTCCACACCGAACAAACTGCCAGAACCGAGAAACTCACGAATAACGGCAACGAAGAGCAGTACAACACTGTACCCAAGGCCATTACCGACTCCGTCCATGAAACTCAAACCCGGCGGGTTTTGCATGGCAAATGCTTCCGCACGACCCATCACAATACAGTTGGTGATGATCAGACCGACGAAAACCGACAACTGTTTGGATATTTCAAAGGCGTACGCCTTCAGAATCTGGTCAACAACGATAACCAGGGACGCAATGATGGTCATTTGCACAATGATCCGGATGCTGCCTGGTATCTGGTTGCGAATGACCGAGATAAACAAGTTTGAAAAAGCCGTTACCGAAGTCAGTGCGATGCACATAACGATGGTCACGTTCACACTGGTGGTCACAGCCAGTGCAGAGCATATTCCAAGAATCTGCAATGCAATGGGGTTGTTGGCGAAAATCGGTGCCAGTAACACCTTCCGTGTTTCAGACATGATTAGGCTTCTCCCGCTTCAAGATTGTTCAAAAAGGGCCTGAATCCGCGCTCGCCCAACCAGTACTGAATCAGGTTGCTAACGCCACGGCTGGTGAGTGTTGCTCCACTCAGACCGTCAACCATATGCGTTGCTTCCATTTCATTGCTTCGATTGACTGAACCTTTTTTGACGGCCAGCTGAACACTGCCCTGATCGCCATAGACTTCCTTGCCGACAAACTGTGCTTTCCAGTTTGGGTTATCAACCTCGCCACCCAGACCCGGTGTTTCTGCATGCTCGTAGAAACCCAGCCCCTTGACGGTATTGAGGTCGCTGTCCAAAGCAACGAATCCCCACAGAGTTGACCAGAGTCCATAGCCTCGAATCGGAAGAATCAGAGTCTGTAAGGCCCCTTCGCTGTCGCTGATCAGATACACCTCGGTGTACTGCTCGCGACGCTTGATACCGGCAATATCATCTGAAGCCGGGATCGATTCAGACAACGCCGGATCACGAATCGCATCACGCGGATCGTAGTTTTCTGTATCGAACTCATCTGAAAACGCACCGGTTTCCAGATTGACGAGACGGGTTTCGACCTGCTCGAATTGTTCCTGCACCGATACGCCATCCTGCAGCAAACCAGCCGCTGCAAGAATATTACGACGCAAATCCAACTGGCGATTTTCCTGTTGAACCGGGCGCAAAACCACGGCGGCAGTCGATACGACAATGGCGCAAGCCAGACAAACCAGCAAGGCTACTTTGAGTACATTATTAATGGAGTCTTTATTACTGGACACGAGCAAGCCTCCGTTTGATGTTTCGCTCAACCACGAAATAGTCGATGGTAGGTGCGAAAATATTAGCGAACAGAATGGCCAGCATGATGCCCTCCGGGAAGGCCGGGTTAACGACGCGAATCAGAACGGTCATTACACCAATCAATATACCGAACCAGATCTTACCGGTGTTGGTCATTGAACTGGATACCGGGTCGGTCGCCATGAACATCATACCGAACGCGAAGCCACCAATAACCAGGTGCCAGTACCAGGGCAGGCCAAACATGGGATTGGTGTCGGAACCGATCATATTGAACAGGCTGGACAGCAAAATCATACCGACCAGCGTCCCCAGCACTATGCGCCAGCTTGCAATCCCCATGATAAGCAAAACAGCGCCGCCAAGCAGGATCATCAACGTTGAGACCTCGCCAACAGAGCCCTGTTGAATACCCAAAAAGGCATCCAACCAGGTCAGGCTGCCCAGCATGCCTTCTACCAAACCGCTGCTAAAAGCAGAGCTCAGCGCAGTGGCACCAGAGAAGCCATCAACGGCTGTCCATACCGCGTCACCGGACATACTGGCCGGGTATGCAAAGTACAGGAAAGCACGACCAGTCAGTGCTGGGTTCAGGAAGTTCTTGCCGGTTCCGCCAAACACTTCCTTGCCCACAACCACACCGAAGGTAATACCCAAGGCGACAGCCCACAGCGGCAAAGTCGGCGGGCAGATCAGCGCAAACAACACCGACGTCACAAAGAAGCCTTCGTTGACTTCGTGGCCACGTACCATGGCAAAAGTGACTTCCCAGAAGCCCCCCACGATGAAAGTGACCGCATAGATGGGGACAAAATAG
The DNA here is from genome assembly GCF_000423605.1 of Saccharospirillum impatiens DSM 12546. GTDB lineage: Bacteria > Pseudomonadota > Gammaproteobacteria > Pseudomonadales > Natronospirillaceae > Saccharospirillum > Saccharospirillum impatiens. Next base: position 135,496 of record NZ_AUIH01000005.1, read on the forward strand.
GCCGCCCCGTAGATCAGGTTATCCCAAATACTGGAAGGATCGTGGCCGGCAAACAGGCTGATCAGCGCTTCACGCCAGCCCTGATTGACCGCCATACCCGCTTCAATTGCCGTATTGGCTTGAAAGCCAAGGTTCCACATACCCCAGAACATGGCTGGAAAAGTACACAGCCAGACTGTAATCATGATGCGCTTCAAGTCCAAACCATCACGCACGTGGGCCGTGGTGCGGGTAACGGAGTTAGGCATATAAAAGATAGTGTCTACGGCTTCGTAAAGCGCGTACCACTTCTCGTGCTTGCCGCCCTTTTCAAACAGCGGCGCCATGTTATCTAACGTTGAACGTAATCCCATGCCTTACCCCTCCAGCTCGATGCGAGTCAGATTTTCCCGCAGGATCGGGCCATATTCATACTTGCCAGCACACACATAAGTGCACAGCGCCAGATCTTCTTCATCCAACTCCAGCGCACCCAGCTTCTCGGCCGAGTCCAGATCACCCACAATCAGTGCTCGCAGCAACTGAGTCGGCAGAATATCCAGAGGCATAACCTTCTCATACTGCCCAACCGGGACCATCGCCCGTTCCGAGCCGTTGGTTGTGGTGTTGAACTCAAACGTTTTGCCGCGCATTAACTTGGACAAGTAGATGTTCAGAATCGAATGACGGTTTTTACCCGCATGCAGGTAATGCAGAATCGGTCGCTCCCGACCTTCAGCCAAGACACTGACCTGAGAGTGATAGCGCCCGAGGTAGGCGGCTTCTTCCAGGCCACCACGACCACCAAACACCGAGCCGGATATCAGTCGATTTTCACCGTCTTTCAGCTCGTCGCGGGTCAGCTCGACCAGTGAGGCGCCTACACGTGTGCGAACCAGGCGAGGCTCTTTCACTTGTGGGCCGGCCAGAGCGACTACGCGATCGGTTGGCAGAACACCGTTAACAATCAGTTTGGCCAGAGCGATCACATCCTGATAGCCGATCGTCCAGACGACCTTGCCAGCGTGGACAGGCTCGAGAAAGTGGATATGGGTCCCGGCGTTACCGGCAGGGTGGAGTCCGCCGAATTCTTCGATCGAGACGCCATCAGCGGACGGGATCTGACTGCCCGGTGCCTTGCATACCCAAACCTTACCTTCGGTCAGCTTGGTCAACAGTGTAAGGCCCTGAGCAAAAGCTTCCGAATCGGTTGAGATGATCGCTGCCGGATCAGCCGCCAGGGGATTGGTGTCAATCGCCTGAACAAAAATGGCTACTGGCTCAGAGTCAATGGCGGGCACCTTGGAGTAGGGCCGCGTCCGAAAAGCGGTCCAGGCACCCGATTTCACCAGCGTTTCACGCAAGGCCTCTCTGGTTAGCGCTCCAAACTGGTCAGCCGGTGTCGCGCCAAATTGCTCATGGTCGTCTCCGTCAAGCTCGATTACCAGAGACTGGAACAAACGGCGGGCACCGCGATTAATAGCCTTCACGAGGCCGGAAGCTGGCGCTGTGTAAACAACCCCTTCATTTTTCTTGTCGCTAAAGACAGGCTGACCCAACTTTACCCGGTCGCCCTCCTTTACCAACATGGTCGGCTTCATCCCATTGTAGTCGTAACCGACCAAAGCCACTGTGCTGACCGGCTGACCATCCGAAATTTCCTGACGCGGAGCGCCGGAAATGGGCAAGTCGAGCCCTTTCTTGATCGTTATCATAGTGTGCTCTGTCCAATGATTCGCGCTGTTCGCCCGGCCACGCATGGTGCCCGGACATCAACGGAGATCAACTATTGCTTTCAGGCTGGCCAAATCCGAACCGATTAATGCCTTTGAAGACATAATGCCGGCACGACGGCAAACCCACCCCAAAAAATCGTGCATAAGTATAAAGATCAGTGGTTTGGATGGCTACCATAGTATGAGATTCCTTTTTTTGCCGACTTCCCCGCAAAACCGGGCCTGACGGGCTGATTGGCTCGCCACAGCGCTGGGCGCTGCCCACCAAGTCTGCTAGCATTCGCGCCCTGTTCCGACTGACTTGATAACTCTAGCCCATGCACAACCCTTCGCTGAATATTCCTCACCAGCCTGGTGATCACCGTCACATTGGCCAGCTCAATGGTGCTGCCACGGGCTGGTACCTCGCCCAGGTCATGAAACATCATGAGGGCACCCTGCTGCTGATCGCCGATACACCGGCTGATGTTGATCGCCTGGTGCAGGAGTTGACCGTATTTAAAGGGTCTGAGCCCTGGGATATCCTGGTATTTCCAGACTGGGAGACCCTGCCTTACGATAACTTTTCACCCCACGAAGACATCATATCGGACCGGCTCAGCGCACTGAACGCACTCGCTAAAAACCCCAGGGTGATCTGCATTGCCAGTGCCGCCAACCTGAGCCACCGGTTGGCGCCCACTGAAGCCATCATAGGTACCGCGTTCGACTGGCACCTGGGCCAGACTGTCGATATCGCTCAGCAGCGCCGGCAATTGGAGTCTGCGGGCTACAGGGCAACTGACACTGTATATCAACACGGTGAATTTGCGGTTCGCGGGTCGATACTGGACATATTTCCAATGGGCTCAGAGCAGCCTGTCCGCGTCGATCTGTTCGATGATGAAATCGAGTCAATCAGGCACTTCGACCCTGAAACCCAGCGCTCCGGTGATCCAATCACGCGTATAACGCTGTTGCCAGGCCGGGAAGTACCGCTGACCGAGACAGGCATCAGTCGTTTCCGACAAGCCTTCCGGGAGCGATTCGAAGCCGATTTCTCGCGCTGCCGGACTTACATCGACGTTAGCGAGGGAATCGCCCCGGGCGGCATCGAATATTACCTGCCGCTGTTTTACGAGCGTACTGACACTTTCTGGGACTATTTGCCGGAGCAGGCACTGATCGCTCACCAGTCGACGCTGGTCGATCAACTCGACCACTTTTGGCTGGAAGTCGAAAGCCGGTACGAGAACCGACGACACGACATCACCCAGCCCATTCTACAGCCAACCGAACTGTTCACACCGAGCAACGAGGTGTTTACCCGGCTCAACCAGTTTCGACGGCTGTCGCTGAGCACGGCGGCGGTTCGCGAGCAAAGTGGACACCTCAATCTGAGCACTGCCGCTCCTGCCGACTATCCGGTGGACCATCGGGCCCAGGAACCGCTCAACCGTCTCGAATGTTTTCTGAAAGAGACCGAACACAGAGTGCTGTTTTGCGCGGAATCACTGGGGCGTCGCGAGTCTCTAAAAGCATTGCTCGCGCGCATACGTGTCAGCCCCGAACCTTTCGACACCGTGTCCGCATTTCTTGAACGGTCCGATGCAAGCGTAGGGTTAACCGTTGCACCACTGAGTCAGGGCCTGGTGTTAACCGATGCAGACATTACCCTGATCAGTGAACCCCAGCTGTTTGGCGACTATGTCGTGCAGAAAAAACGCCGGGATCGCGCCCAGTCAGACCAGTCTGATCAGGTTATCAGGAACCTGACTGAATTAAGCCCGGGCAGCGCCGTCGTTCACCTCGACCACGGCGTAGGCCGATACCAGGGCCTGGAAACCCTAGAACTGGACGGACAAGCCCAGGAATTTCTAAAGCTCAGCTACGCAGAAGGCAGCAATTTATACGTCCCCGTCAGCAACCTGCACATGATCAGCCGGTATTCGGGGGCCGACACCGATAGCGCGCCTTTGCACAAGCTGGGACACGACCGCTGGAGCAAAACCAAACACAAGGCTGCCGAGAAGATTCGTGATACGGCCGCTGAATTGCTGGCCCTGTACGCCACCCGCGAGTCACGCCGGGGGCACGCTTTCCCGTTTGAAGAGACCGAGTACGCTCAGTTCAGCGCTGGCTTCGGGTTCGAGCCGACTGACGATCAGGCCGATGCCATCGAGGCAGTCATCAAAGACATGCGCCGCCCCCAGCCCATGGACCGTCTAGTCTGTGGTGACGTTGGCTTCGGCAAGACCGAGGTCGCCATGAGGGCAGCATTCATAGCTGCCAATGCGGGCAGGCAGGTAGCCATACTGGTGCCTACCACCCTGCTTGCCCAACAACACTATGAAAATTTCAACGATCGCTTCGCTGACTGGCCGGTACGAGTCGAAGTCCTCAGTCGCTTCCGCAACACCGGAGACACCAAATCGGTCATCGATGGCATCACCGACGGCAAAGTAGACGTTGTGGTTGGCACGCATAAGCTGTTGCAAAAGGACATCAAGTTCAAAGACCTGGGGCTGCTCATCATTGATGAGGAACACCGGTTCGGTGTCACCCAGAAAGAGCGGATAAAAGCCTTGCGCGCCAACGTTGATATCCTAACGCTCACTGCCACCCCCATCCCCAGAACCCTGAATATGTCGATGTCAGGTGTGCGGGATCTCAGCATCATCGCCACCCCTCCGGCACGCCGCTTGTCGGTCAAAACCTTCGTGCGAGAGCGTGATGACGCCCAGGTTAAAGAGGCGCTGTTGCGTGAAATACTCCGGGGTGGCCAGGTGTACTATTTGTACAATGAAGTCAGCACCATCGAACGGACCGCCCAGGCACTACGAGAGCTGGTGCCGGAAGCCCGAATTGTTACTGCCCATGGCCAGATGCCCGAACGCCAGCTTGAACGGATCATGTCTGACTTCTACCACAAGCGATTCAATGTCCTGTTATGCACAACCATTATTGAAACCGGCATCGATGTGCCCACAGCCAACACCATACTAATCGAACGGGCTGATCGCTTCGGTCTGGCCCAGTTGCACCAGCTAAGAGGCCGGGTCGGTCGATCACATCACCAGGCCTACGCCTACATGATGACGCCGCCCTGGAAAACACTGACCAAAGATGCCCGAAAACGACTGGAAGCCATTGGCGAATCCCAGGACCTGGGCGCCGGCTTCACCCTCGCCACCCATGACCTGGAAATACGGGGCGCCGGAGAATTGCTGGGCGAGGAACAAAGCGGACACATTGAAGGCATTGGCTTTTCCCTCTATATGGATATGCTGAATAAGGCGGTCAAAGCCATTCAGAGAGGCGAAACGTTCAACCCAGAGGATTTGGACAACCCGGGCGTCGAAGTCAACCTGCGCATACCGGCACTGATACCGGCGGATTACATTGGCGACATCAACACCCGTCTTACACTCTACAAACGGATTGCATCCAGTGAGGATGCCGAACAGCTGCGCGACCTGCAGGTTGAGATGATCGACCGGTTCGGCCTGCTGCCCGAGCCGGTCAAACATCTGTTCCTGGTAACTGAGCTGCGTCAAAAGCTCGAACCGATGGGCGTGCAACGAATTGATATCGGCCTTTCTGGTGGCACCGTAGAATTCAGTAAACACACCACGGTTGACCCGTTCACGCTGGTTCAATTAATTCAAGCCCAACCGCACCGCTTTAAATTGAAAAATGGCACAATGCTGCACGTTATTACCGACAGTCCGACACCGGCGTCACGGTTTGACACGGTTGAAGAAATCATCACACTGGTCAGCAGGAAACCTCAATGAGACACTTCATGACCGTTCGAACAATGTGTATTGCCCTGCTGGCGGGCCTGGCCTGCCAACCTGTGAACGCAGAATTTGAGGGCAGCTGGTTCCAGATTGAGGTGCTGATTTTCGAGCATACCGGCAGTCGCCCGGAAAACCCTGAGCAGTGGCCAACCTACCCCAGTCTCGAGCGACGCTCGCCCGCCGTAGTGATCGCCGAGCCAGACTCACAGACCGACACCGTCGAATCAGCGAATTTAGACCAGGCACCGATTCCTTTCACGCCTTTGAGCGAACCTGAATGGACGCTCGCAACAGAAAAATCGGCACTCGAAGAGAGCCGGAGTTATCGTGTGTTGTATCACCAAAGCTGGGTACAGCCCGTGCCGGGTCGCAACAATGCCACCTCCATCCGCATAGACGCTGGCGACACCTATGGCAGCCAGCATGAACTGCAGGGGTACCTGGAACTCTATGTCGAGCGATACCTTCACCTTAACACCGATCTGCAATTGGTTCGTTACACACAGACCGACAATCCATTTAGGCTGATTGACGACAACGACAACGCTCTCGCAGGCAATGCCAGCGCCCCCTTCATGGGGCTGAGCCTGGACCAGGAGGCCAATGCGATAAGCAGCAGCGCCTTTAACAGTGACATCATTACCACTAAGAACAATCAATATTATGTGGCCACTGAAAGCATCGGTATGAAACAGCGTCGACGCATGCGCAGCACTGAACTGCACTACATCGACAATCCGGAATTGGGCTTGCTGATTTACATCGTTCCGATCGAGATCGGCTCCCCGACCGACTCAGGCACTCCCGACTGAGCTGCAATCGAACAGAGACCTTTCCATGCATCCATAAAAAAGCCAGCAGTCGCTGGCTTTTTTATGGATTACTACATTACCCAACAAACTGGCTGCGCCAGTCATGATCAATCGGAATAAAACCGGTTCACAGAAGATTGCATGATACGTTTCACCCGCTCCATTCCAGCCGCCAGATTCTCATCGATTTCTTTGATGGTGATAACCCCCTCGCCTTTGCCTGCCGCCGGATTAACAACAACCGATAAGCTGGCATACCGTAATTTCAGCTCTCGGGCTAGCGCCGCCTCAGGCATACCGGTCATCCCGACCAGATCGCAACCATCCTGTTCCATTCTGAAAATCTCAGCGACCGTTTCCAGTCTTGGCCCCTGAGTCGCCCCATAGACTCCGCCGTTAATAACCGGTTCGGACACCTCTTTTGCTGATTTAAGCAACAACTGTCGCAGGCTTTCCGTGTAGGGGTAACTGAAATCGACGTGAGTCACCCCGGAAAGTTCACCCTCGAAAATAGTGGATTCCCGGCCATGGGTGTAATCGATGATTTGCACCGGCACAACCAGTGCCTGGCTGGTCATATTGCGAGTAATGCCACCCACTGCATTGATCGCGATTACATCGGTGGCATACAGGTTCTGCAATGCCCACAAGTTCGCGCGGTAATTCACCTGATGCGGCGGTACTCGGTGCGGATGGCCATGTCGCGCCAGAAACAGAACCCGACACCCATCGAGTTCGCCTTCCAGTATCGGGGCTGAAGGTGATCCAAAAGGTGTCTGAACATCGTGCGCGTTGGAAATGGTAAGCCCCGGTAGCTGTGTCAGTCCGGTTCCGCCTATGATTGCCAGTGTTTCAGACATACCTTACCTCGTTTCCAGTAACTGTAGCCGCTGACAGAACCGGACATCCGGAGCTGACAAGACAGGCCAGGCTCTTCAGAGGGTGCCATCGACCGAATGGTACAACCCCGCTCCCAAAACATAATGCTGGTCTCCCCGCCTGGACTCGAACCAGGATTTAAGCCTTAGGAGGGCCTCGTTCTATCCAGTTGAACTACGGGGAGGTACCGGGACATTGTAACGGCCCTCGCCAGACAAGGAAACCCGTTTGCGAACAGAGACTTACCGACGTTCATGAGTCACTGGCACGTATTCAACCGGGCGACTAACCCGTTATACTCACCCCATTCACCTTAGCGGAGCTTGCTTGATGACTTCAGAAACCGATCTGGACGCGCTGGCCGATTGGCTGGAAGACGACCTTCGCAGCGAAGACTGTCTCGACATACACGGCCTGCACGGCTACCTGACCGCGCTGGTCATCGCCCTGGAGCCGTTATCGGACGAGTGGCTCAATGACACCCTGGGCCAACCGCTGACTGATCTGCCAGACACCGAAGCCCGGCAGTATGCCGACCAGTGTGTGACACTTTACCAGGAGATTTCAGACGAGCTCTATTCAGATGACCAGGTCGCACTGAGCTTCGAGCCGGACCCTGAATGGGAAAATTCCGACATGCAAGCCTGGGCCGTCGGCTTCATGGAAGTGGTGTTTGCCCTGCCAGAGCGGTTCACCCACTCCAGTGAAGATGATCTGGCGACACTGCTGCTGCCCATAGAAGTCGCATCTGGCCTGTTTGCCGAAGAAGCCGACTACCGGCCGCTGTACAGGAACAAGGCCTTACTCAGCCAAATGTTCAACGACATTCCAGACATTTTGACCGACCTGTACCTTCTGCTAAACAGCCCTGCATAAAAGACCCGAGACCGATGGTTGAGCATCAGCCTTGTCGGCTACCGCCCCGGCAATCGGGTGATGCCGGGGCTTCGCCCTGCCATTCGTCGGGCGCATAAGCATGTATCGCCAAAGCATGAACCGGACCCGCCAGTTCATCCTGAAGCAACTGATATATTTTTTGATGACGCTGAACCGCGCGTAACCCCGAGAACCCATCACTGACAATTTCGACCCGAAAGTGAGTTTCACTGTTCTCGGGTACAGAATGCTTGTGACTCTCGTTGTCGACACTTAAATGCAAGGGCGACAGTGCAGCCAACTTGTGCTCGATGGTAAGTGCAATAGACATGATCAGGCTCGCTTGAACTGGAACTGTGAATTAGAGGACCTAGTGGGCCATACGAGGGGTTCTCGACCACTGCGGGTGTCGCCAGACTCGCACGTTGCCGTTGGCGTGGCTTGACCACGGCGACCCTTACGCAGCGACACAATGCCCCACGCAGGCTGACGCCAAACGGGTAGCCAGCCAAATAGGGCTCCCCCTGAAGTAGATCAAGTCGGGACGGAAACCCAGGTTTCAAGGGGTCTGAACCGTTAGAGAGCCAGATCAGGAACGCTTCAATTGCGCCTGATACTCCATCATCGCGGTAGCCTCATAGGTCATTTGCAACAACCGGGCATCTTCGCCCGCCCGATGATGACTGAGCGCTTGTTCGGATCGGATTCGTCGTTTTGTCTCATCCCATACCGATAATTGGTATTCAGAGAGGATTCGCGGCAAGGTTTCAAGTCGGAACGTCATGGTACGTCGGGCACAATAATACAACAGAGCGAGCCAGCCCGAATCGAAACCCCAGCCGTCACTGTACAGAATCTGCCCTTCCAGCATCTCATTCAGATGATCGGCTATGGTGTCGACGCCCACACCTTCCAGTGACAGTTGCGCCCGGGTTATTCCGTGAAGTTGGGCTGCTTTGTCATCCCAGTGATCCCAGTCAGACTCGGGGCGCACCAACCAGGAAAGCGCATCGCCGGTTTCTGTCGCCACACCAATCTCGATCGGATAGCTGCCCCGCCCAAATCCGGATGCTTCAATGTCAATAATGCCTGGCAATAACATCGGTGTGGGTATCTCTCTCCATACTGTGGTGTTGGGCCATGGTGAGCTGGCCACATGACTGAGTGGATGTTGACATCAGTGTCCGGTAGTTGACCAGAGTAGCAACACTGGGTCAGCTATCGGACAGAGAATTACGCATTCTACCCGAAAAGCAAGAAGCTCTCAGGATGCGGAAAAGGTGCGTTCAATCAACCCTGGCGTTAACACCTGAGGCAACAATTGCACCGGTCCACCATCACCGGGAAAGTAAGCATAGAGAGGAACGCCCTGTCGGTCAAAGCGAGCAATCAGCGCGTCGACTTCGGGAGAGGGGTTTGTCCAGTCGGCTTTCATCAATTGGACACCCTGTTTCTTAACCAGGGTTTCGAACCGGTCACCGGACAAGGCAACCCGCTCATTGGCTTTACAGGTGATACACCAGGCCGCTGTAACATCCAGAAACACAGGCTGGCCAAGCATTTGGTAGCTATCAAGCATGGCGGCATCGTAGGGCTGCCAGATATCGATCTGCTGGCGTTGATCGAACACCATTACAAAGGCAAACGCGACCAATGCCACCCGAAGACCGCGTTTAAAGAATCGCGCCAGGAACCCATTAGCAGACGAAACGGTCAGCGCCGGCCAGATAGCCATAGTCAGTAGAATAAGGCCGATACCCACTGACAGTAGCGCCGTTGTTCCCTGAATCTCGATCAATACCCACAGCAGCCAGAGAACGGTAGCGAACAGAGGGAAGGCCATCAACTGACGAAATACGTTCATCCAGGCGCCTGGCTTCGGCAAACGACGCGCCAGTCCCGGCAGGTAAGTAATAGCGAGAATCGGCAAGGCCATACCAAAACCCATGGTCGCGAAAATCAGCAATCCGATGGCTGGTGGCTGTAGCAGAGCAAATCCGATGGCCGAGCCCATGAAGGGGGCTGTGCAGGGCGTAGCAACCAGTGTTGCCAACACTCCGGTGAAAAACGTACCCGAGGCGCCGGGTTTTTGCGTCAGAGTTTGTCCGGCGCCCATCAACCGCTGCCCTACTTCTACATAGCCGGCCATGGCCAGCGCCAACACGTAGAACAACAGAATCAATCCGGCCACAAAGAACGGCGACTGCAACTGAAAGCCCCAGCCCACCCAGGTACCAAACTGCCGAAGCAGCAGCAGAACCGCCGCTACGGCCATAAAACTGAGAACCACGCCCAGCGTGTATATCCAACCGTGAAGGCGCGAGTGGTGCGTGTCCTGCCCCCACTGAGCCAAATGCATTGCCTTGAGCGATAAAACCGGAAACACACAGGGCATCAAATTCAGGACCATGCCACCCAGCAGCGCAAACACCAGCGCCAGTGCAAGCGACAGACTTGCCACATTTGAACCCGCTTGTCCGGTGGTATCAAATGCGCCACCCGGCGCTGAGCCTAGCGGGGAGCTACCAGAGGTTCCTGATACCGACATAGCCATCGCATTGCCGTTAATATCAAAAACCCGGGTTTGAGGCGGGTAACACAAGCCGGCATCAGCACAACCCTGATACACGACCTCTACAACACCCTGGTCAGCCAGGATCGGGTAATCTGCGGTCATGGTATCGTAATAAACCGGCATTATTTCCTGAAACGTCTCGTCGTACCTTTCGATAACGTTGAAGGATAATTGACCGCCTCCGACTTCTGCGCCTTCCCGGGTGTCGACTCGATGCTGATCACGATACAGGTAATACTCATCCGCGATATCCCAGTGCAGAGACAACTGGTCGCCGCTGCGCTCAACGGTTAACTCAAAGGCTTCATCCACCGGTAAAAACTCCGATGCAATAGCATTACCCAGTACAGCCACACTAACCAGCAGGACGGCACACAGTTTGGGGATTACGGACAGGTGCTTAATCATTGAGTGTTAACCTTGAACCTTTAGTCATTTGGGATCTCGTTTGGGGCGGCCAGCGTTCCAGATACTTTACCCGCTGAGTTACATAGTAAAAAAGGTACATCCAGGGCGACCAGCCAGCTTTCGGCATCTTTACCTTTAAGCATGGCAATCGTGGCCAAACTGCCCGCCATAATACAGTGGTCGGCTATGACTGTGACGGCACGGGGTGCTTGTTCAACCGGCCAGCCAGTATTGGGGTTCAGAATATGACTATAGCGCACACCCTGGTGAGTGAAGCCCCGCTCGTAATCACCACTGCTGGCCAGTCCCCCCTGGTTTAGCGCCACCCGAGCCATGGCTCGAACATCCCCCCCGGGATCCCGAACACCCAGCAACCAGGGCTGGCCGTCCGGTTGAGGCCCGGTTACCGCGATATCCCCGGCCAGATTAGCCATGCCGCTATAACCAGCTTCGTTCATCATCGTCACCAGACGATCTGCCGCAAACTCTTTAACAATACCGCCAAAGTCGAGCTCCATGCCTGGCGCTAGCTGCAAACGCTGCCCATCCCACGCCACTCGCTCCCAGCCTATCAGGGACTGGACGGAGGCCAACTCAGCCTCCCCTGGCACTCGGCGTTGTTTAAAATCCCATACACGCCGCAATACACCAGCGGTAACATCAAAAAGACCGTCACTGAGCCAATAGCAGTGGTCTGCGTAGTTCAACAAACCGGCACACTCGGCATCAACACCCTGGACGGTACCCGCATTGCTGTTTATAACCGATACCAGACTGTCCTGACGATAGCGCGAATAACGCAGCTCCAACCGAACGACCTCGGCTTCAAGCAGGTCCAGAAAACTCTCCGGGGCCTCAAATACCGCCAGATCACAGGGTCCGCCCATGCCTTCAAAATGGCGCAACCGAGGCTGCTGCGATGCGGCTGGCATCATTGGTAGACCACCATCAGCACAAGCCTGTTTTTGTGTAGTACCCAAACCGCTCTGGGTAAAACCTTTGGGGTAGAGATCCCAGTACCACCGTATAGACTGCGATCAAAAACGGAAATCCAGGCCCGTTGTCAGCCGCCAAAACGCGGGTAAGCCCGGCGTTTCATCATCGAAATTAAAGCCATAAGACGGGTTTGCCGCATAACGCTCACCGGTGATGGTCCACGAGTAATTACGGAAGTCAGTTTTCAAAGCCAGTCCGAAGCTTAGCGCACCATAATTCGAGAGACGCGGGTCACTGGAATAATAAGTAGTCGTATCAGCCGTGTAATAAGGATCGGCCTCACCGTGATCCGGTATCTCGTAGAAATAGGCCTGAGTCTGCTGGTAATAGCGCAGCGAAGGGATCAATTGAAAATCGACTTCATTGCGTACAAACCACTCCCAGCCCGGTGCGTAATTCTGATACCAGGACAGATCAGTTGTCGTCGACATGATATCCCAGCTATCGGCCAGGAAGCGGAAATCCAGATGCAAGGCGCCATCAATGCCCGGGAAATACCGGCGACCACCTGCGGATACAGTAACCAGTGTTCGGCTATCCGGACGGATGTCATACGGCACTTCGGCACCCGAACGTTCACGATAGGGATCGGACATATAACCGGAACGATGCGTCAGGCTCGCACCCGCTTGCACCACCGTATTCATATCGATGATCTGGCTGATCCCCTCAAACACAGAAGCCTGCCACTTGGTTTGATCTTTAGCGGCAAATCTCCCCGGATTATTTGCCTGCTGATCGGCCGGATCTGAGTAGTCCTGAGTTGGGTCCAGAAAATCATAGCCGACCGTGGCTCCGCCGCTAAGCGTTGTCATCTGGTCGTTGATCTGAAGTGAGCCGTCGACGCCTGTACTCAGGGCCAGGTAATCCTGTTCAACTGAGATTCCTGCCTGCGCACCAACATCAGCTTGAGACCAATAATAGCGCCCCGACCCGTAAAGATCGAAACGGCGCTCAATGGATGCGCCCGCCATGTAAACTCGGGTGACGTCTTCAACGTCCAGATAAGTGTAAACCGGGGACGCGCCTGACATGGTTTCAAAACTGCCTTCGACATCCCAACTCATATTGGAACCATAAGGCGTCATCAGGTAAAACTGATGTACCTGAATGGTGTAGCGTTCCTGAGCACCACCGTCGGTACGGCTTTCAGGTGAGTCATCTTCGGTGTAATAGGTGTATTGGTACCCTGCTTCCGAATCGACCGGAGCCGCCGCTTGTGCCATGGATACCAGTCCGGGAATGGCCAGTGCACTGCGGGCCAACTGCTTTACTGCTTCAGACATCCGTTTTCCTCAATTACAACCGCAACCGCCACCAGCAGCGGCACCGCCACCCGATGACGCTTCTTTGGAAAAATACACATGGCCATTCAGTGTCGATTCGAGTCTATTGGGAGACCAACTCATTTCTTCTTTGGCCAACACACCCCGCTCCCAGGGCTGCACTGTCGTGCAGCCTGCGAGTGTGGCCAGACACATGACTGCTACGCCGCTCGCTTTTCCAATTCGAACCATTGTTGTGTTTTTCATGTAAAAGATCCATCACTGCAGGCAGGAGCCCCTAACGGGACTCTTAGCCAAGAGACTATAGCGGTTAACCGAGCATGGGAAGGTCAGCATCAACCTCGATCGGGAAACGTTGGGAGAACGCATGATTCTCAATACTCCCGGCGGCTCTCAGCTGACGATGCAGATGAGCCGGGGTCATCCGGATACCATTACTATTCGAAGTTGTAGGAACGAGCCGCCCCCCTTGAAGCTGAACGTTACGCGGCCCGACCAAAGCATCAGTGGCATTAACCACGCTACCGCCAACGACATCACGTCCCAACAACATATAGCTGGTAACCGCCCAGTGATCTTTACCCTCACCGCCGTTGAACCAGGGCGTTCGGCCAAAGTCTGAACCGAGTACAATCGTGGTTTTGTCTCTAATGCTGTAAACGTCCAAAGCTCGCCACAAGTAATGAAGGTCGACTAATACGGTGCGAATTCGTTGAAAATGGCTGTTGTCGTGATTGTTGTGCGTGTCGAATCCGCCAAATCCAATCTGCATGGACGATGCCATTCCAGCGTTCATTGCAGCCGCGCCAATGCGCATCTGTCGTTGCCGGTTATTGTTATTATTTCTGGCCTCGTCGTCCAATACTCTGGCCGCTGTTCCATCCGGGGGTGTAGCGAGCTCAGCCGCCACGCCCGAGAAAGCAACGCCTTCATCACGAACCATGTACAGCTGACTTTTTAAACGAACTCGTCGGGGTAGAGATTCCTTTTCAGCCAACACTTCCCGACGCTGGTCTTTAGCTTGCTCAATCAATGAATCGAGACCATTGCGCAGATAGTTGCCTTCCGGATTTGCCAGTACGTTAAAAACACCAACATCACTGGCACTTGAGCGTGCCACCAAGCCAGCCGTTTCATTATTGCCGCCGCCATCTGTGATGTAAGCCAGTGGCATCTCAGCACCTTTTGCCGCCGCATAAAGCGCACTGAAGTCAGGGTACGACGGATCCATGCTGCCCGTGTCAGCGAAGCGAGTACCGGTATCGTGGCCGTTCGTACGGTTGTCGACTCCGTTTAACACACGCACATGCTGGGAATACAAGCAATAAAAGGCGTCGTAGACAAAGAGATTGGCTGCCATGTTTGTGCCATTTCGAACCAGACCGTCAAACAGATCGGCATTGTCGGCGACCAACGTACCAAAATTAATGGTGTCGACTGTCCCTTCCAGGATAGCCGCAGCATTGCCCCGTATGGCCGCAGCACTGTCCGCCTTAGCAGCTGCCCAGCTAAAGCCTGCTGCGGTGTTCGCACTGAGAACGTCCCCGACTACCGTACCGGACAGCATGCGCTGAATCATTTCAATAGACAGGCCAGAATTGTCGTTGCCCTGATCTTCTCGATTAAAGGTTCCCACAAATGGCGCGTATCGCATGTCTTCATCGATGCCGGCCTCAATAGCCACATCAACCGCTCGTCGAATAGCCCCATCGCTGAATCGATTGACCGGCGAGGCGCCCTCACGAGCATTGATGTCAATGGTATTTCGCAAACGATTCCCTTTAGGGTTACACAGCGAGGTTGGGTCCCAACCTCCCCCCAGGTGCAGGAATACAAAATACCGATCTACTGGAACCGACTCCGCATAAGCACGAGGCGTCAATGCCATTGGGCTGCACACGGCCATGCCGGTTGCACTGAGTGTTTTAATAAAATCACGGCGTTTCATCTGGGTGACCCTTATCCGTAAATAAAGCGATAGTCGTTCATCAGATACACCAGCACTGCAAACCAGGCGTGCTCGGCATTACTCGATACGTTGCAACCGGACTCAATCTCCTCGGTTACGACGGTTCTGAACAATTCGAAGGCGATGTCCACATCTTCACTGTCAAGCTCTACTTCTTCATGCAGTAATGCCAGATAAAGAGACTGAATGGTGGTGCGAATGGCCAAAGCTTCAGACCGCCGGTTAATACCCGAGTCACTTTCCAGATCAGTCGATGTTTCTACCAGACGGAACAAGTTGCGTTCGGATCTTGTTTCCCTGAACTCATTTCGAACAACATCGCAAGACTCTTCTACAGCCATTGCCTGAGTCAGTGTCGCGATAATGCCACTGGCTGAATCGGCGTCTTCCATGACTTCGCGGGAGTCTTTACCACCCATAAACCGACGACCCGTACGCGAATAGAGATTGACTGTACTGCGCCAGCCGCCCGAATTAATCGCCCGCAACTTCTGATTCAACAGATGGGCAGGTATCAGTCGTGACGTACCAAGACTGTCGTATTGGTCCGACATACCAGGCTGATACAGCCCGCGAGCACGGTAATAACCACTCTTGGTGATCGCAAAAACCAGCTCTTTGATGTCATAGCCAGAGGCAGAAAACTCAGAGGCTGCATTGGTAATCAAGCGGGCCTGCTGAGCATAGGCATCACGATAGGCCTGAGGTGAGTCAGGATTTGGTGTACCCATAATAGGCTGTCCAATCAACCCGCGCACCACAATCTGACTGATACCACGAGCATAGGCGGCATCCTGTGCGATGGTCTCACCTAACCATTGGACTTCCCGGCCGTTGTAGTTATTGCTGGTGCTGAATTCATCATATCCGGCACCGAACTGTGACCAGCCTACTTGAACGCCCGGGGTCAATGGAACTTCACCCTGGTCTAGCACGTCTAGTTCTTCATCGGTCTGATAGACACCATCGAGGCGGAAATGGCTGAACGCTTCAGCGACTGGGTCCATGATTTTATGACAGACAATACAATCCGAGTTAGTTTTAGTTGGGTCAACGATCCCCACCGACTCATTGGAAGCTTCGTCTAATTCCAACGCAGCGACATCGCGATTACCTTCAATCGCCAATAGATCCTTACCACCAAAGAACCAGTACACCATGCGGGCACGATGACGATGGCGATTGGTGTCCATGGCCGTGAATTTATTCAGGAAAACCAGATCCGTCAGTACACCAGAGTGAGGGACGCCAGAGTTTTTAACATTGCCTCCCACATCATTGTAGTACAGCTGCACAGCTCGAATATCACGCGGATCGTAGGGGAAGGCTTCCATCACGTACTGGGCGGTCAAATTACCATTTGTTCTGGTTGAGTTCCCGTTTGTATCACGGCCGACCAAATCCGCCACATCAAGATAGCTATTCAACGATTCGACATTGGGCCATGAATCCCACTCAGGCTCAGGTAGTACCGGGAGTGCACCATTGCCAGCAGAAGCATCAGGATCAACTGATCTTATGTTGGGCCGATCAGTGTCTCCGGCAAATGCATGCCAGGAAAAGGCATTAGCAACCGTATATTTACCGCTAACGAGTTCGCGAAAGTCGCGGTCGTTACGTGCTAGAAACTCAACAAACAGCAGAGGCTTACGAGACAACGCTTCATCGGAAAAATGACGCAAATAGCCTTCGCTGAGCGGAAAGTCTGCCATGTCATTATTGTCTGGATCCAGGACGCGGTCGTACCAATCCATACCGTCAAATATGTTTTGGTTGTCGTTATCATTAACATCCCGATTGTATACTTCATCCGGGCGACCACCGTTGGTCCGACGGTATTCATCCGTCTGAAAACTGTCGTTAAACACATCTTTCAGGCGTTCATAGAAATAGTCTTCTTCCATAAAGCCTGCCACCACTTCCCGCTCACCCTCAAGGCTTTCAGAAAACCGGGTAATTTCTTCTGGTTCGGGGAGTCGTCCGGCCAGTTCAAAAGCCAACTTATATACGGCCTCGCTCGGGGTCAGTGTGGCAACACCAGGAATGGCCCGATCAACAGTACCGCGGGTAGATTCGTTAAACGCCACAAAGACATACTCGGCGACGTCTTGCGCATTTTGTCCGCGCAGAGGGCTTCCGGCACTGGGCATGTCTTTCTTGATTTTTGCCATCAGGGAGTCAGTGCTGCCGCAGGACGCACAGCCGACGAGAGGCCCGCCAGAGCCACCCGCACCACTGCCACCGTGGCAGGAGGCGCATTCCTTGGCATAAAGCGACTTGCCTGCCTCGTTCAGCGAACGGGCGGCGGTGTCATCACCGTCAAAGTCCTGGGAGCACCCGACCAGTAAAGTCAGCAGAACGGCCATGGCCAATCCCCCGACTCTTCGGGTCCAACCCATAACATCAATGTTTGATTGTTGCGATTCCATACTGTTTGCTCCAGCCAACCGGGGGGCTATTGGTTATCTGGCGAACATAACAATAAAGGCGGAGGCGCAAGCGGAACGGCTTCACACTCTCTTTACAATTTACGACATGTGTGACGCGCGTCACAAAGTAAATCTGTGTCGTTATTCGCAAGAGTGACCCTGAACGTCGCTTATTGCCGCGTTTCTGTCATCAGTCGGTGAAATGAAAGCGGCCGGGGTTGGAGCCACTGATTGCCCGCTCTATACTGACGATTGGATTTGAAGAGGAAACACGAATGTCCTTGGCAACGGGCCTATTGCACTGGCAGTGGTGGCACCCAGTAGTGTACACACTGATCCTGACACACATTACCATCATCGGCGTCACCGTCTATCTACACAGGCATTCAGCCCACAGAGCGCTGCAATTGCACCCTGTGGTCAAACACGCCTTTCGGTTCTGGCTGTGGCTGACCACCTCGATCAAAACCAAAGAATGGACCGCGATTCACCGCCGCCACCATGCAACCTGTGAGACCGAGCAGGACCCCCACAGCCCCCAGGTACTGGGAATAAAGAAAGTGATGCTGGAAGGCTCAGAACTCTACAAACGAGCCGCTGACACCTCCACCCTGTCGCGCTTTGGCAATGGCACTCCAGACGATTGGCTGGAGCGTAACGTCTACAGTCATCGGTTTGGTAACTGGGCGGGCATCGCGCTGATGGCCGCCATCAACATCGCTCTGTTTGGGCCAGTGGGCCTGACAATCTGGGCCGTGCAGATGCTATGGATCCCAATTTGGGCTGCTGGCGTTATCAATGGTCTCGCGCATTACTGGGGATACCGAAATTTTGAAAGCCCGGACGCTGCACGCAATCTGATCCCCATTGCCGCCTTTATTGGCGGTGAGGAACTGCACAATAATCACCACACCTACCCCAATTCAGCAAGGCTGTCATCGCGTTGGTATGAATTCGACATTGGCTGGTTCTACATTCGAACGCTTCAATTACTGGGGCTAGCGTGGGATGTCCGACGTGGCCCCGTGGTGCACAAAGTGGCCAGTAAATCTCTGATTGATGCGGATACAGCCGTGGCAGCAGCTAATGACCGGTTCCGCATCATGGCTCAGTTCAAGCGTCAGGTGTTGCGGCGAACGATTCGCGAGGACCGACGCATCAAGGCATCAGCCGGGGCGCATTATCGTCGCCTGGTAATGTGGCTGTCTGAAAACCAGGAGCACTGGGATGATGCCCGTCACGACTGGATGAACGGTTTTTTTGAAAAGCACCCTGAGTTGCGCACCTTGCATACGCTCAAAGAAGAACTCAATCATATCTGGTCGCTGCGCACCCGATCGCGCGATGAACTGATGACCGCGTTCAAAGCCTGGTGCGAGAAAGCCGACGCCGCCGGTGTTGAAGCGCTGTCAGAATTTTCAGCCATGCTTCGCCAGTACACGTTGCAACCGGCGCCGATGAACGCTCGATGACAGATACCAACGCCCTGCTTCATGTACTGGAAGGCCTTCGCCTGCGCCGTTTAACCGCGACCTATAAGGCCGTTGCTGATGCCATTGGCCTTACACCACCCGGGCAGATTCAGGCGCTGGCTGCCCTGCTGGAGGCGATTCAGGAAGATGATGCACGGCTTGGTCGGCCCCAGAAAGCCTCTCTGGTGATACAAAACGGCAAAGAACCGATACCTCGCCCCGGTTTCTTTCAGAAACTCTCGACTCTGGGCGTTTACCGGGGCGTTGATCGAGGTGCGGAAGCCGCGATGTGGCACCAGAACGAGATTGAGTGCTTGTATGAACTGACGCCTGAACGTTAATGAGCTGACCTGGTGGTCCACTAGTCAGGCAGCTCTTTAACCCGGCAAGCCGGGTTTCCGGCTACCAGAGTATTCGCTGGTACTGATTCCCGCACGACAGACCCGGCAGCAACAACGGCATTATCACCTATAGTCACACCCGGTAAAATGATCGCTTGCCCACCCACCCATACGTTCATACCGAGCCTAATGGGTTGTGCGAACTGATCACCCCGCGCGCGTTCCGATGCCGCCAATGGATGTGAGACGGTATACAAATGAACACCAGGCCCGAGCATGCTGCCCTGCCCTATCTCAATCCAGGTACTGTCCAGCAACACACAGCCAAAATTCAGATAAACCCGGTCCGCTAGCCTGACCTGGGTTCCATAATCCACTTGCACGCCCGGCTCGATAAAGGTGTGCTGACCACAGTGATCGAACAACGTAGTCAAACGCCGTAAATTGCCTGGAGTTGGCGCATGGGCAAAGCGAGCGCAACGTTCCCGGGCCTGAAATCGCAGTTGGCGCAGTTCCGGGTCAAGCGGATTGAATACGGCACTACCGCGCATTTTCTCAAGTTCAGTCATTGCCTGTCCTTTGAGCCCAATGGTGTCGCTCTGATGATTTACTCATTACACTCCCCCTTTTGAACAGACAGGATATCCGCCATGACCACTGCCGTCTTGTATCACAACCCGCGTTGTTCCAAATCCAGGGAGGCCAAGACGTTGCTTGACGATGCAGGCGTCGATTACCGGGTCAGATTGTATCTTAACGAACCATTGTCGGTAGCTGAGCTGCAAACGCTGATCACTCAGCTAGGGATCACTGCCGCCGAAGTTTTGCGTCGCAAGGAAGCCGAATACAAGATAGCCGGACTCAACAGCAGCAGTGGCGAACAAGACATTCTCGATGCTTTGGCCAGGTTCCCAAAATTGCTGGAGCGCCCCATTCTTGTTACTGATAAAGGGGCGCGTATTGGCCGTCCGCCAGAGTCCATTCAGGAGATTCTGTAAGTGCCCTATTTGCTGATTTTGTATTACAGCCGCCACGGCAGCCTGGCGCAACTGGCGCAAGCCATTGCTGAGGGAGTTGATCAGGTTGCGGGCATAGAATCACGGCTGCGAACCGTGCCTGCGGTGCGCGCTGACAGTGAAGCGCCGGGCTCCGACATTCCAGATGAGGGCCCGCTGTTTTGCACACTTGATGACCTGGCCAACTGCCATGGTCTGGCGCTGGGCTCACCCGGCCGCTTCGGCAACATGGCTGCTTCACTGAAATACTTTCTTGAACAAAGCTCCTCGTTGTGGGTATCCGGCAAGCTAGTTGGAAAGCCCGCCGGCGTATTCACCAGTACAACCACCCCTCACGGCGGTCAGGAGTCGACCTTGTTGTCGATGATGATCCCACTGCTGCACCACGGTATGATCATTACCGGTTTGCCATTCACTGAAAAATCCCTGCATGATGGTTTTCAGGGCGGCACGCCCTATGGCAGTTCTCACGTGGCCGGACCATCGCACCGGCCCCTCACGGACGACGTTAGACAGCTAGCCAGGCACCAGGGCAAGCGTCTGGCACAACTTGCACTCAAGGTAAGCCAACATGACGAATGAAACAGCACAGACGGTCAACCTGAACCGACGTCTGCGCACCAGCTACTGGCTCATGATGCTAAGCATCTATGCCGGTGCGTTCCTGTACGGACCGGCATTTGGCAGTATGCCAACCGGCGAATGGGTTGCCTCCTGCCTGGTAATCGGTTTCTTTGTGAGCCTGCCGTTGCTCATGGTTATCCTGATGGCCTTGCGTCCGACACCGGGCGGCGTTAGCTGGATGAGTTTCCTGTTATTGGGCTACCTGATCTACGGTATTGTGATTGCGTTCTCCCCACGCGGACTGATCGCCGGGCTACTGCTCACCGGCACCACCCTCACTACCTTCATTTACGCGATAGTCTGGCTGCGCCCGCTCAAAAAAGCGGCCAAAGCGCGAGCCAAAAAAGAACAGTCGGGTTAACCGGCTGCAAATACCTTGCTGCGCACCACCTTACGATAGGCACCGGGAGTCAGCGACAGTTTTAGTCGGAAAATCTTCCCGAAATAAGCCGGGTTACGATAACCACTGAGTTCAGCCACCTCGGCGACGGTCAGGTTGGTGTCGCGCAGCAGTTCCCGGGCGTATTCAAGACGCAAACGCTGTACATACTCCATTGGGCTTTCTCCTGTCGCCTGAGAGAACCGGCGGCTGAAATTTCGCACAGACTGATCGAGCAACCCAGCCAGAGTAACTACGGTGATGTCTTCGGCCAAATGCTGCCGCACCCATGCCTGCACCAGGCTGACGCCCTCATCATGATGAATGGCTCCACCCGGCTCGAAATACGGCGTTGAAAACGTGCGCTTCAACTCATGCATGAATTGCCGTTCTACCAGAGCCAATGCTTCCTCGCCAAAGGTCTGTTCAATCAGAAACAACACCAGGTCAGTCTGGGAGTTGATGGAACCGGCGCAATAAATACCGTCATCGTGAGTCACAAAATGATGCCCTTCAAAGCGGATATCCGGGTAACGGCTGGCAAAGCGATTCAGATAGTACCAATGTGTCGTGGCCACCCGGCCCCGCAGCAGCCCGGCCTCCGCCAGATGACCCACCCCGGTCCCGGTAGCCGCCAGTCGAGCCCCGGCCTGGTATTGCTTTGCCAGCCAACGCTGTAACGACTGACCGCCTTG
This sequence comes from Saccharospirillum impatiens DSM 12546, assembly GCF_000423605.1. Taxonomy (GTDB): domain Bacteria; phylum Pseudomonadota; class Gammaproteobacteria; order Pseudomonadales; family Natronospirillaceae; genus Saccharospirillum; species Saccharospirillum impatiens. The sequence goes on from NZ_AUIH01000005.1 coordinate 157,750, forward strand.
CAACACCGGCCAGGGTGTCCCCCATAACGGTGGTACAAACACCAGGTCAGCCTGATCGGCTTGCGCAAAGGTGGTATCCGGGACAATTCGAAGACCTCCGGTCAGAGCCACCGGTCCTGTATCGCCGACCACTTGCAGCGTCAGGTTTTGCTGTCGCCGGTGGCGCACCCGATGCCTGCTGGCGGCATAAAACATCTCCAATGGCAGTGCAATACCGGTCATCAGCGCCTGATCACAGACTGCAAAGGCAATTTTCATGGGTTGAGTCTCTCAAAATAGGCTCGATGGCTCATAAATAACATTATTAGGCCTAATAGTAATACCTTAGAGTTGGTTCTGACACTATAGTCATGCGCATTGACTTTGAGCGAACGAATCACAGGCGCTAAACCATGAAAAAGCTTCCCGTCATCACCGGATTTGGAGGTATCAACCCCGCCGGTCGAGTATCCCTGCATCACGCCTACCGTCGTATGGTGCACGATGCACTCGATGACCGTCAGATGGCCGCAACCTGGCAGGATTTGTCTCGCCTGATGAAGCGTGACCCGGCAAGTGGAGATCATCAGTCGTTGCTCGACGGCACACTGATCCGTCGCATTAACCCAGCCAGCCATTTCAATCCCGACGCGGTGCCAACGCACCGCAAAGCGACTTTAAAACAACCTGATGGCTTGCGCTTTCAATTAAAACGATCGCAATTACCTAAACCACTACCGGCTGGCTGGCAGGTTACCGATACCACGACCGACCCGGTCGACGTGCTGGTAGACCGGGACATGGCTGTGTTGCTGCCTGAAACATACCCGTCCAAAGTGTCTTCTGCAGGCACCTTGCCTGATGGCTTTAACCCGGCTGATTATTACAATGCGGCACACCACCCCCGGGGCCTGCAAATGGCGGTGTACGGAGCCTCCGATGCCATGCGTTCACTGGGTATGCCCTGGCAATCGGTTTTGGATCGAATCCACCCGGATCAGGTCTCGGTCTATGCGGGCTCGTCCGTTTCTCAAATGGATCAGGCAGGTCTGAAAGGGTTATATCAGGCACCGTTAATGGGCAATCGAATCACATCAAAGATGATGCCGCTGTCGATGCCCCAGATGACAGCCGATTTCATCAACAGCTACATTCTCAACAGCGTCGGCAACACCGGTTCCAATGCCGGTGCCTGCGCCACTTTTTTGTACAACCTGCGACAGGGTATTGCCGACATCGAAGCAGGTCGGTGCCGGGTCGCCATTGTGGGCAATTCAGAAGCACCGGTGGTTCCTGAAATCATGGAAGGATTTCGAATCATGGGCGCACTGGCAGAAGATGAACAGCTTAGACAGCTCGACAATAGTGATGTCGCCGACAACCGTCGTGCTTGCCGCCCGTTTTCGTCCAACGCCGGTTTTACCATGGCGGAATCAAGCCAGTTTGTCGTACTGATGGACGATGATCTCGCACTGGAAACCGGCGCAACGATATACGGCAGCGTCGCCGATGTCTTCGTCAATGCCGATGCCAACAAGAAATCCATATCCGGTCCCGGCATTGGCAATTACATTACCCTGGCCAAGGCCACGTCTCTGGCACGAGCCATACTGGGTGATGCTGGCCTGCAACGCACCTTCGTGATGGCCCATGGCACGGGAACCCCCCAGAACCGGGTCACCGAATCGCACATCTTCAACGAGGTTGCCAAAACCTTTGGCATTGAGGGCTGGCCTGTTTCAGCCATTAAATCGTACATCGGGCATTCTCAGGGCGCCGCCGCCGGTGACCAACTAACGGCGGCGCTTGGTGTTTGGGCTGAAGGCTGGATCCCCGGTATTCGCACCATCGATCACATCGCTGACGACGTGCACCAATCGCATCTCAACATATTGATGAACCACCACTATGCGGGCAACCAGGGAGCAGACATGCTGGGCACCCTGATCAATTCAAAGGGCTTTGGTGGCAACAATGCCAGTGCACTGATCCTATCGCCAGCCAGTACCCTGTCGCTAATGACAAAGCGGCATGGCGAACGGGCCATTACCGAGTGGCAACATCGCAATGAGGCTGTCAGCGAGGCACAGCAGCAGTACGATGCCGACACCCGCGAGAAAGGGCTGCAAGTGATGTACTCGTTCGGTGAGTCAGTCATGTCTGATCAGGACCTCACATTCGGGCGCGATCGTCTGACCTTGAGCCAGTTCAAAAATGCGATCGATTTACCGACGGCGAATCCGTTCATCCGCTAACCGGCTGCAGCGCGCTTACAGGTTGTTGAAAACAGACATCCTGCCTTGCCCCAAACACGATAACTAAAAATGTGATGTTTGCTTATCTTGCGGAATCGATGACTGAGCAGTCATCGATTCCGCAAGACCATCCATGTTCCGGGTCGACTCAGGTATACTCCGGACTAAATCCAGTTAACCCGATACAACACCATGAGCCGTTCCCGTTTTGACAAATTCAAGACCGTCCTGCAACAGCGTCAGCCGGATATGGCACTGGTAACTGACCAGGTTCACAAAGCGCAAAATATTTCCGCCATGCTACGTACCGCCGATGCCGTTGGCATCACGACAGTGCATATGGTGCAACCGGCCCGCGGAAAACTGGTCTACCATCATACCGCCGGGGGCAGCTCCCGCTTTGTCACCTCGATTGGTCATCCCAGCATCGAAGCCGCATTGCAGGCCGCCCGAGACCAGGGTCTGACCCTCTTCGCCGCCCAATGGTCTGAGCGAGCCATCAACTATCGCGACGCTGACTATACTCAACCGTTCGCACTGGTGATGGGAGCAGAAAAATACGGGCTGAGTGAGACGGCCAGCGCCGCTGCCGATGTGCACTTAACGATTCCGATGATGGGTATGGTCGAAAGCTATAATGTCTCAGTTGCGGCCGCCATCATTCTGCAGGAAGCTCTGCACCAGCGACAAGCCCGGGGCCACTACCAGCGGCCTGTTGCTGAAGATGAACATTACCATCGCACTCTGTTTCGCTGGGCACAGCCTAAAATGGCCAGGTATTGTGACCGGAACGAGCTACCCTACCCTGAACTGGATGAGGATGGCGACCTAATTCCACCGACCGACGCAGCATACCGGGGACGCGCATGACCACCACTAATGACCAGCCCATACTGAGTCGTGAAGCACGAAAAAAAGTCATCGACCGCACCAACTGGATTTGTGTCGTTGTCGATGCCATCGCGTTCGTAATCAAAATCGTGGTTGGCGTCAGCGTCAAATCTCCGGCCCTGATCGCGGATGCCATGCACAGCCTCAGTGACCTGGCAGCAGATGTGCCGCTGATCATTCTGGCCAAGGTCTCGCACCACGACGCCGATGCTGAGCATCCCTATGGCCATGCTCGCTTTGAAACGCTGGGAACGGTCATGTTGGGCGGGCTGCTGTTGGCGGTTGCGGCAGGCATCGCCTACGAGAGCATCCATCTATTTTTCGCAGATACCCGCCCGGAACCCAGCATAGCCGCCCTGATCACCATTCTTATCGCCCTGGCCTTGAAAGAAGGCTTGTTTCACTACGCCCTGTTCCAGTCACGCCGGGCACGCTCGCCCTTACTGGCCGCCAACGCCTGGCACGCTCGTTCGGACAGTTTGTCGTCGCTGGTCGTTTTAGTCGGCGTCGTGGCGACAATTCTCGGCTATCCAACGGTTGAGATCATCGCGGCCGTTGGTGTGGCCGGCTTAATTGGTCACATGGGCATTACGCTTACCTGGAACGCCCTCCAAGACCTGGTCGACCGGGGCGTCGCCCCCGAACAGCAACAGGCATTTGTGAATGTACTGGCTTCGGTGCCCGGCGTGAAAGACGTACACATGCTGCGTACGAGAATGATGGGGCCGAGCATTTTCATTGATGCTCATATCCAGGTGGGGGGGTATCTGAGCGTGTCGGAAGGGCATCAAATCAATGAATGGGCCTTGCGCTCCATCAAGGAAAAATTCAGTGACGTCACTGACGTGACCTTGCACATCGACCACGAACCGGATCTGCCCGACACCGAATCAGCGCCATTGGCGCCCTTGCGTCCGGCTATCGAGAACCTACTCTACGAGCGAGATATTCGTGGCTATGACAGCCTGAACATTCACTACCATCAACAGCAAACCACCCTGGAACTGACCGTATTGCCTGAGCAGTCGGTAGAAGGCTGGCAGGCGAAATGCGATGCCATCGTCCGGGAAGTGCCCTGGGTCAATGCCATCACCCTGAGCACCCGGCTCCATACTACCGATCGATCAGAACGCTGATGCTGTCGCGCGTAAGAATAGTGCCTTCGGATCCCAGTACCTCAACGGTCCATAAGCCATTCCATTCAGGCAACAGTTCCTTGCTAGAGTAAACTCGCCAGCGGGCTCCATCTACCTGAAAAGTAACGTCCGCCATAATCTGACCCTCAAATCGCCAGCGATGGGTGACTTCAGCACCGGCCATATCCACCAGCTCAGTGAAAAAGAACAACGGGCTGATATTGCTGGCTGTCGTCAGGTGATCAACGGGCTCCCGATCTGTGATACCACGGGTAAAATGGCTTCTGGCGACATCAGCGATTGCCGAGCCCGCCATTGCTAAGACCATCATGGCGACCATCAGCTTTCTGGTTACTGTCATTATCAACTCCCGTTTCATCATGGCTGGGTGTCACTTCCCAGCACCCTTCAGTTACCCAATGCCTGCCCGGGAATGGGAGGCAACGGTGGTACAACGTCTGCGTTTTGTGCCCGGTGGCGCAGCAGATGGTCCATTAGCACAATAGCCATCATAGCCTCTGCAATGGGCACGGCACGAATGCCGACACACGGATCATGACGCCCCTTGGTGATCATTTCAATTGACTCGCCATTACGCGTGATGCTTTTGCCCGGCACGGTAATACTTGAGGTTGGCTTCAACGCAATATGCGCCTCAATGGCCTGGCCTGTTGAAAGCCCACCGACGATTCCACCTGCGTGGTTGCTGAGAAACCCTTGCGGCGTCAATTCATCGCGATGATGACTGCCCTTCTGATTGATCACATCGAAGCCATCACCTATCTCCACTCCTTTGACAGCGTTAATGCTCATCAGCGCATGGGCCAGGTCGGCATCCAGACGATCAAAAATGGGTTCCCCCAGGCCTGGCATCAGTCCGGTGGCCCGCACACTGATGCGCGCACCAATAGAGTCACCTTCCTTGCGCAGGGCCTGCATATAGGCTTCCATTTCCGGTACCTTATCCGGGTCCGGGCAGAAAAACGGGTTGGTTTCAACCGCACTCCAGTCGATTCTCTCGGCTTTAATCGGCCCCAACTGACTTAGGTACCCCTGAATTTGAATGCCTTTTAGGGCAAGGTACTGTTTAGCGATAGCACCCGCTGCAACGCGCATGGCGGTCTCGCGCGCTGAACTGCGACCACCACCGCGATAATCCCGGAAGCCGTATTTCTGATCGTACCCGTAGTCGGCGTGCGCTGGCCGGTAGGTGTTCATGATATCGCTGTAGTCATTACTGCGCTGATTGGTGTTTTCAATCATCAGGCCAATCGGTGTGCCTGTCGTACGGCCTTCAAAAACACCACTAAGAATACGTACAGAGTCATCTTCACGGCGCTGAGTGGTGTACCGGCTGGTTCCGGGTTTGCGACGATCCAGATCCCGTTGCAGTGTGGCTTCGTCCAATGTCAGCCCGGGCGGGCAACCATCAACTATGGCACCCAGCGCTGGTCCGTGACTTTCGCCAAAGGTAGTGACGGTAAACAAGGTGCCAAACGTATTTCCAGACATGTGCGTGTGTCACTCCATTAATACAGGCCTGTATGCAGGCCACAAAATTGTGCGGTTGCGATCACCAATGGGCAGGCAGTGCCAGATACGCCGGCATAACCTGATCAGGTGAAATAGGTGCGAAGCTCCGACGCTTGCACCAAAAATACACCATGCCCGCCACGTTCAAATTCCGGCCAATGCAAAGCCAGGTCCGGGTAAGCCGTCATCAGAGCGCCAAAGCTGTTGCCAACTTCGCAGATCAGCCAGCCATCATCCGACAAATGATCTGCCGCTTCTCGCAAGATACGATGCACCAATTCCAATCCATCAGGCCCCGCGGCCAGGCCGAGGCGCGGCTCGTGGTGGAACTCCGCCGGCATGGTATCGATATCGTCTTCATCAACATAAGGCGGGTTTGCGACGATCAGATCATATTGCTCTCCCTCCAGCGCGGCAAACACGTCCCCCTGATGAACCCGAACCTGGTACCCAAGGTCTTTTTGATCGACGTTATCGACGGCTATGGACACTGCCGATTCACTGAGGTCACTCAGGTCAACATCGGCGTCGGGGAAGACCCGTGCCATGGCAATACCGATGCAGCCGCTACCCGTGCACAAATCCAGAATCCGGCCAGGCGGCTGCTTCAGCCAGGGTAAAAAACGGGCTTCAATCAACTCGGCGATGGGTGATCGGGGAATCAGTACATCCGGGGTGACCCTGAATGGCTCACCACAGAACCAGGCTTCTTCTAGCAGGTAAGCTGTAGGCATGCGATCGAGACAGCGCTGTGCAATCATTGTCCAGAGCAGGCGGCGTTCACGGGGTAACAGAGTGGCAGACAGAACCCCGGGCGGAGCATCCCAGTCGAGATTGAGTGCACGCAAACACAGGAAGACGGACTCGTCCCAGCCTGATTCGAATCCGTGGCCAAAAAAGACCTGATGAGCATCCATGGCGCTGGCAGCAAAACGGACCCAGTCACCAAGACGCGTAAAATGCTCCAGACATTCGGACTGGTCATCAATACTGGATAAATTGACCGCACTATCGGTTAAAGCCATGTAAAATGAGGATCCAAACGGTGATTTGTTACGCAGAGTATACCCTGAGCCGAGGCATAACTTTAAGCGAACCTCAACATTCAGAGGTCACGCACCGGCCGTTCTATCGACCAAGCAGGGAAAAGGTCGCGGTTTGGGTGGGCGCGCCGAGCTCAGCATCCGCTTCACCAATACCAGCAAACCGCACCGCGTAGCCATTACGTCCTGCCACGCCCCGTGACCACTGCATGAATTTTTGCCGATCCCATTCAAATTTGTGGTCGGGCTCACGAAATTCACCCGGTGCCAGTCCCAGCAGCGGGTTATATTCCCGGTTAGGCGTTGTCATGATCAACCGGTGCGGTCGCATTTGACCAAACACCGCTTGCTCGACTCTGGACAGATCATTTGGCTTTACATGCTCAATGGTTTCCACCATCGCCGCCATTTCAAAGCCAACCAGGGCGGCATGCGGTTCAGCATAGGAGCCAGCGACCAGGGTAAGCCGACCGCTTGCGAGACTGTCTGAAAACATATTACGTGCGACGGCCAAACCCACACCGGAAGACTCAAGGCCGACAATCTGGTTGAAGTACGGATCGTTGAGCAGCCTGACCAGCAATGCCCCGGAACCGCACCCCAGATCGAGTACCCGCCGGGCACCACTCTGCCGGATTTGCCGGTAGACGCGGTCCAGTCGTTCTTCATGCAACGGTGATGTTCCGGGTACTGCGGTGGAAAGACGGGCCAAATTCAAGTTGAGCTCACTCCCGGGATTCGGGTTATTGGGCGCCCGAAGGCGAATTGCCGGGATCGGACAGATCGGCGTCAAGCCGGGAACTGACCCATTGAGCCAGCGGCTCTGGGGTTTCCATGTGAGCATGGTGACCACCGGGGAAATGCGCCACACTCAAGTTCGACAGGCAGGCCAGACGGTTATCCAGTGTCGATCCGGCACGCCCCAGCGGGCTGTCTTCGAACAGGGCCAGATCCAGCGGGCATTCTATACGACCCAACAGAGCCTGTACCTGTTTTTCCGTCATTCGCCAGGCGCTGTCCTGCCGGAGACGACGATCGTAGCGATGGTACCATCCCCGGTCACTCAACCCCACGCCCCGAGTCGAGAGCACCCGGGCACTGTCCTCAGACAACGGAAAACGACCACCGACCCGCACTTGCCACAAGGCTTCGGGTGTCGGATAGAATCGACGACCACTCAACCGGTGCTGACGTTGTTGATAGCTGCGCTGCAAGCGGTCCAGATTACCGTCATCCGTATCCGTCAGAGGCCCCAACGCATCGAGACAGATCAGCCGTTCAATACGTGGATCCACTGCCGCCAGCATCTGCGCCAGAATAGCCCCCAACGAATGTCCCAGGAGGGTGTAATGCCCCCAATCAAGCTCATCCAGCAACCGACCCATCACCGGCAACCACTGTGTGATGGACCAGCCGTCCGACATGGCAAGCGGCGCCGAGGCGCCGTGACCGGGCAGATCCAGCGCCCAAATCTCGACGTCCGGCATGACACCGGACAGAGGTTTGAAACTGAAGGCATTGTCGAGAAAACCGTGCAGGGCCAGAACCGGCCGTCCCTGCCCCATCACCACGCCCTGAACTTGCCCCCCCAACAGGGTTATGGATCGCATATCAGGCCGCCTGGTGCGACTTCAGGCGATGAATCAGGGAGAGCACCTCCCCGGCGGTCTCATCCGGATACTCCAACGGGAACATGTGGCTCCCCGGCAGCCGTGAGCCAATCAGGTTCAGCTTGTGCTTCATCCGCAGGTACTGGTGTTTGCGTACCGTGTCGGTATCTCGCCCCAGAATAACGCCTCCAGGTACCTGTAATTCGCCGGGTTGAACCCAAAGCGTGTGAGGAACACTTCGAAAAATAGCCAGTTCAACTGGAACTTCGTAAGACAATTCGACCGTTCCGTCAGCACCGGTCCGGGTTGCGCAGGTCACGTAGTCCTGTATGCAATCCGGATGGAAGTGTCGAAACAAACCGCGAGACTGAAAATAAGACCAGGCATCTTCTTCAGTTGGCCAACTACGCCGCCGGTGCTTGGAACGCCCGGCCGGCGTCAGGTTATCAATCAGACCCAGCGCTTTAACGCTGCGCACAACCCAACTTTCGAACCGGCTGAACAGGGGCACGTCGAGCATGATGATGCTGGAGAACAGATCGGGGCGCTCCAGTGCCGCCATGATGGTTAACCCACCCCCCAGAGAATGGCCGAGACCAATCACTGGCTGGTCACACTGTTTCTCAATACTGTCGATCAGTTGTCGCTTCAAGTGGGGCCAGTTATTGGTGACCGGGTATTGCGGGTCGTGTCCAATCAACGGCAGCGTCTTAAGATCAACGCAAGGTGCCAGCCCATCCAGCATTCGTCGGTAACTTGCTGAGGGAAAGCCATTGGCGTGTGCAAAATGAAGCTGGGGTTTCATAACAACCTGGAGTCTATAGACCAGAAGTCAATCTACCCGAGTCACAGATCAAATTCAAACGATCGTTTGAACCCAATCAAAAGTGATGATGCGCGTTCTGGCAGGGTGACCAGGCACGCACTGGTTGGTCGACTGCAGCACTACTTCAGCCAGAGCAAACTGGTTCCGCCAGGTGTGAAGTCGGAAACATCCAGACACACCAGAGTAGCTGTACCCAGGGCGACGCCGCCAGGCATACCGGTAAGCTGACTGGCCAGGGAGCTGAGCAAGGGATTGTGCGCCACCAGCAACACGCTCTGTTCCGTAAGCGTATCCAGCCACGACAGCAGTGCAGCCACTGAACTGTCTGGCGTGAGACCTTGGTTCAACTGGTAAGTCGCCTGGCCCGAGGCCGACAACACCAGATCAGCCGTCTGCCGGGCCCGAAGATAAGGACTGCAATAAACAGCCTCTACCGGTGACAGCTCGGTTGCAACCCGGCTGACAGCCTGCCTTCCTGAGGTCACCAGCGCCCGCGACGCATCGTCGACAGCCCGGCCATAGGGCTCTGCTTCGCCATGGCGCAACAAATACAAAATCACGCGGATTCTTCCGCCTCTTCAACCGGGTCATCCGGCCAGTCCTTGAACGGAAACGGCTTGTCGTGGCTGATGAACGTCAGGTAATCGAGCAGTTGTTTCTGATAAAGCGCGAGACGCCGACAAAACCGAACCAGTTGCGGGTTGGGGCTGTCATCAAACCAGGCCAGTACCCACTGAACTATAGCGAGCACGCCCGTTACCAGCAGGCTGATGCGCAGGATAATCCAGAACAGAATCATACACAGCGCTCGAATAACCTGGTGTTCTTTTTCTTCCCGGTTCAATGAAGGCATCAGATACCCGCTCCCATGAATTCAACATCTTGTGCCAGATCGCCGGCCATCAGCTGGCCAGCGACATCCGCTATCGGCTTATCATCATAAATGATCGCGTAGAGCCCGCTCGCCAGAGGCATGTAGATGCCCATCTCGCGGGCTTTGTCATACACCATGCGCAGGGTGTTGATGCCCTCGGCAGTCTCACCCACGCGTTTAATGGCCTGTTTCAGCGAATCGCCTTCACCAATGTAATAGCCTACACGATAATTGCGGCTAAGCTTGGAACTGCAAGTCACAATAAGATCGCCTACGCCTGCCAGGCCCAGGAAGGTCATCGGGTTAGCGCCAAGGCGAACCGCAAAGCGGGACATTTCGGCCAACGAGCGGGTGATGATTGCGGCCCTTGTGTTCTCAGCCATTCCCAGCGCTGACGCCAGACCGGTAATGATGGCATAGATGTTTTTAAGGGCACCGGCCAGTTCAACACCGTAAATATCGGGGTTACCGTAGACGCGAAAATATTGGCTGCTCAGCATGGTCTGTACCTGGCTGCGCAATGGTTGGCTGTATGAGGCTATAACGGTGGCGGAAATCTGGTGATCGGCGATTTCCTTGGCGAGATTAGGGCCGCTGATGCAACCAATATCGTGAGCGGGAGCCAAATCGTGCAGTATCTGGCTCATCAACCGGAAACTGCCGGGCTCAATGCCTTTGGTTAAACTGACCAGCGACGTGTGCGACTGTAACAGCGGTACAGCTTGCTCTACCACCGAACGAAAGGCCTTGCTGGGCACGGCCACAAACACACAGTCGGCGTCGCAAACGGCTTCCTGAAGATCCAGAACCGGCGTCAGGTTAGGGCTAAGCGCATAACCTGGCAGATAACGGCTATTCTCACCCTGGGTGCGGATATCCTCAGCCTGCTTCTCGCTGCGCATCCATAACCTGACACGGTGGCCGTTAGTCGCGGCGATGTTCGCAACCGCGGTACCAAAACTGCCACCCCCCAACACAGCAATGGTCTGTGAAGGGTCCTCATTGGCGTGTGTCACAAAAACACTTCTCCCTAAACAAAGACGCGCGACAGATTAGCGTCGCGCGATCAAGACCTTTTGTACATCGCCGGCCAGCCAGAAAGGGTCAGTGAGGCTGATTTTCCATACACTCTACCAGTTCCCGGAATGTCTGCCGGTTCTGATCATTCAGTGACATCAGAATTTTGTGCGCTTCCAGCACCCGTTCATGGGCTGACCATTCGTCCAGAGGCTCTTCGCTCTGTTCACTCAGGGCATCACGGGCGTCGACATCGGCATTGGGAACAATGACAAACACCCTGTCCCGAAACCCCATGGTTTCAACGATACGGGTGATGTCTGCCCGACTCGAAATCAACGTAGGCACATGCCCCATCACCGGCGTCGCCAGACGGGAAATCTTTGCCAGAAGTCCGAGACTGGTACTGTCGATGCCTTCAGCATCACTGAGATCAACAATCACAGAAGTGAAGGTGGGATCTTCAACCATATTTTTCAGGCAGGTATCGAGTGTCGTGCACAACGTCATGCGCACGTCTCCTGTCAATTTAATGACATAAGAGCCCGACTTGTTCGCCATTAAAACGCGACCGGTACTCATCTATTATCCGACCTACTTAACCCTTTCAATCGTAAGGACTGTAATGTCGTCTGAAGCAGACCGGGTTTTCCCCTCACTCGTCATCTGCGTCAAAACGTGCTGCATAGTATGGGTTGGGTCAGCGCCTAACTCAAGTAAATGCGCTTCCTTTTCTTGCAAAGATACGTCAGCCAGCAACTCCAAAAAGCCATCGGAAACAACGGAAAGTCGTTCGAATCCGTCCAGTTTCTGACGCCTGTTTTCGAACGTGGCATCATCAAACAAGCCAACAGCCAGGCTTTCAGGCTCAATGGCCCGGCAGACTTCACGGGTACAGAGGACAGGCGCCGGAAAATGAGCGGCCGACGCGTAATCGAGGGTGTTATCTTCCGTATCAATGACACCGTAAAACATGGTGGCATGCTTGCCAGTCTGGGTACGGATGAGTTCGAGGTTAATCTGGCGCAGAACCTGAGCGGGTATCAACACCACGTCCGAGGCGTCGTTTTCCATTTCATCGCGCAGCCGGTCAATCTGATTTTTGATCAGCAAGGTAATCAGCGCCGAGCTGGCCCCGTGACCGGAGACGTCAGCCATGTAAAACACCAGCTTTCCGGGAATAACCTGAAAATAGTCAACCAGGTCGCCACTGAGGTAGTTTGACGGCACCATCTGGTGGCTGATGCAATAGTGGTCATGGGTGAGAGGGAACTCTGGTAATAGTCGCTGCTGTACCGCCCGACCAGCCTGAAGGTCGAGCTTTAGCCGATCTACGTGGTCTTGCAACTCCTGATTCCGGGACTCAAGCTCAACCCGGTAACGGTAGTTTTCTTTTACCAAAAACGAGCGCTCAAGGGCTCGCTCAACCGAGTGCTCAAGCACACCCAGATCAACAATGGGCTTCATCAGGTAATCGCTGGCACCCAGCCGCAAGGCCTCGACAACATCGGTCATAACGCCGGCACCGGATACCACAATGACCGGCACCTCATCCGTGAGCTCCATGATGCGGCGCAATAAGGACAAGCCATCCATCACTGGCATCCGCAGATCACAAATAATCAGGTCGGGCGACTTCTTTTCGTACAGTGCCAGGGCCTGTTGACCGTTTTCCGCCTCCAGCACGGTATAGCCGCTGTCTTCAAGGTAAGCGACAATAGAATCCCGGATGGCTTGTTCGTCATCGACAACCAAAAGTGTGGCATCAGTGAGTGGCATCTTGTTGACTTCCCCAGGGTAGTGCAGGCAACTTAACGGGGTGGGTCAGCGAACGCAACCACTGAATGGTTCCGTGATCCCGAAACAGCTTGTCCAAACTGAAACAACATCGGCCCAAACGGGACAAAGAGGTGACCATGAGCACAGCGGACAAAGACTACGGTGAGAAACGCGACTTCATTCGCATGACCCTCGACGCAGAAGCCCTGATACACCTGGCCGATCAAAGCCCGCCGTTAAAGGCCGTCTGTACTGACCTGAGCGCAACCGGAATCAGCCTAATTGCGACTCAGCCACTGACAAAGGGCACTGAGGTCAGGGTGACCATAGAATCGCCCAATGAGCAATTTCGCTCCCTGGATGCCAGTGCAAGAGTATTGCGGTGTGATGCCAGGGATGATCAGAGCTACCAGTTGGGGCTGGAAATACTCAGCTTGAGCTAAAGAATGGTCGATGCGGAAAGCTCTGTCACTGTTCACTTTGTTAGCAAGCGCAGAGCTTCGCTGTCAAACCTTGAAATAGCGGTGCTATTGCGGCGTTGAAAAAAGCCGACCGCTTTTTTCAAACCAAAAGGCTGCTGAGACGCCATTTTAACGAAAAGCAAGCGTACGGGTCGCATCCGGTCAGAACGATTCGTCGACAAAGTTGTCATCCGGCTCATTTGCCGTCCCGAAACCGCCTTCGTCTACGAAGTCCTCGTCTGAGGCCGAGCCAACAGGGTTATCCAAAAAGCTGTCTGACACATTTTTCCCATCAGAGACATCGTAATTGCGCTTGGACAAGTAGGCCTCTCTTAGAACCAGGTAACCATCACCCCTCATCAGGCTGTCGGACCCCAGCAAATCGGCCCGCGTCTGCAAGCCATCGAGCGTTGCCAGGCCGCTGCGTTCAAGCACATTCAGCTGTGAATATTGCAGCGGGCTTAACCAGATATCCCCCAGAAAGCCCGAGCTGTCTCTGACGTTGGAAGGACCCAGCAGTGGTAACACCAGATAGGGCCCGGGCCCGACTCCCCAAACCCCCAGTGTTTGCCCGAAATCTTCGACTTGCCGATCGATGCCGATGTGTCGGGCGACGTCAAACACACCCAACAGGCCAACCGTGGAGTTGATCAGGAAGCGACCGGATGAAGACCCGGTGGCGCGCCACTTCCCTTGCAGCAGGTTATTGGTGGCGTTTCTCACCTCGCCGATGTTTTGAAAGAAGTTGCGCACACCGCGTTCCATCGGATCTGGCGTGAGGGTTTGATAGGTTACCGACAGCGGCCGCAAGACCGCTTGATCGAGACCATCGTTGACCCGGTAGATTACCCGGTTGGTCGATTCAAACGGATCATGGCTCTGAGCAAAAGCCAGTGGCACCAATACCAGTAAAGTAAGGCTAACGGCATGTCGAATTGCCTGAATCAGAGTCAAAGGGTGTCCTTATGCGGTGTGTCGAGTGTCGCTCATCCATTGTGCCAATGCCTGCTCCGCCCGGCTTTGACCGCGACTCGAGGCGGGCTTTTCCATCGGAGCCACGGCTGCGTGAGGTTTGGCCTTGGCAGGCTTGTTCGCTGGTTCGGCTACCTGGGTACCGTGCATCAACAACTGTTCAAACGGGCTTGGCTGGGTCCGCATCTGTTTCTCCAAATGCTTAACCCGGTGACCGACGCCTATGGCGCCCTGCCCCATCATTTTCACTTCCTGGCGCAATGCCTGATGGGTATGTCCCAATCGAGCTTCCAGCTGCCTGATCTTACGCCCGTGGCGCCAATTTACCAGACCAAGCAGCGCGATCAACGCGCCGATAAGCAGAGTTGGCCCATGCGAATACCCCAGTGCGACCCATTGTTCAAACATTGCCATGTGATGTAACCCCCAGTCCGGTCAGATTCTTGACGTTTCAGGGAGTTATGCACAAGTCGCGCCAGCGAGTCCATTTGCTCGAAGGCGCGGGCTCAAAGATCGGCGATCTCCGCCCACTCGCGCTCAGTCAACAGTTTTTCGATTTCAATAAGAATCAGCAATTCGTCGTTCTTGTGACAAACGCCCTGAATGTACCGGGCACTTTCATTACTGCCAACGTTCGGGGCCGTTTCAATTTCTGACTGGCGCAAATACACCACCTCAGCAACCGCGTCGACCATGATACCGACGACCTGGTCATCTGATTCAAGAATCACGATACGGGTATTGTCGGTCACGTCGGCCGCTGCCAATCCAAAACGCTCACGAGTGTCAACAACCGTTACCACGTTACCGCGCAGGTTAATAATGCCAATCACATAGCTGGGTGCACCGGGCACCGGTGCGATTTCGGTGTAACGCAGCACTTCGCGCACCTGCATTACGTTAATGCCATAGGTTTCTTCACCCAGGCGAAAGGTAACCCATTGCAGTATCGGGTCGTTTCCGGTCTTCGCTGTCTGCGCTGTCATAGCTCACCCTCATAAATGCTGTTGCGACTGCATTTCGTCACTATAGTGTACTCCAGTTGCCCGTCCAGCACCCGACTCTGATTAGACCCATCGGTCAATCCGAATCAGGCGCTGCGGGCTTTGAATGCGGTTCTGGCAAATTCGTGCAAATCTACCAGGGCACACATCCGGTCAATGATGGTCCCCGCCAGCCAGGGTCGGCTGGTCCGGGTACTGCGCCACTTAACGGCATCCGGCTCCAGTGAAATTGAGCCTTCTATCTGATGACACCCAAAGGCCCAGTCCGATCCATAAACGCCAACACCGAAAGCGAGCTCATCGACACTCTCCGGGCGATAACGTTCTGGCATTACCAGTCGTGCTGTATCCACCACTCGCAAATTGCGTCCGTTCTGAACCGGCAACAACCCCAGAAACCATTCCGGCTGGTCAAACAGGGGGGTCAAATCCCGCTCCAGAGGGTGGATATTGCCCAGCAATATCAATGGAACAGCCAGTTTCAAACCATCGACAACAAAGACCAGGCAATCGAAACGCTGCTGTGCCCAAGCCGGCCGCCCATTGTCGAGCCATCGACTGAGATCGTTCTGCTCACTCACGGCCTCCGGCTCTGTGACCGCTAACGGCTCTAGCTCCGGTTCCGGTTCCGGTTCCGGTTCCGGTTCCGGTTCCGGTTCCGGTATCAAGTATGGCTCGGCATGAAGCGGCTCAACGGGCCGAGGGTCGACAGCCGCAGCTTCTGGCTCCGGGGGTTCCGGCTGCGTAGCAACCGGTTCAGTTAACCGGGCTTCCTCTGATAGAGACGCCGTAACCGGCGGCTCCTCGGTAGGGGCCTGGGTCGAAATCGGCTCACTTGTCGATTCATTCCTGTCGTCATCATCAGGCCAGTGAGCATCATCTGCCTCGGTCGCCGTGTGCAACATAGCATCCAGATAATTGGACAGCGCCACATCGGTTGCCGAAACCTTTACCTCAGTCGTTCGCGTTGACTTCACCATACCGGGCACCCGACTTCCCGGGCCATTATTTGACCCGCCAGCCTGTGTTGAGCTTGTGCCATGAACAAAAGATGCATCAGCCCTACCCCAACGCGATCAGCGACTTCAACAAGGATTGATAGGCCCTGGCACCGCGGGAATCCGGCGCCAATTGGTTGATACCCAGCCCTTCCCGGCTGGCGTCTCTCAAACGGGTATCAACCGGAATGGCCGATTGCCAGATATGACCCTCGTGTTGTTCTCGCAAGGTCCGCAACGCTTTAAGCGAGGCCTGAGTACGGCGATCAAACATGGTAGGGATAACCAGGTAATCAAGCGTTCTTTTTTGTGAGGCGGTCACCATAGCAATGGTATGCACCATACGCTCCAGCCCCTTGATGGCCAGAAATTCCGTTTGCACCGGCACCAGCAAGCGCTTGCAGGCCGCCAGCGAATTGATCAGCAACACCCCAAGAATGGGCGGTGTGTCGATAATAGCGTAGTCGAAATCGTCCCACAGATGCGCCAGGGTTTTAGACACTACCAGACCCATCCCATCTTGCTGGCTGACGTTGCGCTCCAGGGTGGCAAGTGCCGTGGATGCAGGCAGTAAAAACAAGCCCGGCTGCGATGTTTCCAATAACAGCTGCCCGGGCAAATCCTCAGCCACTTTGCCTTTGTTTGCGAACAAGTTGAAAGCACTGTTATCCATATCGTCCGGATTGTGGCCGAAATAGCTGGTCAGCGACCCTTGAGGGTCGAGGTCGAAAATCAGAACACGCTTGCCTTTTTCAGCCAGCATGGCCCCCAAGGACACCACTGTTGTGGTCTTCCCAACGCCCCCTTTTTGATTGGCTACCGACCAAACGTGCATGACAACTCCTCAACCTATTTACTCAACCAGGCTTGTTAATTAGCCGGATCATCATTCACCGGCGCAGCGGTTGGCGGCACCAGCATATTGGGCGTATTCAAGCGGGTAATGACGATACTTACCCGACGATTGCGCTCGGCACGAGCCTCGTTGGTTTCGTCAAAGCGCGGCTGATACTGCCCGAACCCAAGCGCTGACAATCGCTCTGGTGCAACCCCTGCCTGCTGCAGATATTCCACCACACTGACGGCCCGCAACGCAGACAAGCCCCAGTTACTGAGCTGATCGTTACCTGTTGGGGCTGAGTCTGTGTAACCCTCGACGGCAACCGGGTTTCGCAACGGCGCCAGAACTTTGGCAACCTCGTATAGCACGGCTTCAGCACTGGCTGTTATATCGGCCGATCCGGGAGAAAATAAAACCGGCTCCTGCAAATTTATCGCTAACCAGTTTTCCGTGCCGCTGACGCTGATCAACTGATCCTGGATCAATTGCTGAAATTGATCATCAACTTGCTGTCGTACCTGAAGCAGGGTTGATTCTTGCTGATAGGTTTCAGTGTCCGACAAATCTTCCCGGGTTGAAGGAATGGGCTCTGGCCGAAACAGAGGGTTGAACACATCAGGGCCCTGAGGGGTTGCATTCAACTCAATGGGTTCCACGCTGCTGGGGCGCACGTCGAATATCTGCAGAAGATTCTGACTGACCGCCTGAAACTTGGATTCATCGACAGAAGAAATTGCGTACAGGAAAACAAAAAACGCGAACAACAGAGTGAGGAAATCCGCATAGGAAATCATCCAGCGGTGTGTCTGGGCGCCCTGAAAGCGGGTGCGTCGACGATGGCGTCTCACGGCCTGTACTCCTTTAAACGCCGTTCGAGGACACGTGGATTTTCGCTATCAGCAATGGCCAAAATGCCATCCAGGACCATATCCTCAAAGCCAAAGCGAGCTTCAGCCATGCTCCTCAGTCGCGCAGCAACCGGCAGAAAAAACAGGTTGGCCAATCCCACTCCATAAATGGTAGCCACAAAGGCCGTGGCAATACCGGCTCCCAATGCAGCCGTGTCGTCGATTTGCGTCATCACCTGAATCAAACCCAGCACCGCGCCGATGATCCCCATGGTTGGCGCATAACCGCCTAATGAGTCGAACAAATGAGCGGCCCGGAGCGTGCGACTTTCACGAGCGTCCATAGACACCTCCAGACTGTGACGGATTTTTGTCACAGTCTCGCCATCCACCAGCAGCTGCAAGCCGAGGCGGACGAAATCATCCTGCTCACGATTGGAATCGGCCTCCAGCGACAACAAACCCTGGCGCCGTGCAATCTGGCACCAGCGGACAAGTTTTGCCTCTGTGGCTTCGGTTTGCCATTGGGCGTGACTGAAAATACCGGGGAAAAAGCGCCAGGCGAGCCGCCATGTCGAAAAGTCAGACTGAATCATGCCTGCCGCCAGGGTCCCCCCCAGCACTATCAGGGCAGCCGGAACATTGGTGAGCGAGCCTGCTTGCCCGCCTTCCAGCAAATGACCGCCAAACACGGCGATCCAGGCCAGAATAAGGCCAGCCAGCGCTATCATCTCTACCCCTTTTTATCGTTGCCGGACGATATTCGCCCTTTTTACATCCATTTAGGAAAGCAAAGCAATGCCCGCGCCAAGTATCTGCAGATCGGCTGGAAAGGGAGTTGAAGCGGTCAGGTCAAAACCTCGACCAGGCGCCGCGCAACATCAGACAGCGGGATGATTTCATCGGCCAGGTTGGCCTTGACCACAGCGGAGGGCATGCCATCAATGACGCAAGTACTGGATTCCTGAGCCCAGACTACCCCATTGGACTGTTTGATTAAACGAGCCCCTTCACGACCGTCGGCACCCATGCCAGTCAGTATTACCGCCAGAATATTGTTTCCGTAATATTTGACGGCACTGCCAAAAGTTACATCGACCGACGGCTTATAATTTAGCCGCTCATCACCCTCGAAAACCTTGATCCGACCCTTGCCATTTAACATCATTTGCATGCCGCCAGGCCCCAAAAGTGCCTCTCCCGGACGAAGCACATCGCCATCTTTAGCTTCACGAATGGACAGCGGGCACTGGCGATTTAAACGCTCGGCAAAGGCCCCGGTAAAGGTGCCGGGCATGTGCTGAATCATCAGTATGGGCGCGGGAAAGCTGGCCGGAATTTGAGTAAGTATCTTTTGAAGCGCCACCGGGCCGCCTGTTGAGGTGCCCAGCATGACCAGATCGAAGCGCTGATTGTAGCGTTTGCGGCTGCTAGCACGGGCTGGTGGGCTGACCACAGGTGCGGGTGCCGGTCGGGACAAGGCCGATGACGGGTGACGCCGTGCCTGGCCAGCAATGGCCAGAATTTTTTCACAAAGCGCTCGTTTCAGTGCATTGGGGCCACCGCCCACGTCTTCATAACTCTTGGGGAGAAAGTCAACCGCACCGGCGTCCAGCGCATCCAGAGTGACGCGGGCACCGGCTTGCGTCAGTGACGAGAACATTAAAATCGGGGTTGGCTGTTTCGCCATGATTTCCCGCACTGCGGAAATGCCGTCCATCAACGGCATCTCGTAGTCCATGGTCACAACATCGGGTTTCAACCGGACCGTTTTATCGACCGCCTCGCGGCCATTGGTCGCTTCACCAATGACATTCAGTTCTGGGTGGGAATTGATCAATCCGCGAATACGGGTTCGGAAAAAGCTGGAATCGTCTACGATCAGCACCGAAATGGGCATTTACTTCTCCCTGGAAGGAAATGTGTCCGGCGGGCGCCCTTTGTTATCGGTTGGGGGCTCCGCCTCTTTTATTGGTTTCCGGACGCAAGGTCGCTAGCAGGCTGTTGAAATTCGAAGAATTTCGCCAGCCTGCTACCGGAATATGGATGTTCCTGCTAGGTGTCTGCACCCGCCATGCTCACTGTACCGCCAGATTCGGCTGCGTGCCAGCGGCGATGTATCGCTCAAATCAGCTACGGGCATAAGCCTTTAGCAAGCCTGGAACATCCAGAATCAGAGCGATGCGGCCATCTCCGGTAATAGTAGCCCCGGACATGCCTTCGGTACCCTGTAACATTTGCCCGAGAGGTTTGATGACCACCTCTTCCTGGCCAACCAGTTGATCGACCACAAATCCGACTTTCTGGGTACCGACTGTAACGACAACCACGTGTCCGGTTTCCTCGCCCTGAGGCATCGCATCCCGGGTAAGCCAGCGCTTAAGGTAGTACAGCGGTATAGGCTTGCCACGCACCATCACGACTTCTTTACCATCAACGACGTTGGTACGAGTCAGGTCGAGATGAAAAATCTCGTTCACATTCACCAGTGGCAAGGCGAATGCCTGATCACCGAGCATTACCATCAAAGTCGGCATGATCGCTAGCGTCAATGGCACCTTGATCGAAATTACGGTACCCACCCCCATTTGCGAGTCGATGTCTATCGACCCGTTCAACTGGGTGATCTTGGTCTTAACCACGTCCATGCCAACACCCCGACCGGAGACATCGGAAATCTCGGTCTTGGTGCTAAAACCCGGTGCAAAAATCAGATTAAAGCATTCTGTATTGCTGAGTCTGTCGGCCGCTTCCTGGTCCATGACGCCTCGTTTGACGGCAATACCACGGAGTTTATCCGGGTCCATACCGCCACCATCGTCACGGATGATCAGCAGAATGTGATCGCCTTCCTGTTCAGCAGACAAAACCACCCTGCCGGTACGCGGTTTGCCGGCGGCCTCCCGGACTTCCGGGGTTTCGATACCGTGATCTACCGAGTTGCGCACCAGATGCACCAGTGGATCCGCCAGAGCATCCACCAGGTTTTTATCAAGGTCGGTCTCTTCACCAACCAGGTCCAGAACAATGTCTTTTTTCAGGCTTCTGGCCAAATCCCGAACAACGCGGGGAAAACGCCCAAACACTTTTTTGATGGGTTGCATCCGGGTTTTCATCACGGACGCCTGCAAGTCTGCTGTTACAACATTGAGGTTACCCACGGCTTTTTGCAGGGTTTCATCATCGAGCTCGACACCAAGGCGAACCAGACGATTGCGAACCAACACAAGCTCACCCACCATGTTCATGATGTCATCGAGGCGCTTGGTATCCACACGAACCGTTGTATCCTGGGCGTTGGCACTGGCCCTTTCCGGGGCTGCAGGGGCCGGAGCAGGTTCCGTTTTGCCAGCCCGGGGCGGTTCGGCTTTCGTCGCGGTTTCGGGCGGTTCGGCTTTTTTGACGGGTTCGGCTTTCGCAGGCTCGGCTTTCACGGCCTTCGGGGCGGCGGCCTTTTCAACCGGCGCTGCAGATTCAGTTGCGTCAGGTTTTGCTTTTTCCGGTATTGCTTCTACCTTGAATTGCCCTTTGCCGTGCAGTTGGTCGAGCAAGGCTTCAAATTCATCGTCCGAAATTTCATCGCTATTGGTTGTGGCACTGGCCGGTTCCGATACACCGGGCTTCTCTGGTGCTGAGGGTACCGGCTCTTTTGGGTCATCCGCCGTGCCATCGGCATTAAATTTACCCTTGCCGTGCAGTTGATCAAGCAAGGCTTCAAATTCATCATCGGATATTTCATCGTCACTGCCGCTAACCGATGCAGGTTCAGATGCAGGCTTATCATCGGAAGCTGGAGGGGGCGTCGAGTCAGCCCCTTTTTTGCCAGCTTCCAGGGCGTCCAGTAGCGCTTCGAATTCATCGTCGGTAATGTCGTCACCCGCAGCTGGCGCTGCTTCTTCCGGCACTTCCTCAGTTTCTGGCTCGTCAGTGCCGGTGACAACAATTTGTTCACCCGGCACCTGAGGTGACGCGTATTTATGCAGTAATTCAACCAACGCCGGATCGGCTGGTTCGGGCGCCGCACCACTGCTGACCTGCGCAAACATGTCATTGACGGAATCGAGTGCTTTCAACACGGCGTCCATCAAATCCGCATCGATGGTGCGGTGCCCGTTACGCAGCGTATCAAAAACGTTCTCGGCAGCGTGGCAACAGTCAACGAGCGCGTTAAGCTGCAGAAAACCAGCGCCGCCCTTTACCGTATGAAAGCCCCGGAAAATTGTGTTGAGCAAATCCCGGTCATCCGGACTCTTTTCGAGGTCGATCAGCTGCTCAGACAACTGCTCCAGAATCTCGCCGGCTTCAACCAGAAAGTCTTGTAAAATCTCTTCATCAGCTTCGAAGCCCATCGGTGTGCTCCTTAAAACCCAAGACTGGACAGCAGATCATCAACATCGTCCTGATTGGCAACGACGTCTTCTGCAGCTTTGTTGATCTGTGGGCCTTCGCCCTTGAGCCTGTCGGTCTCCTTCTCAGGTTCGCCATCCCTTACAATACCGGTAATCTCTTCAACCTGGCTTGCCATGAACACGAGGTCAACCAGGCTGGCTTCTACCTCTTTGACCAGACCAGTTACCCGATTGATCACCTGACCCGTCAGATCCTGAAAATCCTGGGCCATCAGAATGTCCGACAAATGCTGGTACACACTCTGTGACTGGGCGGTTACCTGATCAAAAAAGGCATCCATTTCCCAATACAGAGACCTGAACTCCTCGGGACTCAAATCCCGGTCGACCAGGCGTTTCCACTCTGTTTTTAGCCGGGTGGCCTCAGACGTCAACCCGGCAACAACCGGCATGCTCTCTTCAACCAGATCGAGGGTCGTGTTAGCCGCTTTCTCGGTCAATTGGATCACGTATTCCAGTCGATCCGTCGCATCGGTCATTTCAGACAAGGCGTCTACGCGTTCACTTGGGTCTGAATCGATGTGAAAGTTGGTAATGGCGCTGTGCAAAGCTCGCGTCAGCCGCCCAACCTCCTGATACAAGCCACGGTCTCTGGCGTCCTGCATCTCTTGCAGAGTTTCCAGCGCTGACTCGACTTCACCCGCCTCGATACGGCGATGCAATTCTGCCGCTTTCGCCTTGAGAACCACCGAAAATTCACTGTCACCGCTGCCAGCCTGGCGGGCGTGCTGCAACGTCACCAGCGTTGCGGCTGCTTCATCCATATGGCCATGTTCGACCTGGTTTAACAATACGGGCGCCAGTTCTTTAAGAGCATTATGGAAATCGAGCGCTATCGGTTTGTGTGCATCAGCCATATTGGCCTCTTTTAACTGCTTTGACGTTGCCCGACTTAACCGTCGACACGTTCGAAGATTTTTTCGATTTTTTCTTTCAAAGCCGCAGCGGTGAAAGGCTTAACCACATAACCGTTTACCCCGGCCTGAGCTGCCGCTACGATCTGGTCCCGTTTCGCTTCTGCGGTCACCATCAGTACCGGCGTGCTCTTGAGCCGCTCATCAGCCCTGATCTTCTTGAGCAGATCAATACCGGTCATGCCCGGCATGTTCCAGTCTGTTACGACAAAATCGAAATCACCGTTTTGCAACATAGGCCAGGCCGTGTTGCCGTCATCAGCTTCGTGGGTATTACTAAAGCCCAAGTCTCGTAGCAGGTTCTTGACAATACGGCGCATTGTCGAGAAATCGTCCACTACCAGAATTTTCATGTTCTTGTTCAAGATGACCTCCTAAAGCCTCTCCCGAATGGTACCGTCTCAGACATAATAGACTCTGACATCCGGCAATCCAGTCCTGTAACCGTTTGTCCGGCAATTCTCCGGTATAACGATCACTGACCTGCCCCCAAAACTGTCTGAACTGCCTGTCGCTGTTTGCCTGCAGTGACAAAGCAATGCAACGGACCAGCAAGCACAATGCGCTTGTCGGACACGCTCTCCAGGCTCAATCGTGACTGAACATCTGGGCCGCTGACGCCGCTCCAGAAGGACCCAACTAGAAGAGTTATCGACCGGTGATCACAATAGTTTAGGGGGGGAATTGCCGAACCTGCGTATAAATTCAGTTCTAGTTTACCCCATCGTGAGAGTGGGTAAAGCGTGACGTGGCTTTCAAAGCCAGCTTGTGCCGGCGCGAGAGGCGTTAATGCTGGCCCGCTAGCTTGGCTCAAATGAGGGACGTATCAGCTTGCCAGTCCCGTAATTTGGACCGTAATCGCAACGCTGCCTGACTGTGTATCTGACTAACGCGGCTTTCGCTGACGCCCAGCACCGCACCAATTTCCTTGAGATTCAGCTCTTCATCGTAATACAGGGAAAGCACCAGCTGCTCACGCTCAGGCAGTTGTTTAATAGCCTCGGCCAAATGCAGATTAAGCTGGTCATGTTCAACATCCATTGCAGGCAGAGGGGTCTGGCTGTGGTTTGCCTGATAGTCCTGCAGATCACCATTGCCCTGCTCCATCAGCTCCTCAAAACTGAACAGACGGGATCCATGGGTGTCTTTGAGCAGACCGTAATAGTCATCAAGACTCATACCCAGAGTGGTCGCCACCTCCTGATCCTGGGCGTCGCGCCCTTCACGCATCTCAATTTCGCGAATGGCATCAGCGATTCTGCGTGAATTGCGATGCACGCTGCGCGGAATCCAGTCTCCTTTGCGTACTTCATCGAGCATAGAACCACGAATGCGAATACCCGCGTAGGTTTCGAAACTGGCACCCTTGGCGTTATCGTAGTTCTGGGCGGCTTCGAACAGTCCGATCATGCCCGACTGAACCAGGTCATCCAGTTGCACACTGTCGGGTAACCGCGCCAGCAGGTGATGCGCTATGCGCTTAACCAGCACGGCGTGATCATTGACCAATTGATTGTAGTCAACCTTTTTCTCGGTTTGATACATAGTGTACTGCTGCACCGACATCTCAGGCGACTCCTGCTCCGTTGACGAGTCGCTCGACAAAAAACTCCAGATTCCCTCTGGGAGTGCTGGGCAAGGGCCAAGTGGCCACTTTCTGGGCAATGGAGCGGTAGGCGACCGATGCTTTGGATCTCGGATACGCCTCTATCACCGCTTTTTGCCGTTGAACCGCTTTTCTCACCGACTCGTCCATGGGTACTGACCCCACATATTGAAGCGTCACATCCAAAAACCGGTCTGTCACTTTGGATAGCTTATTGAACAGATTCTGCCCTTCTGATGGTGTTCTTACCATATTAGCCACGACCCGGAACCGGTCAACCTGGCAATCACGGTTAAGGACCTTGATCAATGCATACGCATCGGTCACCGATGTGGGCTCATCGGTCACGACAATAATCGCCTCCTGGGCAGCGCGCACGAAGTTGGTCACCGTTTTGGAAATGCCCGCGGCTGTATCGACAATAAGCACATCCATTTGATCGCCCAATTCGCTGAATGCGGCAATAATACCGGCATGCTCACGCTCACCCAGATTTGCCATTTTCTGTGTTCCGGACGATGCGGGGATGATTTTCACCCCGCCCGGACCGGGCACGAGAATATCGCGAAGCTCGGCGTTGCCATTAAGCACATCACTGATATTGCGACCAGCAGAGATCCCCAAAAGGATATCGATATTAGCCAGACCCAGGTCGGCATCCAGCAATACCACTCGTTTGCCAAGTTCAGCCAGAGCTACAGCCAGGTTGACCGACATATTGCTCTTGCCAACACCGCCCTTCCCGCCGGTTACGGCAATCACTTGAATAGGATTCAAACCACTCATTCGATTCTTTCTCTCCAGTCTTGCCACAGTATAGGCAATTAGCGTCGCTTTGTCGGTGCTTGTGTTCAGACCGGGCCTTTAGTGCCAGCCGCTTCGCTTAATCCCAATGTTCAACTCGCATACGCCAGCTTGGATTTTGTCTCGCTTAACCCCCTGACCAGCCGCTTCACCAGCGAAACCGGGTCACCCAGGGCAATGTCAGCCGGAATGTTCTGACCATCGGTGGTATACCACAAAGGCCACCGATGTCTGAGGATAGCGTCAAAAATCCCGCCAAAACAGGGGGCTTCATCGAGCTTGGTGACGACTACGCCATCAATCCGTCGCCCCGGGAAGTTCTTGATGTACTGGCTCAGTCCGTCGGCATGCGCAGTTGCCGGCAACACCATAGTGGTTTGCAGTCGCTGATCAAGCCCAGTGTCGATCACCTGCTCCCGCCAATGGGCCAGAGCCTCACGGCTGCCGCTGGAATCAATCAACACCAGATCCCGGTCAGCCAGGCTAGCCAGTACATCCGACAGCGACTCGCCCTCTTGTAAGCCGACGAAATGAACACCCAGTATACGGGCGATATTCGCCAATGCATCCTGAGCCCCCATCTGAAAAAAGTCAGTGCTGACGATGGCCATACTCGCACTGCCGTGATGCTTAACATAACGGGCCGCCAACTTGGCCAGCGTCGTTGTTTTACCCGCACCAGTCGGACCACACAGTGCAATCTGCCCGCCCTGAACGACAGGGTCAAACACGGGGGCTGTCATGCCCGCGGCCAGACGCCCCATCACCCTGCGCCAGTTCGTATCGAGGCTTGCTTCGCTGTCAAACGGGCGTAACAGGGAACGTTGGACCGGAGCACTCAGCCCCAGGGTCTGCAGACGCGCCTCCAGGCGTTCACGCTGAGGAGACATTGCCGATGTTGCAGGTGACTGCAGGTGTTCGGTCTGCTGGATCAACAGTTGCCGCAAACTGTCGATCTCTTCGCGCATGACCCGGACCCATTGCTTGGAGTCTGCACCGTCTGCACTGCGCTCCCGAGAGGAATCTGTTGGGCTCTGGCGCTCTGACGACCAGGCCTTGGCCACAGACGCTGGCTCACGCTTCGGCACATCGATATCCGGTTGGCTCAGAGCAGAAGCGGCGGCCTGTGTACGCTCGGGGGTTACCGGCGCCGGAGCGGCATCGGTACCAGCAAAAGCAGCCCGCGTCTTCGGTGCGAGTGCTTCCAGCAAGTGCTGCATTGAAGCCGGGTCCAGTCGTGGCGAGCCGGTTCGGTCAGCGGATGCCTTGATAATGGCGTCCGGGTCGGTAACCGCTGGCTGACTGGCCTGGTACTCAGCCAGCTCCGCCTCGTCAACTCCGGCTACAATTTCCAGTCCGCTGGCGAGCTTCTTGTTAGACAAGATCACTGCACCCGGCCCCAGAGTTGCGCCTATCTGCTTCAGACCAACCTGCATGCTGGGCACCACAAAGCGTTTAACTTTCATCGACCTTTCCTCACTGACCACCTACAGACGCAACAATGGTGATGTGTTTGTTGTCCGGAATTTCCTGGAAACTCAGAACCTTAAGATTGGGAACACCGTGGCGAACAAAGCGAGCCAACAACATTCGAACCGAAGCAGATACCAGCAGTACCGCTGGTTTGCCTTCCTGCTCAAGCCGCGACACAGTTTCCTGCAGAGACTGTTGCAACCGTTCCGCCATGCCTGGCTCCAGCGAGACCCCGTCAAGATTCCCATCACTTCCGGCCTGCTGAACAGTCTTCTGCAACAACTGTTCCAACGAGCGGTCCAACGTGATAACTGGTATCTCTCTATCATTTCCGACGATTCCCTGAACGATCAGACGAGACAATCCCATCCGCGCTGCGTTCGTCAGTTGGCCTATATCCTGGGTTTTCGGTTGAAGATTGGTCAGTGATTCAGCAATGCTGCGCAGGTCCCGCACAGGAACTTGCTCTATCAACAGGTTTTGCAACACTTTCAGTAGTTGACTAAGCGAGACCGTATTAGGGACCAGCTCCTCAGCCAGTTTTGGCGACTTCTTCGACAGCAAATCAAGCATTTGCTGGGCTTCTTCATGGCCGAGCAGTTCATAGGCATGCTGTTGCAGCAGATGATTGACGTGGGTGGCTACCACGGTGCTGGCGTCTACGACCGTGTAACCCAGAGTCTGTGCCCGCTCTTTCTGGGTAGCTTCAATCCAAATAGCCTCGAGCCCAAAGGCCGGGTCGGTGGTCTTGGTGCCCTCCAGAGGCCCGAACACCTGGCCCGGGTTTATCGCCAGCTCCCGGTCCGGATACACCTCTGCCTCGGCTATTCCCACGCCCATCAGAGTCAGCCGATAGGCATTGGGCATTAAATCGAGGTTGTCTCGAATATGAATGGAGGGAACCAGAAACCCCAGCTCCTGAGACAATTTCTTTCGAATACCTTTGATGCGCCCCAGCAGTTGCCCTCCCTGGGAACGATCGACCATGGGGATTAGCCGGTAACCGACCTCCAGACCAACGATATCAACAGGCTGTACATCGTCCCAGCTTAGCTCCCGGGTTTCACTTTCGCTGGCTATGGCTGGCGCATCGGTGCCTGCGAGCTCACCTTTTAACGGCTTGCCTGACGGGCCGGATTTACCGCCCGCCTGTGTGGGTTTATCGGGCATCCCCGGGAAAAAGTTCTCCCCGTCGGCTTGTTTCTGGCGAAAGACAATAAACAAAGCCCCGAGACCCGCCAGAAATGCCAGCGTCAGAAACACCGTATGGGGCATGCCGGGCAGTACACCCATGACGAACATCATAAAAGCGGCAATGCCCAACGCCTTGGGCGTTGAAAACATCTGCGCCATAATCTGGTCGCCCATCTCCTGGCTGTTGCTGTTGCGCGTCACCATAATGGCGGCCGCAACCGACAGAAGTAATGACGGAATCTGGGCAACCAGGCCATCACCAATGGTGAGCAGAGCATAGACTTGCAGCGCCTGACCAAAATCCAGATCGTGTTGCATCATACCAATGGCCAGCCCGCCAAAGATATTGATCGCTAAAATCAGAATACCCGCGACGGCATCACCCCGAACAAATTTCGATGCACCGTCCATCGACCCATAAAAATCAGCTTCCTGGGCAATCTCCGCCCGACGGGTTTTGGCGGTTTCGGCATCAATGAGACCGGCATTCAGATCCGCGTCGATTGCCATCTGCTTGCCTGGCATGGCATCCAGGGTAAATCGGGCACTGACTTCAGATACCCGGCCTGCACCTTTGGTCACAACCACAAAATTGATAATCATCAGGATGGCAAACACGATGAAGCCAACCGCATAGTTGCCGCCGATCAGGACCTCGCCGAAAGCTTCGATCACCTTACCTGCTGCGTCGCCGCCTTCATGACCGTAGAGTAATACAACCCGTGTAGAGGCGACATTCAGCGCGAGCCGCAACAGTGTGGCCACCAGGATGATGGAAGGGAAAACGGCGAAATCGAGAGGACGCAAAACGTAGATTGCAACCAGCAACACAACGATGGACAGAGCAATGTTAAAGGTGAAGAACGCATCCAGCAGCATCGGTGGCACTGGGAGCGTCATTAACCCCAAAACCATCAACATCATAAACGGTATGCCAAGCACCCGCTGCGTCATCATTTTGGCATTGCTACGCGTGCTGGTCAGCACAGCGCCACGATCCAGTGAGCGGACCTGAGTTCCAAAACCTTTGATATTATCGAATAGAGCCATCTGTCAATTTTCAGGCGATTGCAGGGAGTTACCAGGGGTATCGCAAGGATTGGGCCAAGGAGTGCAAATACCCTCGAAACTATTCGTCAGTTTTCAACTCATCGGGAATATTAACAGACGGCTTGCGCTCCGGTTTGGGTGCACGGCCTTTCTTCCACTGATCAGTCTGAAAGACGAATGCCAGCACCTGGGCGACGGCGACATACAGCCCTTCCGGAATTTCCTGACCTATTTCAGTATGGTGATAGATTGACCGGGCCAACGCTGGCATTTCCAGAACCGGAATCTTGTATTCACCGGCAATTTCCCGAATTTTCATGGCGGTCTCATCCACCCCTTTGGCCAACAACATTGGAGCAGGCATACCCTGAGGGTCGTACTTGAGGGCAACCGCATAGTGTGTAGGGTTGGTGATAACAACATCGGCATCCGGCACGTCGGCCATCATTCTTCGATTGGCCATTTCTCGCTGCAACTGCCGAATCTTGCTTTTTACTTCGGGTTTGCCCTCGGTGTTTTTGTACTCTTCCTTAACCTCCTGCATCGTCATTTTCAGCTTTTTGGTATGACTGTAAATCTGGAATGGAATGTCAACAATGGCAATGATGATGGTACTGCAGCAGATCAGCAGAAACGTCCAGGCAAGAACGACAGCCGCGTGTTTGACCGAGGGGCCGGTCGGTTCGAAGACCATGCTGATAAAGTCACCTTTCAGACCAAACAAAACGATCACTGACACCGTGCCTACCACAAGTACTTTACCCCAGCCTTTCAACAACTCAACCAGAGCATTCAGAGAAAACATCCGTTTGAGCCCTGACAAAGGGTTCATCCGACTTCCCTTGGGTGCTATCGCTTTAACTGAAAAATTCCACCCCCCCAAACCAATGGGGCCAAAAAATGCGGCGACCAGCAACAACAGAAACAACGGTATCAACGACATCATGGCCTCAACAAAAGACGTCTCCAGATAGATCAATGCCACACGGGTATCCCAACTGGCATTCGGATCAAAACTGAAGCTGTACTTCATGATATCAAGCAGCGTGCCTGCCAGTGATGGTCCAAAAATCAGCAGGCCAACTGCCGCAGCGATGAGAATTGCAGACGTATTCAGCTCTTTCGAACGGGCAACATTGCCTTCCTCCGCGGCTTTCTCTTTCTTTCGTGCCGTGGGTTCTTCTGTTTTTTCCTGGGAACTGTCTTCTTCAGCCACGGGTCTTCTCCAGCGCTTTTTGTTCCATGCTCATGAACATAATCCGCTTACCAGACATCAGGGTTGCTGCAGTATCTGCATCATGAATGCCAGGTGCACGTCCAGTAGCCGCTGCACCATTGGCAACGCCACCCAGTAACTGGCCCATACGATCACCAATCCGGCCAACATGGTGACCGGAAAGCCCAATGCAAACACGTTCAATTGGGGGGCGGCTCTGGTCATCACACCAAAGGTCAGGTTAACCAGCAACAACGCTGCGATCGCCGGCAGAGCTAGCATCATCGACGCTTCAAACAACCAGGCACCAAATTGGGCAACGGACATAAAGGCGCTCTGACTGAAAGCTGAATCGCTCACCGGCATTAACTGAAAAGATTCAGCCAGCACTTCAAGCACGATGAGGTGACCGTTGATGGTCAGGAACACTAGGGTGACCAGCACCTGATACCACTGGCTTAGAACAGCCACCGAGACGCCGTTGGCCGGATCCACCATGGATGCGAAACCAAGACCCATCTGCATTGAAATGGTTTGCCCTGCCAATACGAATACCTGGAGAATGGTGAGCACCACAAACCCCAGTGTCAGCCCGATCAATAATTGCATGGCGATGATAACGAGGCTTTGCAACCCAGTGACTTCAATGACCGGCATGGGTGGCAAAACCGGATATAACGCAACCGTCATTGCAAACGCCAATCCCATGCGTATCCGCGCTGGTACGACTTGGGCGCCGAAGATAGGAACAATCATGAAAAAAGCGCCAATGCGAAAAAATGGCCAGAAAAAATCACTGACCCAACTGGCAATCTGCGCATCGGTAATAACCAAGAACAGCCCTACCCGATCAACACTGGAATGTTGAAAATAAGTGAATTGGTAAAATCCACGACTTTGCCAACGATCCAGGGGCCAGAAACAATCATCATCATCAGCGTCACCAGAAGACGTGGCAGAAAACTTAACGTTTGCTCATTAATCTGAGTCGCGGCCTGAAACGTTGCAACAACCAGCCCGACGAGCAGACTTGGCACGATGAGAATCGATACGATGGCAACGACAATGAACAACGCTTCGGAGAATAAATCGGCAATATTAATGGCATCCACGGTACGACTCCTTAAGCGAAACTGCTGGCTACTGAACCCATGATCATGGCCCAGCCATCAACAAGTACGAACAACATGATTTTGAACGGCAAAGAAATAATGATCGGCGACAACATCATCATGCCCATGGCCATCAGCACGGATGCCACGACCAGATCGATGATCAAAAAAGGAATAAATAAGAGAAACCCGATTTGGAACGCCGTTTTGAGTTCGCTGGTCACGAACGCCGGCACGAGTACATTGAGCGGTGTGTCCTGCGGAGTTTCAATTTGATTTTCCATGTCTGCCAACCGGATAAACATGGAGAGGTCACTCTCCCGCGTCTGCGCCAACATGAAAGTCTTCATCGGCGCGATGGCTTCATCAATAGCCTCTAGCGGTAATATTTCCTCGTTAATGTAAGGCTGAATGGCATTTTCATTCACCTGATTTAAGACCGGGGTCATGATAAAAAACGTCAGGAATAAGGCCAGACCAATCAGCATCTGATTCGATGGTGTCTGCTGTAAACCAATTGCCTGGCGCAAGATCGCGAAGACAACAATGATGCGCGTGAAACTGGTCGTCATCATCAGGGCGGCGGGAATGAAGGTCAGCGCTGTCATCAGCGCCAGAATCTGGAGCGTTACCGAGTAGGTTTGACCACCCTCCTCACTGCTGGTCAGCGTGATGGCGGGTATACCGCGAGCCTGAGCGACTGTACCGAGTAGCAACAGTGAGAGCAGCGCTATACCAGTCAGGTAGCGGCTAGGGTTGGGAGTCCGAGCCCCCCGGGGTTTTCTGTCTGTTGTGTTTGGCCAGAGAGTCACTGTCCAGTCCTTTCAATAAGCCTTTCATTCGATCGGCAAATGGACTGGGTTGCATCGTGTCTGTCAGATCGAGCGGGCCATCGTAACGGTGAAGTGTAGAGATCGACTGTGAGGTCACCCCAATCAGCAGGGTTTCATCAGCCGCCTTGATCAACATCAACTTTTCACGCGTACCCAAAGGCATCACTGACAGTACTTTGATGTGGCGATTATTAAAGCCTGAGCCGCCAGCCATTCGTCGTACTAACCAGCCACACGCAAAGATGAGGCCAACAATGAACAACAAGGTTAATCCCAGACGCATATAGTCGCTGCCCCCGCCTGGAATGGCAGAATTGGCACTGGCATTAGCCCAGCTTAGAGGCAACAGAAACAGCCCGACCGACGCGGCCGGGCGGGCAGACGTCAAAGTTTTGTTGCAGGCGTCAAAGATCGTGGTGCTCATCGTAAGCGTTGTATCCGTTCCTGCTGGCTGACAACATCCGTCAGGCGGATACCAAATTTTTCGTTGACCATAACCACTTCGCCATGAGCAATCAGTGTTCCATTGACCAGTACGTCCAGTGGTTCACCCGCTAGTCGATCCAGCTCTATCACACTGCCCTGATTCAATTGCAATAAGTTACGGATCGGAATCTGGGTGTTACCGACTTCCATGGAAATAACCACCGGGATATCGAGTATGACGTCAAGATTGGGCGAATCGCCGTGTGACGCTACCGAAGTCGCGGCTCCAAACTCTTCCAGAGGAGCACGGGTTGGATCCGTCATGGCATCGCTGTCATCGTCATCGGGTTCATCGTCACCGGACTCTGACATGGCTGCGGCCCATTCATCGGCCAGGGCCTGGTCGTCCTGGCCGCTATTGTCTTCACCGGTGCCGGTTTCATCTTCCGGTGGCAGGTCATTGTCACTCATCGTTACTTTCCTCTTTTACCGTCTGACTGATGGCTTCGACTGCATATTCTTCACGCTTGCGCCGTCGCTGCCCTAACAGCCTGGATTTCAGGTCTCCCACATCACGCTTAGCCATGGGTGACGGACGTATTACTTTCAGCGCCAGGTTTTCGCCCGACTGACCCAGAGTGCATTCAAACAGGGGCACTTTGTTTGCGGCCAACGTCAGGGTATCCGGCAGATCAATGGGAATAATATCCCCGGCTTCGAGGTCAACCAGATCGCGTAGCTTGATATCACGTTCGATGACGGTCGCATTGATGGGCACCTTGGCACGCAATATATCGTGGCGCAGCGAGTCGACCCAACGGTCGTCGATTTCATCAACATCGCTCTGCACACCAGCATCGAGCACTTCACGTACAGGCTCTATCATGGAGTACGGCATGGTGACATGCAGATCGCCACCGCCACCATCAAGCTCAACATGGAAGGTGCTGACCACGACCACTTCACTGGGGGAGACAATATTGGCCATCGCCGGGTTTACTTCGGACGACACGTATTCGAAGTCGACATCGAGTACCGCCCCCCAGGCTTCTTTCATGTCCTCGAAGACCTGCGACAATACCATCTGCACCACGCGAATCTCGGTCGGCGTAAATTCACGACCTTCGATTTTCGCATGGCGGCCATCGCCGCCAAAAAAGTTATCAACCAGTTTGAACACCAGCTTGGCATCGAGAATGAACAAAGCAGTACCGCGCAACGGGCGCACCTTGACCAAATTGAGACTGGTGGGTACGTACAAAGTGTGAACGTATTCGCCAAACTTGAGAATCTGTATGCCGCCTGTGGCAACGTCGGCACTGCGACGCAGAAAATTGAACATGCTGATTCGGGTATAACGGGCAAAGCGTTCGTTGATCATTTCAAGCGTCGGCATGCGACCGCGCACAATACGATCCTGGCTGGTTAAATCATAGGATTTAACGCCATTAGCGTCGCCGGTGTCTTCCTCTTCAACGGCACCGTCATCGATGCCATGGAGCAACGCATCAATTTCGTCTTGTGACAGTAAGTCCTGCACGGCAGCCCCTATTGCATGACAAAGCTGCGAAACAACACGGTTTCAAAACCGGGTCGACCGAGCTTTTCTTCTATCGTTGCCTGGACCGTCGCTGTGAGCGACTCGACCAGCTGTTGTTTGCCTTCAACCGTTTTCAACGTTTCAAAATCCTGTTCGGCCAATGTTTGCAGGAGGTTATTGCGCAGCAGCGGCATGTGCATATTGGCCATATCAATGGCTTCAACGTCACGTGATACGAGTGACAACTCCAACTGTAGAAAGCGGGTTCGGCCTGCTTCATTAAAATTGACAACAAACGCAGGTTGCATCGCCAGGTAATTCGCCGGGCCTGCTGCTATGGACGCTTCCATATCCTGCTCAGACATAGCTGCATCTCCTTCTGCAGCAGGGTCGTCCGCCCCGGGGCTTAGCAGAAACAAGGTGCCGCCAATGGAGGCTCCCGCCACCACCAACACACCGACCAGAATCAGCAACATCATTTTCAGTTTTTTCTTGCCTGAGCCCGTATCCTCGATCTCAGCCTGCTGTTCTTCCGCCATGTATTACATCCACTACTCTGTTTGATCGGCAGCCCGATAAGGCAATTGGGTTAATGCTCTATTGTACATCGCCCGGGTGTCAAAACCCCCGTTATGTCTATTTTAGCTAGCAAGGGTTACGCCAATAGTCAGACAGCGCCCCACTGGGGTTAGGTTGCCCGCAAGTCTAGTCGGCTCATACGAATTGGTCGACCAGGCCCTGGCCCCAGGCTACTGAGGTCGCCGACTCGTCAGACGTCTCGCTATCAGCTGCCATCTGTCCTGCTGTATCACCACCCGATTCGTCGTCACGTTCGCTACCGGCCCCTTGCTGCCCGGCTGATTCATCGCGGATATCGAGCTTCGCCAGCGACAAGCCCTGTTGTTCCAAAAACTCCCGCAGCCGAACACTCTGGCTTTCCAGTGCTTCTCGAACCTGTGGATTCTGTACCACAATCTGGACCTGTGTCTGGTCATTTTGGACCGTAATACGGACATCCATCAGGCCCAGCTCCGGCGGATCGAGCCGAATGGTCGCCTGCTGAATATCACCCCGGACCATCAATGCCAGGCGTTCGCCCAGTTGCCGCCCCGCCTCACCGGCCAGCACAGGTTGCTGCAGACTGCGCTGGATAACCGCATTAACCGCATCGGCCTTTTCGGGAACTGGCTGCCCACTGATCAGAGGCTGTCGGGCGTCATCGGCCACGGCTGCCGCCAGCGGTGTCAGTCTGGATAACGCCGGCGCCTCTGAATCATCCGTTGCGGAGCCGGCACTGCCGGTTTGCAATAACTGGCTGAACAGGGTGTCTGCCGTAGGTACGGACTTATCGGTCGACAGCATCGAATCCTGAGTTAACAGCGCACTCTCCGGACGCGATTGGTCGAACGTAGACGGCAGGCTGCCGGCCGCTGCAGTATTCAGGACAGCTTTAACACGTTCGGCAATGGATACAACCAATTGCGACAGCCCTCCCGGCCCTTCTTTCAATGCCTGAGACCATTGCTGCAGAGTGTCGAGCATTGAACGTTCACTCGGTATAGAAGCGGCTGAGTTTCCCGCCAACGGCAAGCCAGCGTTCAACATACCGGGAACCGCTTCACTGTTAGACATACCGGCCAGGCTATCGGGAGTCCATTCTGGCAAAGTTTCGCTGTCTATTCCGGCTACCTGCTGGTACCACTGATTCACGTCTGCTTGCAGTGAGGTCAGTGATTCACTCATAGCCTCTACCGTCATAATGGCTTGAGGACCTTGAGCAAGCAGTGCTTCGGCCGTCATTGCGACGGTAGGCGGCTCGGACACCCAGGTGTCCAGAGTATTAATGAAGTCGGCCGCCGCTTTATCGGTAAATCCGAGTTCATCTACCAGAAACTGAGTTAGCGGGCCTGTTTCACCGTCGGGCGTATCCTGTTCGAGCGTTAAAATATCTTCCAGTGTCGCCGTCAGCCCATCCAGTGTGCCCTTCAGCTCACTCAAGATCTGCTCAGCCTCACCCAGCGGCGCGGTATCCGTTTGCCGCTGCGGCAATATTTGGCCTTGCAGACCAGGGGGAAGCGACTCGGGGTGTTTGCCGGATGCAACGTTCAGCGATGCGGTTACTTCACCACCAGATTGATGGGTGTATTCGCTGAAAACACGCTGAAAACCGCGGTCTGACGCGGTTGATGCCCGAGCCTCGGTTTCCGTGCCGACGCTTTGCTTCGAGCTATTAAAGGCAATCTGAGGCGACAGTAACTGCATGGTGCCAATTCCGACATAAGAGGTGTTCAGGATCATTTGCAAAGCCCGGGCCATTCATGACCACGGCTGAAAATCGAAGGAGTGGCTGGGTTAGGGTGTGAGGACGAGGCTCTTAAGGGCGACCAGTGACTGATGTTAGTCGGCTCATGACACCCCCGAACTTAGAACGTTCCAGCAATCAGTTCCAAACGCTTACTTACAGATAGGCATGGCGCATCAGTCTTTCGACCTGATGGAGTTCTACTTCTATCCGGTCTACCAGCCCCCTCGAACCCTGAGTCCGACCTGAGCGAGCCAGGTCTTCGAGCTCGCGGCACAGACTGGACAGTTGTTTGGCCCCTACGTTAAGCGTACTGCCTTTAAAGCTGTGCGCGGACTGACGAATATCCTCTGCAACGCCAGAATCAACCGTCCGCATCAGCTCCCGAACACGGACCCGGGCATCCGTCAGAAAAGTTTCAATGAGATCAGGGAAATCGTCTTCAAGCAGAGTCTTCAACTCCCCAAGTATGGTGACATCCAGATGATCTTCAATCTGCATTGAGGTATCAGAGTCAGACATGGCAGCCTCGCGTTGGGTGATTGAATTGTGCACCATCCCTGGGGCCTCCTGAAGTCAGTAGTGGGTTCATAATAGGCGTTATCGGGTGCTTTTTACAGCCGAAGCCGCGAAGATGGTGTGATACAAGCGCTACTGACCCGAAAGTGTGTTCAATGCCTCGGCCACCGGACAATGGCCCGAACTGATCGGCCGTCGTCCAGATAGGTCAATTCATCCGATAATTGCCGGATCAGCGTTATACCGCGACCGCTATAATCCCACTGAGCACTGGTTCGCTGTAATGCATCATTTGAGGGATCAATGGCCATTGGCTGATCGCGTGTCGCGTTTTCATCATCGTAGTCGGCATAGGAAAACCCGGCTCCGGTATCAGTTACCTCCAATATGAGTTCACCACCGACCGCCAACGGCCGGTGGGTCAACGTCAGCCGGACACTGCCATCCGTGAGCGCCGCCAGCGATTGCTCGCGCTGCATATAATACTGCCCAAACCCCTGCGGACCGGTTTTTAGTTCCGAATCCAGCTCCAGCACGCCATGCTCCAGCGCATTGCTGAACAATTCAGCCAGCAGGGTGTAGAGCTGACCACCCAGTGGCCTGAGCCCTTCAACTTCCATCAACAGATTCATGACCAATGGCAAGGGGTTAAATGCTGCCAGGCTCTGGTCATGCAACGCCAGACTGAGAGTCCAGTTGACGGGCCCGCCAATAGAGCCTTTGTTGGACTCATAGGTGGTCATGCCAATGTCTTCGATATCGACCATTTTGGCAGTAACCAGAGTAATGTCATCGTCCCGGTCACTGCCCCCCATAAAGTCATCAACCTGATCCAGAATGGCCTGAAAAATCTGATCTGGCTTGCCTGTGCCGGAAAACACCTGTTTCAGCCGTTCCTCACCAAACATCTCATCGGCCGGGTTTCGGCTTTCGATGATACCGTCCGACCATAGAAACACCCGATCGCCGTTACGCATAACGACATCCCGGGTGTGTGGGTCGAATTCCGACGGGTCCAGCACACCCAGCGGCAAATGCGTGCTGGCAAATGGCTCAACTTTACGGCCCTGCTCGCGAAACAAATACACATCAGGAACGCCGCCAACCCAGACCCGTGCCGATTTATTGTGAAAATTCAGCTCAACCATGGCTCCGCAACAGAACACCCCAACAGGGAGGATCTTGCGCAATTTACTGTTGACCTCACGCAACACCTCCTCCATTGAAAAACCTGGCTCTTCGTAGTTTCCTGTGGAAATCCAGTATAATCAGGACTTGATCATACCGAATTTACGGGGAGTCTTTCTGTGGAAATCGAAGAGCATTATGCACTGCTTCTGGGTATTCATTCGCCCTGGGAGACAAGCTCGGTAGACCTCAACATGGCCAATAGCCGAGTCGATATCGAGATTGAGTATGTCGACTCCACTGGCGCGTGTCCTGAGTGCGGAACATTATGTCCAAAACACGATGAACGTGAATCCCGGACCTGGCGCCATCTGGATACCAT